>JAYRJZ010000048.1:0-37080 GCA_041906015.1 Roseomonas sp.
CATCCTGCCATGGCCGCAAGGCGCCAGGTATCGGTTTCCAAAGGCCCTGTGGCCTTTGGTGGGGTGGGGTCCGGGGAGGGGCAAAGCCCCTCCCCGCTCCATCAGTGCCGAAAATGCCGCATCCCCGTGAGCACCATCGCGAGCCCGGCCTTATCCGCCGCCGCGATCACTTCCGCGTCGCGCATCGACCCACCCGGCTGGATCACCGCCGTCACGCCCGCCGCCGCCGCGGCCTCCAGCCCGTCCGCGAAGGGGAAGAAGGCGTCCGAGGCGACCACGCTGCCGCGCGCGAGCGGCTCCGGCAGGCCGGCGGCCTTGGCGGCTTCCTCACTCTTCCACCCGGCGATGCGGGCGCTGTCCACGCGATTGGGCTGGCCGCCGCCGAGGCCGACGGTCGCCTCGTTCTTGGCATAGACGATGGCATTGGACTTCACATGCTTGCAGACGCGGAAGGCGAAGAGCAGGTCGCGCAGCTCGGCCTCGGTCGGGGCGCGCTGGGTCACTACCTTCAGTGCCGAGGCCGCGACATGGCCGGCGTCGCGGGACTGGGCGAGGAAACCGCCAGCGACCGACTTGAAGGTCATGCCGGGGGCGGCGGGGTCCGGCATGGCGCCGGTCAGCAGCAGCCGCAGGTTCTTCTTGCGGGCGAAGATCGCGCGGGCTGCCTCATCGGCATCCGGGGCGATGACGACCTCGGTGAAGATGGCGGCGATCTTCTCGGCTGCGGCGGCGTCCAGCACGCGGTTCGCGGCGACGATGCCGCCGAAGGGCGAGACCGGGTCGCACAGGAAGGCGCGGTCCCAGGCGGTGACCAGATCCTCGGCCACAGCGACGCCGCAGGGGGTGGCGTGCTTGATGATGGCGATGGCCGGGCGGTCGAATTCCGCGACGCATTCGAAGGCGGCGTCGGTGTCGTTGATGTTGTTGTAGGATAGTTCCTTGCCCTGGATCTGCTTCGCGGTGGCGATGCCAGGGCGGTTGGTGCCGTCGGTGTAGAAAGCGGCCTTCTGGTGCGGGTTCTCGCCATAGCGCAGGCCCTGGCGCAGCACACCGGCGAAGGCGAGGCGCGGGGGGAAGTTCTGCTGTTCCTGCTGGGCGAACCAGGTGGAGATGGCGGCGTCGTAGGCCGCGGTGCGGGCATAGGCGGCCGCGGCGAGGCGCCGGCGGGTGGCGAGCGTCGTGCCGCCCTTGGCCTCGATCTCGGCCTGGATCTCGGCGAAATGCTGGGGTTCGGTCAGCACCGCCACGCCGGCATGGTTCTTCGCCGCCGAGCGGATCATCGCCGGGCCGCCGATGTCGATGTTCTCGATGCAGTCCTCGAAGGACGCACCCTTCGCGACCGTCGCCTCGAAGGGGTAGAGGTTCACGGCGACCAGATCGATCGGCGCGATGGCATGCTCCTCCATCTGCGCCAGATGCTCCTTCAGGTCGCGGCGGCCGAGGATGCCGCCATGGACCTGCGGCACCAGCGTCTTCACCCGCCCATCGAGGATTTCCGGGAAGCCCGTGTGCTCGGACACGTCCTTCACGGGCACGCCGGCCTCGCGCAGGGCGCGGGCGGTACCGCCGGTGGACAGGATCTCCACCCCCTTCGCGGCGAGGAAACGGCCGAAATCAATCAACCCCGTCTTGTCGGAGACGGAGATCAGGGCACGGCGGATGGGGAGGAGGTCGCTCATGGCGCGGGCGCATAGACCCGGGGGCGCCGCACTGCAACCGTGGGCGGAACCGGCAGGGGCGCCGCCCCTCTCGGACTCCCCCCGCCAAAGGCCGAAAGGCCTTTGGAAACCATCACCTGGCGTCGGGCACGGTGGCCCGAAATGACGCCCGAAGCCGCCCCGCCGCAGGAAATGTGCGTTGCGGGGGGCAGCCCCCTACTCCGCCCGCACCTCGGCCGGCGGCGGTGCGACCCTCAGCACGATCCAGCCGAGCAGCCCGGCCAGCAGCGATCCGCCCAGGATGCCGAGCTTGGCCTTTTCCTGCAGCAGCACCGCGTCCGGAAAAGCGAGCAGGGCGATGAACAGACTCATGGTGAAGCCTACACCGCAGAGCAGGGCGACACCGAGCATGTGCAACCAGGTCACCCGGAAGGGCAGCGATGCCAAGCCAAGCCCGATGGCGAGCGCCGAAGCCCCGAATACCCCGACCAGCTTGCCCGCCAGCAATCCCAGCGCGATGCCGATGGTCAGGGGTTCGCTCAGCGCGGCCCAGCCGGCCTCGTCAAAGGCCACGCCGGCATTCGCGAAGCCGAAGATTGGCACGATGATGAAGGCCACCGGTCGCTGCAGCGCGTGTTCCAGTTGGTGCAGCAGGGAATGTTCCACGTCGTCCGGCCGGCCCGGCGCGGGCCGCAGCGGGATGGTCAGGGCCAGCAGCACGCCCGCGATGGTCGCATGGACGCCCGAACGCAGCACGAAGAACCACAGCACGGCCCCAAGCAACAGAAAGGGCCAGAGCCGCGACACCCCGGCGCGGTTCATCCCCACCAGCACCGCCAGCACCAGCGCCGCCAGGCCGAGATCGAGCGTTGAGATCCCGCCCGTATAGAACAGCGCGATGATGATGACCGCGCCAAGGTCGTCGATGATGGCGAGCGCGGCGAGGAACACCTTCAGCGCCGCTGGCACCCGCGGCCCGAGCAGCGACATCACGCCGAGCGCGAAGGCGATGTCCGTCGCCGTCGGGATGGCCCAGCCCTTCGCCGTCTCCGGCGAAGCCGCATTGAAGAACAGGAAGACCAGCGCCGGCACCAACATGCCGCCTGCCGCCGCCACCCCAGGCAGGGCGCGGTTGGACCAGGAGGCAAGCTGCCCGTCCAGCATCTCGCGTTTGATCTCGAGCCCAACGAGCAGGAAGAAGACGGCCATCAGCCCGTCATTGATCCAGTGGCCGACGCTCATCGGCCCGAGATAGGCATGCAGCGCGCCGTGATAGGCGGGCGCGAGCGCCGAATTGGCCACGACCAGCGCGGCCGCCGCGGCCCCCATCAGCAGCAGGCCGCCGGAGGCTTCGCTGTCCAGGAACTCCCGCAGCAAGGAGAGCGGGCGCCGGACCGTCCTGGTGATCGGCTCAACCATGGCCCGTCTCGCGCAGGCCGGGGGCAGGCAAGCGGCAGGGATACGGCGCGGGTCGCGGCGTCATGGGCGCAACTCTCCGATGCCGGCGGCCCGACCGGCATTGAGACGCCTGTCAGCCCGCACCATGCGCGCCGACACCCGTCCCTATTCTTGCGACGCAGCGCCCCCGCTGCAACCCCCGCGCGTCAGTGCAGTACCTCGCGCGCCGCATCTGCATAGCCGATGCGCCGTTCTGGCGGCACCGGATGGCGACCGGCGACGCGTTCGAGGAGCATGCGCGCATCCTCCTCCAGCCCCGCCTTCATCGCGGCATCGAGGAAAAGCTGTTCCAGCACGTCCTGCTGCGCGTGGCTGCCGCCGAGGCTGTGCATCACCCCGATCGCCGGGCGCATGGCCGCGACCGCCCCGGCGAAATCGCCCCGCGCATGGGCCAGCACCGCCTCGCAGACCGGCAGCGCGGCGTCGCGCAGGATGGCGGCGTGGCTGCCTGGCTGCCGCGCCGCCTCGCGGATCGCATCCAGCATGCGCGCGCCCGCCTGGAACCGGCCCGTGGCCCCAAGCGCCATCATCCAGTGCGGCAGGGTGAAGGCGGAGAGGCAATCCCCGATCCTCGTCTCGGCCTTGTCGGCGAGCTCGATCCAGCGGTCGCCGACATCGACCTCATGACGGGCGAGGCGGAACAGCATCGACGCCGCATTCTGCACGTCGATGTAGAGATCCGGCATGGCCTGGGTCAGCCCGCTGTCGAGGTTGCGGAAGCCGCGATCGTAAAGCCCCAGCACCTCGCCATGCTCCTCGCGTTCGAGGTGATACATGGCGCGGTGCCACCACAGGTGATGCAGCAGGTTGGACCCGCCTTCCCAATGCTGCTCCAGCCCCTTGAGCCAAAGGATGCCTTCGCCGCGGCGGCCCTGCATCTCCATGATGTGCGCGACGCCATGGGTCGCCCAGAGATCGCCCGGATCGAGCGCAACGGCGGCGCGCCCCGCTTCCTCGGCGACCTGGTAGTTACCCGCTTCCTCATTGGCGAAGCAGCGACAGGCGAGGATGGAACCATAGCCCGGCAGTTCGGCCGACCAATGCGGAGCCACGGCATCCACCGCGCGCAGCATCTGCCCCGCGCGGCCGAGCCAGAAGGCGCAGAAATGGTGCAGGCGGAAGGCGACGAGGTCGTGCGGATGCGCCGCCATGATCGCCTCCCAGGCAGACAGCGCGCCGTCGACATCGCCGCCCGCCCAGCGCGCGAGCGCGGCGGCATGGGCGCGTTCGCGGTCATTGCCGGCGAAGCGCGCGGCCTTCTCAGCCGCCGCCTGGGCGCGCGGGACCATCGCCGTGTTGTAGGCAAGCATGGCGAAGACGCCCTGCATCACCTGCCCCATCGGCATCTCGGGGTCGAGCGCCATCGCGGCCTTCAGCCGCTGGCCGCCATCGGCGCGATACTTCAGATAGCCTTCGACCGCGTGGTCATAAGCCGCCGCCGCCTCATCCGACGCGGCGGTCAGGCTCAATCCCTGAGCGTCCCTGGGCATGGCGTCGCATCTCCCCGTGATGTGTCAGGTGCCGGTCGAGCCGAAGCCGCCATGACCGCGCGTCGTCTCCGGCAGCTCGGCGACCTCGTGCCAGCTGGCGCGGACCACCGGCGCGATCACTGCCTGGGCGATGCGCATGCCGCGCTCGATGGTGAAGGGCGCATCGCCGCAATTCATGACGATGACGCCGAGCTCGCCGCGATAATCCTCGTCGATCGTGCCCGGGCTGTTGGGCAGCACGACGCCATTCTTGAGCGCCAGGCCCGATCGCGGCCGCACCTGCAATTCGAAGCCGGTGGGAATGGCGATGCGCAGCCCGGTCGGCACCAGCATCCGCCCACCCGGCGGGATGGTCATGGACGACATGACGGCGGCCAGCAGGTCCATCCCCGCCGCGCCCTCGGTGGCATAGCTGGGCAGCGGCAGGCCTTCCGCATGCGGAAGGCGCACGACGTCGATCACAGGCATCAGATCAAAGCCTCCGCGATGCGCGCGGCGAGGCGGCGGGCGACCTCCTCCTTCGCCAGGCGCGGCCAATCCTCGACGCCGGCCTCGGTGACGAGGTGCACGGCATTCTCCGCCCCGCCCATCACGTCGCCTGACACGTCATTCGCGACGATCCAGTCGCAGCCCTTCTTCGCACGCTTCGCCACGGCGTTCGCGACGACCTGCTCGGTCTCCGCGGCGAAGCCGACGACGAGACCCGGGCGCTGCGGTCCCGCGGCTGACAGCGTGGCAAGGATGTCCGGATTCAGCGCGAGTTCGAGCGGCGGCGGCACCTCGCCCGGTACCTTCTTCATCTTCTGGCCGGCCTCGCGCGCCGTGCGCCAATCGGCGACGGCGGCGGCACAGACCGCGACATCGGCGGGCAGCGCGGCCTGGCACGCGGCGAGCATCTGCCGCGCGCTTTCGACGCGCACCACCGTCGCACCCGGCGGGTCCGGCTGGTTCACCGGCCCGCTGACGAGCGTGACGCGCGCGCCAAGCGCGGCAAGCGCACCCGCAATGGCATGCCCCTGCTTGCCGGAGGAACGATTGGCAATGTAGCGCACCGGATCGATCGGCTCATGCGTCGGCCCGCTGGTGACAAGGACGTGGCGCCCTGCCAGCGGCCCTGAGGCCAGCGCCGCACGGATCGCCTCCAGCAGTTCCGCCGGTTCCACCAGCCGGCCGGGGCCGCTTTCGGGTTCGGCCATCGGCCCGTCGGCCGGCCCGGCGATGATCACGGCCCGGCCGCGCAGCGCGGCGATGTTCGCCGTCGTCGCGGGATGATCCCACATCGCGGGATTCATCGCCGGCGCGACCATCACCGGCGCGCGCGTCGCCAGCAGCACGCAGGTGGCGAGGTCATCCGCCAGCCCGTTCGCCATCTTCGCGACGAGGTCCGCCGAAGCCGGCACCACCGCGACCAGATCGGGCCATCGGGCGAGCCGGATATGCCCGATCTCGGCTTCGGCCGCCCAGAGGTCATCATGCACGCGCTCGCCGGTGATGGCGGCGAGCGCCTCCTTCGTCACGAAGCGCGCCCCGCCGGCGGTCAGCACCGCCATCACCGTCGCGCCGTCCTTGCGCAGCAGGCGCGTCAGCTCCAGCGCCTTGTAGGCCGCGACCGACCCCGAGACGACCAGCAGGATACGGCGGCCGGCGAGCATCGGATGCTACAGCCGCCAGCCCGTGTGGATGGCGACGATACCGCCCGAGAGATTGCGGTATTCCACCCGTTCCATCCCCGCATCGCGCATCATCTGCGCCAGCGTCTCCTGGTCGGGGAACATGCGGATGCTTTCGGCGAGGTATTCGTAGGATTCGCGATCCTTGGCCACGCGCGCGCCGATCTCGGGCAGCGCCTTGAAGGACCAGGCATCGTAGAGCGGTACCAGCGCGGCAACTTCCAGCTTCGAGAATTCCAGGCAGTGGAAGCGTCCGCCGGGGCGCAGCACGCGCCGCGCCTCGCGCAGCACCGCGTCCTTGTCGGTGCAGTTGCGCAGGCCGAAGGCCATGGAGATCTTCTCCACGGAACGGTCGGGCAGCGGGATGTGTTCGGCATCCACCACCATGAAGTCGAGCCCGGCGGCGAGGCCGCGATCGAGCGCACGCTTCTGCGCCACTTCCAGCATGGCGGGATTGACGTCGGTCAGGATCACGCGACCCGCCCCGCGTTCCTTCGCCAGGAAGGCGATATCCCCCGTGCCGCCGGCGAGATCGAGCAGCGTCTCGCGCGGGGAACAGGCGATGGCGTTGACGAAGATGCGCTTCCACACCCGATGGACGCCAAGCGACATCAGGTCGTTCATCACATCATAGCGTGGGGCCACGCTTTCGAAGACCTCGCGCACCATGGACGCCTTCTCGGCGCGGGGCACGGTGCGGTAGCCGAAATCGGCGCTGTCCTGGGGGCTGTCGCTCATGGTGGGGTCAGCATAGAGCGTTTTCCGCTCGCGCGGAATTCGGCACGGGCCGGTGTCGTCCATTCGAAAACGCACTAGGCTGCGCCGCACGATTGCGGGAGGCACCATGCCCGAACTGCCGGAGGTCGAGACGGTGATGCGCGGCCTGGCCGCCGTGCTGGTGGGACATCGCATCGTCGAGGTCGAGCAGCGCCGCCCCGATCTGCGCTTTCCCTTCCCTGAAGGGTTGGTGCGCCGTGTCGAAGGTCGCGCGGTGCTGTCCTTCCGCCGCCGGGCCAAATACATGCTGATGCGCCTTGAGGGCGGCGAGAGCCTGTTGATCCATCTCGGCATGTCCGGGCGAATGGTGGCCCGGGAGGCCGGCGCGCCGGTGGTCGCGCGGCTCGGGCCACAGGGCGTGGCCTCGGATGCGCGCGGCCACAACGCACCGCCCGAGGCACATGAACACCTCGTCATGTCCACCGATCATGGCTGGCGTGTCGGATTCGTGGATCCGCGCCGCTTCGGCGCCGTCGATCTGGTGGCGACCGGAGCCGAGGACGGCCATCGCCTGCTCGCCGGGTTGGGGCCGGAACCGCTGGAGGACGCCTTCACCGAAGCCGTGCTGTCGGCGGCGCTGGTCGGCAGGCAAACGCCGATCAAGGCTGCGCTGCTCGACCAGACGATCGTGGCCGGGCTCGGCAATATCTACGTGTGCGAGGCCCTGTACCGCGCCGGCATCTCCCCCAGGCGCCTCGCGGCCAGCGTCGCCGGCACGCGCGCCGCCCGGCTGGTTCCGGCCATCAAGGCGGTGTTGCTGGAATCCATCGGCGCCGGCGGGTCCTCCCTGCGCGACTATGTCCGGGCGGATGGCGAAGTCGGTCGCTTCCAGGAACGCTTCGCCGTCTACGGGCGCGAAGGTGAGCCCTGCCCCCATTGCGGCCCGCCCTGCCCCGGCATCGCGCGCATCGTCCAATCCGGCCGATCGACATTCTACTGTCCCCGGCGCCAGCGTTGAGGGGCCCCTTCGCCTGGGCTACAGGCTTGGGCTCAGACATGGCGAGGAAGACGGCGCAATGGCGTATGAAATGATCCTGACGGAGACCCAGGGGAAGGTCGCCATCATCCGACTGAACCGGCCACAGGCGCTGAACGCGCTGTGCGACCAGCTCATGACCGAGCTCGGGGACGCGCTGCTCGGCTACGACAAGGATCCGGCCATCGCGGCCATCGTGATCACGGGCAGCGAGCGCGCCTTCGCCGCCGGCGCCGACATCAAGGAGATGAAGGACCGCACCTTCCCCGATGTCTATTTCAACGACTTCATCGGCGATCGCTGGGAGACGGTGCTCGAGGTCAAGAAGCCCGTGATCGCCGCCGTGGCCGGCTTCGCCCTGGGTGGCGGTTGCGAGCTCGCGATGATGTGCGACCTGATCATCGCCGCGGATACGGCGAAGTTCGGCCAGCCCGAGATCAATCTCGGCATCATTCCAGGAGCGGGCGGCTCCCAGCGGCTGACGCGCGCCGTGGGCAAGTCCAAGGCCATGGAGATGGTGCTGACCGCCCGGATGATGGATGCCGCCGAGGCCGAGCGCGCCAACCTGGTCTGCCGCGTGGTCCCCGCCGCCGACCTGATCGCGGAGGCACTGAAGATCGGGGAGAAGATCGGCGCCCTCTCCGGCCCCTCGGTCGCCATGGCCAAGGCGGCGGTCAACGCGGCCTTCGAGACGACGCTTGCCGAGGGCGTCAAGACCGAGCGGCGGCTCTTCCTGTCCCTTTTCGCGACCGAGGATCAGAAGGAAGGCATGACGGCCTTCGCCGAGAAGCGGAAGCCGGCCTTCCGGAATCGTTAATTGCTGTTTTCATGGAATTCCCGCGCGGCCAAAGCTTGACGCCGCAAGCCGCGCGGCATTAGAACCCCGGCCTTCGCCGCGGCCGCAGACGCCCGCGGCCCACCGACGCAATCAGAGTATGTGAACCGGAAGCCCCATGGCGAACACCGACTCCGCGCGCAAGCGCATCCGCCAGACCGAGAAGCGCACGGCGCGCAACAAGGCGCGGAAGTCGCGCGTGCGCACCTTCGTGCGCAAGCTGGAGGAGGCGATTGCCTCGGGCGACAAGTCTGCCGCGCAGGAAGCCTTCCGCGCGGCCCAGCCTGAGATGCAGCGCGCGGCCACCAAGGGCACGCTGCATGCGAACACCGTGTCGCGGAAGATCTCGCGTCTGTCCGCGCGCGTGAAGGCCCTGGGCGCCGCCCAGGCCTGATCCGGCCCGCCTTCGGGCGGCGTCACGCTTTCGCTTTTGAATCGCTACCGGCGGCGCGCGATGTGTATGCATCGCGCTCGCTGTGCTGCGCGCACTCGTGCTTTGTGCGGCGCGTATCACACGGCCATTTGTCGCTTGCGACAGGCATGTGACGCGGTAGTCTTTGGATCATTGGGGGACAGACCTCTTTCACCACGCCAACCGCAAAGCGGGGGTTCGCTTCTGGGAGAAGCGCGGTGAAGGAGCGAGTGGGGGAAGGTGATGGAGAAGCAGGCCGGGTCCGACTCCGTGCGCTCCGCAGCATCCCTTCAGGAATCCTGGGCCCGTATCCGCGGCCGATTGCGCGACGAGGTCGGTGAGGTCGAGTACCGCACCTGGCTGCGCCAGATGACGCTGGTCGGCGTCGATGGCGATGAGGTCGTCGTCAACCTTCCCACGCGATTCCTGCGCGACTGGGTGCGCAGCCATTACGGTGATCGCCTGCGCGCACTGTGGCAGCAGGAGGTGCCGGCGGCGCGCCGCGTCGATGTGCGCGTCGGCCCGCAGCCGCGCGGCGCGACGAGCGGCGAGGAGGCGGCCGGCGCATCGCCGGCAGCGGCCGGGCTCGCGGAATCACTGGCGCCGCGGCCGGCGCGCAGTGCCGCCGCGGATGCGCGCGGCGAGTGGTCCGCACCGCTCGATCCGCGCTTCACCTTCGACAGCTTCGTCGTCGGCAAGCCGAACGAATTCGCCCATGCCTGCGCGCGCCGCGTGGCGGAGAAGCCCGCGAGCCCCGGCTTCAATCCGCTGTTCCTCTACGGCGGCGTCGGTCTCGGCAAGACGCATCTGATGCACGCGGTCGCCTGGGCGATCAGCGGCGGCGAGCCCGCGCGCAACGTCGCCTACATGTCCGCCGAGAAGTTCATGTACCGCTTCATCGCGGCACTGCGCAGCCAGTCGACCATGGAGTTCAAGGAAAGCCTGCGCTCGGTCGACGTGCTGATGGTGGACGACCTGCAGTTCCTGATCGGCAAGGACAACACGCAGGAAGAATTCTTCCACACCTTCAACGCGCTGATCGACGCCGGCAAGCAGATCATCATCAGCGCGGACAAGTCGCCCTCCGACCTCAACGGTCTCGAGGACCGGCTGCGGACGCGACTGGGCTGCGGCATGGTCGCCGACATCCATGCGACCACCTACGAACTGCGCCTGTCCATCCTGCACGCCAAGGCCGCCGCGGCCGGCGTGCCGGTGCCGAAGAACGTGCTGGAGTTCCTAGCGCACAAGATCACGTCCAACGTGCGTGAGCTGGAAGGCGCGCTGAACCGGCTGATCGCGCATGCCAACCTGTTCGGCCGCGCCGTGACGCTGGAATCCGCGCAGGACGTGCTGCACGACCTGCTGCGCGCGCACGACCGCCGCGTGACGATCGAGGAGATCCAGCGCAAGGTCGCCGAGCACTACAACATCCGCCTCACCGACATGTCCTCCGCCCGCCGCGCGCGTAACGTCGCCCGGCCGCGGCAGGTGGCAATGTATCTCGCGAAGCAGCTCACCTCTCGCTCGCTGCCCGAGATCGGGCGGCGCTTCGGCAACCGCGACCACACCACCGTCATGCATGCGGTGTCGCGCATTTCCGAACTGATGCAGTCCGACAGCGCCTTCGCGGAAGACGTCGAACTGCTGCGGCGGATGCTCGAGACCTGAGGGGCCATTCGCCCCTGGGTCCGAATCACCACGGTGCCTCGCAGAGGGGCACGCCAAACGCCGAAAGGCCTTTGCAAACCACTACTTGGCGTTGGGCAGAGCGGACAGCGCGCCCCATCAAGGGCCCGCCATGCCCCATGCCCAGATTTCCCCAACACCGCGCCCGGCATGACCTTCACCATGCCGCCCAGGCCCTCGTGCCCGGCACCGGGTCGAGGTTTCCAAAGGCCTTTCGGCCTTTGGCGGGGTGAGGTTTGGAGAGGGGCAGAGCCCCTCTCCATCGTCACCGCCGCCAACACACACTCGCCTCACCCCTCCGGGACAGCCGTTCGGCCGGCGCCTATTCCAACCGCATCCCGGTCGCCCGCACCACCTCGCCCCATTGGTCATAGGCGCCGCGGATGAAGGTCGCGAACTCCTCCGGGTTGCTCCCGACGATGCGCCCGCCCTGGTCGAGCAGCACGCGCCGTGTCGCCTCATCCTCCAGCGCCGCGCGCACCGCGCCGTGCAGGATCATCACGCGATCCGCCGGCATGCCGGCGGGGCCGAGCACGCCGTACCAGGTCTCGCTGATCAGCCCCGGCACGCCAGCCTCCTCGGCGGTCGGGACATCGGGCAGGATGGCAAGACGCTGGGGCGCGGTGATGGCCAGCGCCGGCAAGGCGCCGGATCGCACCTGCCCGATCAGCGCGGGCACGTCGGCCAGCAGCACCTGGATCCGCCCCGCGAGCAGTTCCGTCACCGCCGGCGCCGCGCCGCGATAGGGCACATGCGTCAGGTCGATGCCGGCGCGCAGCTTGAACAGCTCGCCTGCCAGATGCAGGGAGGACCCGATCCCTGCCGAGCCATAGGCGAGTTGCCCCGGCCGCGCCTTGGCCATGGCCACCAGCTCCGCCAGGTTGCGCGGCCCCAGGCCCGGCGCGACGGAGACGATCTGCGGCACCGCCAGAACCTGGCTGATGGGCGAAAGGTCGGTGCGCGGATCGAAGGGCATGTTGGGCTGCAGATGCGGCAGAACGGCCATCGCGCCGCTGCTCGCCAGCACCAGCGTGTAGCCGTCGGGGCGCGACTTCGCGACGTGGTCCACGCCGATCAGCCCGGCCGCGCCGGCGCGGGCCTCGACCACCACGGGCCGGCCGAGCTTCTCGCCCATCACGCGCCCGATGGTGCGGGCGATCAGGTCCGCCGGACCGCCGGCCGCGAAGGGAATGACCAGCCTCACCGGCTGATCGGGAAAGGCCTGCGCCTGCGCACGCTTGACCAGCGCCGGCAGCACCAGGGCTGACAGGGCGGTCCTTCTGCGGATGTTCATGCTCGTTTCCTCCCGCTTGTCGTTGATCGATGCCGCTATTCGGGCGGCGGCTGGGCGAACAATCCCTCCTTCGGCGCGGTGAGTGGCGGCGTCGCGCCCTCGGGCAGTGGGATCTCATGCGCGTTCAGCGTCATGGCGACCATCGTGTAGTAGCCGACGAGAGCGGTGAGCTCGACGACGCCCTTGACGCCGAAGCGTTCGGTGGCGCGCGCATGCAGCGCGGCCGGTACGGTACCGTCGCGCAGCAGCAACCGCGCATAGTCATAGACCAGCGCATCATCGGGCCGGGAGAAGCGTGGCGGCCGCCCCTCGCGGATCGCGTCGATGATGTGCGGCTCAAGGCCGGCATCGGCGGCGGCCTGCGCATGCACGAACCATTCGACCTGCGCCGACCAACGCCGTCCCGTGACGATGATGGCCAGTTCCGAAAGCCGCTTGCCGAGCGAGGTGCCGAAGCGCAGCGCCTCGCCCAGCGATGACCAGGCGCGGGCGAGATCGGGCGCGTGGATCGCCGCGCGCAGCGGCCCGATGACGCGGCCGCGGGGGCCAGCCACGACGCTGTCCCACACGGCACGCTGCGCCTCGTCCTGCAGATCCTCACGCATGGCGGGCAGCGGGATGCGGGACATGGCGGGTCAGGCGTCGACCACGGGCGTCGCGATCATCGACGGGCGCTCGCGGAATGCCGACTGCCAGGCGGAGAAGCGCGGCGCGCGCTCGCGCCAGCCGAGGTCGGCGAAGCGGAAATCCATGTAGTCCCCGGCGACGGCGAAGGTGATCTGCGCGATGCCGACCGGTTCCCGCGCGATGGCCTCGATCTCGGCATCCACCGCCGGCAGGATCGCATCGAGCTTCGTCGCATAGGTCTGCAGCAGCGAGGGCGACGGCGCCTCGCGCGCGCGTTCCATGCGCCAGTAGATCAGCACATCGAGAAAGCCGTTCGCCAGCGCATGGCGACGCAGTTCGGTGAAGCGCGCAGGCCCCGAGGCCGGGATCAGCTTCCCGCCACCGACGAGGCTGTCGAAATATTCCAGGATGACGGCGCTGTCGTAGAGGATGGTGCCGTCCTCGGTGACCAGCGTCGGGATCTTGCTGAGCGGGTTCTCGACCATCAGCTCCGGCACCGGCTTGTCCATGGCGACGACGGTGCGGACGGTCTGGATGCGGTCGGCGAGGCCGAGCTCATGCGCGGCGATCATCACCTTGCGCACATAGGGGGAGCGCGGGGACCAGTGCAGCTTCATCATGGACAACAGGGCCTTGGGGCCCCTCCCTCGGTGCTTATCGTTGACTCGGTAAAGGACTTTCGGGGAAGCGCGCCGCGGCGTCCAGTGCGTCAGCCGCCCTCGGCCACGCCAGCCGACCATTCGTCGATGCGCGCCAGATGGTCATAGTCACCGCCCATGGCGGCGCGGCCAGGATGCGGGCGGGAGGCAAAGGGCGCATCGCCCAGCAGCCATTTCTCGGCGAGCGCCATCAGCCGATCGTGCGCCAGCGCCGCGAAGGGCGTGCCATCCTCGGCGGCGACGCCGACCGCCTTCGGCTCGCCAGGCTGTTCGCCACCGGTCAGACGCCAATAGATCAGGTCCGTCACGCGCCCCCCGCCGCCGGGGAAGGCGCCCTGCTCCAGCAGCCAGGCCTCGATGGGCAGTTGCGGGGCGGACCCGGCCGCGAGCGCCTTCGCGCTCGGCACCGAACCGGTCTTGTAGTCCACCACCCGCCAGCCGCCATTCGGCAACTGGTCCAGGCGATCGGCGCGCGCCTCGATCTCGATGTCCCCGCCGGGCAGACGCAGCATCGCCGTGCCCTTGACCTCCACCAGGCAGGCGCGCAGCGGGATGGTGCGCAGCGCGGCTTCCTGCTCCAGCACGAAGCCGCCGATATTGGCGAGGCGCGGTGTCCAGAAGGCCAGCACGCCTGGCCGGTCGCGATACTTGTCCAGCGCCATCTCGCTGGCGCGGTCCCAGGCGGCACGGGCGGCGTCCTCGCCCGGCCAGCCGGTACCGATGGCGCGCAGGAAGCCGGCCATGGCCGCATGCACCAGCATGCCGTAGTCGAGCGCGCCGACCTCCTCCTCCAGCGCCCTCAGCGCATCGAGGCGCAGCACGCGCTTGGCGTAGAAGGCGTAGGGATCGGCGATCAGCAGCCCGGCATCGGACACGGTCAGGCGGCGCGGGCGCAGGGCGGGCGGCGGGGCCGGGGCGGGACGGGGCACGGGCATCACCGCCTCCGGCGCGTCCAGCGCGGCGGCCCAGGCGGCGGCGGGCGAGGCTGGCAGCGCCAACCCTCCCTGCCCGGCAAGGAAGGTGTCGAGCCGCACCAGCCAGCGCGCGGGCACGGTTGGCGAGCCGCCGCGCCGCGCGGCGGAGGACAGCACGGCCTCCGGCGCCGCCGCGGCGGCGAAGAGGAAATCCGCCGCCACGCGACCGATCCGCGCCTCGGGCTCCGGCAGGCCGAAGGCCGCACGCATCGGGCGCGACATCCAGGGCCCGGGGTCGGTCGCGAGCGGCCAGGCGGTTTCCTCGAGCGCGCCCAGCACGACACGATCGAAGGATTGCAGCCGCGCTTCCAGCAGGCCGAGGATGGCGATGCGCGGATGCGCCGCATCGCCCCGCCCGCGCGTCGCGCGCAGGGACGGCGCGACCGGGCCGGCCAGCGCCGCCTCGAACAGGTCGGGCCAGTCGGCGGGCGCGACGGGCGGCAGGTTCGGCAGCGCCTCGGTCAGGTCGTGCAGGTGCCGGGCCAGGGGCTCGCCTTCCTCGCCGGCGTAAAGCCGCAGGCCGCCGGGCAGTTCGGGCGTCGCCGCAAGCGCCTCCGCCGCCGCAAGATGTGCGCGCAGCAGGTCCACCGGCGGAACCGAGGGCGCATCCGGCAGGCGGTCGAAATCGCCCAGCGCCGCCTCCAGCCCCTCCAGCAGCCGCGTCACCTCGGCCAGCGCGCCGGCCCGCGACGCGGCGACCGAAGCGCGCAGCCCGGCGAGCCCCGGCGCCGGTCGCGGCCCGCGCAGCGCGTCGCGTTCCAGCCGCCGCGCCGCCAGCACCCAATCCGTGCGATCCATCCCGCCGGCGCAGAGCGGATGCTTCAGGACGGCGAGCAACGGCACCGGCGCGAAGCCTTCGGCCACCATCCGCCCCACCAGCCGCAGGAAGGAGGCCGCCGGCGTCTCGGCCAGCGGCTCGCCGGCGGAATCGTCGGCGGTGATGCCGTGGCGGGCCAGTTCGGCCGAGACACGCCGCGCGAGGTCGCGATCCGGCGTGATGAGCGCCGCCCGTGCCCCGGGGGTTTCGATGCTCTCGCGTAGCAGCAGGGCGATGGCCGCGGCTTCCTGCTGGGCATCGGCGGCGACCAGACGCGACAGGCCGGGCAGGGCGGCGGACCAGCGCGGCCTGTCGCGTTCCGTCCAGGCCGGCAGGCCCTCGGCGGGCGTCAGCGCTCGGGCGAGCAGCACCGTGCGATCCGGCGCCGCGCCTTCGGGCGCCGGATCGTGCCAGGGGCGCAGATCGGACGGCGTCGCGCCCATGGCCTTCAACAGGCGCGCCTGGCCGGCCAGCGGGTGGGTCGGCGCGGTGCGGATGGCCTCCCACAACGCCGGCGTCATGGGTTCGGGCAAGCCCTGGAGCACCACCGCGCCCTGCGGGGCGGCGGTCAGCACGCGCAGCAGCTCCGCCGCGGCGGGGATAGTGCCGCCGGCGCCGATGCCCGCGGCGATGGTCGGGTGCTCCGGCGGCGCGTCGCGCCAGGCCGCGACCTGCGCCGCCAGCGCCTTCACACGCCGCACGCCGATGTCGAGCAGCCCGCGTTCGGTCAGCCAGCGATTCCAGTCCAGCGCCGCGGCGCGCAGCACCGTGGTGGTGATCTGCCAATGCGCCGCGTGGCGATCGGGCACCAGGCCGTCGAGGCGGGTCAGCCACGCCTCGGCGAAGTCCTCGGCCGGGACGTGTTCCAGCAAATCGAGGTCGGGTTCCTCCAGCGCGATCTCATCGAACAGCCGCGCCAGTTCGCCCGCCAGCAGCCACGCCTGTTCCGGCGTCGCCGGGCCGCCGTGGCGGCGGGGGATGCGCTGGGCCATCTCGGCCAGCACCGCCTGGCGCGTGAGCGGCGCGACGGCGGGCGGCAGGTCGAGGAGGTCCGGCAGCGCAAGCTCGTCGGCCTCCTCGGTGGACAGACCGGCGAGGGCGCGCATGCGCGGCAGCAGCAGGGCACGGCCGGAGGCAGCACGGAGGAAAGCCTCGCGCAGGCCACGGGCGGCGCGACGGGTGGGGAGCAGCAGGGTGGCGCGGGCCAGGGCGGCGGGATCGTCACCGCGCAGGCGGGCGAGCAGGCCCAGGGCCAGGGTTTCGAGGAACGGCGCCGCAGGGGGGATGGCGTAGAGGTTCATCGGACAGCGCGTCTGGAGAGGGGCTTTGCCCCTCTCCAGACCTCACCCCACCAAAGGCCGAAAGGCCTTTGGAAACCTCGATTTGGCACCAGGCAGCCAGGGCAGGCCCCTGGGCGAAAGGCGTCTGGCGCGGAAGGTATCCGCCGAGCGTGCCCGGTCCCGGCGCGCCATTGGCCCGAGGCCGCCTGGCACACCCGCATGCCGCCACGACCGAAGTCCACCGCCCCGGTCCTTCCCCATCCTCCCGCCGAGGCGATGGGCCATCCCATCGCGCCCGAAGCCGCCAGCCTGACGGAAGGTTTCCAAAGGCCCTTCGGCCTTTGGCGGGAGGGGGTCTGGGGGAGGGCAGAGCCCTCCCCCACGCACCCCATCATCAGAACAGCGCCCTCACGAGCCCGGCCCGCAGCGTCTCTTCCGCGCTGCGCAGGTCTTCCGGTGTCGAGAGATGGAACCACAGCCCGTCATGCACCAGCCCGAACAGTCGTCCGTTCTCGATGGCGCGGTCGTAGAGCCGGTTCAGACTGAAGGCGCCTTCCGGCGCGCCCTCGAACAGGGCGGGGCTGAGGATCTGCACGCCGGCGTAGAGATAGGGCGCGATCTCGCGTTCCTTCGGCCGGCGCATCCGCCCCACGGGGTCGAGCAGAAAGTCTCCCTTGCCCACCACGCCTTCCACCTGCGTGGTGCGCACCATCAGCAGCAGCGCATCCATCTCGGCGGGATCGAAGGCCGCGGCCATGCGGGCCAGCGCCGGGGTGGGACCGTCCAGCCAGAAGGCATCGCCATTGACCACGGCGAAGGGGTTCGCGCCGAGTTCCGGCAGGGCGAGCTTCACGCCCCCGCCGGTCTCGAGCAGCGCCTCCTCCTGCTGAACGGTGACGCAGGCATCGGCGCGCCGGGCCATGGCCTCGACGATCTGCTCGCCATGCCAATGGGCGTTGACCACCAGCTTCGCCACGCCCGCGGCCTCCAGCCGGTCGATCGCGTGGTCGAGCAGCGAGCGGCCGTCGAGTTCCAGCAGCGGCTTGGGCCGGTCGTCGGTGAGCGGCCGCATGCGCGTGCCGAGGCCGGCGGCCAGCACCATGGCGTGGGTCAGGGCGATCATGCGGGTTCCGTCAGGGCCACGGGGTTGCAGCGTAGCCGGGGCGGCACGCGGGCATCGAGAAATTCGCGCAGCGGGCGCGTCGCGGGGTGGTCCAGCGCGGCGGCCAGCAGGCGCCAGCAGCGCGAGCCGTGGATGAGGTAGCGCGGCTTCCCGTCGCGGCGGGCAAGACGCACCCAGAGCGCCGCCACGCGCAGATGGCGCTGTGCCGCGCAGACCGCCATGGCGGCGGCGAAGTCCTCGCGCACCACATCGCCGCGCACCTCGAGGTAGCGGCCGATGGCGGCGTCGCGCACGGCCGGCGGGACGTCGCGGCGCGCATCCTCGACCAGGGAGACCAGATCGTAGGCCGGGTGGCCGATCGCCGCGTCCTGGAAGTCGAGCAGCCCGGTACGGCGCGGTCCGGCCCGGTCGGCCAGGCGCATCAGGTTGGCGGGAAAGAAGTCGCGATGGACGAAGCCGCCCGCCGCGGCGAAGGGAGCGAGCATGCCACGGATGGCGGCGTCGAAATGGGTGCGCGCCTCGGCGTCGGGGTCCTGGCCGAAGGCGGCGGGCCACCACCAGTCGAGGAAGGTCGCGCTGGCCGTCTCCGACATCCGCGCCGGCCCCCAGGGCGGCAGGGAGGCTGGTGGTGGCGCGGCGTGCAGGGCGGCGAGCGCCTCCGCCGCTTCGAGGTACAGCGGCATCGGGTCGGCGCCGGCATCGAGCAGCGAGGCGTGGGTGGCCTCGCCGAAATCCTCGATGACCAGGAAGCCGCGCGTGTCGTCCGCGGCGATGATCTCGGGCGCGGAAAGGCCCAGGCCCGCGATGTGACGCCCGATGGCCAGGAAGGGGCGGACATCCTCGGGCGGCGGCGCGTCCATCAGCAGCGCCGGGCGCGGCCCGCCACGCAGCCGCGCATAGGTGCGGAAGGAGGCATCGGCGGGCAGCGGATCGATCCGCGCGGCGCCGAAGCCGGCCTCACGCAGGAAGTCGGTGGCGTCCCTCATGCGGCAAGGCGATCCAGGCGGTCGTCCCAGCCGGACAGATGCGCACGGCGGGCCTCTTCCCCGTCACCGGGCTCCAGGGTGATGCGCAATGCGTCGGCCGGCGCCAGCGCGCCCAGGCGGTCGGGCCATTCCACCAGCACGATCCCTTCCCGCGCCTCATCCCAGCCGAGTTCCTCCAGCCCCTCGGGGCCATCGAGCCGGTAGAGGTCGAAATGATGCGCCGGACCGGCCGGCAGGTCGTAGGTTTGCACCAGCGTGAAGGTCGGGCTCGGCACTTCCAGGGCCGGATCGCCGGCGGCGGCGCGCAGCACGGCGCGCGCGAGTTCCGACTTGCCCGCCCCCAGCGGCCCTTCCAGCAGCACCGAATCCCCCGCGCGGAGCAGCCTTGCGAGGCGGGCAGCGAGCGTGTGGGTGGCGGAGAGGTCCTGAAGATCCAGCGTCACGGTCCGGGGCATGAATGGGTGCGCCCCGGTCGGGGCGGCTTTGATCCTGGGCGCACACCGTCTATCACGCGGGCCTTGATTCGGGGGAGTGGCCATGGCGGCCGTCATCGAAACGGATGTCGCGATCATCGGCGCGGGGCCTGCGGGGCTCTTCGCGGTCTTCGAATGCGGCATGCTGCGCATGAAATCGGTGGTGATCGACGCGTTGGACGCGGTGGGTGGGCAATGCACCGCGCTCTATCCGGAAAAACCGATCTACGACATCCCGGCCCATCCGGGCATCGCCGCCGCCGACCTGATCGGCCAGCTCGAGAAGCAGATCGAGCCCTTCGCGCCGCAATTCCTGCTCGGCCGCCGGGTCGAGACACTGGCGCGGGACGGGGGGACGATCATCCTCGGCACCTCGGCGGGCGACACGGTGCGCTGCAAGGCCGTGATCATCGCCGCCGGCGCCGGCGCCTTCGGGCCGAACCGCCCACCGCTGGACGGGCTGCCAAGCTATGAGGCGAGCGGGGCGGTGCGCTACCTCGTCGCCCGCAAGGAAGAATTCCGCGGCAAGCGCGTGGTCATCGCCGGCGGCGGGGATTCGGCGGTGGACTGGGCGCTGTCGCTGAAGGATATCGCGACGGTGACCGTGGTGCATCGCCGGGCGAAGTTCCGCGCCGCGCCGGAAACCGCCGCTCAGCTCGACGCCGCCGCCGCGCGGGGCGAGGTGGAGATGGCCATCCCCTACCAGCTCCACGCGCTGAAGGGCGACGGGTCGCGGCTGGAAGCCGTGACGCTGGCCACGCTGAAGGGCGAGGAACGGGACATCCCGGCCGACCACCTGCTGGCCTTCTTCGGCCTGTCGATGGAACTGGGGCCGATCGCGGCCTGGGGCCTGGCGCTGGATCGCAGCCACATCACCGTGGCCCCCGCGACCTGCGAGACCAATGTCCCGGGCGTCTTCGCCATCGGCGACATCGCGACCTATCCGGGCAAGCTGAAGCTGATCCTGCAGGGGTTCAGCGAGGCCGCGATGGCGGCCCATGCCATCCACCCGCTCGTCTTCCCGGGCGAGGCGCTGCACTTCGAGTATTCGACGTCGAAGGGCGTGCCGGCGGGGTGACGCGCAGGGCGCGGCCGGGGGCCTCGCCGCGCCGAGTTTCGCAGGACGGAAACCGGAGGGGCGCTGCCCCTCCAATTCCCACAGCGGAACAGTCAGGAAGGCCTCATCGCCACCGCCCGGTCAGCCCCGGCAGAGGATCTGGAACACCGCCGGCGCCACCGCCGCCGAGACCGCCCGCGCGCCGATCCCGCCGCTCGTCGGCATGCGTTCCGGCTGCACGCCGTGTTCGGCGAGGAAGCGTTCCACCTGGTCCGCGCGGATGGCGAAGTTCACGCCCTGCGGCAGGGACCCGGTCGCGCGCAGCACGGCGATATCGTTCAGCCGGCCCACCGCGACGCCCAGCAGCAGCCCGGCATCGTCCACTGCCGGCCCGCCGGAATTGCCCGGCTGCACGGCGGCATTCATCTGAAAGCGGGAGGCATCGCCCCCCGGCCCCGCCAGCCCGGTGACGATCCCGTTGGTCACGTTCAGCCCCGTGCCGAGCGCCTGGCCATACGGATAGCCGAAGACCAGCACGGTTTCGCCGAGATCCACCGCCGCGCGGTCGCGGAAGCGGATGACGGAGGGGAAGCTGCGGCCCATGTCGATGATCGCGAGGTCGCGCCGGCGATCGGCCGCGACCACCCGCACCGGGCGCCCGCGTTCATCCACCACCGAACGGCATTCCTGCACCACATGGGCATTGGTGATGGCAAGGCCGTTGCCCGTGACCGCGAAGGCGGAGCCGGTGGCGATCGGCCGCCCGGCACGCTGGCTGCGGGGGGGTTCGGGCACTTCGGCGACCACGTCCCCGGCGGGCGGCCGGCCCGGTTGCGGGCCGGGTGTGGCCGTCGCGCCGGGTGCCCCCCGATCGGACGGCACCGCGGTGCCGTCCGGCAGGCGGACATAGCGCGCGACCGGCGCGTTGCCGCCGCCGTAATCCGTCACGAAGGTGCCGCCGGCATCGGGCCCGCCCGGTGTGGGCGCGGCCGCGTCGGATGGCGGGGCCTCGACAGGGGCGCAGGCGGCGGCGAGCAGCAGCAGGATCAGGGCAGGGGCGTGGCGCATTGCGGAAACCAGATTGGGTGCCGACCGCGCGCGGGAAAGGACCCGCGGCCGGCCCTCCATCATGCGGCTTTTCGCGCCGCCGGCACAGCGCGCATGCGCCCGCCCGGGACCGCCCCCGGAATGGCGGCCGCCATGTCCGCCGCGACCAGCAGCTTCGCCCAGCCGATGCCGGTGGGCACGCCCATGCGGCGGAACATCCAGGCCACGTCCTCGGTCGCGACATTGCCCGTCGCGCCGGGGGCGAAGGGGCAGCCGCCGATGCCGCCCGCGGCGGAATCGAACACCCGGCAGCCGGCCTCCCACGCCGCGGAGACATTCGCCACGCCCATCCCATAGGTGTCATGCCCATGGAAGGCGAAGCGGTCGCCCCAATGGGCGATGGCATGGCGGAAGACGCGGCCAACCTGGTCGGGGCTCGCATTGCCGGTGGTGTCGGCCAGCGCGATCTCCATCTCCGGGTCCAGCGCCACGATGCGTTCGATCCAGGGCATCACCTCCGCCTCCGCGACGACGCCATCGAAGGGGCAATGGAAGACGCAGGACAGGTTGAAGCGGATCTTCACACCCTTCGGCGTGTCCTGAACGAGCGTCGCAAGCTCGGCGAAGCTCTCTTCCCGCGTGCGGTTCAGGTTCGCCTTGTTGTGGCCGGCCGTGGCCGACATGAAGAAGCCGAGCCGGTCCGCCCCGTGCGTGATAGCCGCGTCGAAGCCGCGGCGGTTGGGCACCAGGACGGTCGATTCAAGCCCCGGCATCTTCTTGCAGGCGGCCAGCACGACCTCGGTCTGCGCCATCTGCGGAATGGCCTTGGGCGACACGAAGGAGCCGACCTCCATCCGGCGCAGCCCGGCATCGTAGCAGGCCTGGATCAGCGCGATCTTGGCGTCGGTGGACACCAGCGCGCCGGTGATGGACTGGATGCCGTCGCGCGGGGCGACCTCGCTGATGATGGCGGCGTCGGTCATGGGTTCCTCCTTGGTCTCAATGTGCCTTGTCCCACGCCTCAGCGTGTTGGGCGAGGCCGCAGCCCGCGCAGCAGAACCCAGGCCAGCGCGGTCTTCACCGCCGTGCCCGGCAGGAACAGCACGAAGCCGGCCATCGCCGCGCGCTCCCAGCCCACGAAGGCCGCAAGCCAGGCGATGCCGGGGACGAAGAGGAGCAGATGCGCCGCCATCAGCACCGCCGCCTGCCGCACCGGCTCCCGGCCGGCGAAGCCCGCCAGCCAGGCTGCGGGCAGGAAGCCCAGGAGATACCCCGCCGTCGGCCCGGCCAGGGCGGCCAGCCCGCCAGTGCCATGCGCGAAGACCGGCAGCCCCGCCGCGCCCTGCGCGAGATACAGCGTGACCGAGGCCAGGCCGAAGCGCGGTCCGCCCAAAGCGCCGAGCAGCAGGACGACAAGCGTCTGCATGGTGGCTGGCACCGGCCACATGGGCAGCGCCACCTGCGCCGAAGCGGCCAAGGCCGCCGAACCGAGAAAGGCCAGGCCCCAGAAACGCAGGGCGGAACGCGGGGCTGTCACAGCAAGACTCATGTCGTCTCCACGAAATTCAAACGCGACCGGAGAGGGGCGTCGCCCCTCTCCGGACCTCTCCCCACCAAAGGCCGAAAGGCCTTTGGAAACCTCAACCTGGTAACGGGCACAAGAGATCAGGACCAACACCCGGCCCCGCACCCGCGCACAAAGGGCGCTATGAGGGGATGGCGGAATCCGCCGCGCCCGGCGCCAGATGCCGGCTTTCCAAATGACACTGTCATTTGGCGGGGTGGTCCGGAGGGGCGGCGCCCCTCCGGTTCACGCCTTCCCCGGCGACAGCGGCCGCGTATCCCCTCGCGCCACTGCCCCGAACACCAGGTCGTTATGCGCACCCGCCGGAACGCCAGGCCAGCGCACCATCTCCTGCGGCGTCACGCCATCGAAGCGGAAGGGTGCGGCCGGATGCAGCACGGTCCCGAGCTGCGGATCGGCCACCTCCATCACCCAGCCGCGCTCGCGGAAATGCGGGTCGTTCGCGCAGTCGGCCATGTCGAACAGGCGCGAGCACGGGACTTCCGCCGCTTCCAGCGCGGCTTCGGCGTCCGCCGCCGGCATGGTGCGCGTCCAGTCGGCGATGGCGGCATCGAGTTCGGCGACGTTCTCGCAGCGCCCGGCATTGTTGGCGAAGCGCGGATCGGCACCCATCGCCGGCTTGCCGATCGCCGCCATCAACCGCTTGAAGATCAGGTCGGAATTGCCGGCGATGCACAGCCACTTGCCGTCCGCGCAAGGATAGGTGTTGGTCGGCGCCGCGGTCTTGATCGCCGCGCCCTGCGGCTGCCGGACCCAGCCGAACAGCCCGTATTCCGGCAGCATCCCCTCCATCAGCGAGAAGACGGAGGAGACGAGGTCCACATCCACCACGCGCCCCTTCGCCGCCGGATCGCCCTTCACCTGCCAGCAGGCGGCGACGACGGCCATGGCGCAATACATGCCGGCGAGGTCGTCGCTGATGGACACCCCGCAGCGCGGCGGCGGGTAGTCGGTCTGGCCTGGGTTCGCGGTCAGGTGGCGCAACCCGCCCATCGCCTCCCCGATCGCGCCGAAGGCCGGCTTGTCGCGATACGGCCCGTCCTGGCCATAACCCGAGATGCGCCCGATGATCAGCCGCGGGTTCTCCGCATGCAGCACATCCGGCCCGAGCCCGATGCGTTCGAGGTAGCCGGCGCGGAAATTCTCCACCAGCGCATCGGCACGCTTCAGCAGCGCGACGAGCCTGGCGCGGTCCTCATCCTTCTTCAGGTCGAGCGTGACCGACAGCTTGTTACGCCCATGCACGCTGAACCAGACGGGGTTGCCGTCCACGCTGCTGCCCCAGCCGCGCACCGGGTCGCCGCCGGGCGGTTCCACCTTCACCACCTCGGCGCCGAGATCGGCGAGCAGGCGGGTGGCGAAGGGCGCGGCGATGTAGTGGCCGAGCTCGACGATCTTCAGCCCGGCGAGGGGCAGTCCGGCGGATGCGCTCATGCCGTGACCCATAGGACAGAACCGGGCCGTCGCGAAGATTGCGGGGGCGCCGGCAAGACTCCGGCAATCCCCCCGGATGCAGACTGGCCGCGCCGGCGCCTTGCTGCGTCGGGCCTTCCTGGACGGCGCGGGTTCCTCCCTCCCGCCCGGCGCCCGGCCTCCCCCCAGGCCGGGCCTTCAGACCCTGTGGGGCGGCGCCATCCGGTGCCGCCCCGCCTTTTTTTGCGATGTCTCGCGATCAGTCCGCCTGCACGCCTGCCGTGCGGACGGTGTCCTTCCACAGCGTGAACATGTCGGCGATGAAGGTGCGGAACTCGGCACCGTTCATGATCTTGGGCTCGAGGCCGAGGCCACGCAGCCTTTCCCCGAAGGCCGGGTCGCGCAGCGCCGTGTTCAGCGCCTCGGCGATCTTCGTCACGATCGGCGCGGGCATGCCGGGCGGGCCGGAGATGCCATACCAGTTGTCGATGGCGAGGCGCGGGAAGCCCAGCTCGTCGTGACCGAACATGCGGTCGGCGAAGTGGCTGGTGGTGCCGTGCTGCTTCAGCGAGGCGAGCATCTCCGTCCCCGCCTTGGCGAAGAGCCGCGTCAGCGCGTTGGGATAGATCGCGAGGCGGAAGCCGAGTTCCTGCAGCCGCGCCGCGGGCAGGATGGGCGTCTTGCCGCCTTCGACCATGTTCGCGAGCGGCGGCACGCCGGGGAAGAGCGGCCTCCCCTTCTCCCACATCGCGACCTGGGTGCCGGAAGCGGTGGGCCGCCACATGACCGCGCGGCGCTCGCGACCACCCCCCTTCTCGTGCTGCTGGGCGAAGCCGGCGCGCTGGCGGCGACGGCGGAGGTCGCGGCACGGCTGGGCGTGGCCCCCGGCGCGGCATTGCTGCGCATCGCCCGCGTCAGCCGCGACCGCACCGGCCGGCCGGTGGAACACGCCGTGGTGCTGTACAACCCGGCGCGCTACCAATACCGGATGAGCTTCGACCATGCGGCGGCCGGCCCGTGACGTCGGACCGCCCCCGCGGCGCCACCGGATTGCCACGCGGCCGGCGCAGGTTTTTCCTTGGCGCGCTCTTGCGGCACAGTGTCGCGACCGGGAATGGAGTTCCGTGACGATGACCGAGGATGAGCTGCTCGCCCGCGCGGCCGGGCTGGGCGAACCATGGCGCAACCGACAGGCCGAGATCGCCGCGGCCGCGGCCCACGCGCAAAGCCTGGCGGCCGCCTTCGCCCGCCCCGCCGACGAGACCGCCGAGCCCATTCCCGCCTTCGCCGTCCCCGCCGCGAAGGCCGCGCGGCGATGAGCGGCTTGCAGGACCTGACCCTCGCCGAGGCCGCGAAGGCCATCGCGAAGCGCCGCCTTTCCCCGGTCGAGTACCTCGATGCGCTGCGCGACCGCTTCGATGCGCTGGAGCCGTCGCTGCACACCACCATCCTGCCGCTGTGGGAGAGCGCGCGGGAGGAGGCGAAGAAGGCCCAGCGCCGCATCGCGCGGTCCGGCCCACGTTCGCCGGTCGATGGGCTGCCGATCGGGCTGAAGGACATCATCGACCTGGCCGGCCATCCGACGACCTGCCATTCGCGCCTGCTGCTGGACAATGTGAAACAAGCCGATGCCGCGGTGGTCGCAAAGCTGCGCGCGGCGGGCGCGGTCTTCCCGGCGAAGCTCGCCACGCATGAATTCGCGATCGGCGGCCCGGCCTTCGACCAGGCCTTCCCGCCCGCGCGCAATCCCTGGAACACCGCGCATCATCCAGGCGGCTCGTCGTCAGGGTCCGGCTCGGCGGTGGGGGCTGGCATCCTGCCGGCCGCGCTCGGCACCGATACGGGCGGATCGATCCGCCATCCGGCGAGCCATTGCGGCATTGTCGGCATGAAGGCGACCTATGGGCTCGTCTCCCGCCGCGGCGTCTTCCCGCTCGCCTTCACCCTCGACCATGTCGGGCCGATGACGAAGGATGTCGCCTCCAACGCGCTGCTGCTCGGCGTGCTGGCGGGGCATGATCCGCTTGACCCTGGTTCGGCCGAACGGCGCCCGGAGAACTATGCCCGCCACCTGAAGAAGGGGCTGAAGGGCCTGACCATCGGCTTCGTGCGCCATTTCCACGAGACCGACACGCCCGCCGCGCCGGAGGTCGCCGCCGCCCTCGACGCCGCTGCGAAGCTGCTGGCGAAGGAAGGGGCGAAGGTGAAGACCGTGACCCTGCCCCCGCTGCCCGAATTCGCCGGCGTGAACCGCGCCATCATGATGGGCGAGGCCGCCGCCATCCATGGCCATTGGCTGCGCACCGCGCCGGAGAAGTATTCGGCGCTGACGCTCCGCCGCCTCTCCCCTGGCCTCTTCGTCCGCGCGGAGGACTACGTCCAGGCGCAGCGCCGGCGCCGCGAGCTGATCGCCGCCGTCGAGCAGGCCTTCGAGGGCGTCGACCTGCTGCTGACCGCCTCCTCCATGGACCCGGCCTCGCGCATTGACGACCCGGAGGCGGTGGAGATCACCTATCCCCGCCAGGCGCGCACGCCCTTCAACGTCACCGGGCATCCGGCGCTCGCCATGATGTGCGGCGTGTCGAAGGCCGAGGGGCTGCCGCTCGCCCTGCAACTCGTCGGCCGCTACTTCGACGAGGCCACCGTCTATCGCGCCGCCGCCGCCTATGAGCGCGCGGCACCCTGGAAGGACCAGCGCCCCGCGCTCTGAGCGCGGCGCGCGGCAGCATCGCTCATGAGCCCGGAAGGTCCCATCGCCCATGTCGCCCCCGCGCCGGCGAGCCAGGGCCTGAGCCTGCCCTCCCCGCGCGTGCGGCGCCTGCTGCGCGGGGCGGCGGTGCCGCTCTTCCTGCTCGCCGCCGCCTTTGCGCTGCGCGCCTTCGCCTTCGCCGCGGCGGTGATCGACACCGACGAAGGCCTGTACATGCTCCAGGCCCGCGAATGGCTGCGCGGGAACTGGCCGCTGGTCGGCGTCTGGGACATGCATCCCGTCGGCGCGCCGGCGATCTTCTCCGTCGTCATGGCGGTCTTCGGCGAGGCGGTCTGGGTGCCGCGCCTGCTCGGCGTGCTCACCACCTGGGCGGGGGCCTGGGCGCTCTTCGCCATCGTGCGCTTCGCCACCGCCCCGCCCGCGCTGGGGTTGGCGGCGGGGCTGCTCTACCTCGCCCACACCACGCTGCTCGGCGGGCTCGCGACCAATACCGAGATCCTGTTCATCCCGCTCACGGCCTGGTCGATCGCGCTCGGCCTGCGCGCGACGCGCCGGGCGCTGGAACACGACGAGGCACCGCCCTTCCTCAAGATCGTCGGCATGGGGCTGATGATCGGCGCGGCGCTGTCCGTGAAGCCGGTCGCGGTGTTCGAGGGCTGCCTCGCCTGGGCGCTGCTGGTCGGCCCGGCCTGGTGGCGCGGGCTGCTCTCCTGGCGGCGGGTGCTGGGCTACGCGGTGTCCTATGCGGTGCTCTGCGCGCTGCCGACGACGCTGCTCGGACTGGCCTATCTGGTGCGGGGGGATTTCGACGCCTTCATCAACGGCACCTTCCTCGGGCCGCTGCGCTATGCGGGGTCGCGCATCGCCTTCGTCGATGCCGCACGCTACACGCTGATCGCGGTCATGATCCTGTTCTGGGCCTTCGCGCTGGTGCTGCCGGCGCTGATCCGGCCCAGGGTGAAGCAAGGACCCGTGGCGCTGCTGCGTTGGGTCGCTGTGCTCTGGTTCCTCGCCGCCACCGGCGGGGTGGTCATGCCGGGCCTGTACTACCAGCACTACTACCTGCTGTGGCTGCCGCCGCTGTCGCTGCTTGCGGCGCTGGGCGCACGCCGGCTCGCGCGGGTGGCGCGACCCGGCCTGGTCGTTACGGCCTTCGCGGTGCTGGTGGGCGGCGTGTCCGTGGACGCCTGGCGGTCATCGACCGTGCCGCGGCTCTATGGCGCGATCGGCCTTGGCGGGCCGGATCCGGTGCGCGAAGTCGCGGCGGCCATCCGGCGCGAGATCGAGCCGGGCGACCCGATCTGGGTGGTGAACTACCACCCCGCGCTCTACGTGCTGTCGAAGGCTGGGCTCGCCACGCCCTATGCCTTCCCGGGGCAGCTCGTCGGGCCGTACTGGCGCGTCACCGGCATCGACCCGAATGAGGAAGTCGCGCGCATCCTGGCGAGCAACCCGCAGGTGATCGTGGTGGATCGCGGCTGGTGGCCGCATGTGCGCCCGCGCATCGCCGCGATGATCGAGGAAGCGCTCACCGAGCATTACGACCTTGCGGCCGTCGTCTATGAAGAACGCGGGCCGGTGGAGGTCTGGCGCCTGAAGTAGGGAGCGGGAGAGAGGCGCCACCTCTCTTCAAGCTCCATCCGGCCAAAGGCCGAAAGGCCCTCCTGATGACCTTGATGTCTCCGTTGCCGGGAATCGGATGGGCGCCGCCCCTCCGGACCTCCCCGCCAGGCCATGGTATCGCCTGGACCGTCAGCACCTGGCGCCGGGCGCAACGCTTGTGCTGCTCCCTCACCGCGGTCCCGTCGCCCGGAAGCATGGATTCTCCCGCGCGAAGCGTTGCAGTGAGGCCGGCAATGGTGCGACGCGGTCGCCTGCCGCCAACCTGGCCCGTCCCTGGCTCGACCATCGCGCCGGCGCGATGTCGGGATTCGCGAAGGACCCGCTGACCCGCACCGGGATGTCGAGGGCGAAGGAGCTCGTCGTCTCGCTCTGGCTGCCGATGACGAGGTCGAGCCATTTGCGATTGAGGTCGAAGCTCGCCAGGCCGCTGACCGTTCCCGTCCCCGCCCGGACGCGCAGCGGCGCGACCTCGCCGCGCCCGGCACGAATGTCCACCACCGCGAGGAGGCAGGTCAGCGGGGTATAGCCGCGCGCGGTGCGGAACAGGGCGCGGATATCGGTCGAGGCCATCTCGATGACCTCCCGCGCGACGGAACCGCTGCGCATCGAGACCACCGCGGAGATCTGGGCGCGTCGCGTCGCGGCATTCAGCGTCGCCGCCTCGGCCCGGATGGCGACGCGTGCCTCCATCCGGCCGCGCAGCGGCAGCGAACGCAGTCCGAAGGCACGGCGCAGCGTGTCGACATCGCCCTCGCGCATCGCCGCCTCGGCGGTGATGCGGCCGCCGCCTGGTGCCGGCACCAGCTCGCCAGAGGCCTCGATGCGGCTGCCATAGGCGGCCATGGCCAGCGTCTCGACAGCCACGCGACCGGGCTGCGCGCTGGCCGTGAAGCGCACATCGGTGCCGTCCACATCCGCGTAGTGGAACTCGCGGGCGGTCGCCTGGACCTGCAGTTCGGGGTCCGGCGCCCCGGCGTAGCTCAGCGGGAAATCGGCATCGCCGTGTTCACCGCCGTTCGCGGCCGGCGGCGCGCCGAACAGGGTATTGAGGTCGAGCCTGGTGAAGTCGATCTGCGCCACGACGGCGTCCGGCCGGCCCGAGCTGCCTTCGGTCATCTCGAGCTTCGGCGCCGCGAAATCCTCGCCGGCCAGCGCGCCCGAGGCGCCGGTCAGCCGCCACACATCGCCCTGCCGCGTGAAGGCGCCGGCCAGGCTGATCGGGATGGCGGGCCCGGGACCGGCGCCGGCCATGGTCAGGATGGCGCCGGGCGACTGGGCCCGAAGGGTCAGGGTTCCCTCCAGCCGGTCCGCATTCAGCGGATCGGTCGAGGTGCCTTCGAAGACCAGCACCGTCTCCGGCGCGGTGGCGCGCAGCGGAAAGGGGAAGGGCGCGCGGCCGTCACGAAGCTGGTCAGGTGTGCCGAGCGTGCCGGCCAGCGTGACCGGCACCGACTGATAGGCACCCTCGGCGGCCAGCGTCAGTGGCTGGTCGGCCGCGGGTGCGCCGAGCGTCACGCGCGTGAGCTCGGTGCGCAGCGGCGTGCCGCTGCTGGTGCGGAAGACGATGTCGGCGCGGGTCAGACGCAGGTCGAGCAGCAACGGCAGGCCGGAGCGGTCCGGCGGTTCCGGCGCGAAGGGAGCGGAGGGGCCGGCCGGATCGCCGTGGAAGCGCCAGTTGCGACGCTTGTCCGCGGTGCGTTCGAGCAGCAGGGAAAGGCCCTCGGCCTCGACCTGGCGCAGCACCACAAGTCCGTGCAGCAGGGGCAGCAGGTCGAGCGTGGCGCGGGCGGTGGCGAGCGTCGCCATCTGCGGCGCGCTGCCGCCGTCGATATTCGCCACGGCCAGACCACTGACGGCGACGGTGGTGGTGAGGCCCGGGCTGACGCGCAGGCTCTCGATGGTGACGGTACGGCCGAGAGAGCCGGTGAGCCGCGCCGCGACACGCTCGGCGAGATCGACGCGCGGGAGGATGAGGAAGGCGGCGCCGAGCGCGAGCAGCGCGAGAACCGGCAGGACGAGCGCGGCGCCGAGGATGATCTTGGTGCGGCGCGTCATGGCGGGCCTCTCCTGGAAACGACGCAGGATAGGCTGCGGCCGCCGCGCCGGGAAAGCGCGGCGGCCCAGGGAACACCGGTCAGGTGTTCATGGCATCGAAGAAGTCCTGGTTCGTCTTGCTGTACTTCAGCTTGTCGATCAGGAATTCCATCGCGTCCTGCGTGCCCATCGGGTTCAGGATGCGGCGCAGCACCCACATCTTCGACAGCGTGCCGCGATCGACCAGCAGCTCTTCCTTGCGGGTGCCGGACTTGGTGATGTCGATCGCCGGGAAGACGCGCTTGTCCGACAGCTTGCGGTCGAGGACGATTTCGCTGTTACCGGTGCCCTTGAACTCTTCGAAGATCACCTCGTCCATGCGGCTGCCGGTGTCGATCAGCGCGGTGGCGATGATGGTGAGCGAGCCGCCTTCCTCGATGTTGCGGGCGGCGCCGAAGAAGCGCTTGGGGCGTTGCAGGGCGTTGGCATCGACACCGCCGGTCAGCACCTTGCCCGAGGACGGCACGACCGAGTTGTAGGCGCGGCCGAGACGCGTGATGGAGTCGAGCAGGATGACGACGTCGCGCTTGTGCTCGACCAGGCGCTTGGCCTTTTCCAGCACCATCTCGGTCACCTGGACGTGGCGCGTCGCGGGTTCGTCGAAGGTGGAGGCGACGACTTCGCCGCGCACGGTGCGGGCCATGTCGGTGACTTCCTCGGGGCGCTCATCGATCAGCAGCACCATGAGGAAGACGTCGGGATTGTTCGCGGTGATCGACTTCGCGATGTTCTGCAGCATCACGGTCTTGCCGGTGCGCGGCGGGGCGACGATCAGCGCGCGCTGGCCCATGCCGATCGGCGAGATCAGGTCGATGACACGATGCGTGTTGTCCTTGGTCGGGCCCTTGCCGACGCTCTCGACCTCCGCATTCTCCATCTTCAGCCGGCGGTTCGGATAGAGCGGCGTGAGATTGTCGAAGTTGATGCGGTGCTTGAGCGATTCGGGCGGCTCGAAGTTGATGCTGTTGACCTTCAGCATCGCGAAGTAGCGCTCGCCATCCTTGGGCGCGCGGATCTGCCCCTCCACCGTGTCGCCGGTGCGCAGGCCGAAGCGGCGCACCTGGGCGGGGGAGATGTAGATGTCGTCCGGCCCGGGCAGGAAGTTCGCCTGCGGGGAGCGGAGATAGCCGAAGCCGTCCGGCAGGATCTCGAGCGTGCCTTCCCCGTAGATCGCCTGATCATTCTCGGCAAAGGTCTTGAGAATGGCGAACATCATGTCCTGCTTGCGCAGGGAGGAGGCGTTCTCGACGCCCACTTCCTCGGCGAAGGCGAGGAGGTCGGCGGGGCTTTTGGCCTTGAGTTCGGAAAGATGCATGGGCGTTGGACGCTGTCCGGTGCAGGTGATTGGCCGGGACGTTCCCTGAGGGCTGCATGCGCGCGGATGACCCGCGGTTGCGGCCTGCTCGCCCGAAGGCACGCCGTTGATGGCGCGATGGGCGAAGTCCCGAGAGGAAGGAAGGAAGTTGGCGGCGCCTGGCGCGAAACGCCCCGCACCGCGGGCGGGAAGCGGAGCGAACCCTATGGAGGCCCGCGCCCGCCGTCAACGGGGATATGCGGCCCCGGAACACCATTTCAAGCCCAGATCGGCTACGGACCGCAGGGAAGCGGCCCGCTGCCCGGCATCGGGCCGGGAGCGCACAGCGCGGCCGCGCCCCAGACTGCCGCCGATACGCCAGTGCGCGGCGCGAAAGCCAAGCGCGCGGATGCGCGCGCCGGCGCTTGAGGACAAACTAGAACGGCTTCGCGATCACCATCACCACGATGAGGATCAGCGCCAGCGTCGGGACCTCGTTCAGGAGGCGCCAAGCCCGTTCGCTGCGGGTATTGGCGTCGCGGGCGAACTTCTTGCGCGCCAGCGCCAGGTCGTGATGCAGCACCGTCATGGTGATCAGGCCGAGCATCTTCCCGTGCCACCATCCCGCCTTCCAATCGACGATGCCGGGCGTGAGCACCAGCAGCACGCCGAAGGTCCAGGTCCAGATCATCGCCGGATTCATGATGGCGCGCAGCAGGCGGCGCTCCATCACCTTGAACAGCTCGGACTGCGCGGAGCCCGCCGGCACCTGGCAGTGATAGACGAACAGCCGCGGCAGGTAGAACAGCCCGGCCATCCAGGCGAAGGCGCCGATCAGATGCGCCGACTTGATCCAGAGATACCAGGGCGCGAGGGCGTCGATGGTCATGGGCGGAATTCCCCCGCAGGACGATGTGGTGCGAAGCGTCACGCAGCGCGGCGCTGGCCCATGCCATACTGGCGCCCATAGGAAAAGGAGCCGGACCATGGACCTCGCTGAGATCATGGCGACCGAGCGCGAGGCGCTGCTTGGCGAATATGCGCTGGGCGAGGTGCCGCCCTATGCCGCGGTCGATGCGCTGGACGAGGTGATCCGCACGCCCAGCCGCCTGCGCATCCCCCATCCCTGCTGGTTCGCCACCTGCACCGGCGTGCCGCCGGACCGCGCGCAGGTACAGTCCTGCCCAAGCCTCGGCTACCGCTTCCTCTGGTGCCATGCGGACAATGACAGCTACCGCGCGGACTACCTGGCCTTCGCCAATGCGGAATACGGCGCCGGCCTCGACGCGCTGCCGCAGACCCTGCATGTGGACCATCTGTTCAACCGGGAGCGCGCCCGCGCGCTGGGGCTGAACTGGATTCGCATGGTCCTGCTGCCGCGCGGGGTGAATACCTCGCATGGCGCGGGATACGAAAAGTCCCGCACCAATGGGCTGATCGGCACGGCGGGCCGGCCGCGCGGGGTGGATGAGGTGAACCTGCTGAAGCTCTGCGGCCTGCGCACGCCGCGCAAGGGCATGCCCCTGCCGGCGGAAGTCTACGCCCATGCCTCCCGCATGGCGGACATCTTCGGGTTGTCGGTCGACGATATCATCCGCAACGTCGAAGACCTGATGGAAGTCGCGGCATTCGAACCGGCGGAGGACTGACGATCGGGGGGAGCCCTGCCCTTCCCGAACCCTCTCCGCCGAAGGCCGCGGGGCTCTTGGAAACGGTCACGCCGCACCGGGCGGCGTGGGGGACGAGGCATAATCCACTCTCTCGCACGGTACTGAGGTGGTGGCAGGATCCCGTTCGATCGCGCGGCAGTTCGTCACCCTTTCGCGCTGTTCCGCTTGCGGGTGGCGGCCGCCCTGCGTGCCGCAGCCCTGCGGTCCGCCGCCGGCCGTGCCGCCGACGCCGCCCCGCCGAGGCGGCCGCCCTTGCGGCTCGACACATGCGTATCGGGCACGCCGCGACCACTGCCGGATTTGTTGCCGCCGCCATCCTCCTTGTTGACGGTGGCCCAGGCGCGGGCTTCGGCCTCCTCCTCGCTGAAACCTCGCTCGCGATAGCCTTCCGCGATGTGAGCGGCCTTGCGCTTCTGCTTGTCGGTGTAGGCGGACTTGTCTCCACGGGGCATGTCGGCCTCCTCGGGCTTGCTGCACCGGGAACGCGACGGCGGTCCGTCGGTTTCAGATCCCCCGCCCGCGCAGGAAATCCCCCGCCGCGGCCAACGCTCGCCGCCCGTCCGTGAGCCGCGCCGCCCACAGCATCCAGGCATGGATCATCGCCGGCCACACCTCGAGCCGCACCAGCACATCCGCCGCCCCAAGCCGCCCGGCGATACGCACGGCGTCGTCCAGCAGCGCCTCGGCCGAACCGACCTGCACGAGCACGGGGGGCAGCCCAACGAGGTCGGCATGCAATGGCGAGATGAGCGGGTCCGTGGCTGGCCGGCCAGCGCGATAGGCCCCGGACAGGTCGTCCAGATAGGCACGGTGGATCAGCGGGTCGACGGCATCCTTGCTGTCGATGGTCGGCCCAGTCATGGCGAGGTCAATCCAGGGCGAGATCAACCAGGCGCAACCGGGCAGGGGCCGCCCGGCCTGTCGCAGCGAGACCATCAGGGCGAGCGTCAGGCCACCCCCGGCACTGTCCCCGCCCACCGCGATATCCGCCGGTGCGAAACCCTGGGCGAGCAGCGCCTCATAGGCCGCGTGCGCATCCTCGAGCGCGGCCGGGAACGGGTGCTCCGGCGCCAGCCGGTATTGCAGCGCGAGGCAGCGCATGCCCGCCGCCTGCCCCGCACGCGAAGCGAGGTTGCGATGGCTGACGATCGATCCCGAACAATAGCCCCCGCCATGCAGGAACAGCAGCACGCGCCGAGGATCCGCATCGGGCGCCGCCGACCATTCGGCGGCAAGGCCGGCGATCGTTGCCGGGGTGAAGAGCACGCCCTCAGGCGGCGGATCGACGGCCGCGACCTCCTCGATGCGCGCACGGCGCTCCGCCCAGCCGACGGGGCGCGGGCGGCCAGTCAGAAGGGCGCGGACAGTGTCGATCTCGGCCATCGTCTCTTCTCCGAAACGGGAACGAGACTATCGACGGCGCAGAAAGGCCGGAAGGCGGATCGAAAGCAGGGCATGACAAGCGGAGGACGAACCGGGAGGGGCGCCGCCTCTCGCGGAACCGCCCAGCCAAAGGTCGAAAGGCTCTTGGCGGCGAGGGGTCCGGAGAGGGGCGAAGCCCCCCTCCAACCCGTCACAGCGCGTGCATCGGCGCCCCGATCGCCCGGTCCACCTCCCACTTCGCCAGCGTGTTCCAGCCGCGCTCATACTGCGGCGGGATGTGCAGCGCCTCGGCGCGCCCCAGCTCCGCTGCCGCGCGCATCGGCCAGTAGGGTTCGCGCAGCAGCACGCGCGCCAGCAGGATCAGGTCGGCCTTGCCCTCGGCGAGGATCTTCTGCGCCTGCTTCGGTTCGGTGATCAGCCCCACCGCCGCGACCGGGATCTCCGCACCCTTCTTCACGGCCTCCGCGCCCGGCACCTGGTAGCCGGGTCCGAGCACGATCTTCTGCCCCGCATCGAGCCCGCCGGAGGAGACATCCATCAGGTCCACCCCCAGCGCCTTCACACGGCGGGCGAGTTCCACGCTCTCCTCGGTCGTCCAGCCGCCGTCCACCCAGTCGGTGTGGGAGATGCGCAGGGCGAGCGGCATGTCGGCCGGGATCGCGGTGCGGACCATCGCGGCCATCTCCCGCACGAAGCGGGTGCGGCCCTCGAAGTCGCCGCCCCAGGAATCGTTGCGGCGGTTGCTGATCGGGCTCAGGAACTGGTGGCCGAGATAGCCATGCGCGCCATGGATCTCAATGAAGCGGTAGCCCGCCTTCACCGAGCGCTTCGCCGCCTCGACGAAGGCCGCCAGCGCGGCGCCGATCTCAGCCTCGGTCATGGCGTGGGGCACGACGAAGCCTTCGAACGGCTCGGCCGAGGGCGCCATCGTCGTCCAGGAATTCTTCGCCGGCCCATGCACCCAGGGCGCGGCGCGGGACGCCTTGCGCCCGGCATGGGCGATCTGGATGCCCGCGACCGATCCCGTCGCGTGGATCGCTTCGACCATGCGCGCATGCGCGGCCATCTGCGTGTCGTTCCAGATGCCGACATCGGCGGGGGTGATGCGGCCTTCCGGCAGGACGGCCGAGGCTTCCGTGATCACCAGCCCGGCGCCGCCGACGGCGCGGGAGACGAGGTGCTGGAGGTGCCAGTCGGTCGGCACGCCGTCGTCGCGGCACGAATACATGCACATGGGCGAGACGCCGATGCGGTTCTTCAGCGTGACGCCGCGCAGGGTGAAGGGCGAGAAGAGATCGCTCACGAGGCAGGACCCTCATTGTGGGATGGCGAGGACCATGGGGGCAGACGCCCCAGCCGGTTCTCCATGATGGCGAACCATGTGGGCTCGCCCGCCGGTCTGGGAAGAAGCCGGCCCGAAGCATCGCTCGCGAAACGGGAAAGCGTCACCGCATCCCGAATATTGCCGCCCACCGACTCGACAACGCCGGGCGCCACGCGCACCACGATGTCGCAATGCATGGGGCGGAAGCGGCCCGCCTCGTCCAGACGGTCGCGCCAGGAGGCAAGCGGCCGGCGGGAGCGGTCCGCGCAGATCAGGTCACCGACCTGCGGCGCGCGCTCCGCGACCCCGTGCGGGATGAAGGGCGCGGTCGCCGGGAAGCGCAGCGCGTCGCCGATCAGCGCATCCAGGTAGAAGGCATGCGCGGCGGAGGGCGGGAATTCGCGGCCATCCACCCCTGCGCCGCGCATGACGAAGGAGATGAAGGCCGCCGACCAGGCCGGCTCCCGCCACAGGGCGGGATCGCCATCGCGGTACAGGATGCGGTTGCGGGCGATCGGGCCGGCCCCTTCCGGCACGGCGCGCCAATAGGCCAGCACGCGCGGGAAATTGGCCGGGGCGGATTCAAGGTTCGGCGACGCCGCGGCGGCGTCCTGGCGGCCCCAATCCAACCACTCGGCCTCGGCGATGCGCAGCATGCGTTCGCGCGCGGCAGGCGGATAGG
>JAYRJZ010000049.1:0-36505 GCA_041906015.1 Roseomonas sp.
TTTCCAAAGGCCTTTCGGCCTTTGGCGGGGTGAGGCTTGGAGAGGGGCAGAGCCCCTCTCCAACCCACCCTCACGCCCCCTCGCGCAGGATGCGCCGGCAGTGTTCCAGCGATGCCCCGATGAGATTGTCCGTCGCTTCCGGCGTGCGGAACGCCGAATGCGAGGTCAGGACCACATTCGGCAAGGCAGCAAGCGGATGCCCCGCCGGCAGCGGCTCCTCCACGAACACATCGAGCCCCGCCGCGCCGATACGCCCGGCCTTCAGCGCATCCAGCAGCGCCGCCTCATCCACGATCGCCCCGCGTGCCGTGTTCACGAACAGCGCGCCCGGGCGCATCTTCGCCAGGCGTTCGGCGGAGAGAAATCCGCGCGTCTCGTCATTCAGCAACAGGTGCAGCGACACGACATGGCTTTCCGCCAGCAGCGTGTCGATGTCGGTGAAAGTCACGCCCGCCGGCGCCTCGCGCGGGGAGCGGTTCCACGCCAGCACGCGCATGCCGCAGCCCGCGCAGAGCCGCGCCATCTCCGCCCCGATGCCGCCGAAGCCGATGATGCCGACCGTCTTGCCGGTGAGCTGCATGCCATCCGTGCGCGGCCAGCCACCGCCGGCGATGGCGTGGTGCATCTCGCCGATGCCGCGCGCCGCGGCCCACATCAGCGCGAAGGCCATCTCGGCGACGGCGGTGTCGCCATAGCCCTTGATGATGTGGACCTTCACGCCGCATTCGGCTTCCAGCGCCTCGGGGTCCATGTAGGACCGCGCGCCGGTGCCGAGGAAGACGATGTGCTTCAGGTCGGGGCAGCGCTTCACGACCTCGACGGGAAAATGCGTGTGGTCGTCGATCGCGATGGGCACGCCCTTGAGCAGGCGCGGCAGGTCCTCGGGCGTGATGTCCGGGTCCTCGTGGATCGTCACCGGCAGGTCGCCGGGGCGGTGCAGGCGGCGCATCACCTCGGCAAGGGAGGCATTGGCATCGACGAAGGCGGCGCGCATCGGGGGCTCCTCAGACATCAGCGGCGTGCCGGGCCAGCGCCGCCTCGTCCCACACCATGCCCGATCCCGGACGATCCGGCACCAGGGCCATGCCGTCCTTCACCCGCAGCGGTTCCGCCAGCAGCGCCCCGGCGATGTCGAGGTGTTCCAGCAGATGCGCGGTGGGCGTGGCGTTCAGCAGATGCACGCTGGCCTCGACGAAGATGTGGGAGGACATCGGCACGCGATGCGCCGCGGCCATCGCGGCCGCGCGCATCCAGCCCGTCACGCCGCCGATCTTCATCGCGTCGGGCATGCAGAGATCGACGGCACCGGCGGCCAGCGCGCGCTGCATGCCGGCCGGCCCCCACCAGTTCTCCCCGCCCTGCACGGGGATCGACAGGCGGCGGGCCAGTTCGGCCAGGCCCGCATCGTCCTGCACCGGCAGCGGTTCCTCCAGCCAGCGCACGTCGAGGGCTTCCAGTGCGCGGCCGCGCCGCTCGGCCTCAGGCAGCGTCAGCGCCTGGTTGTAGTCCACCAGGATGCCGACCTGGCCGCCGACCGCGTCGCGCACGGCGCGGACGGTATCGAGGTCATCCTCCAGCCGCGGATGGCCGATCTTGAACTTCACCCAGCGCGCGCCGAGCGTCGCGACCGCGCGCCCCGCTTCCTCGGCCAGCATCGCCGGCCCCCAGCCGCGCAGGGAGGCATAGATCGGCACCGGCCGCGGCTCGGCGCCGAGCAGCGCGCAGAGCGGCAGCCCCGCCCGCACCGCCAGCGCATCCCACATCGCCATGTCGAGGGCGGAGAGCGCGATCTGCACCAGCCCCTCGGTGCCGAGGATGCGCCCCGCATCGTGCAGGTCCCGCCAGATCGTCGCCGGCGCGAGCGGCCGGCCGATCAGCCCCTCCCCCAGGCTGCGGGCGAGCGCGGCCGTCGGGCCGAGCGCCGCGCGGGTATAGGGAAAGACATAGGCGGTGCCGTGCGCCCCGCAGGCGGTGCGCAGATCCACGATCACCAGCGGCGCGCGCGGGATGACGTTGAGGCTGTTGCGCAGCGGCGGGTCGATCGGCGCATCCACGGCGCGCACGCGCAGTTCCGCGATGACGGGCAGGGTCATGGGCGTTCTCCTCCGCCCGCGATCCTGCCCAGCCGTCAGGCCTCCGTCGAGGCGTGCTGCTCCATCAGCGCGACATTCAGCTCGGCGCCGAGCAGCACGACATAGACGCTGACCCAGAACCACATCAGCAGCGCCACCACCGCGCCGAGCGGCCCATACATCAGGTCATAGGTCGCGAAGTTCGAGACATAGAGCGTGAAGCCGAAGGAGGCCGCGGCCCAGAGCAGCGTCGCGACCACCGCCCCGGGCAGGGTCCACAGGCAGCCCGGATGCGCGCCCGACGGGCCGAGCCGATAGACCACGAGCAGGCCGATGAAGACGAAGAGCAGCACCGTGCCCATCGACAGGCCCCGCAGCGTCCAGGCCTGCGGCGCGGGCAGGCCGAACAGCGCGGCCACCCCCGGCAGCGCGACCAGGGAGGCGATGGCGAAAGTCGCGGCCACCGTGGCCGCGAGGGTGATGCCGATCGCGAGCAGGTGATAATGCAGGAAGCCACGCGTTTCGGTGACGCCATGGGCGAGGTTCAGCGCCCCCAGCATCGAGCGCGTGCCCGCCGAGGCCGACCAGATCGCCACCCCACCCGATACGATAGCGCCCCAGCTCATGGAGGGGCGCGGCTGTTCGACCAGCGCATGCAGCCGGTCGGCAATGAGATCGAAGGTTTCGGGCGGGACCAGCTCCCGCAGGGTGTCGAGCTGCGGTTCGACCGTCGCGCTGTCGAAGGCCATGCCGTAGATCAGCACCAGCAGGAAGATCGCCGGGAACAGCGCCAGCGTCGCGTAGAAGGCGCAGCCCGCCGCGGTCAGCGAAATCCGGTCCGAAGCAGCCGCCTGCCAGACCCGCCGGGCGATGGCGAGCGCGCCTTCGCGGCGGGACCGCGACTCGCGGAGCGGCGGCATGACGTCCATGCCCCGTCAGCTAGAGCAGATCGCGTTCAGATGGAATCATCTGAACGTGTGAAGATGCTCGCAAGACGATGAGCTGGAGCAGGCGGCGCGAGCGCAAGCGGGCGCCCCAGGCGCCGGGACAATTCGCGGCCGGAGGGAATCGCCGCGATGGGCGGTCAGCGACTTGTCACCTCGGCGGTCGAAGGCGGGGAGAACTGGCCTTCCGTGCGGGCCCGCAGTTCCAGCGGCGTGATCCGTCCATCCTGGTCGGTATCCAGCCGCTGGAGCAGGGTGGCGAGCGTATTGCCCGTGGGTGTACCCGGTCCCGCCATGTTGGCGGGTCGGTGCTGCAATGTTTGCAGCCTGGCGGCGAATTCCTGTTGGCCGCCGGCGGCCTGAAGCCGAGCCGCATCCTGCTGGCTCTGCATGCGAAAGGCCCGGATCGCCTGAGGGGCAGTGGGGGAACGGTCCGGGTCGATCGGCATGGCCGCATACTCCGTGATGGTCTCACCCGTCCTTCTGTCGGGTCACGCCGTCCTGGCGCAGGCAGGCACATTGCAGCCGGCGTGCCAGAGCGGGCCCGGACGTCGAAAAAATCTATCCGGCGCCGGGGTCGAGCCGCACGAAGGTCAGTTCGTGCTTGTTGTGGAAGGCGTGGAACAGCCGTCCCCCGGGAATCGCGGCGAAGGCGGCGGCCGTGTCGTGGTCCGTCTCGCCCTGGAATTTCAGCGTGCAGAGGACGTTGCGCACCGCGCCGGCCTCGATCCAGCGCTGCACCAGGCCGAGCAGGCGGGCCGGGTAGCAGATGATGTCCGAGAACAGCCAATCCACCGGCACTTCCTGCCGGGGATCCAGGCCAAAGGCGCTCTCCTGGCGGCAGGAAACGCCGGGCATGGCCGCGATGGCCGGATCGAGCGGCGCCTTGTCCACCGCGCAGACCCGCGCGCCGAGCTTCGCGATCACCCAGGTCCAGCCGCCCGGGGAAGCGCCGAGGTCGAGGCAGGTCTCCCCCGGCACCGGATGCCGGCCGATGCGCGTCAGCCCTTCCCACAGCTTCAGATAGGCGCGGGAGGGTGGCCCCTCCCGATCTTCAGCGAAGCGGGGTTCCCCATTGATGAAGGTGCTGGTCTTGGTGGGGCTTGCCAGCATCCGGTCAGGCGCGAGCAGCGTCCAGGCGCCGAGATGCGCGCTCGGCGCGGCTTCGGGGAAGACCAGCGGACGAGCCTTCACCGGCGGCAGGCGCTCGGCCAGCAGCGCCGAACGGCGATGATGCAGCAGCGGGTAATGCGACCAGTTGCGCTGGATCGCGCGCAACGCATCCGCCCCGGCCTTGACCGAGACGACCGGGATCTCGCGCGGATCGGTCCAGATATCGAGCGCCCAGGGCGCGGCGACCGCCGGATCGGGCGACAGCGCGAGGCGACCATGCCATGAGGCGATGCCCGCCCCGGCGCGGCGCAGATCTTCCTCGAGGTCGCGCTCGAAGCCCTCGGCGGCCAGGTAGGCGCTGCGGATCACCGCTTCAGCGCGGCGATCGCGAGCACCGCCCAACCGGCCATCAGCAGTGTCCCGCCGATCGGCGCGGCCGGGATGGGCAGCCGGGCGCCGCCCGTGACGTTCCACCACACGGCGCCGCAAAACAGCACGATGCCGAGCGCGAAACACGCCCCGGCCGCATGGGCCAGCCACCGGCCGCGTTCGGCCATCAGCCCCACCGCGAGCAGCGCCAGGGCGTGCCAGCCCTGCATGGTCAGCGCGCTGTCCACCGAACGGCGGGAAGCGAGTTCATACGAAGCCGGCGCCCCATGCGCCGCCCAGGCGGCAAGAGCGACGGCAACGAGCCCGGCCACGGCCCCGAGGAACAGCCAGAGACGATGCATGAGGCGAGGGTTTAGGCCCGTCAGGCCCGACTGAACAGGCGCCGCACCCGTTCCGCCGCACCGGCGCAGCGGCGACACAGCGAGGCTTCCGTCTCCTCGATGCGGGAGACATGCTGCGGCCAGCGGCCCTCGACCCAGCCCCAACGCCGCGCGGCCCAGATGTGCTGGTCGCGCAGGACGAAGACGCCAAGGGCGAGGAACAGGAAACCCTGGAGGAAGGGGAGGACGAGGCCGAGCACGCCCAGCACCAGCAGGGACCAGCCCGTCACCTTGCGGGGGAGGGAAGGACGCAGGATGACCATGGGGGCGGAGATGGGCCGGGAGAGGGCGCGACGCAAGCACAGGCGAACCGGTGACGGGCGCTGCCCATGCCTGACGCCTGTCCCGGCAAGGACTTTCTGGATCGCCCTCGCCTCTATGCTGTGGAATCGAGAGGGGCTTCGCCCCTCTCGAGCTCTCCCCACCAAAGGCCACAGGGCCTTTGGAAACCGTCACTTGGCTCGGTTGCAGGCATGGCTCGCCGATCCCTGCAGCACGTTCCATGCGCAAAGGCGGGCTTCGGGATCATTCTGCCCCCGGCGCCTGGCGCCAAGTCGAGGTTTGCAAAGGCCTTTCGGCCTTTGCTGGGGCGGGGTTCGGGGAGGGGCAAAGCCCCTCCCCGATCCAACAGCCGAGACCAATCGTCGCCCCGGCGGGGCATAGCCCCAGGCCAGCACTCAGGCCGCCTGCAGCGCCCGCCAGACCGTCTCCGGCGTCGCCGGCATGTCGATCGCCACGCCCAGCGCATCCACCAGCGCATTGATCACCGCCGGCGGCGATCCCACGGCGCCCGCCTCGCCCGCGCCCTTCACGCCGAGCGGATTGGTCTCGCAGGGCACCTCGACCAGTTCCACCTCGATGGAGGGCAGGTCGTCGGCGCGCGGCAGGGCATAGTCCATGAAGGAGGCGGAGAGGAGCTGCCCGCTTTCCGTATCAAAGGCCGTGCGTTCCAGCAGCGCCTGGCCGATGCCCTGGGTCACGCCGCCATGCACCTGGCCGCGCACGATCAACGGGTTCAGCGCATGGCCGACATCGTCCACCACGATGTAGCGCGGGATGCGCACGATGCCGGTCTCGGGGTCCACCTCGACTTCCGCGATGTGGCAGCCATTGGGGAAGGTGTGGGACTTGATCTCGGCCGTCTCGGTGGCGTCGAGCAGCGTTACCTCCTGCCCGGCCTTCGCCTTGCGGAGCTGCGAGGCAGCGAGGTCGAGGATACCGACGCTGCGATCCGTGCCGACCACGCCGAAGCTGCCGCTGGCCGAGGTGAACTCGATATCCGCGATGGCGGCTTCGAGATGCTCCGACGCCGCCTTCTTGCCCTTCTCGACGACCGAGGCCGTGGTCACCAGGATGGCCTGGCCTTCCGAATACAGGCTGCGCGCACCGCCGGTGCCGCCACCATCGGGCAGGCTGTCGGAATCGCCCTGGCGGATGCGGATCTTCTCGATCGGGATGCCGAGCTCGAAGCTCGTCATCATCGCATAGGCCGTCTCATGTCCCTGCCCGGTCGATTGGGTGCCGACATAGACATCGGCATAGCCATCCTCAGTGAACTTGACCGAGGCGTTCTCCGTTGGCGCACCGCCCGTCGCTTCCAGATAATAGGCGAGGCCGATGCCGCGCTTGCGGCCCTTCTTCGCGGATTCCGCCTCGCGCCCCTTGAACCCGGCCCAGTCGATCTTCGTCAGGGCGGTGTCGAGGATCTGCGCGAACTCCCCGGAATCGTAGCGCTGCCCCATCGCCGAGACGTAGGGCATGGACGACGACGGCACCATGTTGCGCTTGCGCAGCTCGATACGGTCGATGCCCATCTCGCGCGCCGCGGTGTCGATCAGGCGCTCGACCAGGTAGTTGCTCTCGGGGCGCCCGGCGCCGCGATAGGCGTCGACCGGCACGGTGTTGGTCATCACGCCGACGACCCGCGCGTGGATCGCCTGGAAGCTGTAGACGCTGGCCAGCACCTTGGTCCCCGCGGCGGTCGGGATGAACGGCGCGAAGGTGTTGAGATAGGCGCCCATCCCCGCCCAGTTCTTGGTGCGCAGCGCGAGGAACCTGCCGTCCTTGTCCAGCGCCAGCTCACCGATGGTGATGTTGTCGCGGCCATGGGTGTCGGACTGGAAGGCCTCGGTGCGTTCCGAGGTCCACTTCACCGCGCGCTTCAGTTCCCGCGCCGCAAAGGCGGTCAGGACGTGTTCGGGGTAGATGAAGATCTTCATCCCGAAACCGCCGCCGACATCCGGCGTGACGACGCGGAAATTATCCGTGGGCAGCTTGAAGATGGACTGCGCCAGCACGTTGCGCACCAGCCAGGACCCCTGGGTGTTGGTCGTGATCGTCCAGTGGTTCTTCGCGGCGTCATATTCGGCAAGCGAGGCGCGCGCCTCCATCGAGGCGACGATGACGCGGTTGTTCACGATGCGCAGCGTGGTGACATGCGCGGCCGACGTGATCAGCCCATCCACCTTCGCCGCATCGCCAACATGCCAGTCGAAGCAGGTGTTGTTCGGCGCGCTGGCCCAGAGCTGCGGCTGGCCGGGCTCGGTGGCGGTGGCGAGGTCGGTCGCGGCCGGCCGGATATCGTAGTCGACCTCGATCGCTTCGGCGGCGTCGCGGGCCTGCTTGCTGGTCTCGGCCACGACGAAGGCGACCGGATCGCCGACATAGCGCACCACGCCATCGGCCAGCGCCGGATGCGGCGTCTCCGAGGTCGGGCTGCCATCGACGGACTTCACCGGCGCCAGGCAAGGCAGGTCGCCGATGCCCGCGGCCTTCAGATCCGCCGCCGTCCAGATCCCCAGCACCCCCGGCATGGCCTTGGCCGCCGCGATGTCGATGGACAGGATCGTCGCATGCGCATGCGGGCTGCGCAGGACATAACCCTGCGCCTGGCCGGGCACTGCCACGTCGTCCGTATACCGCCCCCCGCCCTTCAGCAGGCGCGGATCCTCCACGCGGCGGATGGATTGGCTCAGGCCGAACTTCGCCATGCCCGATGTCTCCCTTGGCTCCTGACCCTCATCATCTGCGATGCCGGGGCGGAATGGGAAGGGGGGATCAGACGCTCTCCGCCGTGCCCTTCCCCCCGAAGCGCCGCTTCGTCCATTCCCGCATCGACTGGAAGACCACGTAGAGCATCGGGATGACGAAGATGCCGATCACCGCCGCCCCGATCATGCCGCCGAACACCGCCGTGCCGACCGCCCGGCGGGACAGCATGGCCGCACCCGTGGCGAAGACCAGCGGCACCAGGCCCAGCACGAAGGCGATCGAGGTCATCATCACCGCGCGGAAACGCAGCTTCGCCCCCATGATCGCGGCCTCGCGGATGGACAGGCCTTCCTCGCGCTTCTCCTTGGCGAATTCGACGATCAGGATGCCGTTCTTCGCGGCAAGCGCGATCAGCACGACCAACCCGATCTGCGCATAGATGTCGAGCGACATATGCGCGACGAACAGCGCCCCGAAGGCCGCCAGCACGCCCACCGCCACCGAGAGCAGCACCGGGACCGGGATGACCCAGGATTCGTAGAGCGCGACGAGGAACAGGTAGGCGAACATCACCGCGAGCGCGAGGATGTAGACCGTCTGCCCCGAGGCGAGCTTCTCCTGGAAGGCCGTGCCGGTCCATTCATAGCCGTAGCCGGGCGGCAGGATGCGCCTGGACAGCCCTTCCATCGTCGCCAGTGCATCGCCCGACGACACGCCCGGCCGCGGCGACCCGTTGATCGAGATGGCGCGGTAGTTGTTGTAGCGGAAGATCGTCTGCGGGCCGAGCCGCGTCTCGACATCGGCGACCGCGCGCAGCGGCACCATCTCCCCGCGCGTGTTGCGCACGCGGATGCGCCAGATGTTGTCCACGTCGCGGCGGTCTTCCGCCTCGGCCTGCAGGTTGACCTGCCAGGTGCGGCCAAAGAGGTTGAAGTCGTTGACGTAGAAGCCGCCCAGCGTCGCCTGCAGCGCGGTGAAGACATCCGAGATGCGCAGGCCCAGCGCCTGAGCCTTCTCACGGTCGAGATTCAGGTACAGCGTCGGGTTGGTCGCGTTGAAGGTCGAGAAGACCGCGGTGAGCTGCGGGTCCTGGTTCGCCGCGACGATCAGCGACAGCATCACCGCGCCGAGTTCCTGCGGCGGCCGGCCCTCATAGTCCTGCAGGATGTATTCGAAGCCGCCGCCGGTGCCGAGGCCGATGATGGGCGGCAGGTTGAAGGCGAAGACATTGGCGGTGCGCACCGCCTGGCCCGCGCCAAAGACCTGGCCGATCGCCGCCTGCACCGACATCGCCGCCGTCGTCCGGTCCGCGAAGGGCTTCAGCCGCGCCACGAGGAAGGCCGAGTTCGACTGTGCCCCGCCATCGATCAGCGAGAAGCCGACGATCGCCAGCGTCCCCTGCACCGAGGGGATGTTCTTCAGGATTTCCTCGACCTGGACCACCGCTTCCCGCGTGCGGGAGACGGAAGCGCCCTGGGGAAGCTGCACCTGGACGAAGAAGGCGCCCTGGTCCTCCTGCGGCAGGAAGCCCGAGGGCGTGATCTTCGCCATCTCCCAGATGCCGAAGAAGAAGCCGCCCGTCAGGACCAGCGACAGCATCGACACGCGCACCAGCCGCGACACGATGCCGGCGTAACGGTCGCGCACCCAGTCGATGCTGCGCAGCCAGCGACCCATGATCCCCGGCCGGTGCCCGCCGGCATGTGCATGGGGACGCAGGAAGACGGCACAGAGCGCCGGTGAGAGCGTCAGCGCATTGATCGCGCTGATCACCATCGCCGCGCTGATGGTGACCGCGAATTGCCGGAACAGCTCGCCCGACAGGCCCGGGATGAAGCCGATCGGCACGAAGACCGAGAGCAGGACCAGCGTGATGGCGATGATTGGCGCGGTGATCTGCGCCATCGCCTTCTTGGTGGCCTCGGCCGGCGTGAGGTGCGGCTCCTCCTCCATCACCCGTTCGACATTCTCGACCACCACGATGGCGTCGTCGACCACGATACCGATGGCGAGCACCATGGCGAGCAGCGAAATGGTGTTCGCCGAGTAGCCGAGCGCCAGGAGAATGATGAAGGAGCCGATCAGGCTGACCGGCACGGCGACAGTCGGGATGATCGTCGCCCGCATGTTCCCCAGGAACAGGAAGACGACGATGACGACGAGGATGAAGGCCTCGATCAGCGTCTTGATCACCTCATGGATCGTGTCGTTCACGAAGTCGGAGGTGTCGAAGAAGATGCGGTGGTTGACGCCGGACGGATAGCGCGTGCGCATCTCCTCCATCGCCTGGCGGACATTCTCGGCCGCCGTCACGGCGTTGGCGCCGGGCTGGAGATAGACGCCGAAGGTCACGGCCGGCTTGCCGTCGTAGCGGCTTTCCGTATCCATGCTGGCCGCGCCGAGCTCGACGCGCGCGACGTCCCGCACCCGCAGGACCGACCCGTCCGGATTGGCGCGGATCAGGATGTCGCCGAACTGCTCCGGCGTGGACAGCCGGCCCTGGGTCTCCAGGTTGATCTGGAACTGCTGGTCGTCCGGCATCGGCCGCCCGCCGAGCCGCCCCACCGGCGCCTGCACGTTCTGCGCCTGGATCGCCGCCACCACGTCCGACGGCGTGAGGTTCAGGCTGATCAGCTTGTCCACCTCGAACCAGATGCGCATGGAGTAGTCCATGGCGCCGAACAGGCTGACCTGCCCGACGCCCGGCACGCGCGCCAGGCGGTCGATGATGTTGATGGTGGCGTAGTTGGACAGGAACAGCGGCGTGTGCTCGCCGCTCTCGGAATAGAGGAAGATGAACTGCAGCACCGCCGAGGATTGCTTGCGGACGGTCACGCCCTGCCGCTGCACTTCCTGCGGCAATCGGGCGAGCGCCGCCTGCACGCGGTTGTTCACATTGACGGTGGCGAGGTCCGGGTTGGTGCCGAGCTGGAAGGAGACATTGAGGCTGTAGGACCCGTCATTGGCGCTGTTCGACCGCATGTAGATCATGCGGTCCACGCCGTTGACGGATGCCTCGATCACCTGCGCCACGGTCTGTTCGATGACGGTCGCGGACGCGCCGGGGAAGCGCGTCGTCACCGAGACCTGCGGCGGCACGATGTCCGGAAGCTGGGAGACGGGGATGCGCGTCATCGCCAGGACGCCCGCAAGCGCCGTGACGATCGCGATGACCATCGCGAAGCGCGGACGGTCGACGAAGATGGCGGAGAACACGGGCGATCAGCCTCGCGCCGGCGTGGCCCGCGGGCCCGGCGGTGCCCCGGCTGGCGAGGGATTCACCGGCTGGCCGGGCCGCACGCGCTGGATGCCTTCGACGATCACGGTCTCACCGCCCTGCAGGCCCGATTCGATCACCGCGGTCTGGCCCGATGAGCGGCCGAGCGTCACGTTGCGCCGTTGCGCCACGTTGTTCTCGCCCACCACGAAGACGTAGGAACCCTGCTGGTCCTGCAGCACCGCCGCGCGCGGCAGGGTGATGGTCATCACGGGTTCCGCGCCTTCCAGGAAGACGGTGACGAACTGGCCGTCCACCAATTCGCGCGGCGTGACCGGCATCGAGCTCTCGGTCGCCTGGCGCACCGGGTTCGGGATCAGCGCCCGCACCAGGATCGTATCGGTGTTGCGGTCGATCTGGTTGTCGACGAAGTTCACATGGCCGATCTGCCCGTACATCCGGCCATCCCCGATGCGGATCCGAACCTGCACCGCATCCGCCCCGCCGCGGCTTTCGAAGCGGTCGCGCAGTTCGAGCGCAGTGCGCTGGCTGACGGTGAAGGCGACGCGCATCGGATCCTGGCTGACGATGGTCGCGAGCGTCCCCGTGTCCGGCCCCACCACATTGCCCACGGTGAGGTTGGTGCGCCCGATCTGGCCGGCGATCGGCGCGGTGATATCCGTATAGCCGAGGTTGATCTGCGCGACGCGCACCGCCGCCTGGGCCGAGAGCACCCCGGCCTGCCCCGTCCGTTCGGCCGCCTGCGCATTGTCCAGCGCGACCTGCGTGCCGGCGCCCGTCGAGCGCAGTTCCCGCGCGCGGGCCAGCGCGACGCGCGCATTCTCGAGCTGCGCCTGGGCCGAGGCGAGGCTCGCCTGCGCCTGTTCGAGCTGCGCCTCGAAGGGCGCACGTTCCAGCCGGTAGAGCACCTGCCCCTCGGTCACGTCGCCGCCTTCGCGGAACAGTTGTTCCTGGATGAAGCCGGTGACGCGGGCGCGGATGTTGACCCGGTCCGTCGCCTCGACCCGGCCGACGAATTCGCTCGTCTCGGTGATGGGGCGGCGCTCGGCAGTCATGACGCCGACCGCTGGCGGACCCTGCGGCCCGAATTGCGCGGCGGCGGGCTGAGCGCCGGCCAGAAGCAGGGCCAGCGCGCCGGCAACAAGGCGGTTCATGTCGGTATCCAGATCAGAACGGGCGAGACATGTCGCGTCGTTGCGCAGTGCGTCAAGGCCGGAGAGGCCACGCGCCATATGTTCGTCAGGTCGCGCGCCCGGCGGGGCGCGCCGCAGGGCATCAATGCGCGACGAATATCGGGCAGGGCGCGCCGGCGAGAAGCTTCCCGGTCAGGGACCCGGTAAACAACGTGTACAGCCCACTATGCTCATAGGCGCCCATGACCAGCATGCGCGCCGGCATGGCGGCGGCTTCCGCCAGCAGCGCCTCCATCGGATGGCTGCCCTCGACCGCCACGGGCTCGGCCGACAGGCCATGAAGGCGGAGATAGGCCGCCCCTTCCTCGGCCAGACGCTGCGCCTCGGCGGCCGCCTCATCCACGGCGAGGACCCGCACAGCCGCCCCCTGCCCCAGGCCGAGCAGGCCGAAAAGCTGCAGCGTCCGCATCGCCGGGACCGAACCGTCATAGCCGACCAGGATGCCACCCTCGACCGCGGGCGCCGGCGCGGGCGGCACCACCAGCAGCGGCCGGGCGCCCTCACGCAGCAGCGCCCCGATCACCGGCGCCACGCCGCCGTCGTTCTGCTCGAGCCCCAGGGTCGAGTCGCGGCCGATCACGATCACGTCATGAGTGGCGCTGGCGGCCAGCAGCGCCGGCGCTGGCGCCTCGGTCAGGCGCAGGCGGGCGAAGGGGATGTCTTCCGCCGCCTCCGCGCAGGCCGCGAAGAAGGCGGCGGCCTCAGCCTCCGCGCGCTGGGCGCGCGCGGCGTCGCGGCGTTCCTTGAACGCGCTGCCGCCGGGCGGTACCGCCTCATGCGCATCCTTCACATGCGGCCAGTCGAGCACCGTGGCGGCCGACAGCGCCGCGCCGCTGGCGCGCGCGAGCGCCAGGGCAAGGTCCCGCGCCGCGATGGCGCCCGGGGTATCGTCGAGCGCGACGAGGATGCTGCGGATCATGGAATCTGGGGCCTCCTCCGCCATGGTAGCGGGCCGGCGCGGAACCGCCAACGCGCCCGGATCACCGCGGACCGGGCACCCACAGGAAGGCCAGGCTGGCCACGACCAACGCCACGGCGAAGACCGTCAGCGCCGCCCCGATGCCGCCGGCCGACGCCGCCAGGCCGGAGACGGCCTGCAGCACCGCGGCGCCGCCGAAGAACGCGATGTTCATCGCCGACAGCGCACGTCCCACCCGCTCCGGCGGCACGGCCGCGCGCACCAGGGCGAAGCAGATGACCTGCAGGGAGATCAGCAGCCCGAAGGCGGTCAGCAGCACGGCATCCGCCGTCACGCCCCAGCCCAGCGGGCCGCCGGCGACCATCAGCAGGATGCAGGCGGCCGCGCCGAGATGCCCCGCGACCAGCAGCGCCGCGCGGCGGTGCTGGAAGCGGCGCTCCAGCAACCCGGCAAGGGCAGGACCGATGATCAGCATGAGGGTGCAGAGCAGCAGGACGTTGCCCGCGGGCACGCGCGCCAGGCCCTTCACCTCCATCAGCCAGGGCCCGCCCCACAGCCCGCGCACGCCCAGCACCGCGGCGAAGGAGGCGGAGGCGATGACCACTGGTCCGCGGATCTCGCGCGAAAGGAACAGCGTCACGACGTCGCGGGCATCGGCGACCATGCTTCGACGGGCCTGCGGGACCACGCGCACCTCCCGCACCAGGGTCACGACCGCCACCGCCGCGCCCAGCGCCAGCAGGGCGCAGGCAAGATAGCCCGCGCGCCAGCCGGCGTGATCCACCAGCAGCGCGAGCGGACTTGCCGAAAGCAGCATCCCGGTATTGCCGAAGGCCTGGATCACCCCGCCCCACAGGCCGAATCGCTGCGACGGCAGCATCTTCGCGGCAAAGGTCATGGGGCACATCAGCATGCCGGAGCAGCCGATGCCGAGGACGAGCTGCGCGACCAGCATCGACCACGGCCCGGTCGCGACGGCACCGAGCAACGCGCCAGCCGCCGCGATGGCCAGCAGCGCGAGCGCGGTCGGCTTCACGCCATAGCGGTCGAGCGCCACGCCCACCGGCAGCATCGCCAGCGCGAAGGCCGCCGGGAAGACCCCGGTCAGTGCCGCGAGGCCATCCGCGCTGACGCCGAGATCCCGCTGCAATACATCCGCCGCCATGGCCGGCAGCGTCCGTACCGCGTTGGAGAAGACATGCCCGAGCGTGAGCGCGAGTACCGACAGCCCGAGCAGATCCACACCGTCAGTTCCTGAACATTTTCCCCGGGTTCAGGATACCACGCGGATCGAGGCTCGTCTTCACGCTGCGCATCACGGCGAGTGCCTCCGGGCCGTGTTCCTGTTCCAGGAACTCGCGCTTGCCGAGGCCGACGCCGTGTTCGCCGGAACAGGTCCCGCCCAGCGCCAGCCCTTCGGCGACGATGGACCGGTCGAGCGCCCAGGCGCGTTCCAGCCCCTGCGGATCATCTTCGGGAAACAGGATCAGGCAGTGGAAATTGCCGTCGCCGACATGGCCGACGATGCAGGAGGTCAGGCCGCTCTCGCGCGACTTCTCCTTGGCACCGAGCACCGCCTCCGCGAGGCGCGAGATCGGCACGCAGACATCGGTGGTGATGCCGCGATGGCCGGGCTTGAGGTGGATCGCCGCCCAATAGGCATCATGCCGCGCCTGCCACAGCTTCGTCCGTGCCTCGGCGTCGGTGGCCCAGGTGAAGCCCGAGGCCCCGTAATCCGTGGCGATGGCCTCGACCGCCTCGGCCTGTTCCTTCACCCCCGCCTCGGTGCCGTGGAATTCGAGGAAGAGCGTCGGCAGCAGCCGGAAGCCCTCCAGCTTCGAATACTTGATGCAGGCTTCCATCTGGTCCTCGTCGAGCAACTCGATGCGCGCGACGGGGATGCCGGTCTGCATGACCGTGATGACCGTCTCGACCGCGGCGGCGAGGGTGGGGAACTGGCAGACCGCGGCGGAGGTCGCCTCCGGAATGCCCTGCAGGCGCAGCCGCACCTTGGTGATGACGCCGAGCGTGCCTTCCGAACCGATGAACAGCCGCGTCAGGTCATAGCCATTGGCCGCCTTGCGCGTGCGCCCGCCGGTATGGATCACGCGCCCGTCGGCGAGCACCACTTCGAGGCCCAGCACCGCCTCGCGCATCGTGCCATAGCGCACGGCGTTGGTGCCCGAGGCGCGCGTCGCGCACATGCCGCCGATCGAGGCATGGCTGCCGGGATCGACCGGGAAGAACAGCCCCTTGTCGCGCAGGAAGGTGTTCAGCTCCTGCCGCGTCACCCCCGGTTCGATGAGGCAGTCCATGTCCTCCTCATTCACCTCCAGCACCGCCTTCATGCGGGAGAGGTCGAGCGAGATGCCGCGCCGGACCGGATTCACATGGCCTTCCAGCGAGGTGCCGGCGCCGAAGGGCGTGACGGGCACACCATGCTGGTGGCAGAGCGCGAGCAGGCGGGAGACCTCCTCCGTCGTCTCCACGAAGGCGACGGCGTCGGGCAGCGTCGGCGTGGTGGTGTCCTCGCCGCGGCTGTGCTGTTCGCGCACCGCATTGTTGGTGGACATGCGGTCGCCGAGGAAGCCGCGCGCGGCGGCAATGACGGCATCGACGGCTGTGGTGCTGGTGGCGCTCATCTCAGGTCACTCCTCCCGCTTGAGCGGGCAGGTCAGGCAATGGGGTCCGCCGCCGCCGGCGGTGAACAGGGAGAGTTCGGGGTCGAGAACGGTGAGCCCTTCGGCCCGCAGCGCGGCGTTCAGCCGGGCTGAACCGCGTGCGGATACCACACGCCCGCCGCCCAGGGCGATGAGGTTGCAGCCGAGGCTCATCGCCTCGCGATACGGCACGTCGAGGCAACGGATGCCGTGCGAGCCCAGCCAGGCGACGAAATCGGGATCGAGCACGTCGAGGCAGGCGACGGCGAGACCGGGCGCGGCCAGGCAGAACAGCACGTCGAGATGCAGGAAATGCTCGTCGAAGCTCTCGATCCGCACGTCCCAGCCTTCGGCGCGCAGCCAGGCGGCGAATTGCTCCGCGCCGGCGAGGTCGGTGCGCCCGCCCGAGACGCCGACGCAGGCCACCCCCGGCTTCAGGATGTGGATGTCCCCGCCTTCCAGCGTGCCGGCGGAGGATTTCCGCCAGAAGGCCCCGTCATGGAAGTCGATCAGCGCGGCGTATTCCCCGCGCCGCTGCGGGCGTTCGAGCTGGCACAGCACCGGCCCCCACGGCGTGACCACCACGGAATCCCGCGTATAGGCCATGTAGGGCAGATGCGGTTCGGGCGGCAGCACATGCACCCGCGCGCCCCCCTGTTCCAGCGCCGCGACCAGTTCCCGGTGCTGCGCCGCGAGGGCCATGGGAGAGGGCTGCTGCGCCCCGGCGAGGGTGCGGCGGACGATGCTGTTGGTGGGGATCCAGCGGTAATGGTCGGGCGGGCAGACCAGCACGTCGGTCAGCACGCCCGTCTCCGAGGAGACGCTCCAGGGGCTCATGCGCCGCACCCTGCCCCCGACGCCCCGCCGCGTCCAGAACCCGGTTTGACGAGCCTCCGGACGCGGCCTAGCGTCACTGCCATAGCAGCCCGACAACAACGAGGAAGCGGCGCACATGGCGAATGCGGTGAAGGAAGCGTGGAAGGCCGGCAAGGCGGTGGTGAACGGGTGGCTCGCCATCCCCAACGCCTTCTCCGCCGAGATGTATGCCAAGTGCGGCTGGGACTCGGTGACCGTGGACATGCAGCACGGGGTGCAGGACTACCTGTCCTGCGTCGCCTGCTTCCAGGGCATCCAGCCCTCCGGCGCGGTGCCGATGGTGCGCGTGCCGTGGAACGAGCCGGGCATCGTGGGCAAGGTGCTCGATGCCGGGGCGATGGGCGTGATCTGCCCGATGGTGAACACGGAAGCCGAGGCCCGCGCCCTGGTGCAATACTGCAAGTATCCGCCGGCCGGCACGCGGTCGAACGGGCCGATCCGCGCCGGGGCCTATGGCTCCTCGGGCAGCTACCAGAAGACCGCGAATGACGAGATCCTCGTCATTCCGATGATCGAGACCAAGCAGGCGATCGCCAACATCAAGGCGATCCTCGACGTGCCGGGCATCGACGGCATCTATGTCGGCCCCTCGGACCTCTCCTTCTCCTATGGCAAGGAGCCGAAGCTGGACGTCGAGGACCCCGAGATCCTCGCCATCTACGACATGCTGCTCGAGGAAACGGGCAAGCGCGGCATCGCGGCGGGGCTGCACAACGGCACGCCGGCCTATGCGAACAAGATGATCAAGAAGGGCTTCAAGCTGGTCACCATCGCCAACGAGGTCGGGCTGATGGTCCAGGCCGCGACCGCGGCGGTGAAGGTGGCGCGGGGCTAACCGCATGGAGGGCGCGGCGGATCGCGAGAGCGCCGCGCCACCTGTCCTTCCCGACCCCGGTCAGGTTCCCGAGAAGGTCGCGGAAGAAATCCTGCGCCAGGCGCAGAAGCTGATCGACACGCAGATCGCGGCGAGCAATGCGCTCGACACGAAGCTTAACGCCCTCGTCCAGCAATGCATAACCCTGACCCTCGCGGCGCTGGCCGGGGCGGCCTCCGCCTTCGTGCGGGAGGCTTGGCTGCCGGTCGCCGCCGCGGTCGGGCTGATGGCCGCGGCGCTGTTGTGGTCGGCCGCGGCCTGGCTCGCCCTACGGGGGCTCGGAACATCAGAGATCGATGCGCCGGCACGGCGGCCGCGGCGCCTGTGGCGCGCCGGCATCGCCGATCTCGGGGTGGTGCAGACCTTCGCCGTCATTGCCGCCGAGTTGGATGACAGCTTCGCCCGGAACAGCAGGCGGGCGACCATCACCGCGTCGCGGCACAAGGCCGCGCTGACGCTGATGGTCCGCGCGCCCGTCACGGGCGTCGCCGCTGCCCTGACCTATGTGATCCTTGCCGAGTTTCGCTGGCCGACGCCCATCCTGGTCGTCCTGGCACTGGCCTCGCTACCGGGGCTTTGGCGTCGCTGCCGGCCTTGGCTCCGTGATCCCGAAGGACTTGATGATCACATCGGTACCGACCGGGTTGCTGGCAAAGGGATTGAATGAGGCCGCGGGCTGCGATGGGCGCACCGGCTGCATCGGGCTGCTGCCCGTCTGCGGCTTCGGCTGGGGCTGGCTGCCCGACATGTCGCACCCTCTTCGCGTCCGCGTCATCCTATCCGAACATATGGGCAGCCGCCACGCCTTTGCGATGCCCCCAGACCCGGAGCCCGCCTTGACCATGCCGAGCCGCGCCGATTTCCGTTTCTTCTACGAACACAAGGTCCGCTACGTCGAGCTCGACACCCAGGGCATCGTCTTCAACGGCCATTACCTCGCCTGGTACGACGAAGCGGTGTCGGACTACATCCGCGCCGCCGGCTACAGCGAGGCGATGAAGGACGCGGGCGCCGAATTCCACGTCGTCCGCGGCCTGGTCGAATACAAGGTCGCGATCGGCCGCAAGGCCGAGATCGAGATCGGCGCCCTCTGCACGCGCATCGGGCGCAGCTCCATCACCTTCCATACCGCCGTCTTCCCGAAGGGTGGCGACACGCTGCTCGCGACCGGGGAGATCGTCTGGGTCCTGACCGACCAGGAAACGCGCCGCCCCACGCCGATCCCGGACGGGATGCGCGAGGTCATGGCCCGCTTCGAGGGCGTGGCCTTCGACAGCCCCGGCTGACGCCCCTCAGCCCATCCGCGCGACCGCTTCGAAGCCCGCATCCGCCGCCTGCAGCGCGAGGTCGATATCCGCCTCCGCATGCGCGGTGGAGAGGAACATGTTGTGCCGGGGATGGAAGAAGGCCCCGGCGCGCAGCGCGCCCGCACAGAAGGCCGCGCCCTTGCGCCAGTCGGGGTCGTCCTCGAACAGCACCAGCGGCATCTGCGCCGGGCCGGATTGCCGAATGCCGATGCCGTGCCGCGACGCCAGCGCCGCCATGCCCGCACGGAAGCGTTCGCCCATCGCGCGCATCCGCGCCGGGCCATCGACCCGCCGCAGCTCCGCGAGCGTCGCCAGCGCCGCCGCCATGGACACGGCGCCGCACCAGAAGGACCCCGTCGAATAGATCTTCGTCGCCGCCTCGCGGAAGCGGTCGGCGCCCGTCACCGCCGCCAGCGCGTACCCGTTCGCGATCGCCTTGCTGTAGGCGGCGAGGTCCGGCCGCACCCCGGTGCCCTCCCACGACCCGCCGAGATCCAGCCGGAAGCCCGCCCGCACGTCGTCGAGGATCAGCGCCGCATCCCCGGCGTCGCAGATGGCGCGCGCGGCGCGCAGGAAGTCCGGGTCGGGCAGTTCCAGGTCGCGGCCCATGTCGTGGCGGAAGGCGGTCAGGATGATCGCCGCGAGATCGCCCTTCGCCTGGTCCGCCGCGGCCTGGAGCGAGGCCGCGTCATTGTAGTCGAACGGGATCAGATGCGCCCGGTCCTCGGCCGTGACGCCGGCCAGGGAGGGCGAGCACCACGGCACCGCCCCATGATACGATCCGCGCGCGACCAGCACCTTGCGCCGCCCCGTCCCGGCCCGCGCGACGGTCACGCACAAGGTCGTCGCATCCGTGCCGTTCTTCTGGAACAGGCACCAATCCGCATGCGGGATCATCCCCACCAGCGTCTCGGCGAGGTCCACCAGCACCGGCGCCGGCCCGTTCATCGCGTCGCCCAGCGCGGCTTGGCGGCGCGCCGCCTCCTCGACCGCGGGGTTGCGATAGCCCACGACCATCGGTCCCCAGCCGCACATGAAGTCGATGAACTCCCGGCCATCGGCGTCGCGCAGCCGGCATCCCTCGGCCGAGACGAAGAATTGCGGATAGCCCTCGGGCAGGTTCGCGGCGTTCAGGTGCCCCCACATCCCGCCCGGGATCACGCGCTTCGCCCGCGCGCGCAGCGAGGCATCGAGGGACAGGGCAACATCGTTCGGCATGGGGCGGGCTCCGGGAGGCGACGACCAGCCTAGCCCCGGGCGATGAGGAATTGGGGGGGGCCTTGCCCCCTCCAGACCTCCCCCACCAAAGGCCACAGGGCCTTTGGAAACCGTCACCTGGTGTGCTGCCCCGGTGTCAGGATGCGGCCCCGCAACCCGCTCCCGTGCGCACAGGGCGCTTCGCGAACGGTGCTTGCGGCGAGTGCCCGGCGTCGGCGCCCCGTTCCGTCATGCCGGATCCCGGTACCGCACGGCCTGCTTCGCCAGTTTCTCGATCAGCCGGGCCGATCCGCTCTCCCGTTCCTCCGCGATATGCGCGACCAGCCCGCCGCTGCGCGACACCACGGCGAGGCCGCGCATCACCTCCGGCCCGAAACCGATATCGGAGAACAGCGCCCCGATCGCCCCGGTGGCGTTGATCGTGATGTGCCGTCCCGCCGCGCGGTCCACCTCCTCGGCGAGGATCCGCAACATCGCGATGTGCGGCCCCGCTGCGCCGGCTTCCTCGGCGATGGCGAAGAGGCGTGGCGAGCGGGGGTCGTCGGGTTTGTGGAAGCGGTGGCCGAAGCCCGGCACGGCCTTCTTCTCGGCGCGGTGCTTCGCCACCACGGCCGCGCAATAGGCCCGCGCATCGCCGCCTTCCCGGACCCCGGCCTGGAGGATGCGGGCGCAGCCTTCCATCGTCCCCATGAAGGTATCGCCGATGGTCATCAGGCTCGCGCCCATCGCCACCTGCATCTGGTCGGGCACGGCGCTGGCGACGAATCGCGCGGTCAGGGTGTTCAGCGTCAGCCCGTGCTCCATCAGCACCACCAGGCAGGCGTCCAGTACGCGGGTTTCCGCCGGGGTCGGGACGCGACCGCGCAGCAGGAAGAACACCATTTCGGTATAGGTCAGGTGGCCGACCAGGTCGTTCACCAGGTCCTTGCCGCGCACGGTGATGGAAGTCTCGTCGGCGGTGCACAGATGGGTGGTATCGTTGTCCATGACGTTTCCCTTGGCCGAGGGGCCTCGGCTGTCATGCGCGGGCCACCGAGAGGCCGCAATCCCCTTGTTTCCTTTCGATACTGGCGGAGCGTCCCGCGCCGGGCCAAATAGCGTTGCGAAGGGGTCGCACCCATGGTCGCGATGCAGGTTGATGTCTGGTTCCGTGTCGTCCTCCCCACCACCGATCCGCCGGGGCTCGGTCCCCTGCGCCGCCATGCTGACGCTCGCCCTGTCCGCCTGCGCCCTGCCGATCGAACCGGCTGAGTCGGGCCTGGTCGCCCCGGCGCGCTTCGTTTCGGCCGGCGCGACGCCCGCCGCCGCGGCGCCGCCCGATCCCGACTGGTGGCGGGCTTTCGGCGCCCCGGATCTCGACCGGCTGATGGCCGGGGCGATGGCGGGCAATCTCGACATGGCCGCCTCGATCGCCCGCCTGCGCCAGGCGGATGAGGCGCTGCGCATCGCCGGCGCGCAGCTCCTGCCCCAGGTCGATGCCAGCGCGTCCATCGCGCGCACCCGCGGCACCTCCTCGACGCCGGGCACCCCGGCCAATGCCGGCCGGCAATATGGCGGTTCGCTCAGCGCCAGCTACCAGGTGGATTTCTGGGGCCGGCTGGCGGCGCAGCAGCAATCGGCGCGGGACAGCGTCTCGGCGGCGGAATTCGACATCGGCACGGTCACGCTGGCGACGCAATCCTCGGTCGCGACGACGCTGTTCGACCTGCTCGGCGCCCAGGAACAGCTCGCCGTACAGCAGGAGAACCTCAGCACCGCCGAACGCACCCTGCTGATCCTGCGCGAACGCATGACGGTCGGCACCGCGACGGGGCTCGACGTGGCGCAGCAGGAAACCGTGGTGGCGCAGCAGCGCGCCCAGGTGCCGCCGCTGCGCCGGACCATCGAGGCCGATACCTTCGCCCTCGCGACCCTCGCCGGCGTGATGCCCGCGGAGGTGTCGGTCGCGGCCCAGCGCCTCGCGGCCATCCGTGTGCCCGAAGTCACCGCGGGCCTGCCCTCCGAGGTGCTGACGCGCCGGCCGGATGTGCGCCAGGCCGAGGCCAACCTCGCCGCCGCCAGCGCCGACGTCACCGCCGCGCGCGGGGCCCTGTTCCCCACCATCACCCTCACCGCCGAGGGCGGGCTGCAGAGCATCGCCCTGCAGACCCTGTTGCGGCCGGGCGCGACGATCTACGGCATCGGCGCCGGCATCGCCCAGCCCATCTTCGATGGCGGGTCGCTGCGCGCCCAGCTCGCCCAGACGCGCGCGCGGCGGGAGGAACTGCTGGCCAATTACCGGCGCGCGATCCTCGCCGCCCTGCAGGATGCCGAGACGAGCCTCTCCGCGCTGTCCAACGACCGGGAGCTGGTGACGCTCCAGGCCGCGCGGGTGGATGCCGCGCAGCGCGCCTATGCGGTCGCGGATGCGCAGTTCCGCGCCGGCACCATCGACCTGCTGACCCTGCTCAACACCCAGTCCAACCTGTTCTCCGCCCGCGCGGCGCTGGCCCAGGCGCAGGCATCGCGGCTGCAATCGGCCGCGGCGCTGTTCGTGGCGCTGGGTGGCGGCTGGATCGTGGATACTGCCCGCCAGACCCGGACGAGGCCCGCATCATGAACGAGCTGCCCCGCCCCCCGAAGCCCGACGAGGCGAAGCGGACGATCGAAACGCCCGCGGCACCGCGGCGTCGGCGCCTCTGGCCCTGGCTGCTCCTGCCGCTCGCGGGCGGCGCGGGCTGGTATGCCTGGCAGCGCGGCATGCTGCCCTTCCTGCCGGCGCCCGCCACGCCCACCGCCGCCGCGCCCGCCGGCGGGCCGCCGCGCGGCCGCGTCGCCATTCCCGTCACCACGGCCGAAGCCGCCGTGACCGACGTGCCGATCCTGCTCGACGCGCTCGGCACTGTGCAGGCCTTCAACACCATCACCGTCGTGCCGCAGGTGACCGGCCGCATCACCGAGATCGCCTTCACCGAGGGCCAGGAGGTGAAGGCGGGCGACGTACTGCTGCGGCTCGACCCGCGCGCCCTGCAGGCGGCGCTGGACCAGGCGGTGGCGACCAAGGCGCAGCGGGAGGCGCAGCTCGCCAATGCGCGGCTCGACCTCCAGCGCTACCAGCAGCTCATGCGCATCAACGGCGCTTCCCAGCAGACGCTGGACACGCAGCGTGCCTCGGTCGCGCAGCTCGAAGCCCAGGTGCAGTACGACCAGGCGACGATCGACAATGCGCAGGTGCAGCTCGACTACACCGTCATCCGCGCGCCGATCGACGGGCGCGTCGGGCTGCGGCAGGTCGATATCGGCAACCTCGTGCAGTCGAGCTCCTCGGGTATCGTCACCCTGACGCAGCTTCGCCCCATCAGCATCACCTTCACCCTGCCGCAGCAGGCACTGCCCCAGGTGCAGGAGGCGATCGCCGCCGGCCCGGTGCGGGTGGAAGCGCGGCTGTCCGAATCCGCTGCCCCGCGGCTGGATGGTTCCGCGCCACCGCCCAATCCCGTCGGCGCGCTGGTCACCGTGGACAACCAGGTCGATTCGACGACCGGCACGATCCGCCTGAAGGCGACCTTCCCGAACGAGGATCAGCGCCTGTGGCCGGGTGCCTTCGTGAACGTGCAGCTTCAGGTCGCCACGCTGCGCAACGTCACCGCCATCCCGCTGGTTGCCGTGCAGCGCGGCCCCGACGGCCCCTATGCCTTCGTGGTGAAGGAGGACAGCACGGTCGAGCAGCGGCTGATCACCCTCGGCGTCGTCACCGGCACCCAGGCGGTCGTGAGCCGCGGGCTGCGGCCGGGCGAGCGTGTTGTCACCTCCGGCGCGCTGCGCCTGACGCCGGGTGCGGCCGTGCAGGTGGCCGAGCCGGTGCGCCCCCCTTCCACCGTGAACCAGCCGCCGCGCCGGCGCCGCCCGGGCAATGAGGGCGGACCGCCCGGTGGCCCGCCGGGTGGCGGGGGACCGCCGCCCGGCCCGCCAGGCTAAGGCCCCGCCATGAACATTTCGGCCCCCTTCATCGCGCGGCCGATCGCCACCTCGCTGCTCGCGGTCGCGATGCTGCTGGCGGGGATCTATGGCTATCTGCGCCTGCCCGTCTCCTCCCTGCCCGAGGTCGATTTCCCGACCATCCAGGTGACGACGCAGCTCCCCGGCGCCTCTCCCGACACGGTGGCGGTGCTCGTCACGGCGTCGCTGGAACGCCAGCTCGCACAGATCTCCGGGCTGAACGAGATCGTCTCGGTCAGTGGGCCCGGGGTCAGCCGCATCACGCTGCAATTCAACCTCGGGCGCGACATCGACGACGCGGCGCAGGACGTGCAGGCGGCGATCAACGCCGCGCGCGGCACGCTGCCCTCCTCCCTGCCCTATCCGCCGACCTACCAGAAGGTGAACCCGGCGGACCCGCCGATCCTGACGCTGGCGCTGACATCCGACACGCAGCCCGTCGCGCGGCTGTCGGATGTGGTGGATACGCTGCTGGCGCAGCGCCTCGCGCAGGTCGGCGGCGTCGGGCGCGTCGCGGTGCAGGGCAACATGCGCCCCGCGGTGCGGCTGCAGGTCGATCCGCAGCGCCTCGCCTCCTACGGCCTCGGGCTGGAAGACGTGCGCAGCGCCATCGTCGCGGCCAATGTCGCCGGGCCCAAGGGGTCGGTGGATGGGCCGCAACAGGCCTCGGCGGTGATGGCGAACGACCAGCTCAACTCGCCCGCCGCCTTCGAGAACGTCATCATCGCCTGGCGCGGCGCGGCCCCGGTGCGGCTGCGCGACGTGGGCGCGGCGACCGAGGACCTGGAGAACACGCTGACCGCCGCCTGGTTCAACGGCAGGCCGGCGATCCTGCTCGACATCCAGCGCCAGCCGGGTGCCAACATCGTCGCGACCGTCGAGGCGCTGCGCGCGCAGCTCCAATCCCTGGAACGCGCCCTGCCCGCCGGCACCCAGCTTTCCGTCGTCGCCGACCGGACGGAGATGATCCGCGCCTCGGTCGCCGAGGTGCAGCTCACCCTGATCGTTGCGGTGGTGCTGGTGGTGCTGGTGATCTTCCTGTTCCTGCGCACCCTGCGCGCGACCATCGTGCCGGGTATCGCCCTGCCGCTGTCCATCATGGGCACCTTCGGCATCATGGCGCTGGCGGGCTTCACCATCGACAACCTGTCGCTGATGGCGCTGGTGATCGCGACCGGCTTCATCGTCGACGACGCCATCGTGATGATCGAGAACGTCGTCCGCCTGGTCGAGAAGGGCATGCCCCCGCTCCAGGCCGCCTTCGATGGCGCGAAGCAGATCGGCTTCACCATCGTCTCGCTGACCGTCTCGCTGATCGCGGTGTTCATCCCGCTGCTGTTCATGGAAGGCGTGGTCGGGCGGCTGTTCCGCGAATTCGCCATCGTGCTCTCGGTGTCCGTGCTGGTGTCGATGGTGGTGTCGCTCACGCTCACGCCGATGATGTGCGCCTACCTGCTGCGCCCGGCGGCGGAGGAGAAGCCCGGCGCGATCAACCGCGCCTTCGAGGCGGGGTTCGAGGCGATGCGCCGGGGCTACGCCGTCACGCTGCGCTGGGCGCTGCGGCGCGAAGGGCTGATGCTGCTGATCGCGGCCGCGACCGTCGCCGGCACGGTCTGGCTCTACATCGCCATGCCCAAGGGCTTCCTGCCCCTGCAGGACACCGGGATCATCGCCATCACCACCGAGGCGCCGCAGGACGTCTCCTTCCGCCGCATGTCGGATCTCCAGCGCCGCGTCGCCGAGGTGGTGGCCGAGGATCCCGAGGTTGTCGCGGTCGCATCGGTCGCCGGTGCGGGCACCATCAACCCCGCGCAGAACACCGGCCGGCTGACGGTGGTGCTGCGCCCGCGCGAGCAGCGCCAGGACGACACCCAGGCGGTGATCGCCCGGCTCACGCCGCGTCTCGCGACCATCCCCGGCATCGTCGCCTATCCCCAGGCCGTGCAGGACGTCCAGATCGGCACGCGCTCCTCCAGCACCCAGTACCAGTACACGGTGATGGATTCCTCGGCGAGCGAGCTCACCACCTGGGCACCGCGCCTGCTCGAGGCGCTGCGCGCCCTGCCCGAGCTGCGCGACGTCGCGACCGACCAGCGCGAGGATGGGCTGCGCCTGTCGGTCAATGTCGATCGGGCGCGCGCCGCGCGGCTCGGCGTGACGATGCAGGCGATCGACGACACGCTTTACGACGCCTTCGGCCAGCGCCAGATCAGCACCATCTACGGCCAGGCCAACCAGTACCGCGTGGTTCTTGAGATCGATCCGGCGCTCGCTGGCAACCCCGACGCCATCGCCAAGCTGCGCGTGCCCGGCAGCAGCGCGACGAGCAGCAGCGGGGTGACCGCCTCGGCACAGGTGCCGCTCGGGGAGATCGCGACCATCACGCGCGCCTCCGGCCCGCTGACACTGACGCGGCAGGACCAGTTCCCGGCGGTGACGCTGAGCTTCAACCTGGCCCCCGGCGTGTCGCTGGGCGAGGCGGTGCAGGCGATCGCGGCGGCCGAGCAGGCGCTCGGCATGCCGGACACCATGGTGGGCACCTATGGCGGCGATGCGGCGGAGTTCCAGCGCTCGCTCGCCGGCCAGGGCTGGCTGATCCTCGCGGCCATCATCGTCATCTACATCGTGCTCGGCGTGCTCTACGAGAGCGTGATCCACCCGATCACCATTCTCTCGACGCTGCCTTCGGCAGGCATCGGGGCGCTCGTCGCGCTCAGGATGTTCGGGCTCGACCTCAACGTGGTCGGGCTGATCGGCATCGTGCTGCTGATGGGCATCGTGAAGAAGAACGCGATCATGATGATCGACTTCGCGATCGAGGCACAGCGCGACCACGGCATGACCCCGCGCGAGGCCATCACCGAGGCCTGCCTGCTGCGCTTCCGCCCCATCATGATGACGACGCTGGCTGCCATCCTGGGCGCGGTGCCGCTGGTGCTCGGCCATGGCGCGGGCAGCGAGCTGCGCCTGCCGCTCGGCATCTCCGTGATCGGCGGGCTGATGCTCAGCCAGGTCATCACGCTCTACACCACGCCCGTCATCTACCTCGCCTTCGAGGATCTGCGCGGCTGGGTCACCGGGCGGGCACCGCGCGCCCAGCCGGCGGAGTAGCGCGTGTCGATCTCCGCCCCCTTCATCGCACGGCCGATCGGCACCTCGCTGCTGGCCATCGGCCTCGCGCTGGCGGGCATCGTCGCCTATTTCAACCTGCCGGTCGCGCCGCTGCCCAAGGTGGATTTCCCGACCATCGCGGTGACGGCAAGCCAGCCGGGCGCCGATCCGATCATCATGGCCTCCTCCGTCGCCGCGCCGCTGGAACGCCGCCTGGGCGAGATCCCGGGCGTGACGGAGATGACCTCCACCTCCAGCCTCGGCAGCACGAACGTCATCGTGCAGTTCGACCTGTCGCGCTCCATCGCCTCCGCCGCGCGGGACGTGCAGGCGGCGATCAACGCGGCGGGGCCGGACCTGCCTTCGGGGCTGACCTCCCCGCCGTCGTTCCGCAAGCTCAACCCGGCGGATGCGCCGGTGCTCATCCTCGCGCTGACCTCGGATACGGTGACGCCGGGCGCGATCTACGATGCGGCGGACAGCATCCTCGCCCCGCGCATCGCCCAGGTGCCGGGCACGGCGCAGGTCAGCCTTTCCGGGGCCGAACAACCGGCCATCCGCGTCTCGGTCGATCCGGCGGCAGCCTCCGCGGCGAACATCTCGCTCGACCAGATCCGCACCGCCATCACGCGCGCCAACGTCACCCAGGCCACCGGCATCGTGGATGGGCCTGAACAGGCCGCCACCATCACCGTCAATGACCGCCTGACCACGCCCGAGGAATTCGGCGCCGTCATCGTGCGCCAGTCGGGCGATGCCATCCTGCGGCTGGACGGCGTCGCGACCGTGGAGGCCGGCGCGCGGGACCGCCGCCAGGCCGGGCTCTACAACGGCCGTCCCGCCGTCATCGTCACCATCTACAAGCAGGCCGACGCCAATGTGCTCGAGGTGGTGGACGACATCCGGGCGCTGCTGCCCGACCTGCAGCGCTGGATGCCCGCCGGCATCAACGTGACGGTGATGCGCGACCGCTCCGAGACCATCCGCGCGAGCGTCGAGGAGGTCGAGATCACGCTGCTGATCAGCATCGTGCTGGTCGTGCTGGTCGTCGCCGCCTTCCTGCGCAGCAAGTCGGCGATCTTCGCCGCCTCGGTCGCGGTGCCGCTGTCGCTGCTCGGCACGCTCGGCTGCATGTGGCTGGCCGGGTTCTCGCTGAACAACTTCACGCTGATGGCGCTGACCATCTCGGTCGGCTTCGTCATCGACGACGCCATCGTGATGATCGAGAACATGGCCCGCTACACCGAGCGCGGGCTGAAACCGATCGAGGCCGCGCTGGAGGGCGCGAAGCAGATCGGCTTCACCGTCGTCTCGATCAGCCTGTCCCTCGTCGCGGTCTTCATCCCGCTGCTCTTCATGGGTGGCATCGTGGGACGCATGCTGCGCGAATTCGCGGCCACGCTGTCCATCGCGGTCGGCATCTCGGCGCTGATCTCGCTGACCGTCACGCCGATGCTGGCGGCGCATCTCGCGAGCCGCGAGCCCCGCCCGCCGGGCCGCTTCGGCCGCGCCTTCGAGGCCGGGATGGACCGCCTGATCGAGGCCTATATGCGCAGCCTGGCGGTGGCGCTGCGCTGGCGGCGGACCATGCTGGCGATCACGCTTGGGCTGATCGGGCTGACGGTGTGGCTCTACACCGTGGTGCCCAAGGGCTTCTTCCCCGACCAGGATAGCGGGCTCATCTTCGGTTCGGCCCAGGCGCAGCCCGACACCTCCTTCCAGCAGATGACCGTCTACCAGCAGCGGGTGATGGACGTGATCCGCGCCGATCCGGCGGTGGAGAACGTCTCCGCCTCGGTGGGCGGCGGCGGCTTCTTCGGCGGTTCCGCATCCGTGCGGCTGCAGATCGCGCTGGTGCCGCAGGACAAGCGCCCGGGCGTGAACGCCAATGACGTGATCAACCGGCTACGCGCACCGCTCGCGCGCGTGACCGGCGTGCAGACCTTCATGCGGCCGGTCTCGGACATCGTCATCGGCGGCCGGCAGGGCAATGCGTCGTATCAGTACGTGCTGCTTTCCCCCAGCGTCGAGGACCTGTTCACCTGGAGCGAGGCGCTGGTCCGCCAGCTCCGCACCGTGCCGCAGGTCGAGGACGTGTCGAGCGACCAGCAGCGGACGGGGCTGGTGACACGCCTGCTCATCGACCGCGACGCGGCGGCACGCCTCGGCATCTCGGTGCAGGCGCTGGATGCGACGCTGAACAACGCCTTCGCCCAGCGCCAGGTCTCCACCATCTATCGCTCGCGCAACCAGTACCGCGTGGTGATGGAGATCGATCCAAGGCTGACCGAAGCGCCCGAACATCTCGACCGCATCTTCCTGCCGGGCCGCGACGGGCCGGTGCCGCTCGGTGCCGTGGCGCGGCTCGAACGCGGGATCTCGCCGCGGCAGATCACGCATCAGGGGCTGTTCCCGGCGGCCACCGTCACCTTCAACCTGGCCCCCGGCGTGTCGTTGGGCGAGGCCGCGGCGGCGATCGAGAAGGCCGCGCTCGATATCCAGATGCCGGCGACGATCCGCGGGGAATTCGCCGGCAACGCGCGCAGCTTCCAGACCTTCCAGGCCGGGCTGCCGCTGCTGATCCTGGCGGCGGTGGTCGCGATCTACATCGTGCTCGGCGTGCTCTACGAAAGCCTGATCCACCCGCTGACCATCATCTCCACCCTGCCCACCGCGGGGATCGGGGCGCTGCTCGCGCTGCTGGCGACGAAGCTGTCCTTCACCATCATCGCGCTGATCGGCATCATCCTGCTGATGGGCATCGTGAAGAAGAACGCCATCATGATGGTGGACTTCGCCCTGGAACACGAGCGCGAGGGCGGCGAAGGCGGCATGCAGGCGATCCTCGAAGCCTGCCGCGAACGCTTCCGGCCGATCCTGATGACGACGCTGGCCGCGCTGTTCGGCGCCATCCCGCTGGCCTTCGCCACGGGGGCCGGGGCGGAGCTGCGCATCCCGCTCGGCGTGACGATCATCGGCGGGATGATGCTGTCGCAGGTGCTGACGCTCTACACGACGCCGGTGGTGTATTTGGCGCTCGAGAACCTTGCCACGCGACGCGGCGGGAAGCGGCGGAAGATCGTGATGCAGGGCGGCGGCACCGGCGCGCCGCTCGGCAGCGCCGCGCGCGGGGGCGACTGACCCGGACGCCGGGGCTTCAGCGCTTCGTCACACCCCAGAAGGAAGGCAGCGGGCCGGGCACCACGCCATCCAGCGAGGTCCGCCAGGCCTGCTTGTTGAGAAAGAAGCCGGTCGGCACGAAGACTACGTGTTCCAGCGCGTCCGTGTTGAGCTGGCGCGCCACGGCCTTTTCCGCCTCGAGATCCGGCGCGTCGAACCAGGCGCGGATGCCGGCTTCCACCTTCGGGCTGTCGGGCCAGCCGAACCAGGCGCGCTCCCCATTCGCCCGCAGGCCGAGATACGCGGCGGGGTTGATGCAATCCGTGCCGGCATGGGTCGCGGAGAAGGCGCTCCAGCCGCCCTGGTTGGGCGGCCCCTTGTTGCCGCGGCGCGTCGCGATGGTGGCGAAGTCTGTCGCCACCAGGTCGACGTTCAGTCCGATCTGGCGGAACAACTCGGCCGAGACCTCGCTCGCTGCCTTCATCACATGGATGTCCTGCGCGGCCAGCAATACGACCGGCTCGCCCTTGTAGCCGGCCTGCCGGATGGCCTCCCGTGCGGCGGCGAGGTCGCGCGGGCGCTTGAGGATGTCCCCGCCTTCCTCGGTGTAGAGCGGGCTGCCCGGGGTGAAGTAGCCGAACATGGTCTTCCGCATCGCCGGATCGTCGCCGACGATCGCGCGCGTGTAGTCCTCCTGGTCGATCGCCATCAGCAGCGCGCGGCGGATGGCCGGATTGTCGAAGGGGGGCTGGCGATGGTTGAGGCGGATCGCCGTGACGGTGCCCATCGGATTGGCGATGCCCGTCGCGACGCCACGGCTGCGCTCCAGCAAGGGGACGAGGTCGGGCTGGGGCGTTTCGACCCAATCCACTTCCCCCGTTCGCAGCGCCGAGGCGGCGGTGGAAGGATCGGGCATGATCAGCCATTCGATGCGGTCGAATTGGATGCGCTTGCCGCCCGCCATCCAGGACGCCGGCTCCGCGCGTGGGACATAGCCCGGGAAGCGTTCGAAGGCGGCCTTCGAGCCAATCACCCATTCGTCCTTCAGGAAGCGCATCGGCCCGCTGCCGACGAATTCCGTGATCAGGCGGAAGGGATCGGTCTGCGCGATGCGTTCCGGGAAGACGAAGGAACAGGGCGTGTTCGACTTCGCCAGGGCATAGAGCATCTTCGGGAAGGGCCGTTGCAGCGTCCAGCGGAAGCGGCGCTCGTCGAGGGCGACCAGTTCCTCCTGAATCGCGGCGATCTGCTGGCCCATCGTATCGCGCACGGCCCAGCGCTTCAGGCTGGCCACCGCGTCCCGCGCGCGCACCGGTTCGCCGTCATGGAAGACGAGACCCGGGCGGAGGGTGAAGGTCCAGATGCGGCCATCGGCCGACACTTCTTCGCTCTCCACCATCTGCGGCTGCGGCCGGAGCTGCTCATCCACGCCATAGAGCGTGTCCCACACCAGGAAGGCCGCGTTGCGGATGTTGTAGGAGGTGGACCAGACGGGATCCATGTTGGACAGGTCGCTGCCCGGCACGAAGCGTAGCACGCGCGGGGAGGACTGCGCCTGGGCCGTATGAATGAGGCTCGGCAGCGCGGCGGCCGCGCCGGTGACAAGGGTTCTGCGTCGCATGGCGAGTGTCCTCCTGGGCGCCGGGAGACGAGCGGCGCGGCAGGAAAACCAAGCAAGAGCAGTGCCGTGCGACGGGCAGGATGACGGATCCTGTGCGAAACCCGCCCAGCCCCGCGACCCGCGCACGAAAAAGGGCGGCACCCTTCCGGATGCCGCCCCTCTCACCACCGCCCTGACGGGCGGCTCGACTTACTTCGTGATCGACGCGACGACGCCGGCGCCGACGGTGCGGCCGCCTTCGCGGATCGCGAAGCGCAGGCCTTCGTCCATCGCGATCGGTGCGATCAGCTCGACATCCATCGACACGTTGTCGCCCGGCATCACCATCTCCACGCCTTCCGGCAGCGTGACCACGCCGGTCACGTCCGTCGTGCGGAAGTAGAACTGCGGACGATAGTTCGTGAAGAACGGCGTGTGACGGCCGCCTTCTTCCTTCGTCAGGATGTACGCCTCGGCCTTGAAGTTCGTGTGCGGCGTGATCGAGCCCGGCGCCGCAAGCACCTGGCCACGCTCCACGTCTTCACGCTTCGTGCCGCGCAGCAGCGCGCCGATGTTGTCGCCCGCCTGGCCCTGATCGAGCAGCTTGCGGAACATCTCGACACCCGTGACGGTCGTCTTCACCGTCGCCTTCAGGCCGACGATCTCGACTTCCTCACCCACCTTCACGATGCCGCGCTCCACGCGACCCGTGACCACCGTGCCGCGGCCCGAGATCGAGAACACGTCTTCGATCGGCATCAGGAACGGACGGTCGACCGGGCGCTCCGGCTGCGGGATGTAGGCGTCCACCGCCTCCATCAGCTTCAGCACCGCCTGCTCGCCCAGCTCCGGCTCGCGGTCCTCGAGCGCGCACAGCGCCGAGCCCTTGATGATCGGAATGTCATCGCCAGGGAACTGGTAGGACGACAGCAGCTCGCGCACTTCCATCTCGACCAGCTCGAGCAGGTCGGGATCGGCCATGTCGCACTTGTTCAGGAACACCACCAGCGCCGGCACGCCGACCTGGCGGGCCAGCAGGATGTGCTCGCGCGTCTGCGGCATCGGGCCGTCGGCGGCCGACACGACCAGGATCGCGCCGTCCATCTGCGCCGCACCCGTGATCATGTTCTTCACGTAGTCGGCGTGGCCCGGGCAGTCCACGTGGGCGTAGTGACGGTTCGCCGTCTCGTACTCCACATGCGCCGTCGAGATCGTGATGCCACGGGCGCGCTCTTCCGGCGCCTTGTCGATCTGGTCGTACGCCGTGAAGGTCGCGCCGCCGGCCTTCGCCAGGACCTTGGTGATCGCCGCCGTCAGCGACGTCTTGCCATGGTCCACGTGCCCGATCGTGCCAATGTTGCAGTGCGGCTTCGTCCGCTCAAACTTTGCCTTCGCCATGGCCCTGTCCCGCTTACCTCGTTCCTGAAAACCGTCCCGAAACCCTGCGTTCCTCACGGAACGACCCGCACCTCGCTGGAGCGGGTGACGGGAATCGAACCCGCACAACCAGCTTGGAAGGCTGGGGCTCTACCATTGAGCTACACCCGCGCCGTGAGGCGCATCCAAGCATGCTCCCGCTGCCTGGACCGGGGACGGTGTCCCGTCAGCACGCAGGCGGGCGATATGGAGGGGGTTGGATTCGAACCAACGTAGGCGCAAGCCAACGGATTTACAGTCCGTCCCCTTTAGCCACTCGGGCACCCCTCCGCACCGGCAGAGGCGCGGGGAGGTAGGGGAAGTGACCCCGCCCTGTCAATCCACACGCTGCTATTCATACATCTCAAGCGCCCGCCGGATCAGCAGGCAGACCGCGTCGAAACCATACTGCTGCGTGCCGAGGTTCTGGTAGCACACGGCGTAGTTCCGCCCCGCCTTGTTCAGCCCTTCGAAGTGGAAGACCTCGGACCGCACACTGCCGCCCTTCTTCAGCGGCCCCAGCCCCAGCTTGGTCGCCTTGATCCTGTCGAGCGGAATGCGGAGCGAGTCCTGCGGCACCGCCTTCGGACGCGTCAGCCAGGACTGGTCGGGGCCGGTCACCGCGGCGCCCAGGATCTCGCGCATCTGCTTGCACGCCGCGCCGTCGATCACCGCGTCGCAGACGATCAGCGCCATCAGCTTCGCCATGTTGAGCGCCGTGCCAGCCTGCGCGACGGCCGCGTCATTGTCCGACCCCACCGTGGCATACGGCCATTGCCGCATGAAGTCGCCGGCAAGCCAGAGGCCCTTGTCCTTTTCCCACAGCCGCACAGCCTGCAGCGCGCCGTTCAGATAGGCGTAGCCGATGCCGTGAATGCTGATCGCGGCATGGCCGTTGCTGCTTGGCACGATCATCTCATGCAGGGCCTGGCGGTAGCTGGCGGAGAAGGCAGGCGTGTAGGCCTGCCCGAACCGCGGCGTCGTGAAGGCGGACGCATAGCCGGGCTTGAGATAGGGCTCCTTCAACGCGGAAAGCCGCTTGTCCGCCCCGCCCAGGATCGCGGGATCGACGAAGTTCTGCAGCCCGTCGAACACGGTCGGCTTCTTGATCCCCTGCACGACCAACATCGCGGGCATGAGCGACATCATGGCCTGGAAACGCATGGCGAAGCGGAAGACCATGTCCCGCAGCGCAAAGGCGCCGAACAGCGCCGAGACCTTCGCCATGCTGGCGATGTAATCCACGACCTCCGCCTGGTGCCCGCCCCATTTCAGCGTGCCGGAGGCCGATTTCGCGCCCAGGTCGATGATCGCGATGCGTGTCGTGAAGGGTACGTTCGTCTGATCCTCGACCTCCTTGCGCGCATTGTCCACCGCACCCTGCAGCTTGCTATCATTGGCGAAGAAGAGCGAAGGCGCCGAGGGAAACAACATGACCGGCGAGACGCCGGGAATGGGGATATCCGGGAAGGTCGGGAAGCCCATGGCCGGCGTCTTCTTGTGAGGGCGCGATACAATAGGGAGCGCCTGGCACGGGGCGGTGGAAAATCACGCATTCCCAAGCGAAGGCTGGAACACGAAATCCGGCGCGCTTGGCGCCTGCGTGGCACGGTGCGACCCTCTGCGGACAGGGAGACCCGACCATGATCGCACGCCGCGCGGCGCTGTTCCTGCCCGCACTCGCCCTGCCCGCGCTCGCGCAGCCGCAGGGTCCGCGCTTCGAAGCCATCGCGCGCTTCACCACGCCCGCGGCGCGCCAGGGCGTCTGCGCGGATGCCGGGCATGTCTATGTCGTGGACGACCGGCTGATCGTGAAAGTGGCGAAGCAGGACTTCCGCGAGGTCGCGCGCTTCGAAAGCCCGCGCGGGGGGCCGATCATCCATATGAACAGCCTCTCCCTGCATGACGGCCGCCTCTACGCCGCGCATTCGAACTACCCGGAGGACCCGATGCTGTCGTCCGTCGAGATTCTCGATCCCGCGACGATGCAGCATGTGGACAGCCATTCCTTCGGGCTGCAGCTCGGCCAGCTCACCACCTTCGAATGGCATGCCGGGGAATGGTGGGCGGTGTGGGCGAATTATTCGCGCGTCTTCGGCCGCAACCAGCGCCCCTACGGCAACACGCACTGGACGCACATGACACGCCTCTCGCCCGATCTCCGCCAGACCGCGGGCTGGAGTTTCCCGGCGGATGTGCTGACGCGCGCGGAACCCATGAGCATCTCCGGCGCATCCTGGGGCCCAGGGTTGCCCGACCATCCCGGCCCGCTGCTGTGGTGCACCGGCCATGACCACAAGGAGGTCTATGCGCTCCGCCTGCCGCGCCAGGGCATGCGGCTGGAGCGGCTCGCGACCCTGCCGGTCGAGGCCGAGGGCCAGGCCATCGCCTGGGACAAATCCGACCCCACGCTGCTCTGGATGATCATCCGCAGCAGGCGCGAGGTGGTGGGGATGCGGCTGGTGGGGGTTTGAACGCGGAGAGCCGACCGGGTGAGACTTGACCCATGCGGCCCCCTCCGGGAACGATTTGGGGGCCGTGGCCACGATGTCGCCGGCGTTCCGCCATCTCGAGGCGTTCCGCGCGATCATGCGGACCGGAACCGTCACGGGACGGGGACCGTGCTGGGCGTCTCGCAACCCGCCGTCAGCCGTCTGCTGTCCCGGACCGGGCGGCTGATTCCGACTGCCATGGCCCAGACGCTGCATGAAGAGGTGGGCGCGCTGGCCGCGCCGCATCGTCATCGGATCGCTGCCGACGCTGACCCTGCTGCCGGATGCCATCGCCCCCCGGCGCGCGGCGGGGCGGCGGGAGACGCTTTCCATCCATTCCCGCCCGGCGGGGGGGCGTGGCCGGCCTGGTTACCCCCGCGCCAGGCGGATCTCGGCATCGCCGGCGGCGTGCCGCGCATCACCGCCCGTGCGGCGGTGCAATAAGCCGGGCGGCGACGGCATGACCGTTTGGTATGGGCCAGGACCGCCACCCTGTGGCAGCCTGACCTTGCCATGAATGACACATCCGGCCCCTTCGCCCCCGGCTTCGTCGAGCACCCCTATTGGTGGGAGGCGGCGCCGCCCATGCCCACGGAGGCGGCGATGCCCGATG
>JAYRJZ010000050.1:0-35481 GCA_041906015.1 Roseomonas sp.
AGTTCCCGCTGTCCATCGAGCAGCAGCAACACCTCGGCACCCGGCGCGGCGCGGCCGGCAATCACCGCGGAGCCGCGTGCCCCGACGCGCACCACGTCGAAGCGCGGCGGCTGGCCGGTGGAGACGGCCTGGGCGGCGGGGGACGCCGCGCGCGCGGGCTCCGCGGGGGGTGGCGCGTCGGTGGCGGTGCGCGAGGCTGCGGCCTGAGCGGTCCGGCGCGATGCCTCGGCAGGCGCGGCCGTCGGCGCCGATGCGGGCTCCCCCACGGGCGCAACGCCGGCCGGCTGCCTCTCCGTTGCCGGAGACCACAGCATCAATGTCAGGCCGGCCGGCAGGGCGAGCCCGCCAAGGCCGAGGAGCGCCAAGCGCCACATCGCGGAGTCCGCCAGTGTTTCAAGATGCTTAACGCCGAATGAGCGGTCCTGTGCAGCCGGAAAACGCGTGCCGAGCGCCGGTATTCACGCCGTCGCGCCGGGATTGCACCCGTGGCAGGCTTCCCACGACCAAGGAGAGGCGGCATGGGCGAGCGGCGCGTGGCAGTGAAAGTCTGGGATGGCTGGGTCCGGCTGTTCCACTGGGGCACGGTGGCCTGCGTCGCGATCTCCTATGCCAGTGCGCAGATGGATGCCTGGCAACTTCACTACCTGTCCGGCTACACGCTGCTGGCCCTGGTGATCTTCCGCATCCTCTGGGGGCTGGTGGGATCGGAGAATGCCCGATTCGCGGCCTTCGTCCGCTCACCCCTGGCGGGCTTCAGGGAGCTGGCGCGGTTCGCCCGGCACGAGCCCGACGCCGCGATGACGCACAATCCAGCCGGGGCCTGGATGGTGGTGGTGCTGCTGCTGATGCTGCTGGTGCAGGCGGTCAGCGGCCTGTTCACCAACCATGATGTCGGCTTCACCTATTCCGCGCACGGACCGCTCGCGAACAGCGTCTCGGAAGCGGCGTCCGAACGGGCCTCCGCCCTGCATGTCGGCTTCATCAACCTGCTGCTGGCGGCCATCGCGCTGCATGTGCTGGCCGTCCTGGCCTATGCGCTGGTGAAGCGGCAGGACCTGGTACGGCCCATGGTGACCGGCGTGAAGCGCCTGCCCGACTCGGCGGCGCGGGCGCCGCGGCATGCGCCGGCTCTGCTCGGCCTTGTGCTGCTGGGGGCCTCGGCGGTCGCCGTCTGGTGGGTCACCGGGCTCCGCGGATGATGCCGGCCCCCATGGAGCCGGCATCTGTGGCATCAGCGCGCCGGGCCGCGGAAGGCGCGATGGCAGGACGCGCAGGCCGCGCCCACCTGGTTGAAGGCCGCCTGGGTCGCCGCGACATCGCCCGAGGCCGCTGCCGTGCGCAGCGTGCCAAGCGCGCCGACGATGGTGGTGCGCGCCGCCTCGAACCCCGCCGGATCGGACCAGATGGCGGGCAGCGCCCGGGTCGCCCCGGTGCCGCTGCCGGCCGGATAGAGCGCCTGGAGGTTCTGGTAGAAGGCCGCGATGGTGTCGACTCGCTCGACCAGCGGGCGGGTATCGCCGCGGGCATCGAGCACGGTCTTGATGGCCTCCATCTGCCGTCCTTCGGTGCGCATGCCTTCGCGGCGCTGCGTGATCACATCCTGCGCGAGCGCGCTGCCCAACAGGCAAAGCGTGGCAATGGCCACGCCCGCGGCAAGTCCAGACTTCATCCCGAGTGTCCTTCTGATGCGTCTCTGGCCGGCGCCACGCCGGCGCCGCAAGGTGATGCTGCCGGCATGGCAGGACGAAGGCCCGTGACAAAGTCGCGCGCACCCCGTCTTGCGGTGCCGAGGGGAGGCCGCTATACCGCCGGCCTCCGCAGCGGCGACCCGGCACCGGAGTGTAGCTCAGCCTGGTAGAGCACTGTGTTCGGGACGCAGGGGCCGGAGGTTCGAATCCTCTCACTCCGACCATTCCCGGTCGCCGCTGCGAAGAAGAAAGCCCTTGGGAAACCAAGGGCTTTTTCTTTGCCTGGGCGTGCGGCGCCTGGTTGGCGGAAACGCCCGGCGCTACCCGAACGGCGACAGGCGCCGTCCCGGCCAGGCCGGCTCCCTGGCGCGATCGGGCAGCGTTCGCAGGGATTTCCGGAGCTGCGCCAGTTCCAGCCGCAGCCAGGCTTCGGGAGAATCGAGCGCCTCGGCCCGGCCGATGGCCTCCTCGGCCGCGGCGTGATGACGCGACGCCACATGGCACTTGGCCAGCAGGACCAGCGCCGCGACCGAATCCGGCTCGTGCCGCAAGGCGCGTTCCGCCGCCCGGGCCGCCTGGCCATGCCGCCCCTGGTCGAGCAGCCCTCGCGCACGGGACAGCCACAGGCGCAGCGGAAAATCCGGCAGGTGCCGCTTCCTCTCGCGGACCAGCGACCCGATGCGAGCCGCGTCGCGCCCCATCACCGCCGAGAACAGCTCGCGCATGATCCCGGATCCGAGGAACAACTCGAAGGTCGCGTGCCCGACGCCGGTGGCATTGATGATCCGGGCGTCGCAGAGCTGATTGATGATCCCGATGTGACGCCGGTCCTCGGCATGCGCGAGGTCAACGATCACGCAGGCATGGCCGCCGACGTCACCGGCCCGCAGCCGCTCGCCGCGGTGGAAATCCCTGACGTAGCGGCGATAGCGCCGTTCCCAGGGCACGAAGTCCGGATCGACGGAGGATTGGGGCGAAAGGCTCAGCACGGCCTCGGTGCCAAGCGCCCTGCTGTATTTCAGCGCGCCATAGCCGCCCATGCTGAAGCCGTAGCTGAGCCGCCGGGAATGCCTGGCGAGATAGGGCGCCAGCGCCGGCATCAGGGCCCGCATGTCGTCTTCGGGGAACCAGTTGGGCTCGCGGCTCATGATCCCGAGCGCCGGCATGCCGAGCTTCTGCGCCACGGTGGCTGCCGAGAAGGTCTTGCCGTTGGGGCGCATCCCCATGCCGTTGAAGGTGATCAGCAGGACATCGCCGCCGCCGGGGAGATATAGCGCCTGCAACCGTTCCGTTTCGCCGATGACCGAGATCGCCATGGGTCGAGAAGTGACTCGGCCCTGCTCGTTTGCCAAGCGTTACCTTGCGATCGCGGCACGGGCGGGCGCCAAGGCGCCCGGCCTGGCATCCGCGCGACGCCGGCACTGGCATGGCCGCCGAGGTCCTGACCGACGCGATGTCCGTCAGCGCTGCCCACTGCCGCTGAAGGCCCAGACCATCAGCCGCTTCGCCGGCCACACCCAGGCGACGCCCGCAATGGCGAAGAAGACGAGCTGCGCCGCCCAATGCAGCGCGGCGAGGTGGTCCGCGATGGCGAGCACCACGACGACATAGACGAAGAAGCCAAGAAGGCCGAGGATCAGCGCGACGACGGGACGGGACATGCCCCGCATCTGCCGCGTCCCGGGCCGCGCGCCAAGCCCCGGCCTTGACTTCGCGGCCCTCGCCCCGCCTTGTGCGGCGCCTTCCCACCTGAGACGCGAGCGAGCGGACGTGACGAGCGAGACCCTGGACCTCAAGGCCCATATCCGCGGCATCCCGGATTTCCCGAAGCCGGGCATCCTGTTTTACGACATCTCCACCCTGCTGCGGCACGGCCCGGCCTGGAAGACGGCGATGGCGCGGCTCGCGGGTATCATCGGACCGCACAAGCCCGACCTGCTGGCCGGCATCGAAAGCCGTGGGTTCCTGGTCGCGGCGCCGCTCGCGCTCGAACTCGGCCTCGGCTTCGTCATGCTACGCAAGCCGCGCAAGCTGCCGGGGCTGACCATCGGCCTGAACTACGCGCTGGAATACGGCACGGACCGCATCGAGATGCAGGCGGACGCGGTGGAGAAGGGGCAGCGTGTGGTGCTGCTGGACGATCTGCTCGCCACCGGCGGGACCATGGCTGCCGGCATCAACCTGCTGCGCCAGGCCGGGGCGGAGGTGCCCTGCGCGGCAGCGCTGATCGAGCTGACCTTCCTGAACGGCCGGTCACGCATCGATACGCAATTTGAATCGCTGGTGGCTTACGACGAGTGACGGGCGGGGCCGCGCGCGGCGGCCCCCTCCCCTCAAACCGGCCAGAGGTCGGACAGGTGCGGCGTCAGCAGGTCGATCTTCGCCTGGATCGGCGTCGTCCAGTCATCGGCGAGGATGCCACCCGTATCGCCCGAATTCGGGTTCCACGACCACCATGTGTAGCTGATGCCCTCATCCCCCGCGGGGATGTCGATCGTGCCATTGGTGTCGAGGTCGCCCGCCATGTAGGCGAGCAGTTCCTGCAGATAGGGCATGTCCTTCGGATCCTGCAGCTTCGACCCGAATTCGCCGACCAGGACCGGGGCGATGTTCTGCTCGTAGATGTAGCCCCAGAACTTCTCGAAATGGTCCGCCATGTTGTTCGGATAGTTGGGATCCGAGAACCACGACTGCGGATAGATGGAGTTGCCGTACTCGTGCGGCGAATAGACGACCTTGTTGGCCACGTTCAGCGTCACCAGGTCGTCGGCCACACCCATCAGGTTGCCACCCCACCAGGTGCTCTGCCCGGCATAGGTGCCGACACCCTCGACGATGACCAGCCAATCGTCGTTCACCGACTGGATGGCATTGCCCGCGCGCTCGGCTGCCGCCGACCAGTCGGTCGCCCCGCCGCCGCCCCAGACGGCGCTGTGCGGTTCATTCGCGAGGTCCGCGCCGATCACCGTCGGATCGCCGGCATAGCGCGCGGCAAGCATCTTCCAGCTATCGATCCATTGCTGCTCGGTATAGCCGCCATCGACCCATAGGCCGTTGCCGTTCGGCCCGTTGCCGGCCGCGCTGCGATGGTTGTCGAGGATCACGCGCATGCCGATGTCGCCGGCATAGTCGATGATCTTGTCCATGATCTGGATCGGCGAGAGGCCGACGAGATCCGGGTTCTTCGAATAGTCGATGCCGGTCGGCGTCTTGCCGGCCTGCAGCGCCTCCAGCGAGAAGGGCAGCCGGACCGTGTTGAAGCCGAGATCGGCCATCTGGTCCATCATGTCGGCCCAGTTGCGCTGATCGAGGCCATGCGGGGCGAAGGTGCTGGTCTCGAGACCGAACCAATTCACCCCCGTGATGCGCACCGCATTGCCATCCGCATCGATGATCTGGTTGCCGGAGGTGGAGAGGAAGCTCGCCTCCGGTGTCGGCGTGTCGTTGTCGTGGATGGTGCCGATCGCGGTGCGGTCGCGCCAGGTCGCATTCACCGGGTTGCTCAGCGCGACGGTGAAGGTCTCGTCAGCCTCGATCACCGTGTCGCCCTTGATGGCGACGGCGAAGGTCTTGGTCGTCTCGCCCGGGGCGAAGGTAATGACGGCGCTCTTGTTGACGTAGTCCTCGCCGGGCAGCGCCGTGCCCTTGTAGGGCGTCGCGGTGACGCTGACCGCCTCGGACCAGGCCTTGTTCAGGGTGATGGTGAAGACGGCGTTGGTGGTGCCGGAATCGCCCTCGACGACGGTCGCGTCGGCGATGCCGATGGTGGGCAGGCGATCGGTGTCATAGATGACGCCGACGCCCGTCGCACCCGCCACCGTCGCGCCCTCGACGTTCGACAGTTCGACGGTGAAGCGCTCGCCCGCCTCGGCCACGCGGTCGCCGACAACGGCGACGGTGACGGTCTTCACCGTCTCGCCCGCCGCGAAGGTCAGGCTGCCGGCCTTGGCGAGGAAGTCGCTGCCCGCCAGCGCCGTGTCGCCGACCGTCGCATAGTCGAGCGTGACCGCCTGGCTCCAGGCCTTGGACAGCCGGATCGTGAAGGTCATGTCGCTGGTGCCGGAATCGCCCTCGGTGAGCGTGGCGTTGCCGATGCGCAGCGTGGGGGGCGTATCGTCATCGACGATCCGCCCGGTCGCCTCCCCGTCCGCGATCACCGCGCCGGCGGCGCTGGTGAGCAGGAGGCGGAAGGTCTCGTTCGCCTCGACCGTCGTGTCCCCGTTGACGTAGACGCGCACAAGCTTCTTCGTCACCCCGGCCGCGAAGGTGACGCTGCCCGTGGTGGAGACGTAGTCCGACCCGGCCAGCGCCGTGCCGTCCGCCGTCGCGTAATTGACCACGACGGGCGCGTCGGAAACCTCGGAAAGGGTCAGCGTGAACCAGAAGGATTTGGTGCCGGCATTGCTCTCCACCGCGGCGAGGTCGCCGACGGACACGGTGGGCAGGTCGGCGATGACCGACCCATTCAGCGTGAAGCTGTCGGGCACGTTGTCGGTGCCGCCACTGCCGAGGAAGCCGAAGGAGACGCTCTCATCGGCCGCTACCGTGCCGTTCCAGCTGGTGTTGCGCACGACGTAGACGTCGCCGACATGGCTGACGATCTCGGCATTCCAGATCTGGGTGATGAGGAAGTTGGCCATGAAGGACAGGGTCCAGCCCTGGAACCCTCCCGCGCCGGCCGTCAGCGTCACCGCGGCGTTGAAGCCATCGGTCCATTCATCGGTGAGTCGATAGTCGACATTCAACGCCATGACCGCTCCACGCCTTCCTTGCCCGAACGCACCGACAGATAGATCAACTATTCATTAATCGCTGAGTCCCAATCGCGAGATTCATCGCAAAACACCCACAAAGATGGCGGCACGCCAAAGCGGAGAGACGAGAAGGTTACACAGGACCACCCGGACGAGATGAAACCCCAGGACCAGCGGCACAGCCAGATTGAGTGCCTGGGCCGTCACCGCCATCTCCGGCATGCCCCCCGGCGCCATGCCCAGGATCACGGCGCGCAGCGGCAGATCCGCCGCGAGACTGATCCCGACGGCCGCCATGGCCAGCAGCATCGACACCGCGACCGCCGAGGCGAGCCCCGCCAGGATCAGCCGGCGCGACGCTCCGCCCCGCCCTTCCTGCGCCAGCAGCAATCCCAGGCTCGCCCCCATGGCAAGCTGGGCGGCATCCACCATCCAGCGTGGCACGCCGGATGGCAGCACCCCGTTGGCCGAGAGCGACATGGCCAGCAGGCAGGGGGCGAGCATCGCCGCATTGGTCATCCGCAACCGCATGCCGAGCCACGCCACCACCGCCCCGCCGGCCAGCAACAGCGTCAGCCCGCCCCAATGCAAGGCCGGCACCGCCGCCACGAAGGCCGCGCCCCCGCCGCCACCGCTGCCGAAAAGCGCCAGCGTCACCGGATAAAGCAGCACGACCAGCGCCATCCGAATGGATTGCGACAGCGTCACGGCCGAGACCGCCGCGCCCGCCTGGGCGGCCAGCACCGCCATGGTGACGACGCCGCCCGGAATCGCCGCGAAAAAGGCGGTGCGCGCATCCCCCCCCCGCGATGCGCCGGTGCAGCGGCGCGACCGCCACGCCGGCGAGCATCGCCAAGACCCCACCCGTCAGCATCGCCGGCAGCGCCGCCAGCACGGCCTCGAGCACCGGCCGGGTGAAGCCCTGGCCCAGCGCCAGGCCCAGCACCGCCAGCGCCACGGGCCGTGCCTGCCTCGGCACCGCCGCCGCGCCGCGCAGGGCGAGATACGCCGTCGCGACCATGGCGCCGATCATCCAGCCCAGGGGCAGACCCAACGCGGCGAGAATCCCGCCCGCGAGAAGGCTCAGCAACAGGGTGCGCAGCAGGGCGTCGTAGGGTTCAGGCAAGATGGGCGGAGCTTCGCCCGCGCGAGGGCTGGCGTCAAAGCCGGCCGATTTACCAATCCTTCATGGCGTGTCTCGTAGTCTGACACCGGAACAGGATGCCATGCCGACCGACCTCACCGTTCGATCCGTTTCCGCCGCCGGACCGGCCCGCAGCGCCGATCGCGTGCTCGCGCCGACGAGCACGGCGGAGACGGAGGTTCTGGCCCCGGTCATCCCGAATCCCAAGCTGCGGCTCGACAGCAGCCTGGGCATGGTGGTGCTGGAGTTCCGCGGCACCTCGGGCGAGGTGGCGAACACCATTCCCTCCTCCCGCATCATCGAGGCGTATCGTGCCGCGGCGCTGAGCGACACGCCGCTGCCCGTCGGCGTGCCGGAGCGCATCGAGGCCGCGCCGCTGCCGGCGGCCCCGGCAGCGCCCGAACCCACCACCACATCCGGCGAAGGCTGAGCGTCAGCCGGCGAGGCCGGCAGCCACCTGTTCATTCACCTCGATCAGGAAAGCGATGTCCGGGCTCGGCGAGCCCATCTCCCGCAGCACGGCGCGGCCGAGCGAGACCAGCCCGGCACGCATCGGCGCCGGCAGGCGATTGGCGGGATCCACCAGCGCGCTTTCCATCGCGAGCCAGAGGCGACGGTTGTCGGCGACCGCCCGGGTGCGTGTCGCTCCCTCAGCCTCCAAGGCGGTGCGCAGCCCATGCGTGACGCGACGGATCACGTCCGCCTCCTGCTCGCGCGGGTCGCGCGCGGCGCGGGCCGCGCCATAGGCGCGGACAAAGTCGGCAAGGGTCATCCTGGCTCAATCCTCCGCAACGGCGCCACCGACCGGGGCGATGCCGAGCACGATCTCCTCGTGCCGCATGACGCGCCGGACGAGCTTCAGCGCCTGGTAGCATTCATCCGCCTCGGCCGCCGCGAGGGCGCGGTCGAGCAGGTCGCGCGCCAGGGCGGAGGTCGTCGCCGCCTGGAAGTCGGCGATCAGCCGCCGCGCCAGGGTGAGGCCGGCCTCGCGTTCATCCTCGTCGCCGATATAGGCGGTCTGCAGCGCGAAATAGATGCGCCGCGCCGGGGTGGAAGCCCCGTCAGGCGTCATGAGCTGCTTGCCGAAGAGGAAGCGGGCCTTGGCGGTGAGTTCGATGCGCGTGCGATTGCGGAAGCGGATCGGCGCGCCATTGACGACCATGAGGTCGCCCTGCCGGAGTTCGAGCACCAATGTGGACATCCTGTCCTCCCGGATGGGTGGGGCCTGCGGCGCCGGCCTGTCGCCGGCGCCGCACCGGGGGTTACTGGAACAGGCTCAGCAAGGTCTGCGGCGCCTGGTTCGCGATGGACAAGGACTGGGTGCCGAGCTGCTGGCGGATCTGCAGCGACTGCAGCCGCGCGGATTCCTTGGCGAGGTCGGCGTCGATCAGCGCGCCCAGGCCGGATTCCAGCGCATCCACCTTGTCCTTGTTGTACTCGACCTGGGCATCGAGGTAGTTGCTGTCGCTGCCGAACTGGTTCAGCGCATCGCTGATCGCGCTCTGCACCGTCTCGAAGTCGCCGCCATCGGCGAGCGCCGCCTGCGCCGCGGCCGCATCGGTCGGCGCCGCCGCGACGATCAGCGTGCCCGCCCCATCCACCGCCGTCAGCGTATAGGTGGTGCCGGTTTCATTGCGTGTCGTCGCGATGTCCCCGCCCTCAGGCGCGGTGGTCGAAAGCAGCGTGCGGCTGTTGTAGGTCGCGTCGTCGATGAAGTTCGTGATCTGGGTGCGCAGCGCCTCGTATTGCGTCTCGTACTGCGCGCGCTGTTCCGCGCTCAGCGTATCGTCGGCCAGGCGCACCAGCGTCTCGCGCACGCTGGTCATGGTCTCGGAGACCTTGTTCAGGCCGGACAGCGCGGTGTCGAGGATGCCCTTGGTACCGCCGAGCTGCTCATTCGCCGCGGTCAGGCCCGCGACATCCGCCCGGACCGTCTGCGCCACCGCGAAGGCCGCGCCGTCATCCTTGGCATCGCTGACGCGATAGCCCGTGGAGATGCGCTTCTGCGTGGTGGTCAGTTCGTTGTTGGTGCGGTTGAGCGATTGCAGCGCGACCATCGCGCCCGCATTGGTGTTGACGGAGTTGAGCGCCATCGGGATCTTACCCTGGTTGCGATGGCCCCCGCATGTTGGACGAAGCCGGGGCCGGGTTGCGCGCCGCATCTTGCGGTGTCGGGGCAATGATGCCGCGACCGGGTTAAGGGAGGCTGAATCGGGCCATGCCCCGCACCCCACCATCCGCCGGCCACGCGATCACGATCACAGGAAGTTCGCCAGGCTGAGGCTCGAGGCCAGCGATATCGCCTGGTAGGACGCCTCGAGCTGCGTCTTCGTCGCATCGAGCCGTGCGATGGTCTCGGCCATGTCCACCTCCTCGATCTTGGCGAGCTGCGCGGTCAGCGTCACCGTGACGTCGCTGTGGCGTGTCGAGATCGCGCCCAGCCGTTCCTCGGTCGCGCCCAGGCTGCCCTGTTCGACCCCCAGCGCGTCGATCGCGCTGCGCAGCCCGTCGCGCACGCTCGCGACCAGGTCGGTGAAGTCGGTACCGAGCGCCGCCTGGTCCGAATCAAGCGCCGCAAGCGTCGCCAGCCCGCGCAGGATGTCGCGCGACCAGGAGCCGGTCGTCTCCCCGGTGCTGGTCGCCGCCGCGTTGCGGTTGGCGGAGATGCCGTAGTCGACGCGCGTGCCTTCGGATGTCGGCACCGTGCGCCGCGCCTCGCTCAGCCCCGTCGCCGGATCCGAGAGGAAATCGGAGAACACCGTGGTTCCCGCCGCATCCGAACTCGCCGCCGCGAGCGTCGCGGCGATGACCGATGCCGCATTGCCCGAGGCAAGACCCGCCACGGCCGTCGCGATATCCGTCGCCATGCCCGATGTCGCGATGTTCTGGGGGTCGGGCACCGGCGGATTGGCGGTGTCCGACCCGCCGAAGATATATTCGCCGGCATAGCGCTCGTTGAGCAGGCTGCCGACCTCCGCCAGCGCCGCCCGCGCCTTCGCCGCGACGGCGGAGATCAGCTCCGCGCTGGTGCCGTCGATGGTGATCGCTTCCTCGTAGAAGTCGGTCGCGATGTCGGACAGGCGGCCCATCGCGTCCTGCATCACGGAGGTCCGCGCGAGGGTGCGGTCGATCGTGCCCTGCCAGACCTCGCGCCGGGAGATGTCCCCGCGCAGGTCGATCGCCCGCGTGGCCTCCGGCGCGATGGCGCCATACCCCTCGCCCTTCCGCCCGTCCGCTACCTGGCGCGTCAGGGTATCGAGCCGCATCCGCAGCGCGAGCGAGGCGGCATCGAGGCGCGAGAGGCTGCTGACGGCGACCATGACTCAGCCCACCGCGCCCAGCAGGGCGTCCCACATGGCCTGCACCGTCGACATCACCCGCGCATTGGCGGCATAGGCGTTCTGCAGCGTGACCATCGCGGCCATCTCCGTATCCACATCGACACCCGAAGCCTGGGCGAAGCGGTCCTCCAGCCCCGCGACCAGCGCCGCCGTGCCGGTCGCGGAGGCGGCCGCCGCCGCGACATCCGCCGTCTGGCTCGCGGTGACCAGCGCGGCGTAGCTTTCGAGCGTCGTCGTCGCGCCGAAAGGGCTCGACAGCGTGCCGTCGGGGCCAAGGCCGCCGGTCGCGATCGCGCTCCAGCTCACGCCGCCCTGCGCCTCGGCGCCGAAGGTGTAGTCGAGCACCCGCTCGATCATCGTGGTGAAGGAGGCCGGGCCGCCATCGGGGTTCGCCGTGAAGGCGGAAGCGCCGGCCGGATCATCGGCGACATCGTGCGTACCGTCGCGCAGCAGGGATGGATCGGCTGTCACCGCCGCATTGATCCGGATGCGCCCCGCAAAGCCCACCATGTCGCTACCGGCATAGGCCGCCGAGGTATCGGGCACCGCGCCGGTCGCATCGGTGAACAGCGTCAGCCCCTGCGCGTCGAAGCGCGCGGCGAGGTTCGCCGCGGCGAGGTCGAGCTCGGCCTGGTAGCGCGGTAGGGTCTGGTCGCGCAGCGCGACGGCCTCGGCGAGACGACCACCGAGCAACGAGTCCGTCACATCCTGCCCGTTCAGCATGATGCCCGGTATGGTTCCGCCGCTGCCGTGGTAGGAGGTGGCGTCGAGCGTCGCCGAGGCGGTCGTGAAGGCATCCCTGTCCTTGTCGAGCGGCAGCACGAGCCCATTGCGCGCCACGAGGACGATGCCGCCATCGGCACTCTTGAGCGTCTTCACCTCGAGGGATTCCGACAGCTTCGCGATGGCCGCGTCGCGTTCGTCCTCGAGCCCGGCGGCCTCGCCGGTCAGGGCGATCTGTTCCTTGATGCGCAGCGTCAGGGAAGCGATGTCGCGCAGCCCGGCATTGATCGCATCCACCTCGGTGACGATCGTATCCTGGGCCTGCTGGCGCGCTTCCGCGATCGTGTCCGATATCTCGTTCAGCCGGTCGGCCACTTCCTGCGCGGCCAGCAGCGTCGCCGTCTGGCGCGCGGATTCGGAGGGGTCGGCGAGCAGGTCCTCGAAGCTCGTATGCAGCCCCGCGACCAGGTCGCCCAGGCTGTCCCCGGCCTCGGTGCTGCCATGGATGGTGCCGAGACCGGTCAGCAGGTCGCTGCGCAATTCGGCCGCGGCGGCCGCGGCGCGGCGGCTGTTCAGCTCAGTGACCAGCGCCTCGTCCACCGCGCGCGTGACGGCGAGCGCGCGCACGCCGCTGCCCTGCCCGTTCGCCTCCACGGCGCTCGCCGCGGTGGTCTTGCGCGTGTAGCCGACGGTATCGGCATTGGCGATGTTGTCCGCCGCGGTGGCGAGCGCGCGCTGGGTATAGAGCAGGCCCGAACGCGCGGTGAGCAGGGCGGCCTGTAGGCTCATGGCTGGGGCGTCCCGTCAGCGCCGGCTCAGCGGCTCATGTTGATCGTGTCCTGCAGCAGCTCGTCGGCCGCGGTGACGACCTTGGTATTCGCCGTATAGGCACGCTGCGCGATGATCAGCTTCGAGAATTCCGAGGCGATGTCGACATTCGATCCCTCCACCGCGCTGACGCGCAGCGACCCCGCGCCGTTGGTGCTGGCATCGGTCGTGCGGGCCTCGCCGCTCTCGACCGTGCGCATGAAGGCCTGGCCGTCGAGGTGCTGCAGTGCATCGGGATTGTTGAAGGTGGTGATGGGTACGCGGGCGATGATGCGCGACTGGCCGTTGTCGTAGTTGATCGAGATGTCGCCGCTGTCGCTGATGCTGACCGAGGAATAGGAGCCGAGCGGCACACCGTCATCCTCGAGGTTGCGCACCGTGTATTCCTCGCCGGCATATTGCGTGACGCCGCTGGCCGTATCGAAAGCGCCAAGGTTGAGCGTCATGGTCTGCGCCCCCTGGCCGAAATCCGCCGAGAAGGTCAGCGAGGCCGGATCGCCCGAGACCCCGGTGCTGCCGGCGAAGCTGCCGGTGGCATTGGCGAAGCCGCCGATCGTGCCGTCCGCCACCGCCGGGGTGGCCGCCTGGCCGAACAGCACGTCGATGGTGCCGAGCGAACCGCCCGCCGCATCCGAGGAGATGTCGAGCGTCCAGCTGTTGTTGCCGTTCGGCGTCCAGGTCATCGTCATGGATTGCTGCGTGCCGAGCGAATCATAGACGTTGAGTGGCGTGGTCACCGGTTCGGTGGCATCGGCGGGGAGGTTGGCCGCGAAGTCGATCACGCTGGTCGCGATCGGGTTGAAGACGAGCTGGCTGATCCGCACCGGCTGAAGCTGGGTGCGGTCGATATCCCCCGTCGCATCGGTCAGCCAGCCCTGCAACGCATAGCCGGCGCCATTCACGAAGTAGCCTTCCTCGTCGAGCTGGAAGTCGCCCGCGCGCGTGTAGAACTGCCGCTCGTCGAAGGTGACCTGCCCGTTGGTGGTGCCGGTCGGCAGCGCCACCGAGAAGAAGCCCTGTCCTGAAATGGCGAGCGAGAGCGGGTTCTCGGACTGCGAGATCGTGCCGGCGATGGTGTTGGTGTAGTCGGGCCGCGCCACCACCGAACCCGACCGCATCACCGTCTGGCTGCTCTCGGTGAGGTAGGAGATGAAGGTCGTGTCGGTGCGCTTGAAGCCGACAGTCTGGCTGTTGGCGACGTTGTCCGACACATGGCCGAGCGCGCGTGCCTGCGCATTCAGCCCCGTGATGGCGGTGGTCATGGCTCCGAACAGGGACATCGGCTTCTCCGCGAGGGGCGAGGTGTTCCGTGGAGGCCAGCGCAACCGGCATGCCAGGGATTTCGGCGCCACGACACGGCGAGGGATGCCGCGCGGCGGCACTTCCTGCCGGGATGGCGGCAGGCGCTGCCGTGGTGCCGGCCTCCGGGGCTGGCCCGCGGCTTGCGATGGCGGGCCCGGGCGCATTGCCGCGCCGGAAGGTGTCGTTCCGATGGATGGACTTGCCAGCCTGCTCCTGCCGCAAGCGATGCCCCTGGCGGCGGGCGTCACGGCGGCGGCCGTGCCCACCGCGTCGGTGGCGGGCCAGGCACCGACGGGCTTTGCCGCGTTGCTCGCCCAGGCCGGGGCCATCCAGCATGGCGCCGTGCCGGAAGGCGAAACCGTGTCCGCGACGCCGATGGTGGTCCCCACGGAGACGACGCCCCCCTTCCCGGCAGCCGCAGCCGCCGTGACGGAGGGGCCGGTGGTCGGTGCGGCGCCGACGATCCCGCCGATAATGGCCAGCATCCCACGGCCTCGGGACCCGGCAGCGCCGCAGCCCGCTGCGGCGGACACACTCCCCTCGCCAACGCCGGCGCCCGTCATGCCAGCGACGTCCGACGCGCCTGTCGCATCACAACAGGAGCCAGCGCCGGCCGAACCGCTTGAGGACGCCCTCGAAGCCACGCTGGATCTGCCGGATACCCTGCCAGCACCGCCCGATTCAGCAGCGGCACCGGGGGTGCAAGATGCGTCGTCGTCCACACCACCGCCACAGATCGGCAGCGCCACCCCCGTCGCTGCGACGGCGGTCGCGATGCCGCCGGCGGCTGCTATTCCGGTCCCTGCCCCCGCATCCGCGACGACGACGACGACGACCGCGCATGCGTCTGCAATTGCCGCTTCGCCGGGCGAAGCCTCGTCCCGCCCCGCGCCGCAATCCGCCGAGACCGCAGTGGCACGAGCGACGGCGCCTGCCGGCCCGTCACCGTCGCCGAGCGACCAGCGCCCGGCCGCACCCGACGGCAGCCCGATCGGCCAGGCCGCGCCAGCATCACCGCCGCCGCCCGGCGCGAAGGTCCGGGCGCCAGCCGCAAGCGCCCCCGCAGCGGCAATCGCAGACCCGGATTTCCCTTCCGCCACGCAGGCCATCGCGCCCGCGACAGGCACGGCCACGCTTCCCGCGAAGCCCGTCGTCGATGTCGTGACACCTGCCCCCCCGGCGCCGCGGCCGATGCCGGAGGAAACATCCACCACGGACCTCTCCGTCACGCCCGTCGCCGGCACCGTCACGGCGCCGCGCCCCCACGTCACCGAGGTGCCCGCAGCCACCGCTCCAGCGCGACCGCCCGCCACCCCGGCACGGCAGATCGCGCCCGTCCTGGTCGCCGTCGCGATCGCCGGCGGCACCGCGCGGCTTTCCGTCACGCTGGAGCCGGCCGAGCTGGGCCGCGTCGAGATCAGCGTGGAACGCAAGGGCGACAGCACGGACATCCTCGTCGTGGCCGAGCGTCCGGAGACGCTTGCGCTGATGCAGCGCGACCAGCGCGAACTGGATCGTACCCTGGCCCAGGCCGGGATCGGCAGCGAGGGGCGCAGCCTGTCCTTCTCGCTCTCCGATGGCGGCGCCTCCGCCTTCGGGCGCGATGGCGAAGGACGCGGTCAGCCTATGCGCGCCCATGCGCCGGACACGCACCCGAACGCCGCCCCGGCCGAGGCGGCCGCGCCGCGACGCCTGCTCTCCCTGATCGACCTCGCCGTCTGACGAAGGACCCCCGCCATGTCGACCTCCGTGTCCTCGACCACCAGCACGACCACGACCGGCAGCACGAGCAGCAGCACCGCGACGCTCGGCGCGGATCTCAACACATTCCTCACCATGCTGACGACGCAGCTGCAGAACCAGGACCCGACCAATCCGCTCGATACCAATGAGATGACGAACCAGCTCGTGCAATTCGCCTCGGTCGAGCAGCAGATCCAGATGAACCAGAACCTCACCTCGCTGATCGACTTGCAGCAGACCGCACAGCTCACCGCCGCGGCACCGTTGCTGGGGCGGCAGGTCGAAGTGACCTCGGATCAGCTCGCCCTGCAGAACGGCAGCGCGGAGATCCGCCTGCCGGCAGCCGGCACCGCGACCTCGGCGGTCATCACCATCACCAATTCCGCCGGCACGGTGCTGCGGACTCAAACCGTCTCCCTCGGCACCGGGGCGACGAGCTGGACCTGGGATGGCAAGAACACGGCCGGCGTTACCCAGGCCGATGGTGCCTACAACGTCGCCGTTGCCGGGCGCGATGCGAATGGTGCCTCCACCTCCGTCTCCTTCACCGTGCGTGGCACGCTGACCGGGGCGGAACGCAGCGACGGATCGCTGAACCTCAACATGGGCAGTGTCTCCGTGCCCTTCAGCAACCTGCTGAGCGTGCTGCCGACAAGCTGACCGCGGCCCGCGTCGCGTTAACCGGGCCGAAACCGCCACCCGGCAAAGTCTGCCGCAGGCGGCAGGAGGCCCCCCTTGGACGCGGCAGAGGCAGCAGCAGGTTCGGCGGATCAGGCAGCGCGCGGCGTGGCGGGCGGCGGTCTGTTCGGCCAGTTGCGCGGGCTCGGTCCCATGCGCCTTGCCCTGCTGGGCGGGGTCGGCCTCGCGGTGCTCGGGTTGCTCGCCTGGTTCGTGTTGCGCGCGGGGCAGCCGCCCATGGCGCTGCTCTATGGGGATCTGGACACGCGCGACGCCGGCCAGGTCGTCGCCGCGCTCGACCGGGCGCGCGTGCCCTATCGCCTCGAGGCCGGGGGGAGCCGCATCCTGGTGCCCGAGGATCAGGTGCCGCGGCTGCGCCTGTCCCTCGCGCGGGAAGGCCTGCCGCAGGGGGGATCGGTCGGCTACGAGATCTTCGACCGCAGCGAATCCCTCACCACCACACCCTTCCAGCAGGATGTGAACCGGCTCCGCGCACTCGAAGGCGAGCTGGTCCGCTCCATCCGCCAGCTCTCCGGCGTGCGCGCCGCGCGGGTGCACCTCGTGCTGCCGCGACGCGAGGCCTTCTCGCGCGATCGCGGCGAGGCGCAGGCCTCGGTGGTACTGACCATGCAGGGCGCGCAGCGGCTGGATCGCGAGGGCGTTCAGGCGGTGCTGCATCTCGTCGCCACCGCCGTGCCGGGACTGCGACCGCAAAGCGTCTCCATCGTGGATAGCCGGGGCGAGCTGCTGGCGCGCGGTGGCCAGGCGCTCTCGGGCCCGGGGGCGGCGAATTCGCAGGAGGAGATCCGTCGCGGCCAGGAGCTGCGCCTCGCCCGTGCCGTGGAGGAAATGCTCGAACGCATCCTCGGCCCCGGCCGCGTGCGGGCCGAGGCCACGGTGGAGATGGATTTCGACCGCATCCAGACCACCGAGGAACGCTTCGACCCCGACAACCAGGTGCCGCGCAGCCAGCAATCGAGCCAGGAATCCTCGCGCGGGTCGGAAGGCGGCACGGCCTCGGTGCAGAACAACCTACCCAATGCCGACCCCAATGGCGGCGCCAGCACCACGCAGGAGAGCCGCCAGGAGGAGACGACCAATTTCGAGATCGGCCGCACCACGCGCAACACGCTGCGCGAGCATCCGGTGGTGCGCCGCCAATCCATCGCGGTGCTGGTCGATGGTGTCTGGGAGAGCGGCAGCTTCCGCGAACGCACGCCGGAGGAACTGCAGCGCATCACCGCGCTGGTGCAGGGCGCTGTCGGCTACGACGAGCGGCGCGGCGACCGGGTGGAAGTCGTCTCGCTCCGCTTCGCCGAACCGCCGGCGGGGGAGGCCACGTCGCCGGGCATGTTCGATCTCAGCTTCAGCAGCACCACCCTCGCGCGGTTGATGGAGAGTGCGATCTACGCGGTGGTGGCGCTGCTCGCGATCCTGCTGGTCGGCCGGCCGGCCGTCGGGCGACTGGTGACGCTCGCGACGAGGCCCGCCGGGGCGCTCGCAGCCGGGGGCAAGGCCAGCCTGCCCGGTGCCGACGGCGCGCCTGCCCTGCCCGGCCAGGCCGGTGGCACCGCCGCGATCACCGCCGAGGGCGAAGCCGATCACTCGATGATCTCCCTCGCCATGGTCGAGGGGCAGATGCGTGCCTCCTCGATCATCAAGCTGCAGGAACTGGTGGAACGCCACCCCGACGAGGCGCTCAACGTCGTGCGGCGCTGGATGACACCGGAAGGCGCATGAGGACCGAGCCATGACAGCGACCCTGAAAGGCGCCCAGAAGGCGGCCACCTTCATGCTTGCCATCGGTGAGGATCACGCCGCGCGGCTCTTCTCCCAGATGCATGAGGACGAGATCCGCGACATCTCGCAGGCCATGGCGGGGCTCGGCATGGTGCCGGCCGCGGCGGTGGAGGATCTGTGCCGGGAATTCGCGGAGAATCTCGGCCAGACCGGCTCGCTGGTCGGGTCCTGGGAGACCACCGAGCGCATGCTGCTCAAGACCCTCCCGCGCGAGCGCGTCTCCCAGATCATGGAGGAGATCCGCGGCCCGGCCGGACGCACCATGTGGGACAAGCTCGGCAACGTTAATGAGGCGGTGCTCGCCAACTACCTCAAGAACGAATACCCGCAGACGGTGGCGGTGGTGCTGTCCAAGGTGAAGGCGGACCACGCCGCGCGCGTGCTGTCCCTGCTGCCCGAGGGATTCTCGATGGAGGTCATCATGCGCATGCTGCGCATGGAGACCGTGCAGAAGGAAGCGCTGGACGGCGTCGAGAAGACGCTGAAGGCCGAATTCATGTCGAACCTCGCCCGCGCGCAGCGGCGCGATGCGCATGAGATGATGGCCGAGATCTTCAACAATCTCGACCGGCAGTCCGAGACGCGCATCCTCGCCGCGCTGGAGGAACGCAACCGAGACGCCGCCGAGCGCATCCGCGGGCTGATGTTCACCTTCGACGACCTGCAGCGCATGGACAGCGCGGGGGTGCAGGTGCTGATGCGTGCGGTGCCGAAGGAACAGCTCACCCTCGCGCTCAAGGGAGCGTCGGAGACGCTGCGCGACCTCTTCATCAAGAACATGAGCGAGCGCGCGGCAAAGATGCTGAAGGAGGACCTCGCCAATCTCGGCCCCGTGCGGCTTCGCGAGGTGGACGACGCACAGGCCGCGATCGTGCTGCAGGCCAAGGACCTGGCCGCCCAGGGCCAGATCCAGATGCAGGATGGGCGCGAGGACGAGATGGTCTACTGACATGCCTGATTTCTTCGTCCCCCGGCGCGCCGAACTGCCGAGCCGCGACTTCATGCCCACGGTACTGGTCGCCGCGCTGGATGCGGCGCGCCAGCAGGCAGCCGCCCCGCCGCCCCCACCACCCGCACCGGAGCCCGACCCGATCGGACCACTGCTCGAGGATGCGCGGCGCGGCGGCTGGGAAGATGGCCTCGCCGAGGGGCTGCGCCGGGGCGCGGCGACGCGGGAGGCCGAGGCCACGCGCGCCGCGGCGATGGCGCTGGAGGCCTTGCGCCTCGGCGCGGATGCTGCGCGCGAGGCGGCGACGGCCGTGGCGCATGATCTCGCGCGGCTCGTGCTGTCCGTGCTGGATGCGGCGTTGCCGGGCCTCGCTGCGGCGCAGGCCGCGCCGATGGCGGCCGCCTTCGCCCAGCGCGTCGCGCCGGTGCTGGCGGTGGCACCGGAGGCCTGCCTGCTGGTGCCGCCCGCGCTTGCGGAGGCCGTGCGCGCCCTGCTCGGCGCGACCGCCATCACGGTGGAAGAAGACCCCAGCCTGCTGCCGGGCGATGCGCGCGCGACTTGGCGCGGCGGCGGCGCGGCGCTCGACCTCGCGCAGCGGCGCCAGGCGATCCGCCAGCTTCTCGAATCAGCCGGCCTTGGGCCGAAGGAGTAGCGCATGTCCGGAACCCAGGGCTTCGAACCCGTCTCGCCGGCAGCCGAGGAGGCGCGGCCCGCGGCCTCCGCTCCGGCGCGGGAGCTGGAGGCGGTCTATGACATCCCGGTCCAGATCAGCGCCGTGCTCGGCCGTGCGACGATGCAGGTGTCGCAACTGCTCAAGCTCGGGCGCGGCGCGGTGGTGGAACTCGACCGCAAGCTCGGCGAAGCGGTGGACATCTACGTCAACAACCGCCTCGTCGCGCGCGGGGAGGTGGTGATGGTGGACGACAACCGGCTCGGCGTGACGATGACCGAGATCGTCAAGTCGGACCGGGGCGTCTGACCATGGCGCGCATCCTGATCATCGGCTCCCTGGAGGCGGAGCTCGGCATCGCGGCGCGCATCGCCACTGCGCGCGGGGCTCGGCTTGTCGTGGCCGAGGGCGCCGCGGCGGGGCTCAACCGGCTGCGCGGCGAAGGCGCGGACCTGGTGTTGTGCGACGTGATGCACGACGTCGCCTGGCTGATCGACCAGATGGTCGCCGAGCGCATGGCCTGCCCCGTGGTTGCCTGCGGCCGGCCGGACGATGCGGATGGCGCGGTGCGCGCGATCCGCGCCGGGGCGAAGGATTTCCTGCCGCTGCCGCCCGACCCGGACCTGATCGCCGCGATGCTCCAGGCCGTCGCGGGGGATCCGGAAAAGCCGGTGGTGCGCGATGCCGCCATGGCCGCGCTGCTCGTCCGCGCGGAACAGGTGGCACGCGCCGAAGCCTCGGTGCTGATCACCGGGGAGAGCGGCACGGGCAAGGAAGTGCTGGCCCGGCACATCCATGCGGCATCGCGCCGCGCGCGCGGCCCCTTCGTGGCGCTGAACTGCGCGGCCCTGCCGGAATCGCTGCTGGAATCGGAGCTGTTCGGGCACGAGAAGGGCGCCTTCTCCGGTGCCGTCGCCGCCCGGCGCGGCAAGTTCGAACAGGCCGAAGGCGGCACGCTGCTGCTCGACGAGATCGGCGAGATGGACCCGCGCCTGCAGGCGAAGATCCTGCGCGCCATCCAGGAACGCGAGATCGACCGCCTGGGCGGATCGGCGCCCGTGAAGATCGATGTGCGCATCCTCGCCGCGACGCATCGCGACCTCGCCAGCGAAGTGGCGCGCGGGCGGTTCCGCGAGGATCTCTATTTTCGCCTCGCCGTGGTGCGGCTGCGCATTCCGGCGCTGCGCGAACGGCCCGGCGACATCATCCCCCTCGCGCGCCACTTCGCCGAACGCTATGCCCGCGCCAACGGGCTGCCGCCGCGCGGCCTCACCACGGCGACCGAGGCATTGCTGCTCGCCCATCCCTGGCCGGGCAATGTGCGCGAACTGGAGAATACGCTCCACCGCGCCGTGCTGCTGGCCGAGGGCAACAGCATCGGGCCCGAGGCCATCGACCTGCTGGAACACCTGCCCGCCATCGCCCCGGAGGCGCCGCTGGTCGTCGCACCGGCCGCCCCGAAGCAGCCCGCGCCGCCGGTCTCCGCCCTGGTCGGGCGGCGCGTGGAGGAAGTCGAGCGGGACCTGATCCTCGAAACCCTGTCGCATTGCCTCGGCAATCGCACTCGCGCGGCGGAGATGCTCGGCATCTCGATCCGCACCCTGCGCAACAAGCTGCATGAATACCGCGCGGCGGGCGTCGCCGTGCCGCCCGTGCCCGGACAGGCGCCGTTCGCCCTGCCGGTCGGGTAAGGCATGGCGGCACTCGCCATCCCGGGCTGGCTGCGCAAGGCACAGCCGGGCAACGACATGGCACTGGCGCTCGGCGTCGCGGCGCTGCTCGTCGTGCTGGTCGTCCCGCTCCCGGTGGTGCTGCTGGATGCCTCGCTCGCCATCTCCATCACCGTCTCGGTGCTGGTGCTGATGGTGGCACTGTTCCTGCGGCGGCCACTCGACTTCACCTCCTTCCCCACGCTGCTGCTGCTGACGACGCTGCTGCGCCTTGCGCTCAACGTCGCCACCACGCGCATCATCCTCACCCATGGCGCCGAAGGACCGCAGGCGGCAGGGCATGTCGTCTCGGCCTTCGGCGGCTTCCTGATGGGGGGCGATGTCGTCGTCGGGCTGATCGTCTTCTCGATCCTGCTGGTGGTGAACTTCATGGTCATCACCAAGGGCTCGGGGCGCATCGCCGAAGTCGCCGCGCGGTTCAGCCTCGACGCCCTGCCCGGCAAGCAGATGGCGATCGATGCCGACCTGTCCGCCGGCCTGATCAACGAGACCGAGGCGCGCCACCGCCGCCGCGAGCTGGAGGAGGAGACCGGCTTCTACGGCGCGATGGACGGCGCCGCGAAATTCGTGCGCGGCGATGCCATCGCGGGTCTGATCATCACCTTCATCAACCTGCTCGGCGGCATGGCGATCGGCGTGGCGCGGCACGGGCTGTCCTTCGCCGAGGCCGCGCAGACCTTCTCCATGCTCACGGTGGGCGACGGGCTGGTCAGCCAGATCCCGGCCCTGCTGGTCTCGGTCGCGGCGGGCATCGTCGTCACCAAGGGCAGCACGGAAGGCACGGCCGATGAGGTGATGCTCGGCCAGCTCGGCGCCGGGCCGAAGCCGCTCGCCATCGCGGGCGGCGCGGCAGCGGTGATGGCGCTGCTGCCGGGCATGCCGATGCTGCCATTCCTCGCGCTGGCGGGCCTCGCGGCCGGCGGGGCCTGGGCGGCGCATCGCCGCGCGCTGGCGCCCGAGCCGGATATCGTCGCGCCGGCCGCCGCGAACGCCGAGGTCCCGATCGCCGAGACGCTGCGCATCGACATGCTGCGCCTCGAACTGGGCTATGGGCTGCTCTCGCTCGCCGCCGGCGACGCGCCGCGGCTGACCGAGCAGATCAAGGGCCTGCGCCGCACCATCGCGCAGGAGATGGGCTTCGTCCTGCCCTCCGTGCGCATCCAGGACAACCTCGCCCTGCCGCCCGATGCCTATGCCATCCGGGTCAAGGAGATCGAGGCGGGCCGCGGCCGGCTGCGCCCACCCCTGCTGCTGGCCATCGACCCCACCGGCAATGTCCCGAACATGCCCGGCGAGCGCTGCCAGGAACCGACCTTCGGCCTGCCCGCCATCTGGATCGAGGAGGCGCAGCGGGAAGAGGCCCTCGCGCGCAACTGCACCGTGGTCGATGCGGCAGGCGTGGTCGCGACGCACCTCACCGAGCTGGTCCGGGAGAACATGGCCGAACTGCTCTCCTTCGCCGAGACGCAGAAGCTGGTGGACGACCTGCCCTCGGAGCACCGCAAGCTCGTCGCGGACCTGGTGCCGCAGCAGATCGGCATGGGCGGCATCCAGCGCGTGCTGCAATCCCTCCTCGCCGAGCGCGTGTCCATCCGCGACCTGCCCACCATCCTCGAAGGCATCCAGGAAGCCTGCGCGGCGGGCGCGCGGACGGTGCCGGGCATCCTCGCCATCGTGCGCGCACGGCTCGCGCGGCAACTCTCGGACGCGGCGCGCGGGCCGCAGGGATACGTGCCGATGATCACCCTCTCCGCCGATTGGGAGGTGGCCTTCACCGAATCCCTGATCGGCCCGCCGGAGGAACGCCAGCTCGCCATGGCCCCATCGCGCCTGTCGGAATTCATGGAGAAGCTCCGCGCCGCCTTCGACGCCGCGACGGCGGCGGGGGAACAGGCGGCGCTGGTCTGCTCCGCACCGATCCGGCCGCATGTGCGCGCGATCGTCGAGCGGTTCCGGCCGGCAACGATGGTGCTGGCGCATACGGAGATTCATCCGCGGGCCAGGATCCGTACGGTGGCGTCGCTGTGAGCGCGGTACGCGAGCAGAGAGGGGCGTTCCTCCTCTCCGAACCTTCCCAGCCGTGCGGCTTGGACCGCCCGAGCCTGACGCCGGGAAGCGACGGCCCAGGATGCCCCGCGCCCGATCCGACATCCCGATCGGACCGCCACACCCAACGCCAGGTTGAGGTTTCCAGAAGCCCTTCGACTCTTGGCCGGGTGAGGTCCGGAGAGGGACAAAACCCCGCTCCGGCGGGTCGCGCCACATGCGTCTGAAGACGTACCGCGCGCCGCGCATGGCCGAGGCCATGGCGCTTCTGCGCGAGGAGCTCGGCGCCGATGCCATCATCCTCGCCACCCGCCGCACGGCCAGCGGCGTCGAGATCACCGCCGCGCTGGAACCGGAAGAACCGGTGCTCATCCCGCCCGGCCCGGCACCGACCCCGGTTCAGGGTCCCCTCGCCTTCCACAATGCGCCCGCCACGCTGGCCGCGGTGCTGGCGCGGGCGCCGCTCGACCAGGCGCTCGGCCAGGCGCTTGGCTTCGCGCCGCTGCCCGATGCGTGCGACCGGCCGCTCATGCTCATCGGCCCGCCGGGCGCCGGCAAGACGCTCACCTGCGCGAAGCTCGCTGCACGGCTCGTGCTCGCGGGCACGCCGCCGGTGGTCGCCACAACGGATGGGCAGCGCGCCGGCGCCACGGCCCAGCTTGCGGCCTTCACCGGGGTGCTGGGGCTGACGCTGGCCGTGGCGCCCTCCGCCGCCGCGCTGTCCAAGGCGCTGGCGCGTCGCGCGCCGGGCCAACCCGCGCTGATCGACAGCGCCGGCTGCGACCCCTTCGATCCGCGCCAGGCTGTTGCGCTCCACGCGCTCGCCGGGGCGGTGCAGGCGGATCTCGTGCTGGTCCTGCCCGCCGGCCTCGATGCGCATGAGGCCGCGGATCTCGCCCGAGCCTTCGCGGCACTCGGGGCGCGGCATCTGCTGCCGACTCGGCTCGACGCCGCACGGCGGCTCGGCGCCATCCTCGCCGCGGCCGAAGCCGGTCCGCTGCTCCTCACCGAAGGGGGCACAAGCCCCGAAGTGGTGGACGGGCTGGAACCGCTGTCTCCCGCGCGCCTTGCCGCGCGCCTTGCCGCCGCACCGCGCCGCGGCACCCCGATCGAGGCCGAGGAAGCCCTGCGATGATCCATGCCGCCACCCGCGCCCGGCCCGCCCAGGGCCGCATCGTCGCCATCGCCTCGGGCAAGGGGGGCGTGGGCAAGACCTGGTTCGCCATCACCCTCTCCCACGCCGTCGCGCGCCAGGGACGGCGCGTGCTGCTGGTCGATGCCGATCTCGGTCTTGCCAATGTCGATGTGCAGCTCGGCTTCCAGCCGGCGCGCGACATATCGGCCGTCATCGCCGGCCAGGTGGCGGTGGAGGACGCCGCGGTGTCCCACCCCGCGGGCTTCGATATCCTCGCCGGCCGCTCGGGCTCGGGCACGCTCGCCGCGCTGGACGGGGTGGCGCTCGCCGCCGTGGTGGCACTGCTGCCGCGTGCCGCCGCGCGCTGGGATGTCGTGATCGTGGATCTCGGCGCGGGGCTGGAGGCACCGCAGCGCCGGATCGCCGCTGCCGCCGACACCCTGCTGGTGCTGGCCACCGAGGAACCGACCAGCCTGACCGACGCCTATGCGGTGCTGAAGCTGCACGGGCGGGACCGGCCGGGCGGCGATGCGCGCATCATCGTGAACCTCGCCTCGGACGCGGCCGCCGGCGCCCGCACCCATGCCGCCCTGGCCCGCGCGGCGGCCACCTTCCTCAAGCGCGACGTGCCACTCGCCGGCGTCATTCGCCGCGATGCCAAGGTGCGCGACGCCATCCGGCACCAGGCGCCGCTCATCACCCGGCACCCGGGCAGCAGCGCCGCTGGGGATGTCGAAGCCGTCGCTCGCGCCCTGCTGCCCCCCCCGTAACAAGCCGTCGCTTGCGGTGCGCCCGCGTCCGGTGTTCACCGTCAGGCATGGAGTCACTCGTCCGTCTCGATCGCGACCTCCGCGTGGACGTCATCCGCGGCTTCGCGCTCTGGGCGATCTTCGTGAATCACACCCCGGGCAATTGGCTCGGCTACATCACGCCGCGCAACTACACCCTCGCGGATGCCACCGAGACCTTCGTCATGCTCGCCGGCTACGCGGCGGGTCTGGCCTATGGCCGGGCGATGGACCGGCAGGGGTGGTTCTTCGCCGCGACGCGCGTGATGGGGCGAGTCTTCACCCTCTATGTCGCGCATATCTTCCTGCTCGTGGTCTTCACGGCACAGGTGGGCCTCTCGGCGGCGCGGATCGATTCCGCCGCCTATCTGGACGAGTTGCATCTCGACCCCTTCGCCAGCGATCCCTACCGCGCGCTGCTCGAAGCGCTGCTGCTGCGCTACCAGCCCTCCTTCCTCAACATCCTGCCGCTCTACATCACGGTGCTGGCGATCTTCGCCGTCGTCATGCCGCTGATCCGACGCCCGGCGGTGATGCTCGGCGCCTCGGCCGGGCTGTGGGCGGCGGCGCGCGTCTTCGACATCACCCTGCCCTCCTGGCGCGGCGAGGACTGGTTCTTCAATCCGCTCGCCTGGCAGTTGCTGTTCTTCATCGGCTGCGCGCTGTCCTATGCGCCGCCGGGGGGGCAGCCGCTCTCCGTGCCATGGCGGCGCTGGGTGGGGGTGCTCTGCGGGATATGGCTGGCGGCGGGCGCGGTGATGTGCGTGCTGCTCTACTTCGAATGGGACTTCGCCGAGGCGCGGCTGCCCGGCTTCGCCCCCTATCTCGCGGCGATCGACAAGGCATCGCTGCATCCGGCGCGGCTGCTGACCATGCTGGCGCTCACCTACCTCGTCGCCCATCTGCTGCCGCGCGACGCTGGCTGGCTGCGCAGCCGCGCGGCAACGCTGATGGCGATGATGGGCCAGCAGGCGCTGCCCGTCTTCTGCGCCGGCATCGCGCTGTCCTTCCTCGGCCGGGTGGCTCTGGAGGAAGCCGATGCCTGGTGGATGCAGGTCGCCGTGAACCTGCTCGGCACGGCGGCGCTGATGGGCCTGGCGATGCTGACCGCCTGGTATGGCATGGAAAAGCGCGACAGCCGCCGCAGCCGGCCCTTGTCCGCCGCGCCACAGCCCGATAGGGGTTGAGGCCGATGCGCCGCATCCTCGCCCTGCTGATCGGATTGGGGCTCTCGCTGCCGGCACTGGCGGCGCAGGGGCCCGGCTGCGGCGCGCCCAGCGAATGGCTGAAGTCCCCACCCCTGCGCGCCGTGGCCACCGGCCTGGCGACGGGGCGGCTGTCCATCCTCGCGGTCGGTACGGCCTCGATCACGGGTGCCGGGGCCTCGAGCCCGGCCGCCGCCTGGCCCGCCCGCCTCGAAGCGCTGCTGCGCGAACGCCGCCCCGATCTGCAACTGCGCCTCGACGTGCGCGGCACGCGCGGCAGCACCGCGGCCGAGCAGTGGCGTGAGATCGAGGAGGCCCTGCGCGGCAGCCCGCCCGACCTGGTGATCTGGCAGGCCGGCACCACCGAGGCGTTGCGCAGCCAGCCCCTGGACGACATGGCCGCCGCGTTGGGCCAGGGCCTCGAGCGGCTTCACGCGCGGGGCATCGACGCGGTGGTGATGGGCATCCAGTTCAGCCGCTTCATCCGCGCCAATGTCGATGTGGACCCCTATCGCGACGCGCTGCGGGTGCTGGCGGCGGCGAACCATGCCGGCTTCTTCTCCCGCTACGACATCATGCGCGCCTGGGCCGATGCGGGGACGGTGGATGTCGAACGCGCCCCGCGCGACCATCGGACCGCCGAGATCGACAAGCTGAACGACTGCCTCGCCCGCGCGCTGGCTGCCTATATCCGCGACGGGGTGGAAGAGGCGCGGCGATAGGACGGCGCCACTGTCCGCCCCGCCCCCGATGGCGCATGCTGACGGAACGATCCGGCCGCCGAGACAGCGCCCGACAGATGGGAGAAGGTGGATGGCGGGTTGGATCGACGGCGCCCCGGGCTGGGCGCACGGCATCTATGATTTCGGCCTTCTGTACAATGAGCAGACCGGCTGGCACCGCGTGCTCCAATGCCACATCACCGTATGCCAGGAGAATTCGCGCAGTGGCGCGAATGTCCATATCTCAATGTACATCACCCAAGGGCAGCAGATCAGCGTCTATCAGCCGAACAATTCCTGGGCGAAGATCTTCTTCTACCCCGATGCCGGCGGCGAACTGACCGACAATGGCGGGCCGCGGAGCAATTTCATCCGCAACATGCCCTGCTACGACGTGATCAGGCCCAAGGCCTTCGAGTGCTTCTACGAGAAATACCCGAGCTGGAAGCCGCAGGCGCCGCTCGCCTCGACGACGCCTCGCAATGGCCCTCGCTATGACGTGTCAGCGGCGCTCCACCACCGCGCCGCAGGCCTGAAGCCGTTCGACCATCGCCTCATGGCCGCGATCAAGGTGATCGAGGCCGCGCAGTTCCGTCATGCCCCGAGCCCCCAGCCCGGCGAGCAGCAAGGCCGCCGCGGCGCGCACATCGGTGCCCGCCACCGGTGCGCCGGCGAGCCGTGCCACGCCGCGCAGCCAGGCGGTGTGGCCGCGCACCGAGATCTCCGCACCCATCCGGCGCAATTCGTCCACGTGGCGGAAGCGCTGTTCGAAGATGGTCTCGGTGATGGCGCTCGCCCCGGCGGCGACGCTCAGCAGCGCCATGGCCGGCGATTGCAGATCGGTCGCGAAGCCCGGAAAGGGCGCGGTGCGCAAATCCACCCCGTGCAGGCCCTGCTTCGCACGGCGGGCGCGCAGGCCCTCGGGCGTGGGTTCCAGCATCACCCCGGCTTCCGCCAGGATCGGCCCCGCGGCGCCCAGCAGGGCCGCATCGCCACCTTCCAGCAGGAGTTCCCCGCCCGTCAGCGCGGCGGCGCAGGCCATGGTGCCCATCTCGATCCGGTCGGGCAGGACCAGATGCTGCGCGCCGTGCAGCGGGCGGCCCCCGGCGATGGTCAGCACCGGCCCGCCGATTCCCTCGATGGCCGCCCCCATCGCGACGAGGCACTGCGCGAGATCGGCCACTTCGGGCTCCCGCGCCGCGTTGCGGATCACCGTGGTGCCGCGCGCGAGCACGGCGGCGATCAGCAGATTCTCCGTCGCGCCGACCGAGGGCATGGGCAGGTCGATCGCAGCGCCATGCAAGCCATTCGGGGCGCGGGCCTCGATCACCCCGCCGCTGACCTCGATGGACGCACCCATGGCGCGCAACCCGGCCAGGTGGAAATCCACCCCGCGCAGCCCGATGGCGTCACCGCCCGGCATGGGCAGCCGCGCCTGGCCGCACCGCGCGAGCAACGCGCCGAGCAGCAACACGGAAGCGCGCATGCGCGCGACCAGCTCGGCATCGACCTCGGTCGGGCGCAGCGGGTCGGCCGCGATGGTCAGCGCCAGGCCCTGGGCGTCGCGCGACCACGAAAGCTGCGCCCCCAGCCGCCGCAGCAGCCCCGCGAGCACCGCCACATCGAGGATCGCCGGCACACGGCGGAGCGTGACCAGATGCGGCGTCAGCAAGGCGGCGACCATCAGCGGCAGCACCGCGTTCTTCGCCCCGCCGAGACGCCAGCGCCCGTTGAGCGCGTGCCCGCCCTCGATCCGCAGCACCTCCCGCGGATCGGGCTGCCACCAGGGGGCGGCGTCGCGCATCCGCGCCTCGGCCGGCGCCACGGTCAGAAGAGCCCTTCGATGCGGCCCTGCGCGTCGAGATGGATGCCCTCCGCCGCCGGCACGCGCGGCAGGCCCGGCATGGTCATGATGTCCCCGCAGACGGCGACGACGAAGCCCGCGCCGGCGGACAGCCGCACCTCGCGCACCGGCAGCACATGGCCTTCCGGCGCGCCAAGCTTCGTCGGGTCGGCGCTGAAGGAATACTGCGTCTTCGCGATGCAGACCGGCAGATCGCCGAAGCCGTCCTGCTCGTAGCGCTTCAGCTTCGCCGCAACCGGCGCGGGGATGGAGACGGAGGCGGCGCGGTAGACCTCGCGCGCGATGGTCTCGATCTTGCCGGTCAGCGAAACATGGTCGGTATAGAGCGGTGCGAAATTCGCCGTGCCGGCGTCGATGCGCGCCTTCACCGCCATGGCGAGATCCACCGCCCCCTTCGCGCCATCGCCCCAATGGGTGCAGAGGATCGCCTCCGTCCCCAATGCACGCATCGCCTCCTGCACGGCGGCGATCTCCGCCTCGGTATCGGAGGTGAACTTGTTGAGCCCGACCACGACGGGAATGCCGAACTTGCCGACATTCTCGACATGACGGGCGAGGTTCACCACGCCGCGCTTCACCGCCGCGACGTCCTCGCGCCCCAGATCCGATTTCGCGACGCCGCCATGCATCTTCAGCGCGCGCACCGTCGCCACCACCACGCAGGCGGCGGGCTTCAGCCCGGCCTGGCGACACTTGATGTCGAGGAACTTCTCGGCACCCAGATCGGCGCCGAACCCCGCTTCCGTCACCACCACATCGGCGAGTTTCAGCGCGAGCCGCGTCGCCATCACCGAATTGCAGCCATGGGCGATGTTGGCGAAGGGGCCGCCATGCACCAGGGCCGGCGTGCCCTCGATGGACTGCACCAGGTTGGGCGCGAAGGCGTCGCGCAGCAGCACCGCCATGGCGCCATCGGCCTTGAGGTCGCGGGCGGTGATGTTCTTCCCGTCCCGCGTCTGGCCGACGATCATCCGCCCCAGCCGCGCCTGCAGGTCGGCGAGGTCCTTCGCCAGGCAGAACACCGCCATGACTTCCGAGGCCACGGTGATGTCGAAGCCGTCCTCGCGCGGGAAGCCGTTCGCCACGCCGCCCAGGGAGGAGACGATGCCGCGCAGCGCGCGGTCGTTCATGTCGAGCGAGCGCCGCCAGGACACGCGCCGCGCATCGAGTCCCGATCCGTTGCCCCAGTAGAGATGGTTGTCCACCATGGCCGAGAGCAGGTTGTTCGCGCTGGTGATGGCGTGGAAATCACCGGTGAAATGGAGGTTGATGTCCTCCATCGGCACCACCTGGGCGTAGCCGCCGCCCGTGGCCCCGCCCTTCACCCCGAAGCAGGGGCCGAGCGAGGGCTCGCGCAGCGCGATCATCGTCTTCGTGCCGACGGCGTTCAGCGCATCGGCGAGGCCGATGGTCGTGGTGGTCTTGCCCTCGCCGGCGGGCGTGGGGCTGATGCCGGTGACGAGCACCAGCGCGCCATCGGGGCGGTCCCGCTGCGCGGCGACGAAGTCGAGCCCGACCTTGGCCTTCACCTTGCCATAGGGTTCCAGCGCCTCGACGGGGATGCCGGCCCTGGCGGCGATCTCCTGGATCGGCTTCAGCGTCGCGGCGCGCGCGATCTCGAGGTCCGTGGCCATCCCCTCATCCCCCCGGAAAGCTCCAACCCGGCGCGCTTACGACCGGCGCCCCACCCAGGCAAGAGCATGGGGCGATTCGGCATTCTTGCCGAGCGTCATGAAATCGGTTGCGTTGCATCAAAGAGATAAAGGCGTTTCGGCCCTACGCCGTCCCTGTCGGAGGAGACAGGGGAACCCGACCATGACACGCACTTCCATTCTGCTCGCAGGTGCCGCGGCACTCGGGCTTCTCGCTCAGCCGGCCTTCGCACAGGAAACGCCTGTTCGCGGCAAGCAGGCCGGGGACTTCATGATCGGCCTCAGCGTCATCGGCGTCGTGCCGTTGAACGGGGGCAGCGTCGACGTCATCGGCGGTACGCCGGATGTGTCGAACTCGGTCACGGGGCAGCTCGACTTCACCTACTTCTTCACGCCGAACTTCTCGGTGAACCTGATCGCGGCGACGACGCGCCATGATGTCGAGGTGTCGAACAGCGCGATCGGCCTGGTGGATCTGGGTCACGTCTGGGCGCTGCCGCCGACGCTGACGTTGCAGTACCACCCGCTGCCGGCGGAGCGCTTCAGCCCGTATCTCGGCGTCGGCGTGAACTACACCATGTTCTACAACGAGGGCGGCGGCTATTCCGCCCCGGTGCTCGACATGGATGTGCGCAATTCCTGGGGCTTTGCGCTCAATGCGGGCCTCGACGTCGAGCTGACGCCGAACTGGCTGCTGAACTTCGACGTGAAGTGGATCTACATGCGCCCCGACGTCGCCGTGGACACCACGGTCGGGCGCATCAACGCCACCGCCAATATCGATCCCTTCGTCTTCGGCGTGGGTGTCCGCTACCGCTTCTGAGGCCTCCATGCCGGTCGCCAGCGGGGGGATGGAGGGCTTCCCCCCGCACACGGACGGCGGCGGGCTTTCGCGACGGCGCAAGATCACCCTAAGCTCCGGTCAAAATCAGCCGGAGGACACCAAGATGATCCAACGCCGTTCGTTGCTCGCCGCCGGTTCGGCCACCCTGCTGGCCGGGACCGCCCAGGCCCAGGAGGGGTGGCCCAGCCGCCCCGTCACCATCCTCATTCCCTTCGTCGCCGGCGGGCCGTCCGACATTGTCGGGCGGGTCATCGCCCAGCGCATGTCGACCGCACTCAGCCAGCCCGTGGTGGCGGAGAACCGCCCCGGCGCGAATGGGGAGGTCGCGGCCCGCGCGGTCGCGCGCGCCGCCCCGGACGGGCATACGCTGCTGGTGGGCTCGATCGGCGTCTTCGCCATCAACGCGGCGCTGCGGCCCAATCTGGGCTACGACCCGGTGCGCGACTTCGCCCCCGTCACGCTCGCCGTCACCACGCCCAACGTCCTGGTGGTGAACCCGCAGCGCGTGCCGGTGAATACGCTGCCCGAACTCGTCGCCTGGCTGAAGGCGAATGCGGGGAAGACCTCCTACTCCACCTCGGGCGTCGGTTCCTCAGACCATCTGACGATGGAGCTGTTCAAGCAGGAGACCGGCACCGACCCGACCCATGTGCCCTATAATGGCGGCGCAGCCGCGGCGACCGACCTCATCGCGGGCAATGTCCAGCTCTCCTTCCAGAACCTCGGCACCGTCGCGGGGCATATCCAGGGCGGGCGGCTGAAGGCGATCGCCGTCACCTCGCGCGAGCGGCATCCGATCCTGCCGACTGTCCCGACCGCGATCGAAGGCGGGCTCAACGATTTCGTCGTCACCTCCTGGCAGGCGGCGATGGCACCGGCCGGCGTGCCCGGCCCGCTGCTCGCCCGGCTGAACGCCGAGGCGACGGCCGCGCTGAAGCATCCGGAGAGTGTGCAGCGACTGGAACAGATCGGCTTCAGCGTCGTCGCCAACAGCGCCGACGACTACAGCACCTTCCAGCGCGCCGAGATCGCGCGCTGGCGGCGCGTGGTCGAGGCGGCGGGCATCCGGGCGGAGTGATGCCGGCGGGCCATGCTGCCGGCACCAGCCGTCAGCATAGCGCCAAGCGCGGCGCACGCGACCCCTGCCGCGTCCGCCGCCGGCCTGCCCGGCATCAGCAGCCGTCGAGAAACGGAAACCGGTCGATGTCGACCCAGCCGCAGAGCCGTCGCATCGGCTTGCCCTCGCGGCTCTGCTCGCCGGTCATGTAGCCCGTATCGGCGTTGTATTGGCGCAGCACGTAGTCGGCATATTGCGCCTGGCCCCCACCCTGCCCGGCATCCGCGGTGATCCAGAGGCAGTCGCATCCGGTGTCGACGATGATGCCGATATGCTCGACCGCGGCGCCGCGCAGCCGCCCCGGCGTCTTGTCCGTCTGGATGCAGCAGCAGCCGAAATCGTGCCCGCCGCCGCTGCACAGGATGTAGATGTCGCCCGGCAGCGGCCGTCCTCCGGCCGAGTTGCGCACGCCTGGCCCCTGGCCGCAGGCGTCGCTGCAATGGACCCAGGCACCGTGCCGGATCGCGGCGTTGCGCACGCTGGTCAGGCCGGATCCCATGCCGTCCAGCCGCATCTGCTGCGTCAGGCCGAGCCGCCCGACGACATGGCCGATAAGCCCGCCGCAGGTCGTATACCCCGCCCCCGGCTTCCAGTTGGCGTCGATCTGCCGGAAGGCGGCGCTGCCATAGACGCTCGGCACCACCTCCGGCAGCAACTGGGCCAGGACGCGCTGGCGGCGTGGGCTGAGAGAGCCGTATCCCGTCGAGGGCAGCTTCATGGGGGGGTGCCTTCCTGTGCGCGGCGCAATGCCGTGGACACCACCCTCAACCGATCCGGATCCGGTCCGAAATGTCCTGGCGCACAGGTCGCGCGCTCAGGGCCGCATCGTCAGCCCCGCCATCCCCGGCATGCGCAGCGGCTCGGCGAGCCGGGCGAATTCGCACAGCAGGCGGCGGGTCTCGCGCGGGTCGATGATCTCCTCGACCCAGAAGGCCTCGGCGGTGCGGAAGGGGGAGCGGAGCTTGTGCAGCCGTTCCTCGATCTCGGCGACCTTCGCGTCCCTGTCCTCGGCTACCGCGACCTCGGCCGCATAGGCCGCCTCGACCCCGCCTTCGAGCGGCAACGAGCCCCAGCGCGCCGAGGGCCATGCATAGCGAGTCGAGTACCGCCCCGCCGGCTGGTGCACCACGCCCGCCACCCCGAAGGCATTGCGCATGATCACGGTGCACCAGGGCTGGCGGCATTGGTTCACCGCGGCCATCGCCCGCACGCCCCAGCGGATGGTCGCAGTCTTCTCCGCCTCCAGCCCCACCGCGAAGCCGGGGCAGTCCATCAGGTAGACGACAGGGATGTGGAAGGTCTCGGCGAGGTCCACGAAGCGGATCACCTTCTGGCAGGCATCGGCCGTCCACGCCCCGCCATGGAAGATCGGGTCCGACGCCAGCACCGCCACCACCCGCCCGTCCATCCGGGCGAGGCCCGTGACGACCGACCGGCCGAACCACTTCCCCATCTCGAAGAAGGAACCCTTGTCGACCAGCATCTCGATGATCGGCCGCACCTTATAGGCCTGGCGCGGATCGCGCGGGATCACCGAGATCAGCTTCTCCTCCCGCCGGTCGGGCTTTTCGCGGCTGCGGGTCGTCGGCGGCAGGTCGAAGACCGAGGACGGCATGTAGGACAGGAAGCGCCGCGCCAGGGCGAAGGCCTCCTCCTCCGTCTCCACCGCATCGTCCACGGCGCCGGCCTTGCACTGGATCTCCCACCCGCCGAGGTCGCGCTTTTCGAGCTTCTGCCCCAGCCGCGCCACCACCGGCGGCCCCGCGACGAACATGGCGGAGGATTTCGTCATCACCGAGTAATGCGCCGCCGCCAGGCGCGCCGCACCGAGCCCCGCCACGGAACCGAGGCCCAGCGTGACCACTGGCACCAGCCCCATATTCGCGGTCGTCTGATAGTAGAGCTGAGTCCCGCCCACCCCGCCGGGCAGGTTGGCGCGCCCCGTCGTCTCGATCGTCTTGACCGACCCGCCGCCGCCCGAGCCCTCGATCAGGCGGATGATCGGCAGGCGCAGCTCGGCGGCCATGCGTTCGGCCATGATGGGCTTCTCGCGGATGGTCGCGTCCGCGCTGCCGCCGCGCACGGTGAAGTCGTCGCCGACCACGACCACGGGACGGCCATCGACCAGCGCGCGGCCCATCACGCAGTTGGACGGCGTGAAGCCCTGGAGGTCACCCCGGCCGTCATACTCGGCGCGCCCGGCGATGGCCCCGATCTCGTGGAAGGACGCGCGGTCGACCAGCGCCTCGACCCGTTCGCGCACCGTGAGTCGGCCGCCATCGTGCTGGCGCTTCACCTTGTCCGGCCCGCCCATCTCTCGGGCCAGGGCCTCGCGCCGACGCAATTCCTCGAGTTCCGCGGTCCAATCCATCGTGATGTCGTTTCCCTTCCCCGCGGGCAGTCTCGGGCCCGGCCGCGCCTGCGGCAAGCGGGGTCAGGGCGCCGCGACGTCGGCGCGCTGGAACCACAGCGTCAGGGCTGCGCCATTGGTCAGGCGCAAACGAACGGTATCCGCCTGCGTCTCCTCCAGCGCCCATTCATTCATGCGGAAGGTGGTCCGGCAGCCGCCGGCGGCGCGCGCCTCGGCCAGCAGCCGCGGCATTCCCTCGGCCGCCTGCCGCAGCAGCGACAGCGCCGCGCGGTCGGCGCAGCCGACCACGCCGTCGCGCACCACGCGCCAAGCCGGCGCGCCTGCGGCCGCGGGCGTGGCGGTGGGCTCGGCCGTCGCCACTGGTGGGACGGCGGCAGCCGGCGCAGG
>JAYRJZ010000051.1:0-34603 GCA_041906015.1 Roseomonas sp.
GGCGGGCGCCGCGGCCACGGGCGCCGCGGCCGGCGCCGGCGCGGCAACGACTGCGGGCCGGAGGATGTAGGACTCGGGCAAGGCGTAGCCGAGTTCGAAGCTAAGGAATGCCTTCTCCCGCGCACCGATGGCGCGCTGCACGAGCAACTGCAGGCTCCACGGCTCCGTGGGATTGAGCCCGGCATCGGTCGGCACGGTGAACAGCGCGATCTCGGGCAGGCGGGGCGCGCCTTCGGCGGCTATGTCACCCAGGCGCCGGTGGTCGCGATCGCGAAAGCGCAGCGGGCGGCCGTCCTGGACCACCTCGATCCGGTCGAAGATGCCGCCGCGCACGTAGCCGGAGCCCTTGAACGAATAGACCCCATGCCCGGCCACCAGGATGGCCTGCTGCCCGGGCGCGAGGTGGTGCGCCAGGCGCTCATAGCCCTCGTCGCCCAGCAGGCTGCGGCCGATGGTCGGCGCGCTCACCAGCGCGGTGAAGAGCTCGATGAAGGTGTCGTCGGGATCGCCGGGTTCGGGATTGGCGGCGGCGCGAGCATTGCCGCTGCGCTCATAGGCCTCGTTCACCTCGCCGATCGAGAGATGCAGGCGCCGCACGGATCCGTCGCCGAGCAGGCTCTCCCAGTCCCGCACCTCCCCCGGGCCGGGGGCGAGGGTGGTGGGCGCGGCGGTTGCCGCCGCCTGCGGCGCGACGTCACCGATGCGCCCGGCACGGATCAGGCGGACGGCGGAGCGGACGACGCTGTCGGCCATCACCAACACGGTGACCGTCGCGCCGCTGACGATATCGGTCTCGGGCGCACGCGCCTCCCCGCGCGCGACCGGCGCCATGGCGGCGCCGACCAGGCGGTTCATCGCCGCCACGATGCGCTGTTCGGGAATGCCGATCAGCACGATCGGCTCCTTGTGCTCCCGCAGCCGGATGCCGCGGATCACACCTTCGGTATCAATCGCCACCAGCAACTGGATCGGCTTGCCGGAATAGCCGGTGGCGTCGGTGACATCGGTATTGAGATAGACATGGCCGAGCAACCTGCTGCCGGCATAAGCGGGCGCCAGTGGCGGCTCACCTTCGGGCGAACCAATGCGGTCAGCACCGGGAAAGATCTCGGAAGGCGTTACGCCCGAAAGGAATTCGGCGAGACGTGCCGCGGAAGCTGGGGCGACAAGTAGTGCCAATACAGCGCCAATGCATAATAGAAGCCGGCCGCCGGAACGGAAAAGATCTATTCGAGACACTACCGACATCTTTTATCCCCAGCGCCATGACTGGCATGATAAGGATGAAGAGATCTTCTTCTGACCGCTGTATGCACGACCAGCCACCTCATACACCTTGCTACCGAGCCGTCCAGGGGAAATTGGTATGGCGAATGCTAATTTTCCGAGAACCTGCATCAAGCATGCTCGGAATGACCGGAGGAAGGAAGCCCGCGATGTCGTTGTTGAAGGTCGAACCACCCGGACCGGTGCGCTCACTCGCTGAGCTCTTCGCAGTCGCGCTGACGCTCGAGACGGAAGCCGCCACCCAATACGCCGAGCTCGCTCAGAAAATGCGCGCCCTCGGCCTGCCCGACGTCGCAGCGGTCTTCGAGCACCTGATGGCCGAGGAAGCTCATCACGCCGACGCGATCGAGCGCTGGTCCCGGGAAGCGACGGGAACGGCGCCCGACGCGAAGTGGCTTCGCTGGCGGCCGTCAGAATCCTTGGACGAGGAAGAGGCACGCAGCGTTGCTTCCTCGCAGCTCGCCTCCGCCTACCGGGCGTTGTCCATGGCAGTCCGCAATGAGGAACGCGCGTTCCTCCTGTGGACCTACATCGCGGCACAGGCCGAGGATCGGTCCATCCGCCAGGCCGCGGAGGCGATCGCGAAGGAGGAACTGCGGCACGCCGCGATCTTTCGGCGCGAGCGTCGGCGCGCCTTTCATGCGGCCCGGGCCGGGCACGCCCAATCGCCGCAGCCGGAAGCCGTCAGTGCGGCGGAGATCGAACGGGAACTCGCCGCACGCCTCGCCGCGCTGGCCGAAATTCCGCCCCTCGCAGCATGGGCGGCGGAGCTGCGGCGCCTCGCGGCCGAGGCCACGACCATGGCTGCGGAAGTCGGGACTCAGATAGCATCGCCCGGCCCGCTCGCGACGGCCATGCCGGATGAACCGAGCCTCAAGGCAGCGCGGCAACTCGCCGAACGGGCTGCCGAACTCTACCTCGCGGCCGCCGACGCGGCAGGGGCGGAAGACGTGCTGCTGCGGCTGCAATCCCACGCGGACCGCGCCATCGCCCGCATTGCACGGCTCGGCGCGATGGAGGCAAGCGACTGAGGCCGCCGGCGGTGCCATCCCGCACAGGCAACCCTGCGCGAGGTGGCTGCCGACGGCGGGAAATCAGCGCTGTGCCTGCAGGTAGGCGATCAGGTCGTTCATCTGTTGGTCGTTGCGCAGGCCCGGGAAGGACATGGAGCCACCCGGCACGACAGCTTTAGGATCCCGGATGTAGGCGCGCAGGTTGTCTTCGCTCCAGACGAAATTCTGCTCGTGCTTCTCGTGCATCGGCCGGGAATACCGGAAGCCTTCGAAGGAACCCGCCCTGCGGCCGACGATCCCGAACAGGTTGGGTCCGACCATGGCCCGCCCGCCAGTATTGATCGTGTGGCAGGCGCGGCATTGGTTGAAGACCCTCTGGCCCGCCTCAGCGTTGCCGGCGGCTTCCTGCGCCATGGCGGGCGCGACGGAGAGAAGCAGCATGGCGGCCAGTGCTTGGATCGGGCGTGACATGGAAGGACCTCATCGGGTTGTTTGGTGCGCCGAAGCGTGACGGCCGCGCGGCCGGCGCTCCGCGCCTTCGGTGAAAATACAGCGGATGGAGCGAAAGCCGGCGGGATATTGGTCGCCTCCTTCAAGGCTTGTCGTCAGGCCGGATGCGGCACCCCGGCCTGGCCGGTTCCTCTGACCGATCGTCGCGGCGCTCCGCTGCGGCGTCGGCATGCGCAGGCTGGCCCGTAGGCCAATCGCGATCAAACGAGATTCATTGCCGGTTGAGTGCAGATTTCCTGCCTGGTGGGCCACGCCCCGCACCGGCCACGCCGTCCCAGCCATCATCCGGGTTTGCCGTCAGGTCGTGAGCGCAGCAGCATCGGCGCATAGACGGCGAGGAACAGGATGAAGGTCGCAAGCCACAGCGTCCCTGCCACCACCAGCGGCAGCAGCGCGTCCTCGGTCAGGGACGGCCCGAAGGCACGCGCCAGCGCGGCGAGCGGCAGCAGCACATAGGCCGTCGCGATCGCCGGTGCGGCCACCATATCCCGCCCGGTATGGCCGAGCGCGGCCCGCGTCATCACCGCCAGGATCATCAACGCCAATGCGCCGGCGCCCTGCAGATGCGGCCAGTGCATCGCCCATGCCGGCCCGGCGAGCAGCCAGACGGCCTTGGTCGCCAGCGCCAGGGGCACGAAGGCGTAGCCCAGGTGCAGCACCCAGACGATGGGCTGGCCCAAGGTGCGCAGCCCATGCCAGCGGGAGAGCCGCAGGGCCACCAGCACCGCCGCGAGCGCCGCCACGACGCCCGCCGCCATCCCGTTCGGCGCGACCAGGTCCACCACAGCCACGGCGATGAGCGACAGCACCGCCGCCCGGTCCACGCCAGGCAGGGGCCTCGGCTCGGCCGGCCGGCCGGTCTTGCGCAGGGCGTTCAGCGTGAAGGACGGGATGATGCGTCCGCCGATCACCCCCACCAGCACCAGCGCCATGTTGAGCGAAAGGAACTGGCCCAGGCGCCAGGTGTCGGCGGCCCAGCAGCCGGCCGCGTCGCCCAGCATCAGAAGGTCGCCGACCCAGAATCCGAGAACGATCAGCGGTGGGCCAAAGAGGCGCGCCTTGCCGGCCTTCACCAACCCCGGCAGGACCAGCAACAGCGTGCCCGGCAAGCCCGCGAGCGCAATCGGCGCGGCGATCCCGATCGGCAGCGGCGAGCCAGGCAGCAGGGCGACACGCCCCGCCAGGAACAGCGCAACCAGGGCGACCAGCGGACCTCCGGCAAACCCCGCCCGGCCCGTCCAGTTCGGCACCGCCGTCAGCAGAAAGCCGATGATGGCGGCGCCGACGAAGCCCATGAGCATCTCGTGCGCGTGCCAGCGAAGCATGGGCAGCGGCCCGTCGGGCATCGGCAATCCTGCCAGGGTTGCGACCCACACGACGACGCCAAGTGGCGCCCAGATTCCGGCCAGCAGGAAGAACGGCCGAAAGCCGTAGGCGAAGAGAGCGAAGGTCGTCCGCGTCTTCCGCGCCCCACTGACGGCAGACGGTCGGTCAGCCGCGCCGCGTGCCGCATGCATGGTCATCCACCACCACTCCATTGCCCCGCGCTCGGCATCGATTGCTTGCTCCCTGGGTCCCGGGGCATTGCGATCCCGCTCCACAAAGAGACATCGTTGATGCATCTTATGGGCTGGATCGGAAAGTGGCAATCCAGATGCATCTTTCGTCATGCGCCTGACCCTTCACAGCGACTACGCGCTGCGCGTGCTGATGTATCTCGGCCTGCGTGGGCAGGAACTGGCCTCGATCCAGGACATCGCGACGGCCTACGGCATCTCCGGGAACCATCTGACGAAGGTGGTGCAGCGGCTCGCCCGCGGCGGTTTCGTCGAGACGCTGCGCGGTCGCGGCGGCGGCCTGCGCCTGGCCAGGCCCCCCGAACAGATCGGAGTCGGGGCGGTGATCCGCTGCACGGAGGAGGACATGGCGCTCGTGACCTGCTTCGGCGCCCACCATGCCTGCGCCATCGCCGGGCCGTGCCGCTTGCCGTCGCTGCTGCACGAGGTGCTTGCGGCTTTCCTGGGCGTGCTCGATCGCGCAACGCTTGCGGATCTGATCACGTCCGGGCGGGTGGTGATGGTCCGGCGCCTCGAGCTCCCGAATGACACCGCGGCCAAGCCGCAGCGCATCTCGACATCCAGGAAGTGATCGCGACGAAGCCCGCATCTCCGAGCGCAGGGCCTGCGCGGTGCTGGGGCAGCACTGCTCGACACAGCGAAAGGTGCCGCGCGGGGCGAACGACGCCGCCGACCCGGCGCGGCCGCCGCGCTTTATCCAGCCCGGCGATCCGCTGCGCGGCACGCTGACCATCGGCTATGGTCACACCCGGACCGCACGGCCAGGGCAGCGCATCACCCAGGTCGAGGCGGAGCGACTGCTGCGGGAGGATCTCGCGCCGGTCGAGGCTGCGATCGCGCGCAGCATCACCGTGCCGCTAACCGACGGCCAGCACGGCGCGCCGGAGGAGGTGGCGGACGTGGTACTGTTCCTCGCTCCCCACGCGCGCGTTGGGTGGCCGGGCAGACCGTCGTCGTGGATGGCGGGCAGGCCCTGAGCTGACGGGGCCGCAACCCGGACGTGTGGCCGCGCTGCGAATCATTTCCCCTATGCCGCCCGCCGTGCTGCGCCATACTGGGCCTCACCGGGAAAGGAGATAATGCCGTGCCGACAGCATCGTCGAAGGCCTGGGGCGGGGCGCTCGCCATCGCCGTCGCCATGGCCGAGACGGCGGCGGCGCAGGGGCTCGACCCGCGCGTCGCCGGCCCAATGATGCAGCTCATCCAGGCGGCGGGCATGCAGTGCCAGGCGGGTAATGCGCAGTTCTGCACCGTGGCCCAGCAGCTCCAGCAGGGCGCCCAGGAACTGGCGCAGGTGCAGTTCGCCTGCCAGCAGGGCAATCCGCAGGCCTGCCAAATGTTCCAGGCCGGCGCGCAGCAGGTGATGGCCACGCACCAGCAGTGGTTCGGCGGCGGCCAGCAGGCGCAGGGCTATGTCCCGCCCTACAACCAGCAGCAGCAGGCCTGGGATCATCAGCAGCGCATGCAACAGCAGCAGTTCCAGTTCCAGCAGCAGCAACAGCAGTATCAGCAGCAGCAGCGCGCCAATGACTGGCAGCACCAGCGCTTCATGGACCAGTTGCGGCGCTAGTCAGCCGGCTTCCATCAGCCACTTCAGCGTGGCGAGGTCCGCCCGGACCAGCCCGGCGTCGCGCTCGAACGCCTCGACTGACATGCCTGGCTGGCGGAACAGGGTGAACAGCGCCTCGGCGCCCGACCCGTTCGGCACCACCCGCATCGGCACATCCACCACCGACCCGTCAGGCAGCGTGACGCTGTGGTCCAGCACGCCGAAGGCATTGGGCGGCGCGACATCCAATCGCAGGCGGCCCTGGGGCGTCTCGGCCGACCCCAGGCCTCGCCGTCCCGCGCCACGGCGCTGCCGAGGCCCGCCGCCCAGCGCGGCATGGTCTCCGGCCGGGAGGCGAAGGCATAGACCGCGCCGGCATCGCGCTCGATACGGATTGCTGAGCGTCAGGCTCTCACGGGTTGGCATCAGCGTCACAGTTCCGCTGACCGACGGCCAGCACGGCGCGCTGGTGTCGTTTGCCTTCAACCTCGGCCACAGCACGGCGGCGGGGAAGCCGCTGGCCAACATCGCCGCCGTCCTGAACCGCGGCGACTATGACGGCGCGATCCGCCGCATGGGGCTTTACGTGAAGCAGCGGCGCAATGGGCGGCTGGCCACCGTGCCGGGGCTGGTGAACCGCCGCGCCGCCGAGGCCGGGCTGTGGGCGCGCGGGGAGTTCATTGCCAGCCGGCATGTCGCGCCCAGCGCGCCGCCGGCGGAAGGCGCCGAGGTGAAGAAGCTCGGAGGGTATGCCGCCGCGGCGGCGACCGCCGCACCCGCGCTGCAGGCCCTGGCGGGCGTGCCGGTCTGGATCGGCGTGGCGCTCGTGATCGCCGTCGCCGCGGTCGCCGTTGTCGTCCTGCTGCGGCGGGAGCGGGCGGCGTGATCGCAGCGGCCTGGGCGCGCGTGCAGGGCTGGCTCGCACTCGCGGGTGCGGCACTGGCCGCGCTCGGCACTGCGTATCTGGCGGGACGCCGCGACAGGCGCGATGCCCGCCGTGCCGACGCCGCGCGCCAGGAACAGATGACGAGGAGGGCGGCGGATGCGGCAGCTCGTGACGCTGAGCGCGCTGGTGCTGCTGAGCGGCTGCGGCGCGGCGATTTCTGATCGCCCCTGTCCACGGGTGACGGAGTTCCCCGCGGAGCTGCAGCGTCAGGCGGCGGTGGAACTCGCCAGCGCGGCGGCGCTCGCGCGCATGATGGACGCGATGGCAGCGGACAGGGCGTTCAATCGCGCGATCTGCCGCTGACGGTCATCGAGCCGACCGTGCCCGGCGCGCCGGGCACATCTGAGCCGGCGTGGCCTTCGCGCAGATCGGTATCGTCGGCTTCGACGGGCACATCGAGGGCGAGGCGCTGCGCCTCGACGGCCTGCCTGAGGCGGCGCCAGCGCTGCTCGGCGGCACGCCGGCCCTGCCGGTCGGGCAGCGGGAGTTCGCGGCCGAGGTGTCCTGGGATCTGCCGAGCCTGGCGCCAGGGGCGACCAGCTTGCTCGACGTCACCGTCACTGGCGCGCGTCAGGGCGACCTTGCCCATGCCGCGCTGGCATCGTCGACGCGCTTCATCGAGCTCGACGCCGCAGCTTGGTCCACGAACACGGTGCGCGTCGTGGCCAGGAACATCTCGCCGGCCACCTTCGATCTCGGATCGGCAACGCTATCGGTGCAGGTGAACAAGCGGCGCGTGCCATGAGCCGGATGGCGGGTGCGGCTCCGTCACGCCCGCACCCGCCTCCGATCATGCGGCCGGCCCTATGACGGCCGGCCTGGTGGGCACCGACGGGTTCGCCGCCATCCCCACCACCACCCTCGATCCGCCCCACCGTGCGGCGTCTCCGGCGGTCCCCGCGTTTTCGGGTCCGGGTCCCCATCTCAATGGCCGGCCCCGCCCGGCCAACTGGCTCAGGCCGCTGCCGTATCCCCCTCTGTGATCCGCTGGAATTCGGCAAGAAACTCGGGATGGTGCTGCGCGAGGTGGCGCACCAGCTGCACATTGCCGAGCAGCCTCGTGAGGTAGCCGCGCGCGACCACAAGATGCATGTGGTCAGAGCCACAACTCCGCTCCGCGACCCGCAACTCCCGCTCGAGCTGCCCGCTCTCACGCTCCATGAGCGCAACCTGTTCGGTCATCAGCCCACGATCTTGCTTCGGCTTGTCCTCCTGCACGAGCTGACTCTGCGGCGTTGTGGCCAGCAGCGCATCTGCATAGGTGATCGTGAAGCGGTCCATGGCAATCATGAGCTCGACGGCCTCGATCTGGCGCAACGGCAGCATGCGCTTCAGCACTCGAAAAAGACCAGCGGCAACAGGCCGATCCTTCAGGAGATCAACCGCCTGCGGGCATATCCGCAGCATCGCCGAGGCCGTCGAAGACCGCGGCGATAGGATGCAGGTCGGCGAAATAGAGGTTTCCGCCCGGACGCGGGAACTGCCCACGACCCGCACCCAGGCTCCGACATCCGGCAGCCAGGCCATGTGGTGAAGACGAGGCCGAATGAGCCGGCCTCCGGGGCAAGGACGTCCGGGGCAGCATAGATATCCATCTCGACGAAACGCGTGCTCGGCGCTGCGACGCCGCGGCCGCGCTGAAATCGACGCCCACGACCTCCCTCGCGCCGCGTTGCGCGAGGGCGATGCTGGCATCGCCGATGTGGCATTGCAGATGCAGTATGCGCAGGCCGGCGATCAATCCGAGCCCGGCCTCGACGATCGCATCGAGCGATCCTCGGCAGGAGCGGTGCGAGGAGAGATCATACCCTCCAGGACCGAGACGGACCGCAGTTCGTTCCTCCCAATTCGCAGGTTCAGCGCCCGCCAGCCCTCCATCGCCCACTCCGATCATCTCCGCGCGGCATCAGGCGACCCGGATGCGGGAATGTCGCAGGACGACCTGATGATCCGGATCGTCGGACCGCTCCCTCCGCCACGCCAGCACCAGGGTCCCGACCAGGCCAAGTCCGCCGAACACCAGCACTGGCAGGCCAAGCCCCACCCCCTCGATCGCCACCACCAGCACGGGCGGCGCCATCAGCAACGCAACGCCGCGGCTGGTGTAGAGCACCCCCATCGCGCATCCGAGCTGCGCCGTGCCGAAGCGGTCGGCGATGAAAACCGGCAGCAGCGCCACGAAACCACCCTGCGCAGCGCCGAAGACAAGGGCGAAGCCGCGCAACGCCCATATGGCGTCGGCCGCGACCCACAGCGCCATGCTTGCAGCCATCGTGACGCAGCAGGCAATGAAGACACGCCCCCGCCCCAGGACATCCGCCGCCGCCGCCAGCACGAAGCGCCCGACGATGGTGCCGATGCCAATCACGCCCAGCAGGCCGAGCGCCTCCGCACGCGGCAGGCCGAGATCCCGCGCCGAGCCCACCAGCGCAGCGTGTGGCAGCATGGCGGGCAGTGAGACCAGCAGCGTGCCGAGCCAGGCGAGAGCCATCCCGCGTGCGGGTAGCCGCGGCCTATTCTGACGACGGACCTGCGCAACAGCCCTTGCCGGCAACAACATCGCACCGAGTGATCCGACGATCGCCACGGCGATCCCGGAGACCAGGAAGGCCGTGCGCCAGTCTCCGAAGGCGGCCAGTAGTTCCGCCGCTGGCGGCACCAGTGCCGTGCCGATCCCGATGCCGCTGACCGCGATGCCCGAGGCCAGGCCGCGCCACGCCACGAAGGCCCGCTGCACCGCTGCTAGCGCCGGCACATAGGCGAAGCCCACGCCGACCCCGGTCAGCAGCCCATAACCGAGGCAGACGCCAAACAGATCCCGCGCCGTGGCCGCGAAGATCAGCCCCATGGCGACCAGCAGCATCCCCGTTACAGCGACGGTCCGCGTGCCAAGACGATCGCCCAGCGGGCCGCTGACCGCACTGGCTAGGAAGCAGGACCCGCCGCTCAGCGCGAAGACCACCGCGACGGTGGGACGATCGACGTCGAAGGCGCCGGCGATCTCCTCGGCGAAGGCGGCGTAGGAATAGATGGCGCCGAACCCCGTCATGAGCACCACGAAGGCCCCGGCGACCGCATGCCACCCCATGGCGAGCTCGGGCTGTGGGAGGCGGATCATCGGACGGCCCTCGCCCGGCGGCGCAGGATGCGATCCATGGCGCGCGCGGTTGCCGAGACCAGCCTGCGCCAGGCGGCCCGGCGTCCGGCCCGCTCCAACGCCATCCAATCTGGCGCCGGGCGCATCACCGCGCGGCCCGCAGCCGTCGGGATAGCCAGTCGGCGAGCAGCGCCGCCGCCATGCCTGTGGCCTCGGGATCGTGGAGAGCGGGAAGGCGGGCGGTCCCAACGGGGTCTGGCAGCAGGGCGGGAGCGCCGGGCCGAGACCCCGCCGGCACGTCCCAGCCATGGCCGGCATCCGGCAGCAGCCTCAGCAGGATGCCGGGCCGGTTGGCGATCGTCTCGCAGCCCACCGCGTCCAGCGCGCCTTGCAGGATCAGCACGGGCCCGGCCGGCGGCAATGGCAGGTCGTGGCAGCGGGGATAGAGCGCCGCCACCGGTTCGCCTGCCGCTTCGGCCAGGGCGCTGCGGCCACCCAGGCCGAAGCCCACCATACCGATCCCGGCCGCGGCAAAGCCGGCATGGCGCGCCCAGCGTATCGCGGCGGCAGGGGCGCCTGGACGCGTCGCGGCATCGAGCCCAGCGCCATGCATCTCATCGCCTTCGCCGAGGCCGAGCGTCAGCGTCGCGATGCCGCGTGCCAGCAGCAACTCCACATAGGCTTCGTCGCGCCCGTCATCGCCCGCTGCCTCCGGCAACAGGATGACCAGCGGCGCTTGCGGCACGCCGGCCGGGCGCAGCAGCCTGGCGGCACCGGCCGGCGCTGGCAGCGCCACGATCTCGACCGCGACCTGTGACGGTGCCGACAGGCCCGTCGTCATGGCTAGCAAGGCGCCGAGGGTCAGGGCCGCGCGCATGGTTCATCCCCCCGGCGGCAGGTGACGCAGGCCAGCTTCCACCAGCGCACGCTGCGCGGTGATGCGTGCGGCGAGGTCGTCGGCGCCACCGGCGAAGGGGATCTGCCCCGCGGTGCGGACGCGCTCGGCGAAGGCAGGCTCGGCCACGGCGGCGCGCGCCGCCTCCTCCAGCACCTGGCGCACCGGCGCGGGCTGGCGGGCATCGGCGAAGACGCCAACGAAGCCTTCGAACACGTAATCCGCGAAGCCCTGTTCGGCGGCCGTCGCCACCTCCGGCGCCGCGGGGGATCGCGTCGCATTCGTCACGGCGAGCAGCTTGAGTCGCCCCGCGCGTGCCTGCGGCAGTGCGGTGGCGAGTGGCATGACCGCGATCTGCAGGCGTCCCTCCGATAAGTCGTTCAGCATCTCGGGCACGGCGCGGTACTGCACGCGGGTCAGGGTGATGCCTTGCCCTGCAAGGAAGGCCGCGAAGGCGATGGCGATCCCACCCGGCGAGGACGCCCAGGTCAGCGCATTGCGGCGCGCCAGCGCGACCGCCTGCTTCAGGTCGGTGGTTGGCAGGGACGGTGCGGCCGCAATGGCGATGTGGTCGATGGCGACGGTAGACAGCGGGGTGAACTGTTCGGGTCGGTAGGGCAGGCTCGGGATGGTGAAGGAGTTCACCGTGAAGGGGCCGGCGAAGGAGAAGAAAATCTTGTGGTCGTCGTTGAGGCCGAGGAAGGCCATTGCCGCGACCACGCCATCGCCACCCGGTCGGTTCTCCACCGGGACAGGCTGGCCCAGGCGCCGCGACAGCCCATCGGCGAACAGACGCAACGCCGCCTCGCCTCCGACGCCCGCGGCGAAGGGCGTCACAAGCCGCACCGGGCGGGAAGGGAAGGCCTGAGCGCGGGCGATGCGCGGCAGGCCGAGCGTGGCCAGGGCGGGCAGGCCGCGGCGCGTGGTGGGCATGGGCGGTGGGGTCATGGGCCTGGGTCTCGTCAGCACGGGGTTCGTCGCCGACGATAGCCATGGAACACACTCACAAGGGTTCTTGATTCGGAACGCATCGTTCGGTGAGATCGAACGATGGCCATCCACGACACCCTGCTGGGCGATCTCGCGCTGTTCGACCGCGTGGTCACCGCCGGCAGCATCAGCGCCGCGGCGTCCTCGCTCGGCCTCGCAAAATCCTCGGTCAGCACGCGCATCGCGGCGCTGGAGGCGGCGCTCGGCGTGCGGCTGCTGGTGCGCGCGCGCAGTGGCACGCGGCCGACGCCCGCCGGGGAAAGGCTGCTGGTCGCTGGCTATCGCCTGCGTGCCGAGGCGGATGGCGTGCTCGCCGCGGCGCGCGGGGAGGAGGGCGCGCTGGCCGGCCTGCTGCGCATCGCCTGCCCGGTCGGCATGGCCGACGCCGTGCTGGTGCCGCTGCTGGCCTGCTTCCTCGCCGAGCATTCCGAATTGCGCCTGGATGTCGCGGCGACCGACCGGATCATCGATCCGCGTGAGGAAGGTATCGACGTCGCGTTTCGCTTCGGCTGGCTGCGCGGTGCGGAACTCGGCCTGGTGGCGCGCCGCATCGGCAGTTTCGAGGGCGTGCTGTGCGCGACGCCCGCCTATCTCGACGCTGCCGGCGGCCCACCGAACTGCGCCGAGGATCTCAGCCGGCGCGCCTGGATCGGCTATGCCGGCTTCGGTGGCGAACGCCAGACGTTGACGCTGACGGATGAAGGTGGAAAGCGCCATCAGATCGCACTGACCTGCCGCGTGCGGACCTCCTCCGCTATCCAGGTGCGGGATTGGGTGCTCGCCGGCCTCGGCGTGACGCGGCTGCCGCTGATGCTTGTGCAGGACCACCTCGCCACCGGCGCGCTGGTGCGCGTCCTGCCGCGCTGCCGCTTCGAGGGACCGTCGCTCTTCGCCGTCTATCCGCGCGACCGGCTGCGCCCGACGCGGGTCCGCGCGCTGCTCGCGCATATCCAGGCGCAGCGGGGGGGGCGCGAGGCGGGGTGACATGGACCTCACTACTCGGGCGTGAAGCCGGAGGCGCGCACCGCCGGCCCCCAGGCGGCGAATTCGCGGGCCAGGCACGCGCCCGCCTCTGCCGGGGAGAACATCAGCGGCGTCATCTGCAACTGCGCCGGCCGCTCCCGCACCGCGGGCTGGGCCACGGCATCGGCGATCCGTAATCCCGCATCTGACCTTCGCGCTGTCGCCATGCCCTCCCTGGATAAGGGAGGTGGCGGTCGCGCGGTTTCCCTGGCAACTGCCGACCGTCATCGCAACACTGCGTCACCGCAGCCTGACGCCGACGGCGCAGCTGTTCATCGCCGAGGCGCATCCGGTGATCCGGGAGTACACGGTGAAGGACCCGTCGAGGCTGCCCCTGCCAGGCTGAGGCAGGATTCTGCGGGCGCGGGCGCCGCTTCGAGCACCGCCACCTGCGGATCGATCCGAGTCACGGCGAGCAGGTCGAAACCTGCCTCGGCGATCAGCGCCTCGAACGCCGCGGGGCTCCGCTCGCGCCCGCCGAGATTGACCAGCATGTTGAGGTCCGAGAGTTTCCCCTCTGCCCCTTCGTTGGCCGGCGCCAGCAGGCGTTCGATCACCAGCAGCCGCGACGCCGGCCGCATGGCGGCCCGGCAGCGGCGCAGGATCGCGAGCGCCGCCTCATCGCCCCAATCATGCAGGATGAACTTTAGGATATAGGCGTCACCCTCTTCCGGGACGCAGGCGAAGAAATCGCCATCCAGGATGCGCAGCCTGGTCGCCACCTCCGCCGCGTCGCACCCGGCCACCACGTCAGGCTGGTCGAACAGCGTGGCCCGCATTGCGGGGCATTGCCGCAGCAGCGCCACCAGCAGGGAACCGTCGCCGCCGCCGACATCGACGACGTGGCGGAAGCGCGTGAAGTCGATGATCCGCGGCAGGGCCGCCCCGATGCGCAGCGACCCCTCGCGCATGGCGCGGTCGAAGATGGTGCCTTCCGCCGGGCGCGCGGCGCGCCAGCGCCAGGCGTCGGTGCCGTGCAGATGACGGAAGGCGCTTTGCCCGGTGCGGATGCTGTGGTCCAGCGCGCCCCAGGCGGCCCAGCCGGCCGGGCGCCCGGCCAGCCGCGCCCAGGCGTGGCAGGACCCGGGCGCGTCCGCGCGGAGTGCGTGGCCCATCGGTGCCAGGGCGAAGGAGCCGTCCGGGCCTTCGCGAAACACATCCAACGCCGCGAGGGCCCGCAGCAGCCTGTGCAGCGCATCGGCGTCGGCGCCAACCCGTGCCGCCATGGCGGCCGCGCTCATCACCCCGTCGCGCAGCAGGTCGGCGAGGCCCAGCGTCGCCGCAACATGGATCGCCTGGCTGGCTTGGTAGCCGTTGATGAGGCGGCGCAGCGCCAGCGTGGGCGTCTCCTGCATCGGCCTATTCCGGCCGGAATCCACTGGCGCGCACCATCGCCGCCCATTGCGCGGTCTCGGCGCGCTGGATCGCGGCGAGGTCGGCCGGGCCGGCCCCGCTCGGTGCGAAGCCCATCGCCTCGATGCGCGCGCGCAGTGCTGCGGCGGCAAGCGCATCCGCAACCGCGGCGGCGAGCCGCGACACCACAGCATCCGGCGTGCCGGCCGGCGCATAGAGCGCGAACCAGCCCGGCGCGACGATGTCGAAGCCGCTCTCGCGAAGCGTCGGGGTGTCCGGCGCCGCGATCGATCGTTCGGAATCGGTGCTGGCGAGGATGCGCACCCGCCCTTCGCGGGCATGCTCGCGGAACTCGCCGAAGGACGCGACGAACATGCCGAGCCGTCCGGTCTGCAGGTCGGGGATTGCCGCCGGCGTGCCGCGATAGGCGACATGCTCCAGCGCCACGCCCCCCTGGCGCCCGAATTCGAGCCCCGCGAAATGCGCTCCCGTGCCGATGCCGGGGGACCCGAAGCTGCGTCGGGCCGGATCGGCCTGGAACCAGGCGATGAGCTCCGCTGGGCTGCGCGCGGGATTGTCGGGACCGATGGCGATCACCTGGCCGAAGCGCATCACCTGCGCTACGGGGCGGAAATCGGCCACGGGGTCGTAGCCGATCGCCGGATCGGTATGGGGTTGCAGCACCATCTGGGTTGCGGCGGCGAGCAGCAGGGTCGAACCATCCGGCGCCGCGGCCTTCACCGCCTGGGCGCCGATGCGACCGCCGCCGCCGGTGCGGTTCTCCACGATCACCGGTCGGCCGAGCCCGTGGCGCAGATCCTCGGCCAGGAGCCGCGCGATCGCATCCGCTGCGCCGCCAGGCGCGAAGGGGAAGACGATACGCAGCGGTAGCGTCTCCTGCGCCACTGCGGCGATGGGCAGCAGGCTGGTAGCAAAAAACGATCGGCGGGTCATCGGCATGGCGTCGGGCTCCTTGGATGACCGAAACAGGATGCGACGGCGCGATCCTGCACGGCATTGGCAATTTCTTGGGGGGATCAAACCGGCTGGAATATCGAAGCCGGCCGCCGCGCCGGCGCGACGACGCCAGGCAGCAGCGCACAGCCGGCCAGTCCGCACAGGCCCGTCAGGAGGATCGGCAGCGTCTCGCCAAGCAGGGACGTGGCCATCGCCACGGCAGGGGCGGCAACCAGCACCGCGATGCCGCGTCCGGTGGACAGCAATCCGCTCGCGCCCGCGGCCGAACGGCGCCCGAACAGTTCCACGGTCACAGACGGGTACAGCGCCACGAAGCCGCCCTGGAAGGCACCGAAGGCCAGCGCGAAGGGCATCAGCGCCGCGCTGCCCGCGCAGGCCCAGACCGCCATAGAGAGGCTGACGCCGAGGCAGCACAGCAGCAGGGTCGCGCCGCGCCCGAAGCGGTCCGCGACATGGCCAAGCACCAAGCGGCCGACCATGGAGCCAATGCCCACCGCGGCCAGCAGCGCCAATGCCTCGTCCCGCGGCAGGCTGGCGAGTTCGGCCGAGCGCGGCAGCAAGGCGAAGGGCAGCGAGGCCGGCATGGACACCAGCAGCACGGCCACGTAGAGCCGCAGGAAGGCGGGGCTGCGGCGCACCGCGCCCAATCGCGGGCCGTCCAGAGCGACGCCGCGCGCGATGGCGCCCGGCAGCAGCATCGCGCCCGCCAAGCCGGGCAGCAGCGTCACCAAAGCCAGCACGCGCATCTGCGCGCGCCAGTCGCCGATCGGCGCGAGCCATGCGGCGATGACTGGCACAAGCAGCGTTGCCGTGGCGATCCCCGTCGCCGCGATGCCGGAGGCGAGGCCGCGGCGCGCGGTGAAGCAGCACTGCACCGCCGCCATGGCCGGGATGTAGGCAAGGCCCACGCCGATGCCGGCCAGTAGCCCGAAGGTCAGGGCCAGCGCCGCCAGGCTGTCGCTTTCCGCCGCCAGCAGTAGTCCCGTCGCCACCGCCGCCGCGCCGGCCAGCGCCGGGCCGCGCGCCCCGGCCCGGTCGGCGAGCGGTCCGGCCAGCGCGCCAGTCAGGAAGCAGGCGCCGCCGGCCAGGGCATAGACGACGTATAGTGATGGCTCTGTGACATCGGCCGCGCGGGCGAGAGCCGGCGCAAAGGCGGCATAGGCGTAAATCGCGCTCCAGCCGCCCAGCAGCACCAGGAAGGCACCGCCCACCACGCGCCAGCCCTGGGGATGGTCCGGCATCGTTGCGTTGCGCGGTGTCATGGCGAGGCTCCTGGTTGGGGTTGCCGGCTTCGGGAACCTGCGCGCTTGCAGCTCAAAGAAGAATTCGTGTTTCGTTGGGGAGAACAAACCCGAGGGAATACCCATGGACCCACTGCTCGCCTCGCGCCTGGCCCGCCGGCTGCGTCTGCGAGACCTGCACACGCTGCTGGTGGTGCTGGAGAGCGGCAGCATGGCGAAGGCTGCCGGCGCGCTGGCCCTGACCCAGCCCGCCGTGTCGAAGGCCATGCAGGAGATGGAAACGGAACTCGGTGTGCCGTTGCTAGAACGCGACGCGAGGGGCGTGCGGCCGACCGTCTTCGGTGAGGCGATGGCGGCGCGCGCCCGCGCGATCGTCGATGAGCTCGGGCAGGGTGCGCGGGAACTCGCGCACCTCGCCGATCCGGATGTCGGCGAGGTGCGGATCGGCACGACGGAACCGATGACCGTCACCGTGGCCGATGCGATCCGCGCCGTGGCGCGCGACCGGCCGCGCATCGCCTTCGAGGTGGCGATCAGCGACACTGGCTCGCTGCTGGCCGATTTGCGCGCGCGGCGGCTCGATGTGGTGGTGACTCGCTACGGCCTCGGCGCGGATGATGACGATCTCGATGCCGCGTGGCTGTTCCGCGTGCCGCTGGTCGCGGTGGCGGACCGACGCAACCCGCTGCTGCGTCGCCGGAGGCTGGCCCTGGCCGAGGTGATGGACCAGCCCTGGACCCTGTCGCCGCCGGACACCGTCCTTGGGCGGCTGGTCGCCGCGGCGTTCCGGCGTGAGGGATTGCCTCTGCCGCCGGCAGTGGTGACCTCGGTGTCCATCGCGATGCGGCTCAGCCTCATCGCCGGTGGGCACTACATTTCGATGTTGCCACGGACCATGTTGCACCATTCGATCAACGCCCCGTGGCTGCGCGCGCTGGACATCACGGTGGAGGACAGCGAGGGGGCGATCGCAGCGCTCACCCTGAAGGGGCGCTGGACGCCCGGGCCAGTGGGGTTGTTTCTTCGCGCCGTGAAGGATGTCGGCCCCCGAACCGCGGGGGTTGATCCGATCCGGGCGTGATTACACCGGACGCTTGGGCGGCACGTTTGCCAGAGAAGGTTGGATTCCGGTTCCCACTGCTGCTCCATTCTTCTCTCTCACAACCTGTCTCTCTTGGTCAGGTCGCCGCGCTGAGGCGCAGGTTCGGCCGGGGTTTGCGCGCGGACCTTGGTACTTCGGCACCGCAACGTTGGCCCTCCGGACGTCTATCTCCGCCCTATTCTCTCCGGACCTTGGGACTTGGCCGATCCAGTCTACAAGGGTCAGGTCATTGACTTCCCACAGCTTTCCGTTGGCACAACCCGTCCTGATTCGGTGAAGGCATCGCTCGGGCAATCGACCCGCAAGAGTGAATTCACTCCGTCTCGCCCCCAAGCCCCTGGATTCCTCGGCCACAGTGCAACTCTGTCGCATCGTGGATCACCATGGACGCGGTGGGCCGGCAGTCTCGCCAAACTAGGCAGATGACTCACGGTCCCCCTCTGCCGCCTCCAGCCTACCGCTTGTGGTCATTTGAACCTCCACGTCTACGCCGACAGGCGGCGCGCTATCGCGTGCAGTCGCCGGTAGGCTGGCTCCCCCGCCAGACCGGAATCCGCCGCGACGCATCGCGCCAGCACATTCCCCAGATCATGCGGTGGAGTTGCCCGAGGGGGATCGACCAGGGCATCGAGCAGGGCGACCACCGCTCGAGGGTACCGTTCCGGCATCTCTTTATGGCGGTCATCGAGATCGAGGCCGATGATGGCGGTCACCATGTCGTAAGGGACCAGGACCGGAGCCACCGCGTCGACCGCGTCCGGAAACGCGTCCTCGGCTTCGAGCACCATCATCACCAGGCGCTGCGATATCTCACTGTCTCGGCAGGCGACGTCCAATGGCCAAGCGTCCCGAAACAAGGGTCCGACATGGGCTCTCCAGCGCGCCGCCCGCTCTACCGGCTCGGCCTTCTCTTCCCCCATCCAGTTCCACAGCATCCAGGCCGCCTGGTGGCGCACTTCCGCGTGCGCGGACCGGAGCGCTCGACGGATCTCCGCCGGCTCGATTTGCCACCCATCGTCGGGCCGCAAGCGCCTCCAGATGGCCGGTAGCAGGAGCGCGTGAGCGAGGCCCTGCGCCTCCCACCGCGACATCGCCTCATCTTGAAACAGAGTCAAAAGATGCGGCTTCAGCGCATTGAACAGCGCAGGTAGCCGCGGAACATCGCCCCCGAGACGTGCGCGCCAAAGCAGAAGGGCCTCGGGGTGATTCGGCACGAGTAATGGTAGCAAGCGCTCGCCTGACCACGTCGGGGCTACGTGGTAGAGCCAAGGCAGCAGCCTCAAAATATAGACGCGCGCGAGCAGCCCGGGACGGCCCGGCGCCGAGACGGCTCGATTGAACCGTCCGCCGAGTTCACCCCCTAACTCCGATCCGGCATGCGGCTCCTGTGCACTCAAGGCGTCGCACAACGTCCAGGAGAGCTCGCCACCCGGTTCATTCAGCGCGGCCGTGGCGAGATCCTCGTCATCCGACCGAGTGGCCGCAGCGTCGGGCCCTGCGTCGGCGTAGACGACCTCCGCGAGGCGGTCCCAAACGCTGAGGAAAGGGCCCGCGAGCGCCAGCGCGTCGTCCAGCAGTAGGCTTCGGCATTCCCGCAACCACGACGCGGCGCTCGACGTGATCGGCAGCAACGCCGCGGCAGGCATGCGGACAATCAGCTCAGCTATCTCGCGCTGGAGCGCCTGGCGCTGTGTCTTGGCCGCTGCCCACAGAAGATCGCGCCAAGCGGATGGCTCCCAGCGGCCAGAATCTGCCTCGACGTGCAAGCCGCGCAGGGCGCGTTCAGGATCGGCTTCGCAGAAAAGGCGCCACACATCCGAATGTCCGATGGGCTGCTCCCGCTGCAGGCGCATCGCGTGCGACACCAATTCGGCATCTGCGATGCCAGAGAGTAATGCCGGATCGCCCTCCGGTCCCCAGCTGCTGCTCATCCACGAGCCGAAATCATCTCGGTCGCCGGGGCCCGGAATCCACGCCGGATGGCGCGCCTTTATGTCGGCCAGCACCTGCAGGCTGTCCCCATCGAGTCCTTCCACAGCGCCGTGGATGCGGGCGAGGCGGACAAAGATCATGTGGTCGCGGATGGAGTTCCACTCATCCTCGTCCTTAAACGCGTCGTCCGTGAACAGCGACCGTGGGGGGCCGCCGTGGATACGTCGGGCAAGCTGGGCACGCGTCTCCTCGGGGAATTCTGTCCAGCGCTGTGCCATGAGGCGCATCGTCTCCCGCCGCAATTCGCCGGACCAAAACGCTGGGTCATCTAGCGCAAGGAGTGCGGCCAGCGCTTCGCCGGGTTGGAAGACTGTCGCGTTGGTCAACGCGTGCAGGTGCAGACGGCGATAAAGCGCAAATTCCGATGCGCTCCATGGAGTTGCCAATCTCCGCGCCACGGAGGCGGACTTCTCTGCCAACCGTTCCCAGACCCCGGCAGTCAGGCGCACGATGGGAAAAAAGCCACCGCGGTATTGATTCTGCGGATGGTCAGCTACGGATGGAACATCGAAGGATGAACGATCAAGGCCGTTGACGTAGTCCACATCACGGGCTTCCTCCAGCGCTTCTTCGATACCACGGCAGAGCGCCCGCAGAAGCCGCTCCTCCGCCACGGCATCCTGCGGCCACACGTCCAGAACGTCGCGGACTTGCGGGCGGTGACCCGATGGTTCGAAGTAAGCCTCGGCGAGCGACCGCGCGGTGACTGGCGCTTCCTCTGGTTCGTCCGTGCCGGGCCAGCGCAACGGCCTTCGCACGCGAAGCTGCGGAACAACGGACTCGACGACAGCACGACGGACCTCGTGATCGACCTCCCCTGCCTTTGCGCGGCTCCGAATCACGTACCAGCGAGGGAGCAAACCCCCGGATTGGGATGAGACCGCGCGTCGTATGCGCCGCCAAGCCTTACGATACTCAGCAGGCAACTGCTCGACATTGCGCTCTATGAACCACCACGCTTCGTCGGCAGGAGGCGCCGCGGCGCAGGCGCGCACCATCTCGGGGTCGCCGGCGCGGCTTGCGATCCACGAGCCGGCGGAGGCGCCCCCTCGGCCGAGGACACCACGGTCCGAGAGGATCGGCAGCCAAGCCGCCGATGGCGAAAGTTCACCAAGAATGCGTCCGGCGTCCCCGTGGCCGAGGAGGGCGACTACCTCCCCGAGGCCAGCCTCGCCGACGGACGTCGGATCGGCTGACAGAAGCGTCGACAGCCTAGCGCGCCGCCAGGCCGTCGGATCCTCCGCATACCGGCTCCACTCGCGCAGCGTCCTGTAGAGGTCAGCGTGGCTGCCGTCCGGCCCGACATGGTAAAGGATCGGCTCGACGCCCTTTGCGCGCCAGAGGGCTTCCTGAAGATGCTGGTCGTCGTCCTTCGCCTCCGCGAAGGCGTAGACTTTCTTCAGGTCAGTATAGCGCTCTCGGTCGGCCTCCAGCGCCTCGAGCAGATAGCGCATCGGCGGATCCTCGGCCTGATAACCAACAAGGACCAGCACGTGGGTGCGCACGAGGTCGTAGAGATAGCGTGACGCCCAACCGTTGCGGAGATAGGCATCGCCAAACTCCGCACTCGTCAGCACGAAGTCAGTTTCGCTGTCGATGCCAACCTCTGGGTCTGCGAGGTGGCCATGCAAGTGAAGGACGCCGCTGAATCCTGCCGTCAGTGGTGGCGGCATTGCCTGGCAGGCGTGGCTTGCTAGGCGTCCCCCGTCGCTCTGCAGCCATGCCCGCTCGAACAGCGTGTCGAAGTTGGTGGTGAGCAATCGATGGCGATGCTCCGAGTCCCGCGACAACTTCAGCAGGCACAGATGGTCACCGAGATCGGCCCCAGGATTGTGGACTAGGCTGCGGCGCACGGCGTCCCTGATCCGGGCCCGCATGGTCTGCGAATGCCGGACGTCGGGCGCGGCCAGGCGGCGCTCCAAGGCACGCAGCATCCGATCGTATTGCGTGGTCGCCATAAGTGCGCGCTCGGCCGGGTGATCCTCCCAGCGCTCCCCGAGGTGCTTGTAGACCGACTCGATCAGCCCGCGGAAAAGCGGCAGGCCGGCTCCGAACGAGACGCCGGCACCGCATACGAAAAGTACTTCTCCCATCTCCTGCGCCGTGATGAGGGCAGCAGGAAGTTCAGGGCCATCTGGCGTCAGGTGCATGAATCGTCCGAATTCACTCTAGGAGCATGGCGGTCAAGCGGCGCCGGAATCGCGACGTGCGCCTAGCTCAGATTACACCCGCACGGCCGTTCGGCGATCGCCCTGATCGCCAACCTCAGATGGGCCATCTAGAAGGATCTGACGAGTAGCGACCAGACGCCGCCGGTCCGAGGACAAGCCATCAGCAGAGACGGCGGGCAAGATGGCGCCCCTCTTCCGACTAGTGGGTTAGGAAATTTGATCTTGTCGCATGCGGCGCCAGGAATGCTGCGCGTTGCTGGTCCCAATCGGCAGGGACGGGTTCCATCAGCTTTGGGAGGTCGAGTTCCAGCAATTGCTGGCCTTCGAGGATCGCCTCGATTACGTCCGGGGCGAGGACGGCAAGTCGCAGCAGCCGCCCAAGATACCCGCGGTCAATCTTTTCCCCCCCAGCCATCTCGGTAATCGACGCATAACGCCCATCATCCAGTCGCCGCTGGTACCGGAACGCCCGCGCCAGCGCCTTCACCAGCGCCGGATCTGCGCGCGTCGGAATGGTGCCGTCACGGGCCTCCCCTGGCGTCGGCGTGACCACCGTCTTCCTGCCCGGCCGCCGGCGGATCTTGAGCGGCACCCGGACCGTGATGCTGGTCGCGGCGGTCATGCTGCGGCCCTCAACGTTTCGGGCGCGATGGCGCCGAGATTCCGGACTAACCCGGCCAGCCCCTCAACACGGAGCCGGATATCGGCGCCCGCGGGCCCAACCACCACCCGCTCCACCAGCGCCCGCACGATGCGGGCCTGTTCCGCAGGGAACAGCTCGTCCCACAGCGGATCGAGCCGATGCAGCGCGTCGCGGACTTCGCTCTCGGTCAGGTCTGGCGCCTCGCGCCGTGCCGCAAGCCAGGTGCCGACCACGATCTCCGGTTGGCGCAGCAGGGCGCGCACCTGGCTGATGACGGCGCTCTCGATCTGCGCGGCCGACACGCGCCGCACGATGCCGTCGCCCACGATCGCGTCGGCCTTCAGCACGCGTTGTGCGACGTAGTAGCAGTAGCGTCGGCCGTTCTTCACCGCGTGCGTCGGCGACATCGCGCGGCCATCTACGCCGTAGATCAGCCCCTTCAGCAGCGCCGGCGCATGCTGTCGGTTCTGCGCGGCGCGGGTGCGTGGACTGATCTGCAGGATGGCATGCGACCGCTCCCACAGATCCCGCGGCACGATCGCCTCGTGCTCGCCGCGATAGATGTTCCCCTTGTGGACGACCTCGCCGATGTAGGTCCGCAGGTTCAGCGCCTTGTAGACGTCGCCCTTGTCCAGCAGCTTGCCGGACCTGCTGGTGACGCCCTCGGCCTGCAGCCGGCGGACCGTCTCGACGCCCGAGCCGGTCTCGACGAAGAGCTCGAAGACGCGCCGGACGCGGGGTGCCTCCGCCTCGTTGATGATCAGCTTCCGGTTCTGGACGGCGTAGCCGAGCGGCACTTTTCCGCCCATCCACATGCCGCGGGCCTTCGAGGCGGCAACCTTGTCCCGGATCCGCTCGCCGATCACCTCGCGCTCGAACTGCGCAAAACTGAGCAGGATGTTCAGCGTCAGCCGGCCCATGCTGGTCGTCGTGTTGAAGGACTGCGTGACGGAGACGAAGGTGACGCCGTGCGCCTCCATGGTCTCCACGAGCTTGGCGAAGTCCATCAGAGATCGAGACAGCCGGTCGATCTTGTAGACGACGATGACGTCGACGAGCTCCTGCTCGATGTCCGCCAGCAGCCGCTTCAGTGCTGGTCGTTCCAGCGTGCCGCCCGAGAATCCCCCATCGTCGTAGCGGTCTCGGACCAGGGTCCATCCTTCCGCCCGCTGGCTGGCGACATACGCCTCGCAGGCCTCGCGCTGCGCATCGAGGGTGTTGAACTCCTTATCGAGGCCCTCGTCGGTGCTCTTGCGCGTGTAGACCGCACAGCGGAGCTTCTTCGTGGTCGCCGGCATGACCTCGCCGGTGGGAGCCTTCCGCCTCATGCTCCGGGCCTTCCCTTGAGACCAAAGAAGGTCCAGCCATTCCAGCGCGTGCCCGTGATGTGCCGCGCGATGGCAGAGAGCGACCGGTACGGCCGGCCCTCATACTCGAAGTCGTCGGGGCGGACGGTGACAACATGCTGAACGCCGTCATGCTCGCGGAGCAGCCGCGTGCCAGGCAGAGGCCGGCTGTCGGCTCGAACTCGACGAAGCACGATGTTCCCGCCGTCCAACTGCTCGCCCAGCGCCTCGAGGCGCGCCCGCGTCTCCGGTTTCAGCCCGCCATAGGCGAGTTCCTGAATGCGATAGGCGAGCCGGCTGGTGATGTAGCTGCGGCTGAACGGCGGCGGCTCCTTCCCGAACAGTTCCCGCCATTGTTGCTTCAGCTGCGCGATCGGCGCCGACTTCAGGGCGGCCAGCCGCGGCAGCACCTGAGCGGGCGGGATCTTCGGGATCGTGGGCGCCGGCAGCGCGGCATCCTGCTGCTTCACCTTCGTGGTTGATCGTCGGGTCATGCGGCTCCCTTTCTCCTGGGGTTCGCATGACGGCGCTGGTGGGCGGTGGAGTGTAGGCGAACCTCTCCCCACCCCCGGGCCTGCTCCGCATCCCGCGCGAGATCCTCGGCAGCGCGGCTGCGCAGCCGCAGGAGGCCCCGGGCAAGGAGGTCGCACACTTCGCGCAGATGAGGCGGGAGGTGACGATTGAGGTTCGGAGGCGCAGCGATCGGCATCGGGCAGGGATCCTTCTGCCCTGCATCTACCGGCGCGGCCCGCGATCCTTCTCAGAGGGTCTGGTCGCCGGCCGCGGAGACGGTGATCCCTGGCCGCGCTCGGCCTCCGACGCCACCTCCCGCCACAAGGGGCTGAGCTTCTTCTTCAGGGTGCTGGTGTCGGGCTGCTGGTTGCGGGCTGCGAACCAGACCTCCATCCGCCGCACGAGCGCGGCCTGGCTCTCGGGCACGCCCTCGAACAGGAGCGAGCGCGCCACCTCGCACCAGAACGCATCCCACTCGAACCGCGGCGTGGTCCCGCGCGGCATCGTGGACGCGAAGACCGCGGCGAATTTGCCCGAGATGGCCGGAGGCTGGGCGAGCCCGTGCAGATCCTGAAACCGCTCGAGCTCCGCGTGCGAGACGGCAATATCGTTTGCCGCCACGGTGAGGACGAAGCCCGACTCGTTGAGTGAGTCTGGCTCGATGTACTCCCCATCGGGCGCCTTGAGCCGCTGGATGGTTTGTGTTCCCTGCTGGATGGCCCACCAAGCATCTTCGGGCAGCAGGTCGACAAGACCGTTGATCATCTTCCGGCCCGAGGGGATTTGGAACCAGTCGCCGTCCGGGGTTTGGTCCCAGATGCCGACCGTCACCGGCAAGCGAGCCACGGCCACCGACAGCTGCAACTCGCTGCTCAGCGCAAAGGCAGCGATGTCCACGGGCATCAGACTCCAGCGGCCGCAGATCTCTTCCATCCGATAGAACGGCTTCCGTATCGGCCGATGCAGTTGAATGTCATGCCTCATCGCGGCACCACCGTCCGCAGGCGTCGATAGGCGAACACCACACGCGCGAGGTCGCGCTGCATATCCGGCGGCAGCCGCTGCGCGGCGATGAAGAGCTCATCGAGGCGAATGCCGAGGATCGCCGCGGCGCGCTCAATCAGCGCATCGCGCGGCGCCCTCTCCTGGTCCCGCTCGACGCGCGACCAGTAGCCAGGCGACACGCCGAGGCGTGTCGCGAAGTCATTGAGGCCGATGCCGGCCTCGCTGCGCCGGGCGCGCACCAGCCCGCCGAAACTCACAGTCACGCCCGGGATCGTTGCGCAAACCGTCAACGGAATTGTTCCTTGCCCGTTCGATAACGGTGCGACGCGGCGCCTGCCTCCCCACAACCATACGGTGCGCAGTTCATGATTAATCCCCCGACAGGTTGTGCCGATAGCGCCTAAGTCACTGATCAATCAATGGGGATTCCGCCGCGGTAACTATCCATTCCCCATTCCGCCCCATTCCGCCTCTCCGCCCCTTACGGTCGCGTGATTGCCTCCGCGCATCACACGCCCCGACCGCAGGACCGAGATGCTCGACCACCCTCACGCCACCGATTGCCGCGCACCACGCACAGAGCCCTGGGACGAGGATCGCCTTGCCGTCGCCCTCGCCGCGGCGCGGCACCACGCCGCCTGTCATGGCCGCCGCGCCGGACTCACCGCCTGCGACAGAGAGGACCTGCGGCAGGAGGTGCTGCTCGCGCTGGTGATTCGCGCCGATTGGCACCAGCCCGCCCTCGGTGCCTGGTCCACCTACGCCGCGCTCGTTGCGCGCCATGCGCTGGCCGACGCAGCGGCGTTACGCCGTCGGCAGGTGGTCACGATCGTGTCGGAACCGGATGCCGATGCCCTGGCCGAGCAGGCCGGCGACGATCCCCACGACGGTCTGATCGCGAGGCTCGACCTGCAGCGCCTCTGGCCCGCCCTGCCGCCGCGCCTCCGCGGCGTCATTTGTCTCGTCGCCCGCGAGGGCAGCCTCGCCGATGCCTGTCGGGAGAGCGCGATGCCCCCGGCGGCCTTCTACCGGGCGGTCGCTGACCTCCGCCTGTGGCTCTCCGCCGCAGGATTGGGACCCCGTGAGAAGGATCGCGGGGTCGGTCGGTAGATGACCAGCAGACAGACATCGACCGCCTCGGAGCCCACGCCCATGCATGTCCGCCCCATCCATCCGCAGCCCGTTCCCGCGGGCGCCTCCACCGTCCTGATCGACGAGGCGACGCTCTGCGCGCTGGTCGCCGACGCCTCGGCCGGCACCACTATCACCTACTATGTCGGCCACCTCGCCCATGACCGGCTGCCGGTGACACAGGCGCTGGAGCCGTTGGCGTGCCGCGCTCTGTCCACTGTCGCCAACCGGGCGCTGCGTCTCGCGGAGGCCGGCTGGGCGCATCTCGTGCAGCGCCGCCTCGGTCCGGACAGCTGGGCATACCTTCTCGTGGTCCGGTCCCGTGGATGCGAGCAGCGCCGGCGCGCCAAGACTCTGATCCCGGCGGTCGCGCAGTGATGGCGATGCTCCCCAACCGCCCCACGCTCGACGCCGTGCGCGCCCTGCCGGTCGCCGAGATTCTCATCCTGCCGGCCGAGCACCTCGCGCTGCTGCAAACCGATGCGCGGGAAGCCCTCGACGCCGCAAAGCGCACGCTCGACTGGATCGAGGGCGCCATCGCCCTCCGCTACGAGCAGCGCGCCATCGCGGCCCGTGCCGCTGCCGGCAAGGACACCGGGACGGTGCGCTTCCTGGACGGCGCGGTCGAGATCACCGCCGAACTCGCGAAGCGCGTGGAATGGGATCAGGTCCGGCTCGCCGCGCTCGCCGAGCAGATCCGCGCCGGTGGCGAGGATCCCGCTGACTACGTCGAGGTCAGCTTTCGGGTCTCGGAGCGCGCCTATACCGCCTGGCCGGAACGAATCCGCGGCGCCTTCGAGCCCGCCCGTACCGTGCGCACCGGCCGGCCCATCTACCGCCTCACGATCTGCACCGACCGCGAGCTGCGCGACGGCGGAGCTGCCCTGCCGGGTCACGCTGGGGAGGCCCGCTGATGGCGCTGCGCATCATCACCGCCGATGAGCGGCTGGCTGAGCAGCGCGGCGTCAAGGCGGCGATCCTCGGCAAGCCCGGCATGGGCAAGACCTGGCTGCTGAACACGACCTGCCCCCTCAGCACCCTCTTCATCGACCTCGAGGCAGGCGACCTCGCGGTGCAGGGCTGGCCCGGCGCCTCCATCCGCCCGCGCACCTGGGAGGAGTGCCGCGACCTCGCGCTCTTCCTCGCGGGGCCCAATCCGGCGCTGCGGGACGACCAGCCCTACTCGGTGGCGCAGCATGCGCGCGTCGTGCAGGATCACGGCGATCCCGCCCAGATGGATCGCTTCCGGACGCTGTTCATCGACAGCATCACGGTCGCTGGTCGGCTGTGCTTCCAATGGTGCCGCGGCCAGCCCGAGGCCTTCTCGGATCGCACCGGCAAGCCCGATGTCCGCGGCGCCTACGGGCTGCACGGCCGCGAGATGATCGCGTGGCTCACCCATCTTCAGCACGCGCGCGGCCGCAATGTCGTCTTCGTCGGCATCCTCGATGAGCGTCTCGACGACTTCAATCGTAAGACCTTCAGCCTGCAGATCGAAGGCAGCAAGACCAACCTCGAGCTGCCGGGGATCGTCGACGAGGTCCTGACGCTGGCCGAGATCAAGGACCAGGGCGGCAAGCCCTTTCGCGCGTTGGTCTGCCAGACTCTGAACGAATGGGGCTACCCGGCGAAGGACCGCAGCGGCCGGCTCGACATGCTCGAACCGCCCGATCTCGGGCGGCTTTTCGCGAAGGTGACCGGCGCCCCGGTCACCCCCGACGCCACGCTGCCTGTCGCGGCCGAACCCTCCGCCACCCCCGCCAGCTGATCCGAGGAGATCCCCGTATGGCTTCCTGGAACGACTACAACGACGCGCGCCAGAACCCGAACCTCATCCCCAAGGGCACCATCGCCAAGGTGCGGCTGACCATCCGCCCCGGCGGCTTCGACGATCCGAGCCAGGGTTGGACCGGCGGCTATGCCACGCGCGGCAGCACCGGTGCGGTCTATCTCAACGGCGAATTCACCGTGCTGGAGGGGCCCTACGCCAAGCGCAAGATCTTCACGCTGATCGGGCTCTACAGCCCGAAGGGTCCCGACTGGGGCAATATGGGCCGCTCCTTCGTGCGAGGCATGCTGAACTCCGCGCGCGGCATCTCGGACAAGGACCTCTCGCCGCAGGCGCAGGCGGCGCGGCGGATCTCGGGCTTCGCGGATCTCGATGGCCTCGAGTTCGTCGCCAAGGTCGATCTCGGCACCGACGGCAACGGCGAGGAAAAGAACGAGATCCGCATGGCGGTGACGCCGGACCACCGCGGCTATGCCGAGGCGATGGGCCAGCAGCGCCTGCCGGCTGCGTCCTATGCACCGCCGAGCCAGCCCGCCGCGGCGTTCCATCCGGGAGCCTTCCCCGCGGCACCGCCGCCCGGGGCGTCCCCTGCGACCGATCCGCGCCCGGCCTGGGCGCGCTGAGCGGGAGGCCCGGCGCGCATGCTGCTTCGGCCGCGGCAGAAGGTCTTCGTCGAGCGCAGCCTCACCGCGCTCGACGCCCATGGCAACACGCTCGGCGTCGCCCCCACCGGCGCCGGAAAGACGATCATGCTGTCCTCGGTGGTGCAGGGCCGTGTCGCCGGCACCGGCGCCAAGGCTGCGGTGCTGGCGCATCGGGACGAGCTGACGGCGCAGAACAGGTCGAAGTTCGGTCGCGTCGCGCCCGGCGTGACCACCTCCGTGGTGGATGCGGGGGAAAAATCCTGGGCCGGGCAGGTCACCTTCGCCATGGTGCCGACACTGACGCGCACGGCCAACCTCGAGGCGATGCCGGCGCTCGATCTGTTGGTGATCGACGAGGCGCATCACGCGGTCGCCGACAGCTACCGCCGCATCCTCGACCGCGCGCTGCAGCGCAATCCGATGTGCCGCATCTACGGCGTCACCGCGACGCCAAACCGCGGTGACAAGCGCGGACTGCGCCAGGTCTTCTCGAACGTTGCCGACCAAATTCGGCTGGGCGAGCTGATCGCCTCCGGTCACCTGGTGCCGCCGCGCACCTTCATCATCGATGTCGGTGTGCAGGAGGAACTGCGCAGCGTCCGCCGCAGCGGCGAGGACTTCGACATGGCCGAGGTCGCGCGGGTGATGGACCAGGTGCCGGTCACCGAGGCGGTGATCCATCACTGGAAGGAGAGAGCAGCCGACCGCCCGACTGTGGTGTTCTGCTCGACCGTCGAGCACGCTGCCCACGCCACCGAGGCCTTCCAGGCTGTCGGCGTGGCCGCGGCGCTGATCACTGGCGACATGCCAGAGGCGGCGCGGCGCGCGGTCCTCGCGGACTATGCCGCCGGCCGTGCCCAGGTGGTGGTGAACGTCGCCGTGCTGACCGAGGGCTGGGACCACCCGCCGACCTCCTGCGTCATCCTGCTCCGACCCTCCTCCTTCAAATCGACCATGATCCAGATGGTCGGCCGCGGGCTGCGCACCGTCGATCCCGCCGAGTTCCCCGGCGTCATCAAGCGCGACTGCATCGTGCTCGATTTCGGCACGTCGTCGCAGTTGCATGGCTGCCTGGAGCAGGACGTCAATCTCGACCTGCAGCCTGGCGAGGGTGAGACCCCGACCAGGACCTGCCCCTCCTGCGAGGCCGAGATTCCGATCGCGGTGCGGGAATGCCCGATCTGCGGCCACGCCTTCGACAGCGGTGGTGCGGCGGCGGCGCCGCTCGCCGACTTCCTCATGACGGAGATCGACCTGCTCAAGCGGTCGAGCTTCCAGTGGTGCGACCTGTTCGGCGACGACGCCGCGCTGATGGCGAATGGCTTCCATGGATGGGCCGGCATCTTCTTCCTGAACGGCGCCTGGCACGCGGTGGGTGGCGCCAAGGGGGAGGTGACGCGGTTACTGGCCATCGGGGAACGCCTCGTCGCCCTGGCCGCGGCCGACGACTGGCTGAACACCCACGAGAGCGACGAGAGCGCGCACAAGAGCCGGCGCTGGTTGCGGGAGCCGGCGACGGAGCGTCAGCTGGCGCATCTCCCCGCTGGGGCGCGCGCGGACTTCGGCATGACCCGCTACCAGGCCTCCGCGCTCCTCACCTTTCAATTCAATCGCCAGCAGATCCGCCGGCTGGTGACCGGCGCCCAGGCGAGCAGCCTGCCGGTGGCGGCATGACGCGTCATGCGCAGTCCCGAGATGCCCTGTGCGGTCTGTGCGCGGCCGTCGCGCGGCTTCGGCTGGTTCGATCCGACACGGCGCAATGTACCGCGACCTTCGGCCTGCTTCTGCTGCATCACCTGCCAGGGCTTCTGGGCACGTTTGGCAGCGAAGTCGCCCGCCATGGTTGATCTCACCGAGCAGGAGCAGGCCGCCATGCGGGCCGCGCTGCGCCCCCTGGGCGAAATCATGGCTGAGATCGGCTGGGGCACGCGGCTCCAGGATCTCACCGGGCCGCAGGTGCTGACGCTGATCGAGGTCGCCATCGGCGCCTTCCAGGCGGCGATGCAGGCCATCGCCCGTGGCCAGGCCATCGAGGAGCCGCCCCTCTGATGCTCGACTTCAATAGTCGCGGGCAGACCGCGCTGCACGTCAATGCCGCGATCGACGCCGCGCTGGTGGCGAGGAATGGGGCCAGCCCGCCGCGCACCTATCTCGGCGGCTCCCGCCTCGGGCACGCTTGCGAGCGCGCCCTGCAGTTCGAGTTCCTGCAGGCGCCGAAGGATGAGGGCGCCGGCTTTGACGGGCGGATCCTGCGCATCTTCGGGATCGGGCATGCGCTGGAGGATGTCGCGGTCGACTGGCTGCGCGCCGCCGGCTTCGATCTCTACACCCGTAAGGGCAACGGTCCGGATGGCGAACAGTTCGGCTTTGCGGCTGCCGGCGGGCGCCTCCGCGGCCATGTCGACGGCATCCTTGCCAGCGGGCCCGAGATCCTTGGCATGGCGTTCCCGGCCCTGTGGGAATGCAAGACCATGAACGCCAAGGCTTGGCGCGAGACGTCCAGCAAGGGTGTCGCTGTGGCCAAGCCGATCTATGCCGCGCAGATTGCGGTCTACCAGGCCTATATGGACGCCAGCGTCCCGGGCGTGGCCGACAATCCGGCGCTGTTCACCGCCATCAACAAGGACACGGCGGAGCTGCATCATGAGCTGGTGCCGTTCAACGCGGAGCTGGCGCAGCGCATGTCGGACCGGGCGGTGCGCATCCTGGCCGCGACGGATGCTGGCGAATTGCTCCCCCGGGTCGCAGCCCAGGCCGACCATTTCCAGTGCCGCTTCTGCCCCTGGGCCAAGCGCTGCTGGGCGCAGCCTGCATGACCGCATGGGGCGACTTCAACGATGCTGCGCCACTGGCGGAGGATGGCGCGAGCGAGCTTCCCGGCGCTGGGCAGACCGCCCTCGATCGACTTCCCGGCGCTGGACAGTCGATGCTGGAAGCCGCTGGGCCCATCGCTCCGGACATCGAGCAGATCGCCGCCTTCCTCGAGGTGGTGTTTGGCTATTGCGATGGGCTGATCCCTGTCCGCGGCTTCGTCGACCATGGCCAGGGGCTCGACACCAAGCCGCACAACATCTGGGTGCCGGCCGATCGGCACGCCGCTGCGTCCCTCAGCGCCTATGCCGCCTGGGCCGCGCGCGAGGGCAGCGCCGTCTATGTCATCCCCGCCACCGTCGCCGAGCAGGGCCAGGCCCGCGCCGAGCATGTGCTGCAGATGCAGACCGTGGTGGTCGATCTCGACGCCGGCGACATTACCGCCAAGCTGGGCCACCTCGTCCAACATCTCGGCGCACCCACCCTGCTAGTCGAGAGCGGCGGCCGCACCGCCGAGGGTGCGGCCAAGCTGCATGCCTGGTGGCGGCTCACCGAGCCGGCCGAGGGTGAGGACCTGGCGCGGCTCTGCGCGCTGCGTGGCGAGATCGCGGAGAAGGTCGGTGGCGACCTGCACTTCCGCTCCGCGCACCAGCCGATCCGCGTGCCCGGCACCGTCCACCAGAAGCACGGCGTGCAGCGGCGGGTCATCATCCGGGAGCACCGGCCCAGGGTCGAGGTCGAGCTCTCCGACTTCGCCGCGGCCGTCGCCGCCATGCCCACCATGCCGGGCCTGGAGGCGCCCACCGCCGCCCCTGGCGCGATCCGCCCCAGCCTCAATGCGGTCCTGACCACGCCGGTGCGTGAGGGCAGCCAGGACGCGTGGACCCGCTTCCAGGGCGCCAGCGCCGCCATCGGCCACTTTGTCCGAATGGTCCACGAGGGCCGCATCACCGGCGACGAGGGCTGGGAGGCCATCTGCCAGTACAACGCCGCCTGCCTCCGCCCGGCCTGGCCGCTCGACCGCCTCAAGGTGGAGGCCGACGCGATCTGGGCCCTGCATGTAGACCGCAACGGGCCGCCGCTGCTGCGGGCAGCGGCAGCGCTGCCCGGCGCCATCGCGGCGCACACGCTCGGCGCGCTGCTGGACGACACCTCGCCGATGCCCGACGACCTGATTGGGCCGCGCCTGCTGACGCCGGGTGGGATGCTGGTGCTCGGCGGCGCGCCGAAGGTCGGCAAATCCGACTTCCTGATCAGCCTGCTGGTGCACGCCGCGGCCGGCGCGCCCTTCCTGCGCTTCACGGCACCGCGCCCGCTGCGGGTGTTCTATCTGCAGGCCGAGATCCAGTACCACTACCTGCGCGAGCGCCTGCAGCAGCTGCGTCTCGATCCCACGATCGTAGCGCGCGCCCGCGACACCCTCGTGGTCACCCCGAAGCTGCGCATGCTGCTCGATGACCAGGGCGTTCCCCTTGTCGCGGCTGCTATCCGCGCCGCATTCCCCGACGCGCCGCCCGACATCATCTGCATCGACCCCATCCGCAACCTCTTCGATGGCGGGCCCGCGGGCGAAGGGGAGAACGACAACGGCGCGATGATGTTCTTCCTGCAGAGCCGGGTCGAGGCGCTGCGCGACCAGGTCGCCCCCGAGGCGGGCATCATCCTCGCCCACCACACGAAGAAGCTCAGCAAGCAGCAGGTGAAGGACGATCCCTTCCTGTCGCTCTCCGGCGCCAGCGCACTGCGCGGCTACTACACCTCGGGCGCCATCCTGTTCCGCCCCGACGAGGAACAGACCGAGCGCGAGTTGCATGTCGAGCTCCGCAATGGCCCCGGCCTCGAGCCGATGCTGATCGACAAAATCGCGGGTCGCTGGGTGCAATTCGACCGTCGCGGCGAGCGCCTGGTCAGGCAGGACATCGGACGCAAACTCGATGCCGAACGGCTGCGCAAGCAGGATGTGATCCTCGGCATCCTGCTCGATGAGGCAGCTGAAGGCCGACTCTATTCCACCATGCAGCTGGCGGAGAAATTCGAGAACAAGGTCGGGCTCGGTAGCAAGCACACGATCCGCGAGCGGTTGAGCGTGCTCGCCACCAAGGGCTTCGTGAAGTTCCGCCGTGACGGCACCGAATTCGGCCTTGGCGTCGTTCGGTCGCGCTTCGGGTACCTCTGCGTGGAGGGCATGACGTTCGGCCCCGAGGTCGAAACCGTGGATCCGCAGACCGGCGAGGTGACCACCAGCGCCCGCCGCGTCCTGCCCAGCCACTTCAAATGCCCCCAATCCGGCAACTGCCTGGACGTCGAAAATCCGGAGGTGTGGGTCTACCCGGAAGGCGTCTTGGACGACCTCACTCCTGAGGAGTTAGGCCTAACTCCTCACTCCTCCCCGAAAACAGCGCCATGAAATCAACGGCTTGGGAGGACAGAGGAGTTAGGTCCCTAACTCCTCCCGCTTCACACCTAACTCCTCTTTTTCCATTTTGGATCAACGGGTTGTGCCCGCTGGAGGAGTTAGGTGTTGCTCCCACCCCCTACGGGGGTGTGCGTGCGCGCCTCATCGGCGCGCGCACACCACACCTCGGGCGACCGGGTTGGGCGCGTGGCCCACCCCCTCCCAGGGTCATCCACCCGATGCCGGGCAGCGACGGCGAGCTCCGCCAAGAACCGCGCCGTCGCCGCCCTCACCAGGATCATCCCCTCTCGGAGACCACCATGGCAGTTGCGACTCTCGCCGCGCCCACCGCCAATGCAAACCTGCCGCCCGGCATCGATCCGCCGCTGCGGCAGACCGGGAACACTGTCCTCGCCATCGATCTCGGCACGACCGTGGGCTGGGCACTGCGCATGGGCGACAGCACGATCCTCTCGGGCACCCAGACCTTCCGTCCCGGCCGCTTCGAGGGAGGCGGCATGCGCTATCTCCGCTTCACCGACTGGCTGGTCGAGATCGCCATGCGCGCCCACGGCATTCGCCGCCTCGTCTTCGAGGAAGTG
>JAYRJZ010000052.1:0-34544 GCA_041906015.1 Roseomonas sp.
CAGGCGCTCCTCGGCGCGTCCCGTCACGATGTGCAGGTGGAAGCGGACGGTCCAGAAGAAATCCCAGGCGCGCTTGATGGCGCGGGCCTCCTGCGCCGTCAGCAGCCCGCCGCCGGGGCTGTCGGGGCCGACCAGCTCCGGCATGCGCTGCACGTTGAAGGCATAGCGGGCGAGCCAGTAGAGCGTCTGCAGGTCGCGCAGGCCGCCGCGGCCTTCCTTGACATGCGGTTCCACCAGGAACGGGCTCTCGCCATAGCGGGCGTGGCGCTGCTGGCGCTCGGCGCGCTTCGCATCGAGGAAGGTCTTCAGCCCCCACTCCGCGCGCGCCTTGCGGAAGGCCTCGGCGAAGCGGATGTAGATCGCTTCCTCGCCGGCGATGTGGCGGGCATCCAGCAGCGCCGTCAGCACCGTCGCATCGCCCTTGGCATCCACCAGGCAGTCGTGGCGGGACCGCGTGGCGTGCCCGACCTTCAGCCCCAGATCCCACAGCAGGTAGAGCATGAACTCCACCGATTGCCGTCCGCGCGCGCCCATGCCCGCATCCGTGAGGAACAGCAGGTCGATATCGGAATAGGGGGCGAGCACGCCGCGCCCGTAGCCCCCGGTCGCGACCAGCGCCCAGGGCTTCTCGCCCGGCGTGGCGGGCAGCACGGCATCGGTATAGGCGTGGATGCCGACCATCACCGTGTCGGTCAGCGCGGCAAGCCAGCGCGCGGCGGCAAGGCCCGAGAGGTCATGCTCCTCGAAAGCCCGCTGCACGCGGTTCTGGATGCGGCCGAGGTGCCGGCGCAGCAGCGCGACCGCTTCCTCGCGCGGGACGGGCGTTCCGCCGGGGATCAGGTCCGCGAGCAGATCGGCCAGCACGACAGGGGGTTCACCCATCACGGGAACCGGCCGCCGGGCCGGTCCCTCGGCGGGTCCGGCAGCGCTTCCGGCATCGTCCAGGGATGTCATCGCGCGGAACACTAGCTAGTCCTTGTGCGGCGCGACAGGCCCCAGCAGCGATTTCAGTCGGTAGAGAATGTCAAGCGCTTCTCGCGGACTGAGCGAATCGGCATCCAGCGCGGCGAGTTCGGCCAGGGCGGGGTGTTCGGGCGGCGGGGCCGGCGGCGGCGCGGCGCGGGCAAACAGCGGCAATTCCTCGGACAGCGGATCGAGGCCTCGCGCGCGGGCTTCGAGCGCCTTCAGCACCTCCTGCGCCCGGGTCAGCACCGGCTTGGGCACGCCGGCGAGACGCGCGACATGCACACCCCAGGAGCGTTCGGCGGCCCCGGGGCCGACGCGATGCTCGAAGACCACCTCGCCCCGCCATTCCCGCACCTGCATGGTCGCGGGCGCGAGTTCCGGCAGCTTGCCGGCGAGCGCGGTGAGTTCGTGGAAATGGGTGGCGAAGATGGTGCGGCAGCGGATGCGGTCGTGCAGCGCCTCCAGCACCGCCCAGGCGATGGCGAGCCCATCCCAGGTCGCCGTGCCGCGCCCCACCTCGTCCAGCACGACCAGGGAGCGGGCGGTCGCCTGGTTCAGGATGGCGGCGGTCTCGGCCATCTCGACCATGAAGGTCGATCGTCCGCCGGCGATGTCGTCCGCGGCGCCAACGCGGGAGAAGAGCCGGTCCGTCAGCCCGATCCGCGCGGAATCCGCCGGCACGAAGAGCCCCGCCTGGGCGAGGATGACCAGCAGCGCGTTCTGCCGCAGGAAGGTGGATTTACCGGCCATGTTGGGCCCGGTCAGCAGGCAGAGCCGCCGCCCGGCCGAGAGATCGCAGTCATTCGGCACGAAGGCCGGGCCGCGGGCGCGGGCCAGTGCCGCCTCCACCACCGGATGGCGCGCCGCCGCGACGGCGAAATCCCCGCGGTCGGTCATCTCCGGGCGGCACCAGCGGCCATCCGCGGCGAGTTCGGCGGCCGCAGCGTGCACATCCAGCTCCGCCATGGCCTGGGCCGCGGCGGCGATGCCCGGCGCGGCGGCGACGCAGAGCCGGCGCAGATGCTGGGCGATCACGCGCTCCCGCTTGCCCGCCTGTTCGCCGGCCTCGGCCACGCGGCGATCGAGATCGGCGAGCGCGGTGCAGGTGAAACGCATCGCGTTCGCCATGGTCTGGCGATGCACCGGGGCGTGCGGGCCTTCCTTCATGCCGCCGCGCAGCAGCTTCTCCCCGGCGACGGAGGGCACTTCGGCGAGGAAGCCGAATTGCTGGTGGTGGCGGATCTTGAGGCTCGCCACGCCCCAGGCCTGGGCGAGATCCATCTGCAGCGCGGCGATCGCCTCCCGCGCGCCGTCGCGCAGGCGCCGCAGGGCGTCGAGTTCCCCATCATAGCCAGCAGCGACCAGGCCGCCATCGTCGAGCCGCGCGGGCAGCGGGTCGGCCAGGGCGCGCTGCAGCTCGGCGCGCGGACTGTCGGCGGGGCGCAGGGCGTGGCGGGCGGCCTTGATCAGCGTGGGCACCGGCGGCACGCCGGCGGCATCGTCCAGCGCCGCCTGCATGGCCTCGGCCCGCGCCAGGCCATCCCGGATGGCGCCAAGGTCGCGCGGGGCGAAACGGTCGAGCGCCAGCCGCGCGAGCGCGCGCGCCATGTCCGGCGCGCCCTTCAGCGCGGCGCGCAGCCCCTGCCGCACCGCTTCGGCAGCAAGCAGGAAGGCGACGGCGTCGTGGCGGGCGGCGATGGGCTCGGCCTCGGCGAGCGGGGAAGCGAGCCGCGCGGCCAGTTCCCGGGCCCCGGCCGGGGTGACCGTGCGATCCACCGCACCGAGCAGCGCATGGCGCGGATCGCCGCGCTCGCTGCGCAGGATCTCGAGGCTGCGGCGCGTCGCGCCATCCATTTGCAGCACGCCGCGCCCGCCGGCCGGCACGGGCGGGGACAGGCGCGGCATGGCGCCGACCTGGGTCAGCTTCACATAGTCCACCGCCATGGCGGCGGCGGCGATCTCCTCAGCGCTGAAGCTGCCGAAGCCCTCCAGCGTCGCAACCTCGAAGGCCTCGGCGAGCCGGCGCACGCCGTCGCGCGGCACGCCGGCATGAGCGATCCGCTCCGTCAGCGGCAACAGCGCCGGGGCGCGGGCGAAGTCCTCCGGCGCCAGGATCTCGGCCGGTTCCAGCCGCGCGAGCAAGGCCGGCAGTTCGTCTGCCGGCAGGCTTTCGGTGGCGAAGGCGCCGGTCGTCACATCCAGCCAGGCCGCACCCAGCCGGTCATCCATCGGCGCCAACGCCAGCAGCCAGGCCGAGCGCGAGGCTTCGAGCAGCGCTTCCTCGGTGACCGTGCCGGGGGTGACGAGGCGCGTGACCTCGCGGCGGATCGTCGGCGCCTTGCGGCGCTTCTGTTCCTCGGGCGTCTCGGTCTGGTCGCAGATGGCCACGCGGAAGCCCTGGCGGATCAGCCGGGCGAGGTAGACATCCACCGCCTGCGCCGGCACGCCGCAGAGCTTCACCTTCTCGCCCTGATGCTCGCCGCGGTTGGACAGCGCGATGTCGAGGGCGGCGGAGGCGACCTCCGCATCCTCGAAGAGCATTTCGAAGAAATCGCCCATGCGGAAGAAGATCAGCGCTTCCGGGTGTGCCGCCTTGGCGGCGAACCACTGGGCGATGGCGGGGGTTGCCCCCTCGGCGGAACGGAGGGGCCTGTGCGGCGGCGCGCCTGTCATGCAGCCGGTCTAGAGCAAGACCGCGCGCAGGTGAAATGCCGCCGGGGCCACTGCCCTGGGGCGCGACGCGCCCGCGCGGGGCCTGCTCAGCCCACCACGGTCGCCGGGTCGCAGTTTGCCCCGCAGACGATCACGCCGATCCGCGCGCCCTTGGGCGGTGTCCAGGCGTCACCGAGCACCGCCGCCAGCGCCGTCGCCCCACCCGGTTCGGCGATCAGGCGCATCCGGTCCCAGAGCCAGCGCTGCGCGTTGCGGATCACCTGGTCCTGCAACACGACCGAACGGCCGCCGACCTCCTGCATCACGTCGAAGGCCAGGTCACCGACCCGCTTCGCACCCAGGCTGTCGGCCGCGACACCGCCGGCCGGCACATCGACCGGCTGGCCGACCATGCCCGCCATGAACAGCGTCGGGCATTCCTCGGGCTCGGCGATCACCATCTGGGCGCGGCCGCGATACCAGGAGGCGATGCCGCCATAGAGCCCGCCACCGCCCGCCGCGATGACCACATGCGTCAGGTCGGGGGCCTCGGCTTCCAGCTCCATCCCGATCGTGCCCTGCCCGGCCAGGACTTCCTCCTGGTCATAGGCGTGGACGATCAGGGCGCCGGTTTCGGCGGCGCGGGCTTCGGAAGCGAGTCGCGCCTCGTTGTACGTCGCCCCGCCCACGGTCAGCACCGCGCCGGTATCGACGATGCGGGCCCGCTTCGCCTCGGGGGTGAGGTCGGGGACGAAGATCTCGGCCCTGATGCCGAGGACGGCGGCGGCATGCGCCACCGCCAGGCCGTGATTCCCGCCCGAGGCAGCGACGACGCCGGCCTTGGGGATCTCGGCCGAGAGCAGCCTGTTGAAGGCCCCGCGCGGCTTGAACGACCCGGTGACCTGGAGCAGTTCGAGCTTCAGCGTCAGCGGGTTCTCAAGCCCCGTTTCCGCCGGGGAGAGGCGGATGACCGGGGTGCGGCGGATGAAGGGAGCGATGCGGTCCGCGGCGGCGCGGATGTCGTCCTGGCTGGGCATGGCGCGCGCAAGTTGGCACCAGGCGGGCGGTCGGGCAATGACCACCCGCACAGGCGGTGAAAGACTTCAGGAGGCGAGACCCTGGGCCTCTTGCAGGCGCCGATAGGTCCCGCCCGCGGCGATGAGCTCGCCATGGCGGCCCTGCTCGGCGATGCCGCCATGGTCCACGACGACGATGCGGTCGGCATTGCGAATGGTTGCCAGGCGATGGGCAATCACCAGCGTGGTTCGGCCCTCCGAGAGTTCCGCGAGCGACTGCTGGATGGCGCGTTCGGTCTCGGTGTCGAGCGCCGAGGTCGCTTCGTCCAGGATCAGGATGGGTGGATTCTTGAGGAAAATGCGCGCGATGGCGAGGCGCTGCTTCTGCCCGCCGGACAGCTTCACGCCACGTTCGCCGACGATGGTGTCGAGGCCCTGCGGCAGGTCGGCGATCATGGCATCGAGCCGCGCGCGGCGGGCGGCGTCGCGGATCTCGGCCTCGGTGGCGTCGAGCCGGCCATAGGCGATGTTCTCGCGCAGCGTGCCGCCGAAGAGGAAGACATCCTGCTGCACGATGCCGATCTGCCCGCGCAGGGAGGCGAGCGTCATGTCACGGACGTCGATGCCGTCGATGGTGATGCGCCCGCCCTGGGCGTCGTAGAAGCGCGGCAGAAGCGAGCACAGCGTGGACTTGCCGGCGCCGGAGGGGCCGACGAAGGCGACCGTCTCGCCGGCCGCGATGGCGAGGTCGATCCCGCGCAGCACGGGGCGGTCGGGATCGTAGCCGAAGCGCACGCCCTCATAGCGGATGTCGCCGCGCAGGCGGCCGACCGCGATCGCGTCCGGCTTGTCGGCGATATCCGGGCGGGTGGCGAGCAGTTCCAGATACCGGCGGAAGCCCGCGATGCCCTTCGGATAGGTCTCCAGCACCGCGTTGATCTTCTCGACCGGGCGGAAGAAGACGCCGACCAGCAGCAGGAAGCCGACGAAGTCGCCCGGCGTGAGCTGGCCATGCAGCACGAACCAGGCGCCGGCGACCATCACCACCATCTGGGTCAGCCGCATGCCGAGGTAGGACAGCGACAGGGACGCCGCCATCAGCCGGTAGCCCTGCAGCTTGGTGTCGCGGTAGCCGGCATTGTCCCGGTCGAACAGGGCGCGCTCGTGTTCCTCATTGGCGAAGGCCTGGACCACGCGGATACCGCCGACATTCTCCTCGATACGGGTGTTGAAGGCGCCGACGCGGCCGAAGATGGACCGCCAGGTGCTGGTCAGCCGCGCGCCGAAGCGCGTCGAGACGATCGCGACCGGCGGGACGATCAGCGCGGTGATCAGCGCGAGCGTCGGATTGACCATGAACATCAGCACGAAGGCGCCGATGAAGGTCATGATCGCGATGAAGAGGTCCTCGGGGCCATGATGGGCGACTTCGCCCACCTCCTCGAGATCCTTGGTGATGCGGCCGACCAGATGGCCGGTCTTCTGTTCGTCGTAGAAGCGGAAGGACAGCTTCTGGAGGTGGTCAAAGGCACGGCGCCGCATCTCGGTCTCGATGTTGATGCCGAGCATGTGGCCCCAGTAGTTCACGATGGCCGTCAACGCGCCGTTCAGCAGATAGACCATCATCAGCGCCGCGGCGGCGGCCAGGATCAGCCCCCAGTTCTGCCCGGGCAGGAGATGGTCCACGAAGACGCGCACGGCCATGGGGAAGCCGAGCTCCAGCAGCCCCGACAGCACGGCGCAGCCGAAGTCGAGGAGGAACAGGCCCTTCCAGGGGCGGTAATAGGCGAAGAACTGCCGCAGCAGGTCGTGCTTCAGAGTAGAGACCCCTTCTTCAGCCAGGAACTGGCGAACAGCGGCGGCTCACTGGGACCACACCGGGGCACCAAAGCCTCGCGGCCTGGTATCTGGTATGTTGAGAACAGCGTTGGTGCCCTCGACGCACAAACGCTTCCCGTCATGCAGGCGACGAATCGCTAATGAATAGCATGGGCGGTCATTCCGTATACGCGGTGCAGAATAGGTCGTCATGCTGCGGCGAGGGCGCTCCCGATTCGAGGCAGTACGGCGACGGCGTTGCCAATCATTCCCAGACGAAGGGAGGAATGTTGAGCATCGACCAAACTGGTACTTTCGTCGACAGCGCATTCGGCGGCGGCGCTCCGCCCCAGGCCATCGATCCATTCTGGAATGAACGGCCGCCCGTCGGGACCGACGACGATCCAGTTCTGCTGATCAGCTGTGGCGCACGGACCGGCAGCACCGGGCCAATCGCAGACGCTGGCGAGGATACCGCCGGATAGGACGAACTTGCCGTCCGGACGGATCGCAATACCGTTGGCCTTGAGCATCTCGGCGAGGTTCGCGGAGGTGAAGGTATCATCGGGGCCGTGGAGGCGGGCGCAAGGAATGCCGGCGCGGACCGCGAGGGTGTACGACTCGCCACTTGCCGGGTCCGTATAGGCCACGCGCACGATGACGTCCTCGGTAGTGCCCAGGGGCGCACCTGTGCGGGCCCGGATTGATGCACCATTTCGGTCTACAAGGCATGCATCGCGCATCAGAATGGCGGTGATTGTGTCAAAGTGGCCGTTGTCGGTGAGGCAGACATGGCCTGGCGTCATGCGCAGGCCGCGCAGATCGATGATGGTCCGCGCGACGTTCTCGAATGTGCGCGTGACGCGTCTAGGCGTCAGTGCCCCGCGGCCTTGGTCGGTATCGGGATCGAAGGCCATAACGAGGTCACCAGGACGGATTTGCTCGATCGGGCGTTCAGTGCCATCGGCCATCAGGATGGGCGTGCCGGCAACGAAGCAGTGGCTGGGAAAGGTAATATTCGGCGTCCAGCCTTGGGCCGCAGCCTCATCCATGCGACGGAAGAGTTCAGTCTCGTAGGCGGCGGCCTCAAGCGGAACACTCAGATCGTACACTGGCCCACCATCGGCGGGCGGAGGGATGGCTCCGGGCGCCTCTGTCGGGAGACCATCAACCCGCGAGCGCAGATCAGACCAAGTAAAGCCTGTTGGTATTCTTATATTGATTGCACCACCGGAAGTAAATTGAGAAACCCCAAGAGAATTTCCTACAGTTATCTGAACATATACATTGTCATCTAGCGTGCTGCCAACGCCGATCGCGGAAAATCCAAGAAAGATACTTCCCCTTCCCAAAGGCGCCTCAAGTGCAGTGAGAGGAGCTCCGGGCGGCAGTATTTGTGCCGGATCGAGACCAAACCCCACAGCCGCAGTCCACTGTCCCGTAACAAGCGAGAATGAGCCGCGCGCCTGCACTTGAACACCTGGACCAAATCCTATTTGCAGCGATATCGTACCATCCTGACGAACCTGGGGGCGGACGGTAAATCCTCTAATTCGGAAACTGGGCCCCATTTGAAGATATGAATTCTCCAACAGAAAATCCTGTAACCCCACGATCCCGCTCCCTATAAACACACAATTCTAGCAATGCCCCTAAGAGCAAGAAAATATATCATCAAGATGAACGGATAGAACAGTAAGTATTTTACATAAGGGTTGTTTTTCTCTCCCGGGCGAAGCCGGATGAGGCCTGTTTCGTCCGCTTCGTGAACGGTCTCCTTCAGTCCATTTTCTATTTTTCCAAAAAACAATCTTGATAATATTACAGTAATATCGATCGATATGGGAACTATAATTACGCAAGTTACGATAATATAAATTAAAATATAAAAAAGTATGCCAAATACTTCTGAAAATATCAAATTCTTCGCCACTTCAAGCCATATTAATCGGCCGCATTCATTCGTTTTAATTGACAGGAAAACTACACAACTATATATAGCTATAAAAATTATAGATGCTAAGATAATTTGTCTATTTCGATTCATGTGCACGTTCCGATGTGTCTATAGCATTTGGTCTATTGGGAATTTCCGTTCATCGTCAAAGCTCTAGGCATTTGTTTTATCGGGCATCTTCACCTGTCCGGATGCGTACATCAGGACAGGATCTGCTCTAGCAACTGCGTGCCTTTCCATGGTCGCCATACGGAGCAGTCCTTGCGTCAGAACAGCTGCCCCTTCTTCAGCATCCCATGCACCCCCTTCTCCCCGTTCACCGTCTGGGTGACGCGGAAATCCACCGCCAGCGAGCAGAACTGGTAGGCATCGGCATCCGACAGGTTGGTGCGGGAGCAGATGAAGGCGATCATCTCCCGCAGCGCCTGCTTCATGGCGAGGTCGAGATCCTCGTTCATGCCCATGGTGATGTAGTGGGTCTTCGTCTCGGCGCGGGGGAACTTCAGCACCGGGTCCTTCGCGCCACCACCCTTCACCAGCGACAGGCGGAAATGCCCGGTGAGGCAGATTTCCAGCGCGTTGATGCAGACCTCGCCGTCGCCCTGCACGCCATGGCCGTCGCCGGCGGAGAACAGCGCGCCCTCATTGAACACCGGCAGGAACAGGGTGGTGCCCTCGGTCAGTTCCTTGTTGTCCAGGTTGCCGCCCATCGCGCGCGGCTCCTTGGTGTTGATCAGCCCCCATTCGGCCGGGGGCGCCACGCCCATCACCCCGAAGAAAGGGGCGAGCGGCAGGTCCATCCCGCCTTCCTTCGGGCCGAAGGGCAGGCGGCCGGTCATCGCATCCTTGTCGACCGGGATATGCAGGGTGCGGCGATAGGGGAAATCCTCGGGCAGCGTGCCGAACAGCGGACGGAAGCCGCAGAAGCCCCAGTCGTTGCCGAGCTCGATCTTCTCGATGTCGATGCGCAGCGCGTCGCCGGGCTCGGCGCCGCGCACCTCGACCGGGCCGGTGATGATATGGGCGCCCAGGCGCGGCAGCTTCTGGTGCACCTCCCGCAGCATGGGCGGCACGGCGAGCATCTGCTCGTCCCGCGGCATCACCTCCGGCCCGCCGGAGAGGCATTCGAGGATCACCACCTCCCCCGGGTCGATCGAGGCCACGGGCGGGAAGGAGGCGTCGAAGGCGCCCCAGCGGCAATTGGTCAAGGAGGCGGCGACGCGGGTCGGTTCGGCCATGGGGGCTCCTACAGCCAGCCTTTGCGGCGGAAATACAGGACCGGCAGGATGGCGCTCACGACCATCATGATCAATGCGATTGGATAGCCCTCGGCCCATTTCAGCTCGGGCATGGTCTCGAAATTCATGCCGTAGATCGAGGCGATCAGGGTCGGCGGCATCAGCGCCACCGAGGCGACGGTGAAGGTCTTGATGATCGCGTTCTGCTCCACGTTGATCACGCCGAGCACCGCGTCCAGCAGGAACTGCGCCTTGCTGGTCAGCGCGTTCGAGTGATCCACCAGCGAGCGCACGTCCCGCACCAGGGTCTTCAGCAGCGCCTGGTTGTCCTTGCGCACGGCCGTCGCCTTCTCCGCGCCGATGAAGGTCAGGATGCGGGTCAGGCCGATCAGCGTCTCCATGGTGCGGCTCGTCACCTCACCGACCTGGCCGAGGGTGATCAGCGTCTCCTTGAGCTGCTCATCCCGGCGGTTCGCCTTGATGTTGGAGCGGGCCGCGCGGAAGGTGCGTTGCGACGCACGATCCATGTCGGCGCCGAGCCGTTCCAGCACGTCGGCCAGGCGATCGACGATCTGTTCGAACAGATGCAGCATCACCGCGTCCGCGGTGGCGAGCAGCGCGCCGGGGTGGCGCTGCGCCCGGATGCCGAAGACGCTGAACGCCTTGGGCGTGGCATAGCGCACCGTGATCAGCGCGTTGTTGGTCAGCACGAAGGTGATCGGCGTCGACGCATATTCCCCGACCTCGACGCCGTAGAGGAAGCTCGCCGTCAGGAACAGCGCGTCACCCTCGCGATAGAGGCGGGAGGAGCTTTCGATCTCCTGCATCTCCTCCCGCGTCGGGATCTCGATGTCGAGCGCGTCCTGGACCGCCTTCTCCTCCTGCGGGGTGGGGTTCAGCAGGTCGATCCAGATCGCGTGGCGCAGGCTCTCGGGCTCGGCGACAGCCGCAGCGGCGGCGCGCAGCTCGGGCGCGGGCAGGGCGTTGGTGACATCGGACACCGCGCCCTCGCGGACACGACAACGGCCGTTCTCGACCGTCCAGGTCGTGAGCATGACGGTGAACCTCCGTTGTGGGCCTGACTCGGCTTCTAGACGCTTGTCGCCGGACCCGCCAAGCCGCGTGGCATGACAAGGCTTTGCAGCACGGTCACGGGCCGGAAATGCACGATGTCGAAACGCTCCGCACGGCCCGGGCACAATGCCGGCCACAGCGGCGCGAGGCAGTCAAGGGCGCGGCCCATCCAGCCGGATTCGCCCGCCGGGCCGCCCTTGGCGAGGGTGATGTGCGGCACCCAGGACCCGGGCCGGTAGTGTGGGTCGCAGGGCAGGCCGGACAAGGCTTCGGCCAGGGCCTGCTGGCACAGAAGCAATGCGGGCGTCACGACAGGCGCGAGATAAAGCACGGGCACCGGTGCGGCGAAGACGCCAAAGCCTGCGAAGCGCAGCGGGAAGGCGTCCCAGCCGGCGGCATGGCGTCGCACCGCCTCAGCCAGGTGGCCCACATCCACGCCATCGGGATGGATGGTCAGCGTGACATGGGGCGGATAGCCCAGGGCCAGGCTGTCCTCATGCAGGCCGGCCTCGGCCAGCGCCCGCCACATCGCCACGATCGGCGCGGCCGCCACCGTGTCGAGGCGCAGCGTGATCGCGTAGGGCACGCGCCCTCAGCCTGGCACAGGCAGGCCGAAGAGCCGCGCAACGGCAGGGAAATCCGCTGCCCTCGGGTGGCCCTCGCCAGGCTGCGTGCCATCCGCCACGCGGACGAGCTGACAGGTCGCGAGGCCCGCCGTCTTCGCCGCGTCGAGCTCTTCCACCACATCCGACAGGAATAGGATGTCGCTCGGCGGCAGGTAGAGCCCCGCAGCGATGGTCGCGTAGGAGGTGGCGTCCCGCTTCCCACCCACCTTGGTGTCGAAGAAGCCGGTGAAGAGCGGCGTGAGGTCACCCGCCTCGGAATGACCGAAGAGCAGCTTCTGCGCCGCGACCGAGCCCGAGGAATAGACCGCGAGCCGCAGCCCCGCCTTCGACCAGGCGCGCAGGCAGGGTGGCACGTCGGGCCAGACATGGCCCTTGAGCTGCCCGTCCCGGTAGCCGGCCTTCCAGATCAGCCCCTGCAGCGTCTTGAGCGGCGTGACCTTGGCGTCCTCCGCCATCCACATGCGCAGGGTCGAGCGCGGATCCTGCTCCCGCGCGATCTCGCGCACCTCGGCCATCACCGCAGCGACCTCGGGGTCTTCCTCATGGGCATCGAGGAAGGCGTCGAGCTCGGCCTCGGCGAAGGGGAACAGCGTCTCCTTCACGAAGGCGATGGCGCTGGTCGTGCCCTCGATGTCGGTCAGGATGCAGGACAGCGCCATGGCCGGTCAGCCCACCGCGACGGGGATGCGGGCGGCGATGTCGCTGCCGGTGTAGTGCGGCGTCCAGCCCGTGGTGTCGGTGAAGACGCGCAGCGCGGTGACGTTCGGGATCGCGCCCGCATCGAACCAGTGCTTGGTGTTGGCGGGCACCGAGATCAGGTCGCCCTGCGTGCAATGCGCGTCGTAGATCTTGCCGTCCACATGCATGACGAAGTTGCCCGCACCTTCGTGGAAGAAGCGCACCTCATCCTCGGTGTGGATGTGCTCGGACAGGAACTTCGCGCGGATCGCGTCCTTCTGCGGATTGTCCGCGGTCAGGCGGATGACATCGGCCGTGCCGGCCTTGGTCTCCTTGAGAAAGGCGTCGAGATGCGGGCGGTAGGCTTCGAGCACCACGTCAGGCTCGGCGCCTTCGGGCAGGGCGGCGACGGGCCAGCGTTCGAAGCGCACGCCGATGGGGGCGAGCGCCTCGGCGATCTGCGCGGCGTCGCCGGTGCGGAAGGTCTCGGCGCCCGTGGCGGCGTCGCGGATGGTCAGCAGGCTCATGGCGATTGCCTCCGTTCTTCTTCGAGATGGCAGCGGAGCATGAATTCCAGCGCCTCCAGCCGCGTCATCGCGTGGTCCATGGAAGCGCCCCAGACATATACCCCGTGGCCGCGGATGATGTAGCCCGGCGGGACGTCCGGCGAGGCATCCCAAAGCCGGTCCAGCGCGGCCTGAAGGCGCGGGATGTCCTGGTCGTTGTCGAGCACGGGGACGGAAACCGCCGCGTCATGCGTCGGTCCGCCCGGAAATGCCTTCAACAATTCATATCCGGCGAGACGGATCGCCCCCTCTGCCCGCCGCGACAGCACGGTGTTCGGCACCGAATGCCCGTGCAGCACCGCCCCGGTGTCCGGGAATCGGCGATAGATCCCGCAATGAAGCAACGTCTCGTAGGAGGGCCTGGCCCCGGCTTCCCGTGAGGCGCCGGCGGCATCCACCAGCATCACATCCGCCGCGGTCATCAGCCCCTTGTGGCGGCCGGAGCGGGTGATGGCGATCTCATCCGCGCCCAGACGGACGGAAATGTTGCCCGCCGTGGCGGGCACCCAGCCCAGCGCATCCATGCGGCGCCCGGCAGCGGCGATGGCGGCGGCGGCGTCCTCGAAGGTCATGCCGGCTCCTTCGGCACTGGTCCGGACACGACACCGGCCCGGCCCCGTCCCGCCGTGGCCCGGCGGGTCAGGACGCGGGCCGGTGCCCCGGTCCGGAAGGTCGCGTCAGGCCGCGGGGCGGTTGCCCGACTGCGGCTGCGCCGTGGTGGAAGACGCCTGGCCCGCCTGCGGCCCGGTGATGTTGCCGGCCGGCGGGGTGGCCTGCGCCTCCATCGAGGCGTCCTTCTCGTCTTCCTTGATGTTCTGCTTGAACGACTTGATGCCCTTGGCCAGGTCGCCCATCAGCCCGCTGATCTTGCCGCTGCCGAACAGCAGAAGAATGACGAGCAGCACGACAAGCCAGTGCCAGATGCTGAACGAACCCATGGTGGCGCCTCGATCCCGTTGCCGCCGCCCCGCCCGGGGCGGCCCTTTCCGTCAGAGCGGGGCGCAACCTAGTGTCCCGGCAGCGCCCGTGCAAACCCACATGGGCCATCCGGGGCTTCGCCGCAACGGGTCTTGACGCCGAGGCCGCCCGATTCCATGTCCTTGGGTGATCCGGGCCCCTCTGGCGGCCGTGCGTCCTGTTGGGCGACGTCCGTGATGTCGGATCGCGTGGCAACACCGCGCGGTCCGGGCCCTCTCTGCGAGGCCAATGCGATGGACCGCGCCAGAGAGGAGCTAGTTCAGGGATGGATATTCTTTCAGCGGAGTGGTTGGACAAGCCGGTCTGGATGTGGGCCGGCTTCCTCGCGGTCGTCCTCGCGCTGCTCGCCTTCGACCTCGGCGTGCTGAACCGCAAGGACCGGGACATGGGGATCGCCCAGAGCCTGTGGCTCTCGGCATTCTATATCGGCTTCGCGATGATCTTCGGCGCAGGCATCTGGTGGGCGCATGACACCGGGGTGCTGGCCACGGCCGACGGCTCCCATGCCGGCGTCGCCTTCTTCACCGGCTTCTTCATCGAGAAGGCGCTGTCCATCGACAACGTCTTCGTCATCAGCCTGATCTTCACCTATTTCGCGATCCCCCGCGCCTATCAGTACCGGGCGTTGGTCTGGGGCATCCTGGGCGTGATCGTGCTGCGCGGCATCATGATCGCCGCCGGCGCGGCACTGGTGCAGGAATATTCCTGGGTCCTCTACATCTTCGGCGCCTTCCTGATCGGCACCGGCATCAAGATGCTGGTGGTGGCCGATGATGGGGAACAGGACATCGCGCAAAACCCGGTGGTGCGCTTCATGCGCCGGCACATGCGGGTGTCTGAACAACTCCATGGCCAGAAGTTCTTCGTGCGCGAGCCCGACCCCAAGACCGGTGCCCTGGTGCGTACCGCCACGCCGCTGTTCCTCGCGCTGGTGGTGATCAACATCGCCGATCTGGTCTTCGCGGTGGATTCCGTGCCGGCGATCTTCGCCATCACCACCGACACCTTCATCGTCTACACGGCCAATATCATGGCGATCCTCGGCCTGAGGGCGCTCTACTTCGCGCTGGCGGCCATGGTGCACCGCTTCCATTACCTGAAGTACGCGCTGGCCCTGGTGCTCGTCTTCATCGGGGCGAAGATCTTCTGGAACCAGATCGTGGGGAAAGTGGATCCGGCGATCTCCCTGGGGGTGACGCTCGCCCTCATCACCAGCGGCGTGCTGTGGTCGCTGTGGAAGACGCGGAAGGACGAGGCGGAAACCATCGCCTCCTGACGCGGAGCCTGCCGCGAGCAGGACGGATGGAGGGGGGCTCAGCCCCCCTCCATCGCGCCCCCTCACCCCGCTGTCGCCACCAGCACCACCCCGCCCGCCACGAGCCCCGCGAGGGTCCCCGCCGCGAACAGCCGCCCGTACCCCTTGGCACCCAGCGCCACGGCATAGGCCGCCTTGGCGATCATGTTGCTCGCCACCGCCACCGCCACGGCCTGCGCCGCGACTGCCGCCGAGATCGTCGCCGGGGCCATCGGCGGCACCGACAGCGCGATGGCATCCACATCCGTCAGCCCGGTCACCGCAGCGATCAGCAGCACCGCCGCGCCGCCCAGCCATTCCGCGCCCAGCTTCGCGAGCGCCCCGACCCCGGCCAGCAGGGCGGCGATCCGCAGGACCGGAAGGATTTCGAAAGGATTCTTCGGCGGGGCCGGATTCTGCCCGGACCTGCCCTCGCCGAAGGCGAGCACGGCCGCCGCCGCCCCCTGTCCCGCCGCGGCGGCGAACAGCGCCGGCCACAGCACCAGCGCCGTGCTCGGCGCGACCAGCAGCACCAGCACCACCGTCCGCAGGCAGGACACCGCGCCGGCCACCAGAGCCCCTGCCGCCAGCCCCCGCGCCGGCCCGTCCTGCTTGGAGGCCGTGGCATTGGATAGCGTCACCGCGGTGGAGCTCACCAACCCGCCCGTGGCGCCGGCCAGCAGCAGGCCGCGCCGCTCGCCCCCGAGCTTCACCGCGAGGTAGCCGAGATAGGAGATCCCCGCGAGCAGGATCGCCAGCATCCATGCCTTGTGCGGATTGACCCCGGCGAGCCACGGGATGGGCCGGTCCGGCACCAGCGGCAGGGCGACCAGCGTCATCGACAGCAGCAGGATGGCCGATCGCATCTCGGCCCAGGTCACCCGCGCCAACAGCCCATGGAGCTGGTCCCGCGCCGCGAGCACGGCCGTCACCGCCACCGCGACCGCGCCGGCGGCCTCGATCTGTCCCGCGACGGCCAGCGCGCCGAGTGCATAGGTACCGATCGCCGCCACCATGCTGGTGGCGCTGAAATTCGCTTCCGCCTGGGCCTCCAGCAGCGCGAAGGGCAGCAGCACGGCGATCAGGGCGATCAGCCCGGCGGAGAGCAGCAGCGCGCCCCCGAGCGGCCCCGCCGGCGCGGCCAGCGCAGCGAGGATGCCGCCCGACAGCCCGATCAGCCCGAAGGTCCTCACGCCCGCCGTGCGCTGGCCAGGCGAGGCATCGCGCTCGCGCCAATGCCGCTCGGCCCCGACCAACAACCCGATCGCGAGCGCCACGGCCAAGCGACGGATCAGGTCTTGCGGGTCCATGGGCGCATATCGCGCGGGTCCGGGGCGCGCCGCAAGCGGCCTCCTGGTGGTACGACCGGCCAAGGCGACAGGCAGGCGGCTTGCGCGGACCGGCGGGGCGCGCCCATATCCCTCTCATGGAGCTCGACTTCACCGAGGCGGAACTGCACCGCTATTCCCGCCACATCCTGCTGCAGGAGGTGGGCGCGGTCGGCCAGGCGAAGCTGCGCGCCGCGCGCGTGCTGGTGGTGGGGGCGGGCGGTCTCGGGTCGCCACTGTCGCTGTATCTCGCGGCCGCCGGCGTCGGCACCATCGGCCTCATCGACGACGACCGGCTGGAACTGTCCAACCTGCAGCGGCAGATCGCGCACACCACGGCACGGATCGGCCGCAACAAGGCCGACAGCGCCGCCGAGACGCTGCGCGCCCTCAACCCCGAAACGCGCATCGAGGTCCATGCCCGCCGCATGGATGTGGAGGCGGCGCAGGAACTGATCCCGCGTTACGACATCGTCTGTGACGGGACCGACAATTTCGCCACGCGCTTCCTGCTGGGCGACGCCTGCCACCTGCTCGCGCGCCCCCTGGTCAGCGCCGCGGTGCTGCGCTTCGAGGGCCAGCTTTCGGTCTTCGCGGGGCATGACGGCCAGTGCCCCTGCCATCGCTGCCTGCATCCCGAACCGCCGCCGCCCGGCCTGGTGCCGACCTGCTCCGAAGCCGGGGTGCTGGGCGCCGTCACCGGCGTGATGGGCACGCTGCAGGCGACCGAGGTGCTGAAGCTCATCATGGGCATCGGCGATCCGCTGAAGGGCCGGCTGCTGCTGTGGGATGCGCTCGATGCGCGTTTCCGCACGGTGCGGCTGAAGCGCGACCCCGCCTGCGCGCTGTGCGGTCCCGAGGCGACGATCCGCGACCTTTCGTCCCATCGCGACATGGCCGCGCCCGTCTGCGCCGTGTGATGCGCCGCGCCCTCGTCACCGGCGGCACCAGCCCGATCGGGGAAGCCATCTGCCGTGCGCTGGCGCGGGAGGGATGCGCCGTCATCGTGCATGCGCACAGCCAGGCGCAGCGCGCCGCGGCGCTGGCCGCCGAGATCGGCGGGTCGCCCGCCGTCTTCGACCTGACCGACCACGATGCAACGCGCGCCGTGGTCGAGGCACTGGTCGCGCCGGCGCCGATCCAGGTGCTGGTCCACAATGCCGGGGCGCATGAGGACGTGCCCATGGCCGCGATGACCGAGGCACAGTGGCGCCGGGTCATGGCCGTGTCGCTCGACGGCTTCTTCCACGTCACGCGCCCGTTGCTGCTGCCGATGATGGGCACGCGCAATGGGCGGATCGTGGCGATGTCCTCGGTCTCCGCCATCATGGGCAATCGCGGCCAGGCGAACTACGCGGCCGCCAAGGCCGGGCTGATCGGCGCGGTGCGCGCGCTGTCGCTGGAATGCGCGCCACGCGGCGTGACGGTGAATGCCGTGGCACCCGGGTTGATCGAGAGCCCCGCCATCGCCGCCGCGGTGACGCCCGAGACAGTGAGGCAGATCGTGCCGGCGCGCCGCCTGGGACAGGCGGAGGAAGTGGCGGATCTCGTCGCTTTCCTGTGCTCGGACCGGGCAGCCTACATCACGGGGCAGACCATCTCGATCAACGGAGGGATGGCGTAGGGCGACGCTCGTTCACAGGGCGGCGCCCTCACCCTCCGCGCAGGATCGCCGCCTCCAGCGCCTTCACCCGGTCGTTGTACGCGCTGTGGATCTGCGCGCCGTCGTAATCCAGGTTCACGCTGCTGACGTAGCGGATCGAGAAGGTCCGCACGTCGAAGGCGATGTCCACCGTCATCTGGTGGCTGCGCCAGGAATTCGTCCCGCGCAGCAGCCCGTAGCGTACCGGCACGATGTTCCACCCGCCCTGCGCCGCGGCGGCCCGCCGGATCAGCGCCTCGCGTTCGGCCATGTCGCCGCGGCCGGGGAACTGACCGCCGACGCTCTCATAGACCGGGGCCCCACGGCAGGCGCCGAGGCCGATGCTGGCGCCCGCGGCCACCATCACCGGCACGGCGTTACGACGACGAAGAAGCATCCGGTCCCTCCCCACTCCGACGCGGTGCACGCAGGCTGCGCATCAGCCCGACGGGGTCCATCCCGCGCGAGAGCAGCTTGCCCGCGACCATGATGACGATCCGCGCGATATCCGCAACGGGTCTGAAATGACTTGGCCGGCGCAGCGCGGCGCCATAGAGGGCCGGGATATCGGCCGCAATGGTGGTGATGCCGCGCCGCGCCGCGTCGATCAGGATCTCGCTCTCGAAGGAAAAGCGCCAGGCGCGCCCTTCGTAGCGGTCGAGATCGGCGAGGGCGGCGGCCGGGTAGATGCGGAAACCCGACTGGCTGTCCGCGATGGGATGCCGCGCGGCCCAGGAGATCCAGAAATCCGCCACGCGATTCGCCCGCCGCCGCGCCGCCGGCTGGCCCGACGCCCCGCGGCGCGACCCGATCACAATGACATCAGGCGCGGCCATCGCAGCGAGGCGCGGCAGGTCTTCCGGCCGGTGCTGGCCGTCGCCGTCCAGCGTCGCCACGAAGCCCGCCCCGCGCGCGAGCGCCGCGCGCATGCCCCGGCGCAGCGCGGCACCCTTGCCCTGATTCGCAACGCCGCCGAGCACTTCCGCCCCGGCGGCGGCGGCGAGCGCGGCCGTTTCGTCCGTGGATCCATCATCGACGACCAGCACCGCGATGCCGGGCATGGCCGCGCGCAGGCGGCGGACCACCTCCGCGATGGTCGCTGCCTCCTGATAGGCGGGAATCACGGCAATCAGCGGGGCAGTTGCGTCGGTCACGGCGAGACGATTGGATTCGGGCTATTCTTCTACCTTCGAAACGCCGCGGAACACAGGCCTATGCCACTCGACACCTCCATGACCATGCAGACCGAGACCCCCTGCGACGTGCTTATCATCGGCGGCGGGCCGGCCGGCTCCACCGCCGCGACGCTGCTCGCCGGGAAGGGCCGGCATGTCGTGATGCTGGAGAAGGATCAGCACCCGCGCTTTCATATCGGCGAGAGCCTGTTGCCCCTGAACCTCCGCGTCTTCGAAAAGCTCGGCGTCGCCGAGGAGATGGCGACGATCGGCGTGCACAAGCCTGGTGCGCGCTTCGTCTCGGACGAGCATGGGCGCCACACCGCCTTCTCCTTCGCCGCCGGGCTCAACCAGGACTTCACCTATGCCTATCAGGTGCGGCGCAGCGAGTTCGACCAGGTGCTGTTCCGCCGTGCGCGCCAGGCGGGCGCGGATGCGCGAGAGGGGATGCGCGTGCTGGACGTGGCGCTCGATGCCCGCGGCGGGCATCGCGTGACCGCGCGCGACGCGGAAGGCGCGATGCACGGCTTCCGCCCGCGCTTCGTTATCGATGCCTCGGGGCGCGACACGGTGCTCGCCAACGCGATGGGCAGCAAGGCGCGCAATCCGCACAACACCACCGCCGCGCTCTACGGTCACTTCCGTGGCGTCGCGCCCTTCGAGGAGGCGGAGGACGGCTACATCACCATCCACCTGTTCGACGAAGGGTGGTTCTGGATGATCCCGCTGCCCGACGGCGTGATGAGCATCGGCGTCGTCTCCAACCCCGCCTTCTTCAAGCGCCGGAAGGGCGAGCTGCGCGATTTCTTCCTCGAGACGCTGAGGGCCGTGCCCTCGGTCGCACGCCGCATCGTGGATGCCGAACTCGTCTCGGATGTCACAACCACGGGCAACTACTCCTATGCCTCGACGGTGATGCAGGGTGACGGCTGGCTGATGGCGGGCGATTCCTATGCCTTCATCGACCCGGTCTTCTCCTCGGGCGTGCTGCTCGCCATGGCGAGTGCCGAGATCGGGGCGGAGGTCGCGGATACCTGGCTCGACGACCCGGCGCGCGCAGCGCCGATGGCACGCGCCTTCGAACGCAAGGTGAAGCGGGCGATCGGCTCGCTGTCCTGGCTGATCTACCGGATCAACAAGCCGGTGCTGCGGGACATGTTCATGAACCCGTCCAACCGCTTCCGCATGCGGGAAGGGCTGGTCAGCCTGCTGGCCGGCGATGTGCATGCCAATGCCAACCGGCAGCTTCCGGTGCTGGCCTTCAAGGCGGCCTATCTCTGGCTGTCGCTGGCGCATCGCTTCGGCTACCGCCTCCAGCCGGATGGCCTGCGCAAGGCGGCGCCGGATGGCGCGTTCTCAAACGCGGTCTGACGTCATCGCCGCATAGACATCGCCGCTGTTCGCCGCATGGGGCAGCGCGGCGATCCAGCCGGCCATGGCTTCCGCACCGATCGGCGCGGCGTGCGCGAAGGCCATGCTCTCGCCCAGGCAGGCGTTGAAGTGCCGGTAGCCCAGCGCCGCCAACCGGTCCAGGCATGCCGCCGCGACGTCCCGCTGGATGGTGGTGAATTCGAAGGACAGCGCGCCCGGCGGAACGGTCAGGCCGCGCAGCACCTCGGCCTCGAAGCCCTCCACATCGATCTTGACGAAGGCGGGCGCACCGTGGCGGGCGGCGAGCGCATCGAGCGTCGTGACCGGACGCGCGATCGTGGCATCCCAGCGCTGGCCCTCCCAGCCAGCGGCCCCATCCGCGGCGGCGATGAAAGCCTCCGAGGCCGTGGCGACGGTGGGATTGGCCGTGTTCAGGCGCAGCAGCGCCTGGCCTTCTTCCGCGCCGAGCAGGGCCGGCACCAGTGTCACGCCCGGATCGCCGCGGAAGATCAGCCGCAGGGCTCGCAGCAGGCGCGGCTGCGGTTCCACCGCCACCACCCGCGCCCCAAGGCGGCGGAAGCTCGCCGCGCGGTCGCCGACATGGGCACCGATATCGAAGGCGAGGTCGCCCGGGGCGAGGAAGCGGCGATAGAAGCGGTCGAGGAGCGCCGCGCGGCCCGGTGCGTAGTAGGTACGCAGCGACGCGCCGACGGCCTTCGCGAAGCCGGTCAGGGCGCGGGAAGGTCGGGGGAGCGAACTCCCCCGAACCCCCTCCTTTTTCTGGTCACCTGGCGCCGGGCGCTGCTGTCAGTCTCCAGAGGACAGGAGACGGCGCGGGTCGGGGGGGCATCCGCCTTGCACCGCAACGGAGAGGGGCATGTTTCGGGGGAGGTGTTCCTCGCCCGCTCCCTCGTCGTCACGCGAAGACCACCGCCGCCCCGGCGGCGTAGTCGGGCGGGACCATCACCCCGCCCGGGGCCTCGACCGTGGGGATGCCGGCCAGCACCTTACGTGCCGCCGCGCCGCCATCGGCCGTGCGGATCACCATTCCCGCCATGAAGGGCGAGGCCGGCGGCCTCACCCCGGGCAGGACGGAGGGCAGCGCCGCCTCAGGCAACATGCGCACGCGCGTCTCCATGACCGGCGCGAAGGGGCCGGCCGCCCCCGCCGCGCCCGGGAAGCGCAGCAGGAATCCGCCCGCCGGGTCGGGCTCCACCGGCAATCCGGCCAGGCGGGACAGGCGCGCGGCTGTCTCGGCCGGTTCGGCGGCGGTCAGGATCACCTCTTCCAGCGCCTCCGCCTTGTTGGCGTGATCCATCCATTTCGGGTTCCACACCAGTTCCGGTGTCAGATGCTGGATCAGCTGCACCCGGCCTTCAGGCGGGTCGGGGAAGGGCAGCCGGGCGAATTTCGCGATCGGCCCGCCGGCCTCGACCGGCCGTTCCAGCCAGGCGATGCCCGGGATGTCGAGCCCCGCTGCACGCAGCCGGGCGAGGTTCGCCTCCGCATCCGTCACCGCCAGGGCGAGGATGTGCATCCCCGCATAGCGATCGAGGAACTTGTTCAGCGTGTTGTCGTAGAGCGCGGGATCGAGGATCGCGATCAGCTCGATATAGCCATGCCTGAGGAAGGCACAGCGATTGCCGGACCCGAACTGCTCCACCGGCAGGTCCGGCCGGCGGCGTCCTGATTGCTGTGCGATGGGCGACAGCGCGAAGCCGAGCCGCTCATAGGCCGCGGTCAGCGGCCCGAGGTCCCGTGCGGCGACGCCGATGTGGTCCAGGGCGACGGCGATGGCGCTCATGCCGGGTTCTCATACTTGTCGAGCAGCCAGGAGGCCGGTTCCGCCGCCGCATCCGCGTACCAGCGCTCCATCAGCGGATGCGCGCGCATGGCAGCGACGTAGGCTTTGGACGTCTCGGAAAGCGCGGGCTGCCAGGTGAGGAATCGGCACACCACCGGGGCGAACATGACATCCGCGGCGGTGAGGGCGGCACCGAACAGGAAGGGTCCGCCATGGGCGGCCAGCGCTTCCGCCCAGAGCGCCTCGATCCGCACGATGTCCGCCAGCGCGTCGGGCGTCCGCCCCTGGCCGGGGAATTCCCGCAGGATGTTCATCGGCATGGCCATGCGCAGCCCGCGGAAACCGGCATGCATCTCGGAGGCAACGGAGCGCGCATGCGCCCGCGTGACCCGGTCCGCCGGCCACAGGCTGGGCGCGATCTCCGCGCAGTATTCGAGGATGGCGAGGCTTTCCCAGATCCGGGCCCCGCGATGCTCCAGAGAGGGTACGGTGCCGGATGGCGTCAGCCGCTTCACCTCGGGCGAGGAGCCGCCGGCAAGCGGCACCACCACCTCCTCGACATCCAGCCCGGCGAGGCGCACGGCGAGCCAGCCGCGGAGCGACCAGGACGAATATCGCTTGGTGCCGATGACGAGGCGACCATCTGCCATGCGCGCGCCCTCCTTCCGGCGCGGGCGGAGACTGCCACGGGCGCGCGCCCGCGCCTATCGCCTCAGCCGATGCAGCCCGAGCGTCGGATAGACCAGCATGGTCAGGACCCCGCCGCCGACCAGGCTCGCCGCCTGCCAGCCCGGCATGGCGCCGCCCTGCACGGCGATGGCGGCGATGGCGACGACCAGCGGCAACTGGGTGCCGGCATGCAGCGCCAGCGCCTGGCGCCGCGGTCCATCGAGATCCTCCCGTGCCAGCAGCAGCACCGGCAGCCCGCGCACCGCCAGCATCAGCGCCGCGAAGATCGGCACCATGGCGAGCGCGCGCAGATCGGTGATCAGCGCGACGATGTCGAGCCGCATGCCCGAGGCGATGAAGAAGATCGGGATCAGGAAGCCGTAGCCGAGGCCATCGAGCCGGACGAGCAGCGCCTCGTGCTGCTGGTGGGGCAGGGCGGCGCGCACCACCGCGCCGGCGACGAAAGCGCCGAGGACGAGGTCGATGCGCAGCTCCTCCGACAGGGTGATCAGGATCACCATCAGCAGCAGCACGAGCCGCAGGGGCAGCTGGCCGGAACTGCCCATGGTCCGCGCCATCATCGCCGCCAGGTGCCCATGGGTGGTCCGCGCGGCGACGAAGACGGCCGCCGCCGCGCCCACCGCGAATCCGACCAGCATCAGCGCCTGGCCGGCCGCACCCGCGGCGCCGGCGAGGATCAGCGACAGGCCGATCAGTGGCGCCGCCTCCCCGATCGCGCCGGTGGCCAGCACGATCGGCCCATAGGGTGGGCCGAGCCGCCCGGCATCCCGCAGGATCGGCAGCAGCGCCCCCACCGCCGTGGTGGTCATGGCCAGGGCCGTGAACAGCGGTGCCTCGATGACCCCGATCCCGGCCAGGGCGAAGCCTGCGGCGCAGGCCAGCACGGCCGAGAGCACCCAGCCCCGCCAGGCGAGGCGCAGCGGGCGGCCTTTCAGCACATCCGGATCCACCTCGAAGCCCGCGAGCAGGAAGAGCACGCAGAGGCCCAGGGTGGACAGGACGGTCACGATCGGCCCGGGATGGACCAGGTCCAGCACCTGCGGCCCGATCAGCACGCCGGCCACGATCTCGAGCACCACACCTGGGATGCCGAGGCGGGGGAACAGGGCGGGCACGGCGGCAGCCGCGGTCATGGCCGCGAAAACCGCGACGACGCCGACCAGATCGATATGAGTCATGATCGCCCTACTGCGCCGCCGGTCCCATCCACCCCATCGGGCCGCGTTTTCATGCCCCAGACAAGGGCCGCCGCTTGCCCCGCGGCCCGGCAGGGTGTTGTTTGCCGGCCAGCCGTGCCCCGGAGAGCCCGATGAACGAGATCAGCCGCCCCAATTCGCTCGACGCCTATTGGATGCCGTTTTCCGACAACAAGTACTTCAAGGGCGATACGTCTCGCATGCTCGCGCGGGCCGAGGGCATGTCCTACTACACGCCCGAGGGCAAGGAGATCCTGGACGGCACGGCGGGCCTGTGGTGCTGCAACGCCGGCCATGGTCGCGTCGAGATCAAGGAGGCGATCCAGAAGCAGGCCGCCATCCTCGACTACGCGCCGACCTTCCAGCTCGGCCACCCCATCGCCTTCGAGGCCGCGGCGCGCGTCGCCGAGATGACCCCGGACGGCATGGATCGCGTCTTCTTCACCAATTCCGGGTCCGAGAGCGCCGACACCGCGCTGAAGATCGCGCTGGCCTATCATCGGGCGCGCGGGGAAAGCGGCCGGGTGCGCATGATCGGCCGTGAGCGCGGCTATCACGGCGTGGGCTTCGGCGGCATGTCGGTGGGCGGCATCGGCGGCAACCGGAAGCAGTTCGGGGCGCTGCTCCCCTATGTGGACCACCTGCCCTCGACGCACCTGCCGGCGAAGAACGCCTTCTCCCGCGGCCTGCCGCAACACGGCGTGGAACTGGCCGATACGCTCGAGAACCTGGTCGCGCTGCATGGCGCCGAGACCATCGCGGCGGTGATGGTGGAACCGGTGGCGGGGTCGACCGGCGTGCTGGTGCCGCCCGTGGGCTACCTGCAGCGCCTGCGCGAGCTGTGCGACAAATACGGCATCCTGCTGATCTTCGACGAGGTCATCACCGGCTTCGGCCGCCTCGGCACCAATTTCGGCGCCGAGCGGCTGGGTGTGATCCCCGACATCATGACCATGGCGAAGGGCCTTTCCAACGCGGCGGTGCCGATGGGCGCCGTGGCGGTGAAGAACGGCGTCTACGACACGGTGGTGAACGGCGTCGCCGGCGGGATCGAGTTCTTCCACGGCTACACCTATTCCGGCCATCCGCTGGCCGCCGCCGCGGCCATCGCGACGATGCAGCTGCACCAGTCCGAGGACCTGCCCGGCCGGGCCCTGGCCATCGAGCCCTACTGGCAGGACGGGATGCATTCGATGAAGGACGCGCCGAACGTCATCGACATCCGTGACTTCGGCCTGATCGGCGGCATCGAGCTCGCCTCGCGCCCCGGCAAGCCGGGCGAGCGCGCGATGGGCGTGTTCCGCCGCTGCTTCGACAATGGCGTCCTGGTGCGCGTCACGGGCGACATCATTGCGCTCTCCCCGCCGCTGATCGTCGAGAAGCCGCATGTGGACCGCATCGTGAATACGCTCACCGACGCGATCCGCGCCGAAGCGGCCTGAGCCCGCCCCGTGTCGGAGACCGCCGAGGAAGCCGAAGCCCTGCCCGCCCTGCGGGTCCTTCTGGTCGATCCCATGGCCAGTTCGCGCGTGGTGACGCTCACCATGCTCGAGGAGGCAGGGCATGAGGTCTTCCCGGTCTCCGACTGGGGCACCGCCGAGGACATCCTGCTGCGCGAGGATGTCGAGGCGGTGATGCTCGCCTTCACGGGCGATGGCTTCGACGGCCCGGATGCGGCGGCCCGGTTGCGCGACCGCCTGCCGCCCCAGGCCGACCTGCCTTTGGTCGGTACCACCGACGGGCTGCGGCGCGGCGAGGAGGACGAGGCGATGGAGGCGGGATTCGACATCCTGCTGGTCCGCCCCTTCACACCGGAGGAACTCGCCGCCGCGCTGGCCCAGGCGCGCAAGATGCGCACCCCGCCACCCGTGCTGGATGCCGAGGCCCGCGCCGCCCTGCGCAAGGACCACGGCCCGATCGCGCTGGAGGCGCTGGAGGATGCGGCGATGGAGGTCCCGTCCTCCCGCCTGGTTCCCCTGTTCCGGGACGGCGGCAAGCCCGAGGATTATGCCGCGGCCGGCATGGCGGTGGCCGAGGCGATGGACCGGATCGGGGCGATCGGCGCCGCCTCCGCCGCTCGCCGCATGGCCGAGAATGCCGAGGAAGGGCGCCGCTTCCTCTTCCCGCTGCTGTCGGCCGTGGTCGCCGCCCGGGTCGCGTTGCGCAAGGACAGGTTCTCGGCGGCGGCCGCCGACCCCATATGGGCGGCAAGCGATACACCATCTTCGGGAGAGACCCCGTGAGCGACACCAAGGAGCCGGTGCCCGTCACCGTGCTGACCGGCTATCTCGGCGCCGGCAAGACCACCCTGCTGAACCGCATCCTGACGGAGAACCACGGCAAGAAATTCGCCGTGGTGATCAACGAGTTCGGGGAACTGGGGGTGGACAACGACCTCGTCGTCGATGCCGACGAGGAAGTGTTCGAGATGAACAATGGCTGCATCTGCTGCACCGTGCGCGGGGACCTGATCCGCATCCTCGGCGGGCTGATGAAGCGGCGCGACAGGTTCGACGGCATCATCCTGGAAACGACCGGCCTCGCCGATCCGGCACCCGTCGCGCAGACCTTCTTCGTCGATGACGATGTGAAGCGGGCGACCAAGCTCGACGCCATCGTCACCGTGGTGGATGCGAAGCACCTGCTGGCGCGGCTGGCCGACAGCACCGAGGCACAGGAACAGATCGCCTTCGCCGACATCATCGTGCTGAACAAGATGGACTTGGTGATGGCCGAGGAGGCCGACGCGGTCGAGAAGCGCATCCGCGCCATCAACCCCTATGCCGAGATCCGCCGCGCCACGAAGTCCGACGTGCCCATCGACAGCGTGGTAGGCCGCGACGCCTTCAACCTGAACCGCATCCTGGAACGCGAGCCGGAATTCCTCTCGGGCGACGACCACCACGAGCACGATTCCGAGGTGAACAGCGTCTCCTTCGAGGTCGAGAAGCCGATCGACGCGGAGCGCTTCAACGCCTGGATCACCCAGGTTCTGGCCTCCAAGGGCCAGGACCTGCTGCGGACGAAGGGCATTCTCTACTACGATGGCGACAGCCGGCGCTTCGCCTTCCAGGCGGTGCACATGATCGCCGATGGCGACTTCATCGGCGAGGTGAAGGAAGGCGACCCGAGGAAGTCGAAGATCGTCTTCATCGGGCGTGACCTGAACCGGCCCTGGCTGCGCCGCGGCTTCGAGGCCTGCCAGGCCGGCGAGGACGAATCGAAGATCCAGGCCGAGATCGCGCGCTGGAGCCCCCCGCCAGCGTGATGCGGTCGCGGGGAGGGCTCCGTTGCCTCCCCGATCCGCCTGCTCGATGGCCGGCGTCCTCGGACGCCGGCCTCAATCCCCCGGCGCCAGGCCTTGCGACCCTTCGAGCAAGGCGCGCTCGGCCCGGAAGATCTCCGCCACGGCTTCCGCCACGGCCCGGATGCGTGGCACGCGCCGCAGATCCGGTCGCACCAGCAGCCACACCTCCCGCGGTGGCGGCGCCTCACCCAGCCCGATCACGCGCAGAGCCGGATCGGGTGCCGCCAGGTAGTGCGGCAGCAGGGCGATCCCGAAGCCGGCCCGCACTGCTTCAAGCTGGCCAGTCTGGCTGTTGCTGCGGAAGGCGCGCCGGGCACCGGGGAAACGGGCCGCCAGCCAGCGTGCTTCGGGCACGAAATCAGTGTCGGGGTCATAGGCGACGAAGGCCGGTGGCTCACCGGCGGCGATCCGCCGACACCAGTCCGCATCCGCATAGAAGCCATACCCGATCAGGCCAATCCGGCGTCCCGCAAGCGCGCTGTCCGCCGGGCGCCCGAGCCGGATGGCAATGTCGGCTTCGCGCCGGGCCAGGCTCATCACGCGCAATTCGGCGAGAAGTTCGAGGTCGATGCCGGGATGCGCGCGACGCAGGGGCGCGAGGCGCCGGATCAGGAAATCCTCGGCGATGCTCCGCGTGGTGGTCAGGCGGACCGGCCCTTCCAGGCTCGCCGCCGTATCCAGCCGGCGGAGCACGCCCAGGGCCGCCTCCTCCATGCCGCGGGCTTCGTCGAGTACAGCCCGCCCCGCCGCGGTCAGTGCATAGCCATCGGGCCGCCGCTCAAAGAGGGTCTGGCCGAGCGCGGCTTCCAGCTTTGCCACGCGCCGCGCGACGGTGGCGTGGTTGACGCGCAGGCGCCGCGCGGTGGCGGAGAGGCTCCCTTCCACCGCGAGGGCGAGGAAGTGTCGCAAATCCTCCCAGTCCAGCTCGTCTGTGCGAATTCGCGCAGGCATGGTGCAAGGATACGGAATATGCGCACAGGCTGTCACGCGCTCGGATACGGGCTCGGCCGGCACGGCCGATGAAGGATCGGAACCATGACCCCGCAGCCCCAGACCCTCCTCGCCATGGCCGGCGCGCCCCGGCATCCGGCACCGCTCGACAAGGCGGTGCTGGTCCTGATCGACATCCAGCGCGAATACCGCGACGGCCGCCTGCCGCTCGTGGGCATTGATGAGGCCGCTGCCGAGGCGGGGCGTCTGCTCGCCCTGGCACGGGCGCGGGCCGTGCCGGTCGTGCACATCGTCCAGCATTCGCCGCCCGGCCGCGGCCTGTTCGACGAGACCGGGCCGATGGTCGAGATCCTGCCCGAGGTCGCGCCGCTCCCGGAGGAGCCGATCGTGCCGAAGCGCCTGCCCAATGCCTTTGCCGGGACCGGCCTCGCGGATCGCATCCGCGCCCTGGGCCGCGAGGAGATCATCCTGGCCGGCTGCATGACGCATATGTGCGTCAGCGCGACGGCGCGGGCGGCGCTCGATCTGGGTCTGCGGGCGACCGTGGTGGCGGGTGCGGCGGCGACGCGCGATCTGCCCGATCCGCTGGGCGGGGTGATCCCGGCCGCCGCGCTGCACCGGACGGCGCTGGCCGAGCTTGCCGACCGTTTCGCCATCATCGTTCCCGACACGCAGGCCCTGGTCGCGCCGGGCTGAGACAAGGATCGGCCCCTGGGGGCATGGCAACGGAGCCTCCGACGCGCCATACAAGGGCGCATGATGAGGAACCCGTCATGAGTGCCACCGAGGCCGATTTCCTTCTCGAACAACGCGGCAGCGCCCAGGAACTCGGTGCCTGGGTGATCGGCGTCGCCTTCGGCCGGGAAGGCCGGTCCTGCGTCTTCGCGCTGGGCGACGGCACGGCACGGCTGGCGGAAGGCTGGCAATCCATCGCGGCGCATGACGGTGCCTGCCTGTCCATCGCGGCCGATGTGAAGGACGGCGTCATCACCGGCGGCGACGATGGCCGCCTGATGCGCATCGCGCCCGATGGCAATGTTTCCCAGATCGCGACCTACGGCAGCAAGTGGGTGGACCATGTTGCCGCCCATGAATCCGGCCTGCGCGCCGCGGCGGTCGGCAAGGCGGTGCATCTGGTCGACGGCAAGGGCGCGGCGATCCGCTCCCTCGCGCATCCGTCCACCGTCACCGGCATCGCCTTCGACGCCAAGGGCAAGCGCATCGCGGCGTCGCACTACAATGGTGCGTCGCTGTGGTTCACCGCCTCCAAGGAAGGCACGCCGCGCCTGCTCGAATGGAAGGGCAGCCACACCGGCGTGCTGATCAGCCCGGACGGCACGCATGTCGTGACCTCCATGCAGGAGAACACGCTGCATGGCTGGCGCCTGGCCGACGGGCAGCACATGCGCATGGCGGGGTATCCGTCCAAGACCAAGTCGATGGGCTTCACGGCGAAGGGGCGCTGGCTGGCCACGGCGGGGGCCGATTGCGTGGTGCTCTGGCCGTTCTTCGGCGGTGGGCCGATGGGCAAGGCGCCGACCGAGCTCGCCGGCGGCGATGGCGTGCTGTGCACGGCCGTTGCGTGCCATCCGTCGCAGGAAGTGGTCGCGGCTGGCTTCGGCGACGGGCTGGTGCTGATGGCCGAGGTCGCGTCGGGCCGTATCGTCCCGCTGGCCGCGCCGCGCGGTTCGGCGGTCTCGGCGCTGGCCTGGAACGGCACCGGCACGCATATCGCCTTCGGGACGGAATCCGGCTTTGCTGGCGTGATCGACCTGTCGAAGCGTTAGGACGCCGCATGACCCCGATCCTGGACACCGCGAAGCTGCGCATCCCCCGCATCGGCCTCGGCACCTGGCCGATGAAGGGCGCGGAGGCGACGCGCGCGGTCGAGACCGCGATCGCCATGGGCTACCGCCACATCGATACGGCGGCGATGTATGGCAACGAGGAAGCGGTCGGCGCCGGCATCCTGGCCTCGGGCGTGGCGCGGGAGGAGATCTTCCTCACGACGAAGGTGTGGTGGACGGAACTCGCCCCGGATGCGCTGCGCGCCTCGGCCGAGGCGTCGCTGAAGCGGCTCGCCACGCCCTATGCCGACCTGATCCACATCCATTGGCCGGCGAAGGGCATGGACCTCGCGGCGTCGCTGCGCGCGCTCGCGACGCTGAAGGAGGATGGCCTCGCGCGCGCCGTCGGCGTGTGCAACTTCCCGCCGGCCCTGCTGAAGCAGGCGCTCGATCTCGGCATCGCGCCCATCGCCTGCCTGCAGGTCGAATGCCATGTCTATCTGTGGCAGCCGAAGCTGGTCGAGCTGTGCCGCGCGAACGACCTGGCGCTCACCGCCTATTCGCCCGTCGCGAAGGCCTCGGTGAACGATGATCCGGTGATGCGCCGCATCGCTGCTAAGCATGGCGGGACGCCAGTGCAGATCGCGATCGCCTGGCTGCTGGCACGCGGCGTCGTCGCGATCCCGAAGTCGGCGCGCGAGCAGGGCCAGCGGGAGAATCTGGCCGCCGCGGCGATCGCGCTCGATGCGGAGGACCTCACGGCGATCGATGCGCTGCCGAAGAGCCGGCGGCTGGTGAACCCGGAATTCGCCCCGGACTGGGCAGCCTAGTGTCCGGCCCGCACCCGAGCGGGGCGCGGTCGAGTGAGCGCATTGCCGGATGCGCAGGAGCGGATAATCTTGCTTCGCCATGCCGTTGAGGCTGCGCCGTTGATCTGGCGCAATGCGCGAGGGGCTTCGCGGCAGTAGCTTTTCACAACTGCTCCCTGGAGGAACAAGCCAATGCCTGGTGTGACCGCCCGCGACCTGATGACCCCCGACGTCGTGACCGTGCCGCCGGAAACCCCGGTGATGGCCATGGCGCGGCTGCTTGCCGATCGCGGCATCTCGGCGGTGCCGGTGGTGGATGCGGCGGGCAAGGTGCTCGGCATCGTCACGGAAGCCGACCTGATCCGCCGCCTGGCGGGCGAGGAGGACAAGCCGGCCTCCTGGTTCTCCTCCCTCTTCAGCGACCCGGCCGGCCAGGCGGAACGCTTCGCGCGCACCCATGGCGTGACGGCGAAGGACCTGATGACCGAGAAGGTGGTCAGCGTCGCCCTCGACACCACTGCCGCCCACATCGCCCACATGATGGAGGAGCAGCACATCCGCCGTGTCGTGGTGCTCGAGGACGGCAAGCTGCGCGGCATCGTCAGCCGCGCCGACCTGCTGCGCGCGCTCGTCACGCCGGCGCATGAGGAAGCCGAGCTCTCCGACGAGCGCGTGCGCCGCGCCGTCATGGCGGCGATGAAGAAGGAACCCTGGACCGACACCTTCTACACCATGGTCGAGGTCGAGAACGGCGTCGTCACCTTCCACGGCTTCCGCCGCTCGGATGCGGTCCAGAAGGCGCTGCGCGTACTGGCGGAGAACATCCCCGGCGTGAAGTCCGTGGTGGACGACACCCAGCCCATGCCGGTGTTCATCTACGGCGGCGTCTGACCGTCCCGGCCATGCGGCCGGCGCCCAGGCGCCGGCCGCGTCGCGGGCAACTCTCGCCGGGGGCCGCGGTTCGCTGTATTGGCGCGAACCGAAGGAGCCCCCGCAATGGCCCGCATCCGCATCCGTCACGTCACACGGTACGAGTACAAGAGCCTTGTCGGGCTGACGCAACATCGGCTGATGGTGCGCCCCCGCGACAGTCATGACCTGCGGCTGCACGAGGCCACGCTGACCGTCTCACCCGTGCCCCGCGCCACCCGCTGGGCGCATGACGTCTTCGGCAATTCGGTCTGCCTGATCGATTGGGAGCAGGACGCCCCGACCGATCACCTCGAGATCATCTCGGAACTCGACCTCACGCATTATCCCGCCGGGGCGGAGCTGCCGCGCGCCACCGTCGACCCGACCGTCGAGGTCTTCCCCTTCTCCTACGCCGCCGAGGAAGCGCCCGATCTCGCCCGCTTGCGCGAACGCCACCTGCCGGACCCGCAGCGCCGCGTCGATGCCTGGGCCCGGCGCTTCCTCGCCCAGGGCGGGCAGACGCGCACCCTGCCGATGCTCGAGGCGATGACGCGCGCGATCCGCGACGAATTCACTTATGAGGCGCGCGACGCCGAGGGCACGAACAGCCCCGTCGAGACGCTCGCAGCCGGCAGGGGCGCCTGCCGCGACTTCACCTTGCTGATGATGGAGGCGGCGCGCAGCCTCGGCCTCGCCGCGCGTTTCGTCAGCGGCTACCTCTACGACGCCGCCGGCACCGGGGTGGTGGGCGGCGGGGCGACGCATGCCTGGTGCTCCATCTACGTCCCTGGCGCGGGTTGGGTGGAATACGATCCGACCAACGGCCTGGTGGCCGGCGAAAACCTGATCCGCGTCGGCGCCACGCGCACCCCGGAGCAAGCCGTGCCGGTCGGCGGCGGCTATTTCGGGAAGGCCGAGGACTTCGCCGGGCTGCATGTGGATGTGGCAGTGATGGTCGGCAGCGGCGACGAGCCCCTGCCCCCCTTCGAGCCTCTGCCGCCGCGCATCCCCCCGGCAGCAGCCGAACCCGCCCCCCCGACGCCCGAGGCGCCGGCCGACCCTCCCGCCATGGAGGAAACGACGGCCGCGCCGCCGGCCGAGGCACCGCCTACGGCGCCGGTATCGTGAAGGCCGGCACGCCCACCCCCAGCGGCTGCCCCAGCGCCGCCTTGACCTGCACCGCGGCGACGGCATAGCCGCCGCGGACCGGCACCAGGATGGGTGCGCCGCTGCTGCCCGTGGTCCCGGCGCAGTTGTGACCGACCAGGATGCCCTGGGCGCCGAAATTGCCGACGGTGACGACCCGGCAAGCGCGGTCGGCCAGCAACACATCCGGCCGGTCATGCTGCCAGGCGGCGAGCATCGCCCGGTCGCTTTGTCCGGGCGGTTCGCGCAGCAAGGGCAGGACATGCCCGTTGCCCAGCGGCGCGCTGAGGGTGACCAGCGCCCAGTCGGCGCGCCAGGGTTCCTCGCGGGCGGGGATGAAGCCCGGCCCGCTCCGCAGCCGGCTGCCGCGCACGGTACGCCCGCCCAGGCGGACGCTCACCTCGCCGGGCGGCACCAGCCGTGTGGCGTCACTCGCGACCAGGCAATGCGCCGCCGTCAGGACGACGCGCGGCGCGACCAGGGCGCCGGAGCAGCGGCCGCCGGCCGTGGTCTCGATCAGGGCGATGGCATCGAAAGGGGCTTCGCGCGGCGACACCGGCTGGCGCGTATCCACGGGCCCAAGGCCCGGGACCTCCGCCATGCCGGGCCAGGCGAGCAGCGCCGCCGCCAGCCCCGCCAGACAGGACCGCATCACGATGTGGGCGCGGGTGGCGGCGGCCGGCAGGAGCGTGGCGGGGTGGGCGAGGGCGTTGGCGGCGCCGGTGGTGCCTGGGTCTGCTGCGGCGGCTGCCGCAGCACCTGGGCCACGGCCTGCGGCGGCAGCATCGGCAGGGACCCGAGAAGCAGGGCCAGGGCGGGCGGGAGGAGGATCCGCATGGCCCCAAGGCTAGATCGCCGCGCCGGCCAAGGGAACCATTCCCTGCGCGCGGTGGTCGCGCCATGGTGCGCGGCGTGATCCGGTCCATCGTCCTTCTGCTGCTTCTGTTGGCCGGCCTCGGGGCCGGCATTGCCTGGCTCGGCCGGAACCCGCCGGCGCGGGGCTCGGCGACGGCGCCTGCCGCTACCGCGGTGACACCGCGCCAGGCGCCGCCGAATGCCAGCGCTTCGGCGCTCGCGACGCCCTTCGGGGATGCGGTGTTCCGCTGGCGCTGCACCATGGGGCTCAAGGAGGCGGTCGGCGACCGACCGGGCTGGCCGCTGCAGCGCCTCGCCGCCCTGTGCCTCTGCGCGGCAGACCGGCTGCGGGAGGATGGGCTGCGCGACATCGTCCTCGGCGCGGGTGATGTGGCCGCGTCACTCGAGGCGGCGGAGGCGCGGCTCTGCCGGCCGTCGTGACGCTGCCACCGTTCGAGGGGGCTCCGTCCCGTTGGTGTGGCAATCCGGCGACGGTAGGCCGGGGAGGGGCTTTGCCCCTCCCCGGTCCCCACCCCACCAAAGGCCACAAGGCCTTTGGAAACCGTCACTTGGTATTGTGCTCGTCCTGTGTGCCAAGGCCGCCGGCGCGCGTCACGCGCCGGAGCGGGCTTCGCGGTCCATCCTGACTGTATTGCCCGGTATCGGATCGAACTCTGCAAAGACCTCGGCGAACCTCATCCCGGCGCG
>JAYRJZ010000163.1:0-4808 GCA_041906015.1 Roseomonas sp.
GGGGGGGGGGGGGGGGGGGGCGGGGGGGCCCCCCCCCCCCCGGTTCCTGCCGAACCAAACCAACCAGGAAAGCCTTTCGGTCTTGGGCGGGGTGATGTTCGGAGAGAGGCAACGCCCTTCCCCAATCACCCGCCCTCGCCCGCGGTCAAAGATCCGCGATGCCGCCGAGCAATCCGCCGATCAGTTCGATCGAGGTCGTCGCCACGCTGGTCGTCACGTCGATGCAGGCGCTCGCCGCATCGAGGACCAGGTCGAGCCCACCCTCGGCGGCGATCTCCGTCGCCGCCTCGGCGCCGTCCAGCGCGTCGCCGAAGCCGCTGCCCGAGGACTGCGCCTGGCGCTTGGCCTCTTCCTGCTCGGCGTCGGTGGGGATGGGCGGGGTGGCGGTCATGAAGGCCTCCATCGGCTGCATCCCCAGCCTCCCGGGTCGCGCGGTGTGACGCGATGAAGCGCTTCAGCCGACCGCCGTGCCGCCCACCGTCAGCCCCGCCATCTTCAGCGTCGGTTGGCCCACGCCGACCGGCACGCCCTGGCCCTGCTTCCCGCAGGTCCCAATGCCGGGATCGAGCGCCATGTCGTTGGCCACCATCGCCACCTTGGTCAGCGCATCCGGCCCATTGCCGATCAGCGTCGCGCCCTTCACCGGCGCGCCGATCTTCCCGTCCTCGATCAGATAGGCCTCGGAGGCGCTGAACACGAACTTGCCGGAGGTGATGTCCACCTGCCCGCCGCCGAAATTCACCGCGTAGAGGCCGCGCTTCACCGAGGCGATGACCTCCCCCGGCTCATGCGCGCCGCCCAGCATCACCGTGTTGGTCATGCGCGGCATCGGGATATGGGCGAAGGATTGCCGGCGGCCATTGCCGGTCGGCGCGACACCCATCAGCCGCGCATTCTGCCGGTCCTGCAGGAAGCCGGTCAGGATGCCGTCCTCGATCAGCACGGTACGGTTGGTGGGCGTGCCCTCGTCGTCCACGGTCAGCGACCCACGCCGGTCCGGGATGGTCCCGTCATCGACCACCGTCACGCCGGGCGAGGCGATGCGCTGCCCCATCAGCCCGGCGAAAGCAGATGTCTTCTTGCGGTTGAAGTCGCCTTCCAGCCCGTGGCCGATCGCCTCATGCAGCAGGATGCCCGGCCAGCCGGAGGCCAGCACCACCTCCATCTCCCCCGCCGGCGCCGGCACGGAATCGAGGTTCACCAGCGCCTGGCGCAGCGCCTCATCCACCGCGCCCTTCCACTGCGCCTCGGTCAGGATGCGGTCATAGGCGAAGCGGCCGCCGGTGCCGAAGGACCCGGTCTCGCGCCGCCCGTCCTTCTCCACCACCACCGAGACGTTCATGCGCACCAGTGGCCGCAGGTCGGCCACGCGCTGCCCGTCGGGGCGGATGATCTGCACCGCCTGCCATTCGCCGCTGATCGAGGCCATCACCTGCACGACGCGCGGGTCGCGCGCCCGGGCGAAGGCGTCGATCTCCTGCAGCAGGGCGGTCTTGGCCGCGAAATCCATCTGCGTCAGCGGGTTCGCGTCGGCATAGAGTCGCGCATTGGTCGCCCGCGGCCCCGCTTCCAGCACGCCGGACCGGCCCTGCCGCACCGCCTTCACCGTCTCCGCCGCCCGCGCCAGGGCCGCGTCCGACAACTCGCCCGCATGGGCATAGCCGGCGGCCTCCCCCTGCACGGAGCGCAGCCCGAAGCCGCGCGTCGCGTCATAGGAAGCCGAGCGGATGCGGCCATCGTCGATCGCGATCGCCTCGCTCTCCCGGTATTCCAGGAACAGCTCGCCATCCTCGCAGCCTTCGGTCGCCTCGCGCAGCCGCGCCTCGGCGGCGCCACGGTCGATCAGGCCGAAGAACAGGGCGTCGGTGGTGGCAAGGGCGGTCATGTCGTCTCCTGGGTCGCGGCGCTGGCAGTCGCAGAGATGGTGATGCCGCGCGGCAGGCGAAGGGTCGCCGTGGTCCCCTGCCCCTTTGCACTGGTCAGTTCAAGCGTCGCGCCCATGGATTGCGCCAGGGTCCGCGCCAGGTGCAGGCCGAGCCCCGAGCCGCCGAAGTGGCGGCTGAGCGACGAATCGAGCTGGGTGAAGGGCTCGAAGGCGCGGGGAATGTCGGCGGGCGCCATGCCGATCCCCGTGTCCATGACGCGCACCAGCACATCGCCGGTGGCATCGCGCTCGGCCGTCACCTCGACCTGCCCATCCGGCTGCGTGAACTTCACCGCATTGTCGATCAGGGCCCGCAGGACGCGGCGCAGGCGGCGCTCGTCACAGCGCAGCCTCGGCAGATCGGCCGCAACCCGCAGCTCGATCCGCGGGCCTGCCGTCTCCCGCGGGGCGTCGCGCAGGCCGGCGAGCAGCGCGGGCAGTGCGACGGGGACCGCGGTGGCCACCGCCGCCTCCGGGCCGCCGACGCGGGTGACCTCAAGGATGTCGTCGATCAGGCTGAGGAGATGACGGCCGGAATCCCGGATCGTCGCCGCATCGTCCACGACGCGTTCGGGATCCGGATCCGCCATCATGGCCTCCGCGTAGCCGATGATGGCCGAGAGCGGCGTGCGCAGCTCGTGGCTGATGGTCGCGAGGAAGCGGGACTTGGCCTCGCTCGCCGCCTCCGCCGCGACCCGGGCCGCCTCCAGCTCGGCGCGGATGCGCCGGTCTTCCGTGACGTCGTTGAAGGTCCGGACGAAGCCGCCATCCGGCGTCGGGTCGGTCGTCACCTCCAGCATCGACCCGTTCGGCCGGCGCCGGGTGTAGCGCTCGGGGCCATGCAGGCGCGGGTTCGGGCGGCCCGCGAAGAAATGGACCGCCGCCTCGGCATCGCCGAATTCGCCGGCCGCGGCCTGATCGGCGGAGATCTCGTTCAGCAGGCGGCCGGGCCTGAACTGCTCGGGCGACAATCCGCACATCGTCGCGGCCAGCACATTGGCGGCGACCACCCGCGTCTCCGCATCGAAGTAGCAGATGCCATGCCGCATGTTGTCGAGCATCACCTGCAGGATGCGCGCGCGCTCCTGCGCGGCGGCCTCGGCGCGGGCGCGCGCGGTGATGTCGAAATGGGTGACGATGAAGCCGCCATCCGGCATGGGATCCGACGAGATCTCGAGGATCCGCTTCCCCGCGACCTCCCGCACGGTGCGGTAGGGCTTGCTGCGATCGAGGGTGAGCGCCGCCTCGAGCAGCGCGGTCGCGCCGGGCTCCTCGCCGAAGGCGCCATGCGCATGCAGGTCGCGCACCAGGTCGTCGAGCAGCCTGCCCGGCCGCACGGAGCCCGGATAATGGCCGGCGAGGAGGTTCGAGAGCTCGTTGGCCACCACCACGCGGCGATCCGGGCCATAGACGACGAGGCCATGGCGCATCGAGGCCAGGGCGGCCTCCAGCACCTGCGCGCGGCGGCGCGCCTCGTCCTCCGCCTTGGCCAGGGCGGTGATGTCCGAATGGGTGATGACGAAGCCGCCATCGGGCGTGGGGTCGGAAGAGACCTCGACAATCCGGCCATGGGGCGTCTGGCGCTGGTAGACATCCGGCTTGCTGCGGTCGAGCGAAAGGGCGTGGCGCGCGATCCTGGTTGCTTCGGGCTCCGGCCCGAGCGATCCGGCCTTGTGAAGCTGCTCGATGACCTCCTCGGCGGTGCGCCCCAGAAGCGGTTCCCCCTCCGCATGCCCGACCAGGGAACGGGAAAGCTGGTTGGCTGCCAGGATCCTGTGGTCCGGCCCGCAGATGACGATGCCATGACGGATGGCACCCAGCGCTGTCTCGAGCAGTTCGGCCCGCCGCCGGGCCTCTTCTTCCGCCCGCCACAAGGCGGTGATGTCCGTGACGACCGAGATGTGCCCGCCATCGGGCAGCGGCGCGGTACGGATGCCGAGCGCGGTGCCGTTGCTGCGCAGACGGCGCCTCTCCTGCGGCTCGGCGGGGTTCCGCGCCATCTCCCGCTGGAACACGGCCTCGACGTCGCCGGGTCCGTATTCGCCAGCCTCGGCGCGCCAGCGGATCACATCCTCCAGCCGGTCGCCTGGCTTCAGCGGCGCGCCTGCCATCAGGCGGGTATAGGTGCTGTTGAAATGCGCGACACGGCGGTCCGGCGTCCAGACGCAGATGCCGTGCGGCAAGGCTTCCAGCACGCCATCGAGGATCGCGGCGCGGCGGCGCGCCTCATCCTCGGCATGGACGAGGTCGGTGACGTCCTCGGTCTCGACCAGGAAGCCGCCATCGGGCTGGGGCGTGCTGTGGATGCGCAGCACGCTGCCATCCGGACGCTCGCGCTGGCCGCGCAGCACCTGACTGCGATCGGCGGTAAGCACGGCGCGCAACTGCGCGCGCGCCTCGCTGGTGGGGAACTCGCCGGCCTGCTCCAGCGCGGTCATGATCCGGGCAAGGCTCGGATGGCCAGCCAGGACCTCGAGCGTCGCACCGGTGTGGCGGCCATAGGCGGGGTTGTGCACCAGCAGGTGCTGCGTCGCGTCGAACAGGGCGACGCCGTCACGCTGGCTGTGCAGGACGCGCTCGAACAGCGCGGCCTCGGCCCGCGCTGCCGCTTCCGCCCGGTGCAGGTCAGTGATGTCGACGGCGCAGAGAACGAAACCGCCGCCCTCCAACAGACGGCTCGTCAACTCCATCAGCCGGCTGCCATCGGCACTGCGCGCATGATGCCGTTGAGGCCCGCTGCGATATTCGGCCAGGGCACGCTCGGCCAGGATGGCCGAATCGTCGGGGCCGAACACGTCGCGGAAGTCTAGCCCGGAAAATTCATCAGGGTTGGCGGACATGGCGCAACCCGTTGATCGGCCATAGGATTCGGCTGCGACACCAT
>JAYRJZ010000053.1:0-34400 GCA_041906015.1 Roseomonas sp.
GATACACAGCGCGCGGCGCTTGCTCTCTCGCTCGCCGCCCCTGCCTTAACGGAAACGCCACAATGACCGAGGAATTCCACCGCATCCGCCGCCTGCCTCCTTACGTGTTCGCCGAGGTGAACGCGGCGAAGGCCAAGGCACGCGCGGCGGCGGAGGACATCGTCGACCTCGGCATGGGCAATCCGGACAGCCCGACGCCGCCCCATATCGTCGCCAAGCTGATCGAGGCGGTGCAGGACCCGCGCACCCACCGCTATTCGCAGTCCAAGGGCATTCCGGGGCTGCGCAAGGCGCTCGCGGGTTATTACGCCCGCCGCTTCGGGGTGAAGCTCGACCCGGAGACCGAGGTGGTCGCCACGCTCGGGTCGAAGGAAGGCCTCGCCAACCTGGCCCAGGCCATCGCGAGCCCCGGCGACACCATCCTGGTGCCGAACCCCTCCTATCCGATCCACCAGTTCGGCTTCATCATCGCCGGCGCTTCGGTGCGCTCCATTCCCTATACGCCGGACGATGCGATGCTGGCGGCGATCGACCGCGCGGTGAGGCATTCCGTCCCTGCGCCGACCGCCGTCATCGTCAACTTCCCCTCCAACCCGACGGCACTGGTCGCGAGCATCGAGTTCTATCGCGAACTCGTCGCGCTCTGCCGCAAGCACAACCTCTTCATCCTCTCCGACCTCGCCTATGCGGAGCTGTACTACGGCGACACGCCGCCGCCCTCCGTGCTGGAGGTGCCCGGGGCAAAGGACATCACGGTGGAATTCACCTCCATGTCCAAGACCTACAACATGCCGGGCTGGCGGATGGGCTTCGCGGCGGGCAATCCGCGGCTGATCGCGGCTCTCGCGCGGGTGAAGTCCTACCTCGACTACGGCGCCTTCACGCCGATCCAGGTCGCCGCGACGGCCGCACTGAACGGGCCGCAGGACTGCATCGAGGAGATGCGGGTCCTCTACAAGGACCGCCGCGAGGTGCTGGTGAAGGGCCTCAAGGCGGCGGGCTGGGACGTGCCGGCGCCGGAGGCCTCGATGTTCCTCTGGGCGCCGATCCCCGAGCGCTTCCGCCATCTCGGCTCTGTGGGATTCTCGAAGCTGCTGCTCGACAAGGCGAAGGTCGCCGTCGCCCCGGGCCTCGGCTTCGGCGAGCATGGCGACGAGCATGTCCGCATCGCCCTGGTCGAGAACAACCACCGCATCCGCCAGGCGCTGCGGGGCATCAAGACCTTCCTGTCCGGCGACAACGCCGCACCGGTCGAGCCGCAGGAATCCGCCAGCGCGGCCTGACCGCCGCCACGGGGAGGGGGATCGCATGGAGGAGATCGGCATCAACGGCATGGCCCATGTCGTGCTGACGGTCAGCCGCTTCGCCGAATGCCGCGCCTTCTATGCGCGGCTCCTCCCGCGGCTCGGCATGAAGCCGGTCTTCGACGGGCCGAAATTCTTCTACTGCGTCGGCGCCCGTACCGCGATCGGCATCGAGCCCTGCGACCCGGCCCATGCGGGCCAGCGCTTCGACCAGGGCCGCGTCGGGCTGCACCATCTCTGCCTGCGGGCCCGCACGCGGGAGGATGTGGACCGCGTCGCGGCGCTGGTGCGGGAACTCGACGCGACGATCATCCGCGCGCCCTCGTCGTCGGACTGGGCGCCGGGCTATTACTCCGTGCTCTTCGAGGATCCGGACGGCATCCGGCTCGAAGTGAACCATGTGCCCGGTGCCGGCGTGCTGGCCGAGGGCGTCACATTCGAACCTTCGGACGGCTACGAGGACAAGTGATGGCTGATTACCGGGCAGGGCGGGAGCGGCAGGCATGAGCCGCCCGTTGACCGTTGCGATCGCAGGGCTGGGCACGGTCGGTGCCGGCGTCGTCAATGTGCTGCGCACCAATGCCGATATCATCGCGGCGCGCGCGGGCCGTCCGATCACGGTGACGGCGGTCTCCGCGCGCGACCGCACGCGCGATCGTGGCGTGCCGCTCGCGGGCCTGCGCTGGTACGACGATGCCGCGGCCCTTGCCGCCGATCCACAGGTCGACGTCGTCGTCGAATGCATCGGCGGGTCGGATGGCAAGGCGAAGGCACTGGTGGAAGCGGCCATCGCCGCCGGCAAGCATGTGGTCACGGCGAACAAGGCGTTGCTCGCCGTGCATGGTGCCGCCCTGGCCGAAGCCTCGGAAGCCAAGGGCGTGGCGCTGGCCTTCGAGGCCGCGGTCGCCGGTGGCATCCCGGCCATCAAGGCGGTGCGTGAGGGCCTGGCGGCGAACCGGATCCAGCGCGTCGCCGGCATCCTGAACGGCACCTGCAACTACATCCTCACCACCATGCGCGAGCAGAAGCGGGAGTTCGCCGAAGTGCTCGCCGAGGCGCAGAAGCTCGGCTACGCGGAAGCGGACCCGTCCTTCGACATCGATGGCATCGACGCCGCGCACAAGCTCGCGATCCTCGCTGCACTGGCCTTCGGGCGGCCGGTGGATTTCGCCGCCGTGCATGTCGAGGGCATCCGGGAGGTCTCGGCGCTCGACATCTCGCTGGCCGAGGAACTCGGCTACCGGATCAAGCTGCTCGGCATCGCCAATCGCGAGGATGGCGGCATCGCCACGCGCGTTCATCCCTGCATGGTGCCGGCGAATGCGCCCATCGCGCGGGTCGATGGCGTGTTCAACGCGGTGGTCGCGGAAGGCGATTTCGTCGGCCGGGTGATGATGGAAGGCCGCGGCGCCGGGGCGGGGCCCACGGCATCCGCAGTGGTGGCGGACCTGATCGACATCGCCCGCGGCCGCTTCACGCCGGTCTGGGGGGCGGCGAGCAGCGCGCTGAAGCCCGAACCCTCGCGCCCGATGGAACAGCACACCGGCGCCTATTACCTCCGCCTGATGGTGGTGGATCGGCCAGGGGTGATCGCCGATGTGACCGGCGTGCTGCGCGACAACGCCATCAGCCTGGAATCCATGCTGCAGCGCGGCCGTGCGCCGGGCGAGGCGGTGCCCGTGGTGCTCACCACCCACGAGACGAGCGAGGCCGCGGTGCGCGCCGCGCTGGCGCGCATCGCCGAGCTCGGATCCGTGGTCGAGAAGCCGGCGCTGATCCGCATCGAGGCGCTGTGAGGCGCCTTGCCGCGCTGCTGTTCCTGATCGCCGCGCCCGCCGCGGCGCAGGAGGGGCTGCGCGGCACCTGGCGCGGCGGCTATGTCTGCGCGCAGGGCCATACGGCGCTGGCGCTGACCATCGAGCCGCGCAAGGACGGCACCTTCTCGGCGCTGTTCCATTTCGAGGCGGCGTCCGACAATCCGGGCGTGCCGACCGGCTGCTATGAGATGCAGGGTCGCCTCGACCCCGCCACCGGCCGCGTCCAGTTCCGGCAGCACCGCTGGCTGCTGCGGCCGGCCGATTACGTGATGGTCGATCTGGAGGGGCAGCTTTCGCCCGCCGGGGACCGGATCGCGGGGCGGGTCATCGGGCCTTTCTGCACGGAGTTCCAGGTGGAGCTCGTCCCCGGCCGCTCGGATGCCGAGGCCTGCCGGCGCGGAGCGCCATTGATTTCGCTCCGCTGACGCGGCGCGCGATTCCGGCTATGGGCTGGGCGGGGGGTAGCCTGTCCCATCCCCCAAGGGTGTCGATTCGGAGGATGTCATGACGGCCGCGGCCCACGATCCAGCTATTGTCGTCGATCGCAACCTGGCGCTGGAACTGGTGCGGGTAACGGAAGCCGCGGCGCTCGCCGCCTCCCGCTGGATCGGCCGGGGCGACAAGAACGCCGCCGATGGCGCCGCCGTCGAGGCGATGCGCAAGGCCTTCGACACCGTCGCCATCACCGGCACCGTGGTGATCGGCGAAGGCGAGATGGACGAGGCGCCGATGCTCTACATCGGCGAGAAGGTCGGCCTCTATTCCAAGGCGGGCGGCGGGCCGGAAGTGGATATCGCCGTCGATCCGCTGGAAGGCACGTCCATCACCGCCAAGGGCGGGCCGAACGCCATCGCCACCGTCGCGCTGGCCGAGAAGGGCGGCTTCCTGCACGCCCCCGACATCTACATGGACAAGATCGCGGTCGGCCCCGGCCTGCCCGATGGCGTGGTGAACCTCGATGCGACGCCCGAGGAGAACCTCCGCGAGCTCGCCAAGGCGAAGAAGTGCTCGATCAGCGACCTGATGGTCTGCACGCTCGACCGTGACCGCCACAAGGAGATGATCAAGGCCTGCCGCGCCGTCGGCGCGCGCATCACCCTGATCGGCGACGGCGACGTGGCGGGCGTGATCAATGTCAGCCAGCGCGATGCGGGCATCGACATCTACATGGGCTCGGGTGGTGCGCCGGAAGGCGTGCTGGCGGCCGCCGCGCTGCGCTGCATCGGCGGCCAGATGCAGGGCCGGCTGATGTTCGAGAACGACGAGCAGATCGCCCGCGCCGCCGGCATGGGCGTGACCGATCCGAACCGCATCTACACCATCGCCGACATGGCGAAGGGCGATGTGATGTTCGCCGCGACGGGCGTGACCTCGGGCGCGATGCTGCGCGGCGTCCGGCGTTTCGCGGGCGGCGCCTACACGCATTCGATCGTGATGCGCTCGAAGTCCGGCACGGTGCGCTACATCGAGGGGCACCACAATTTCGACCGCAAGCCCTCAGCCTTCGTCGCCTGAGGCCCGGCGTGGACGGGACGCCATCCGACGCCCCGGTCCTCGGTGTCGCGCGCAGCGTCACCGGTCGCCGCTGGATCTGGCGGCCGGCTGACGCGCGCCTTGGCCTCGGCATCGCGCAGCGGCTGAACCTGCCGGAGATGGTGGGGCGCCTGCTCGCCGCGCGCGGCGTGGGGCTGGAGGTCGCGACGGACTACCTCGAACCGACGCTGCGGGCGCTGATGCCCGATCCTTCCGCGCTGATCGACATGGATGCCGCGGCCGACCGCATCGCGGCGGCCGTGCGCAGCGGCGAGCACGTCGCGGTGTTCGGCGACTATGACGTGGACGGGGCCTGTGCCGGCGCGCTGATGTCGCGGCTGCTGCGCGACCTTGGCTGCGAGGTCACGCCCTATGTCCCCGACCGGCTGAAAGAGGGTTACGGCCCGAATGCGCCGGCCATCGCCGCGCTGTGCGATCGTGGCGCCTCGCTGATCGTCTGCGTCGATTGCGGCATCGCGGCCGCCGAGGCGCTGGCCGCCGCCGAGGGGCGCGCGGATGTCGTGGTGCTCGACCACCACAAGGCGGAAGGGCCGGTGCCGCGCATCCTGGCCGCGGTGAACCCGAACCGGCTCGATTGCGGGTCGGGGCTGCATCATGTCTGCGCGGCGGCGGTGGCCTTCCTCGCCGGTGCGGCGACGGTGCGCGTGCTGCGGCGCGCCGGGTGGTTCGCGCGGCGGCCGGAACCGGACCTGCTGGGGCTGCTCGACCTCGTCGCGCTCGCCACCGTCTGCGATGTCATGCCGCTCACGGGCTTCAACCGCGCCCTCGTCGCCCAGGGGCTGAAGGTGATGGCGCGGCGGGGCAGGGCGGGGATCGCTGCGCTGCTGGATGTCACGGGGGCGCGCGATGCGCCCTCCGCCCATACGCTGGGCTTCCTGCTCGGGCCGCGCATCAATGCCTCGGGCCGCATCGGGGAACCCGATCTCGGCCTGCGCCTGCTGCTTTGCGAGGACCCGGTCGAGGCGCGTGCCATGGCCGAGAAGCTCGATGCCGTGAACCGCCGGCGGCAGGAGGTGGAGGGCGAGGTCCTCGCCGCCGCCCATGCCATGGCCGAACGCCAGGTCGCCGAGGGCCGCGCCGTGCTGCTGCTGACCGGGCAGGGCTGGCACCCGGGCGTGGTCGGCATCGTCGCGGGCCGCATGAAGGAACGCTTCAACCGCCCGGCCTGCGTCGCCGGGCTGGGCGAGGGGCTGGCGAAGGGCTCGGGCCGTTCCGTACCGGGGGTGGACCTCGGCGCGGCGGTCATCGCGGCGCGCCAGGGTGGCCTGCTCGAGACCGGTGGCGGCCACGCCATGGCCGCCGGCTTCTCCTTCCGCGCGGAGCGGGAGGCGGAGGTGCATGCCTTCCTCGAAGAGCGGCTGAGCCATGCCGCGCTGCTGCCCGCCGCGGCCGACCTGCTGGTCGAAGGCGCGCTGAACGTGGTCGCCGCCCAGCCCGACCTTGCCCAGGATGTCGCGCGGCTCGCGCCCTTCGGGCCGGGCAATGAGGAGCCCGTCTTCGTCATCCAGCGCGCGCGCGTCGTGAAGGCGGATCGTGTCGGCAAGGAAGGGGCGACGGTGCGCGCCATCGTCGAGGGCGAGGATGGCGGGCGGCTCAAGACCATCTGCTTCCGCGCCAAGGACGGGCCGCTCGCTCAGGCGTTGCTGGCGCAGGACAGGGTGCCGATGCATCTCTGCGGCCATCTGCGCGCGGAACATTGGAACGGCCAGACCACGGCCTCCCTGCAGGTGGTGGACGCGGCGCAGGCCTGAACGCCCCGCCACGCGCGGCATATCCGCTAGTCGCCCTTTGGGCGCTTTCGCAGGCGCACAACGGCGATAGGCTTCCGGCTGACATGGCACCGGGAGTCCCGCGGATGGAGTTCGCCCTCTTCAACCTGATGTCGCTGAACCACGCGGAGGAGACGCCCGCGCAGGTGATGGCGATGACCGTGGAGGCGGTGCAACTCGCCGAGCGGATCGGCTTCGACGCCGCCTGGTTCGCCGAGCATCATTTCACCAGCGCCTCCATCTGCGCTTCGCCGCTGATGATGGTGGCGCATTGCGCGGCGGTGACGCGGCGCATCCGGCTGGGCTCGGGCGTGGTGGTGCTGCCGCTGCACAACCCCCTGCGCGTGGTGCAGGAAGTCGGCATGGCGCAGCTCATGGCGCCGGGGCGCGTGCTGCTCGGTATCGGCACGGGGCATCAGCCGCACGAGTTCCGCAGCTATGGCGTCGATCTCGGCCAGCGCACGCAGATCCTGCATGAGGGCTGGGACATCCTGGAGCAGGGGCTGAGCACCGGACGCGTGGCGATCGACGGCCAGCACTACCGGGTGCCGGAATCACCCCTCTGCCTACCCTCGGCGATGCCGCCCCTCTACCTGGCCGGTGGCGAGGAGACGCTGATCGGCCGCGCCGCCCGCGCCGGCGCGACGCTGCTGGTCAGCCCCGGCCTGCGCTGGGGCGATGCCGCGCTGCCGGTCAAGGCGAAGGTGGAGGCGCCCTATCGCGCCGGCGGCTTCGCCGGGGCGGACATCCCGCTTGGCGTGCAGCGCTATGTCTTCGTCACCGACGATGCCGGGGAGGCCCGCCGCGCTGCCGAGGGGCTGCTGCGCCTGATGCGCACCACCCTGGCCCTGAGGCTGCCGGAACCGCCGCGCGACGGCGTGTTGCTGCGCTCCGTTCCCTTCGAGGGCGAGCCGAGCGTGGAGTGGATCCTGGAGCATGCGCCGATCGGTCCGGCGGAGAAGGTGACGCGCGTCCTCGCCGATGACATGCGCGCGCTGAGGCCCTCGCATATGAGCCTCTATTGCGGGTTCAGCGGGCTGGGGCAGGGGGCCGTGCTAGGGGCGATCGAACGGCTTGGGCGGCAGGTGCTGCCGGCGCTGCGCGGGGCGGGACAGACGTTGGCCGCGTGACGCCCCGGTGAGAAGCTTTGCCCCTCCCCGGACCCCACCCCAGCAAAGGCCGAAAGGCCTTTGCAAACCTCGACCTGGCGTTGGGCATCACTGACAGGATCGGCGCCGAAACCCGGTTTTGCGCCCGAAGCGCGCGGCGAGGGCTCGGTGCGGACGTGGTGCCCGGCACCAAGTGCCGGCGCCCCTCCGGCAGCGCCCTCACCGCCCTTCCGGAATCCGTCCCTTCAGCGCACCCGCCGTCGCCAACCGCCTCGTCTCCGCGCGCAGGAAGCGGATGACCGCATGCGCCGCGACCGAGGTCTCCCGATCGGCCGAGGTCGCGATGACGAAGCCGTGCAGCAATTCCGGGTCCCGGATGCGCGATGCGTTCAGCAGCCCGGCGCGGATCTCGCGTGCCATCGCATCCCAGGCGAGGATGCCGTAGCCCATCCGCGCATCCAGCAGGCCCATCAGCGCCGAGAGCGAATCGACATCGCTGATGTGGGTCGGCGCCAGGCCGCGCGTGGTGAAGGCGGCCTCGATCTCTCGCCGCATGCCGTGGTGGCGGCCTGGCAGCAGCAGGGGCAGGGAGGCGACATCGGCGAGCGCGATGGCCCCGGCCGCGTCACGCCGGGCCGCGACGGCCCCGTCATCCGGCGGATGGGCCAGGTAAAGATACGCATCGAACAGGGGCTCGGTCCGCAGCACCGCGCTGCGCCGATGAATGTTCAGCACCGCGATGTCTACGCGCCCGGCGGTGAGCCATTCGTGCAGCGTGCCGGTGTAGCCGTCGAGCAGGTGCAGCTCGACCTCGGGCCATTCATCCCGCAGATGCCGGATCAGGGCTGGGGCGAGCAGCGCGGAGACCGAGGGCGGCATGGCGAGGCTGACCCGCCCACGCGCCACGCCGCGCGCGGCGAGGGTGCGGGCCTGCAGGGCATCGAGGCCATCCAGCATCGGCGCCAGCTCCTCGGCGAAGCGCTGGCCTTCCTCGGTGAGCGTCACGCCGCGGCCATTGCGATAGAGCAGGGGGGTGCCGAGTTCCTCCTCCAGCGCGCGCACCGCGCGGCTGAGCGCGGGTTGCGTCACGCCGAGCCGCGCCGCGGCACGGGAGAAGCTGCCTTCCTGAACGATGCGGCGGAACAGACGGAGTTGGCGGAGTTCCATGCGGAGCCATCGGGGGCCGATCGCGGATCGGCGAGGGTCATCTCCGGCTGTCGCGGTTCCGGGGGCTGGCGGCCCTCGTGCCCGGGTCATCCGGTCTTGTCGTCAGCGGCCTGCTGATTTGCCCCCGATCGCCGGCGATCCGGCCATGGGGGCGGGCAAGATCCTAGTGACCCGATTCCGAGGTCTTGCGGACGTCGTTCTCGCGCCACCAGCCATTGTGTTCAGTGGCCTGCTGATCCGCGACCTTCGATGGAGATCCAACGAACGTCGCGGGCAGGACACTAGCCGATCCGGGGGGGCTGGGCGACAGGCCTCAGTTCGCCCGGGCGCCGACGCGCTCGACCACGGCGCGCCAGCGCGGCAGGTCTTCGGCGAGGCGCCGGCGCGTGGCCTCCCCATCCGCCACGGCGGGGGCGAATCCCCATTCGACGACCTTCGCCTCGATCGCCGGTTCGCGCGCGATTCGGGTGAAGACATCGGCGAGGCGCGCGACGACCGGCGCCGGCGTGCGCGCGGGGACCAGCAGGCTGTACCAGGTGGTGCTCTCGAAGCCCGGCATGTTGCAGGCCTCGGCGATGGTCGGCACTTCCGGCACCGCCGGGATCCGGGTGGCGGAGGTGACGCCGAGCAGCCGCACGCGGCCCTGGCGGTACATCTCGATCACCGGTCCGGTCTGGTAGAAGAAGACGTCCACATCGCCCTGCAGCAGCGCCGTCATGGCGAAGGGGCCGCCGCGATACGGCACGTGGGTGATGTCGATCCCCTGCAGCGACGCGAACTGCGCGGCAGCGAGATGCGTCGAGGCGCCGATGCCGGTGCTGGCGTAGTTCAGCCGGCCCGGAGCGGCACGCGCGGCGTCGATGACCGCCTGGCAGGTGGTGAAGCCGGGGCGCTTCTCGGTGCTGACGGTCATGAAGTTCGGCGCTTCGAACAGCGTCAGCAGCGGGATGAAGTCGGCCTGGGTATCGACCGGCATGCTGGGCAGCACGGCCGGGTTGATCGCCAGCATGGCCGAGGTCGCGATCAGCACGGAGTGCCCGTCCGGCGCGGCGCGGGCCGCGGCTTCCATGCCGATGTTGCCCGAGGCGCCGGAACGGATGTCGACGACCATCGGCACGCCGAGTTCCTGCTGCACGCGCTCCTGGATCAGCCGGCCGTAGATGTCCATGGCGGTGCCGGCGGGGAAGGCCGTCATGAACATCAGCGGGCGGCCGCGCACGGGAAATTCCTGGGCCCGCGCCGCGCCGAGCGGGAGGGCCAGGGCTGCCATCATGGCCAGGCAGAATCGGGGGATGCGCATGCGTCTCCTTCCGTCCGAGGGTCGGGTTGCCGCGCCTGCCTGATTCCCCCGGAAATGCATTGGCCGAGTGGTAGCCGATGCCCTGGCCGGCCCGGCTTCTTCTCCGGCGGCGGCCATACGGCAAGGCTGCCATCGGCGGCCGCGCGTGGGCAATTGCCTCAACGCGGCCGTGACGGGCCTAACACCTATGCCGGTCCGGCATGGGGGCGGATGCCCGTGACGTGGGGTTCCTGCGGGACGGTGTGCGTCTCCCCCTTGACCCTGCGGCCTGCGCGCTTTAGTTCCGCGCCTCCGGCCGGTCCCCTTCGTCTAGAGGCCTAGGACACCGCCCTTTCACGGCGGCGACACGGGTTCGAATCCCGTAGGGGACGCCATTTCCTGACATCAACGCCTTCATTTTCTTTGATCATTTTCAAAGGGTCGGCGCCTTGCCCCCAATCTACCCCCGACGGCGGCGGTTGCCGGGGGGGGGGGGTCACTGCTTCCATCCTGCATTGTCGCGCCGTGATCTGTCGTCGGGGCGCGGCGCCACGGCTTCGGGCCCGCACCCCCCTCATTCGCGCTGCGCGCCACGATCGATAGCGTGCCGTCAGGCGATGAAGACAGCATCCGGGTCAGTCACGCCCTGCAGCACGACCGCACCATGCAGGAACAGCGCATCGCCGCCGCCGCTGGCATCGTAGACCAGCAGCAGATCCCCACCTTCCTCATTCACCTCGAAGCGGCCATTGCCGATCTGGTCGCCGCGAATGAAGGCGTATTCACCATCCGCGAGCACCAGATGCCGATGACTAGGCGCGAAGCTGTCCAGCGCGGCCGGGGCATCTGCTTCCTCCGTCGCACCGATGCGCAGGCGCTCGCGCGCGCTGTAGTCGGTAATCTCGTCCATCACGCCGACGATGATGTCGCCCTCGCTCACCACCCCCGCTGAGCCGGGCGCCGGAGCGGGGGCGTTCGTGTCATCGGCCTCATCGTTGATCACGCGCAGGTCGCTGCGGTTGTTCAGGATGAAGGTGTCGAAGGCGTGGCCGCCGGTCAGGACGTTGCCCTCGCCGATCGCTCCGAAGCCACCGCGGCTGGTGCTGAACAGAAGATCCGCGCCGTTGCCGCCATCGAGCAGATTGCCCTCGCCGACCGCGATCAGGCGGTCCACGCCATTGCCGCCGTAAAGCCTGTTCTCGTCCCCGACCGCGCGCAGGACGTCCTTGCCGTTGCCACCCAGCAGAATGTTCCAATCGCCGTAGGCCACGAGGGAGTCCTCGCCGTTCTCACCGGCAAGGATGGTGCGATCCCCATCGATCCGGATCGTGTCGTTGCCATTCCCGCCAAAGACACGGCTGCCATCCGTCCAGCCCGGTACGTCGGCGGAATCGAAATCGTCGCTCCGGTTGGTCAAGGTGAAGCGTGGCATGGTCCATTCCCTCTCTGGATGCCCGGCCAGAGGTTGCGGATCTGGCCACCCTGCGGCTCTGACGATCCCGCGGGCATGTGCGCTGGCATGGGCAGCCTATTCGGCAATAAGCCCGAAATCGAAACGAAACACGCACTCCGCTATTAAACTCCGAGGTGACGGCGCGTGCGGACGCAAAGCGTCGGGACGTCGTTTTCAGAGCGTCTCCGAACGCCATGTCGCTGCCGACCGACGCCATTGCTTCCAGGGCTGGGGAAGGGCTGCTCCATCAAACCCCGGGATCAGACGGAGCTTTGGTCCCGCCGCCGGCACCATCACCATGTGCGGTGGGTCCGGGGTCGCAGCCCTATTGAAGTCGTTGTGTTCACCACCGAAGCGCCATGCGCTGGTGCCCTCAAGACCCTGGCGCTTCCAGCGCTGTCAGATCGGCAATCTCACTGTTCAGCCAAGTGACGAAGGCGCGCACCGTGGAGCGCGCCTGCGCCGCCGGTGTCATGACGAGGTAGTACCCCTCGCCATCATCCGCTTGCGCGGCGAAAGGCCTGACCAGCCGTCCGGCGGCAAGGGCCTCGGCCACATGGATCCGGCGCGCGATGGCGATGCCCTGTCCTGCCTCTGCCGCGGCGAGCGCCATGGCCATCTCGCTGAACCGCGGCCCCTCCATGCCGAGTTCCCCGGGCAGGCCGGCCGCGGCAAGCCAGTTCGCCCAGTGTGGACGTTCGAGATAGTGCAGCAGGATCGCGCCGCGCAGAGCCTCCGCGGCGCCTGGGCCAGGCAACCCCGCGAGATATGCCGGCGTGCAGACCGGGAACAGAACCTCCTGCGTCAGCGGCGAGACGAGTTGGCCGGGCCAGTTCCCGCTTCCCAATCGCACCCCGACGGTGACGTCCACGCTGCCCAGCTCGGCATAGTAGCGATGCGTATTGATCCGAAGATCGATCCAGGGATGCTGCCGAACGAAGCCTGAGACGCGGGGCGCGAGCACGCGCAGCGCCAGTGTACGCGAGCAGGTAACCTCCAGGCTGACCCGTCCCTGCGGCTGCCACAGGCGCTGCACCCCGGCGGCGATCTCGCTCAGCCCGCGCTCGACATAACTGGCCAGCAGGTCACCCGCCTCGGTCAGCACCAGGCCGCGGGAGCCCCGTCGGAACAGTGTCTCCTGAAGGCGTTCTTCCAACGCCTTCACATGCCGGCTGACCCCACCCTGGGTCATACCCAGCTCCTCGGCGGCCGCGACCATGGTGCCGCGACGTGCCGCCGCCTCGAAAACCAGCAGCTCGCGCAGCGGGAGGTTGCGGAAGGTGGTATGAGTGTGGCTCATACCGCTGATTACCACAGCCGCGCTTCATCCCGCGACATGCCGCAGCGCAGCATTCCCGCATTCAGGGAGTGCAATGCGGTGCAGCACTACGACGTGTTGATCCGGGGCGGAGCGGTCTTCGACGGCACGGGCAGGTCCGCCATGCCGGGGGATGTCGCGATCAGCCAGGGCCGCATCGCGGCGCTCGGCCCCGACCTGCCGGGCACGGCGGAGACGGTGATCGACGCCACGGGCCTCGCCGTTTGCCCCGGCTTCATCGACATCAAGACGCATTCCGACTTCACCTTGCCGCTCTGCCCGACCGCCGACAGCAAGGTGCGCCAGGGCGTGACGACCGAGATCATCGGTCATTGCGGCTATTCCTCCGCCCCGGTGTTGCCGGGCAAGGCGCCGCTGCTGCAGGACTATCTCAGCCCCAGCGCCTTCTGGCTGAAGTTCCGCGAGACCAGCTTCACCGACTACATGAACAGCTTCCCGGCGACGTCGGTGAATGTCGGCATGCTGGTCGGGCACAACACCATGCGCCTGATGGCCATGGGCCTCGAGGACCGAGCGCCGACAGAGGCCGAACTCGCCGCCATGGTCACGATGCTCGAGGAAGGGCTCGGGGCCGGCGCGATCGGCCTGTCCACGGGCCTCTTCACCGCGCCGGGTTCCTTCGCTGGCCCCGACGAGATCCGGGCGCTGGCGCATGTCGCCGCGCGCCACAAGGCGAGCTACTTTTCCCACCTGCGCGACGAATCCGCCCATGTCATGCAGGCGGTGGACGAGGCGATCGACATCGCCGAGCAATGCGGCCTGCACGTCCAGATCGTGCACTTCAAATGCAGCGGTGCCGATGCCTGGGGCAAGGCGGAGGAGGCGCTGCGCCGCATGGCCGAAGCGCGGGCGCGGGGCCTGCAGGTCGATTGCGACATCTATCCCTATGCGACCGGCACCAACCCGCTGAAGAACCTGCTGCCCCGCTGGGTGCAGGAAGGCGGCGTGCCGGCGATGATCGAACGGCTGCGCTCCACCCAGATGCGCGAGCACATCCACCAGGACCTGGTGCGCGACGGCCTCAACAATTGGGGCCGGGTGGAAAGCTGGGATGCGGTGCAGATCCTCGTCTCCCCGCGCGCGCCGCAGATCGTCGGCCAGACCATCGCGAGCCTTGCCACGGCGCGGGGCGAGGAAGCGATCGACACGCTGTGCGAGGTGCTGATCCATGATCGCGGCGCGACCCGCGTGCTGATCCATTCCATGGCCGAGGAGGATATCCGCACTCTGCTGCGCGCGCCCGACGCGATGGTGGGCTCGGACGGCAACTGCGTCTCGGCCGATGGCATCACCAGCCAGGCGATGCCGCATCCGCGCTTCTTCGGCACCTTCCCGCGACTGCTCGGGCGCTATGTCGCGGAACTTGGCGTGCTGCCGATCGAGCTCGCCATCCACAAGATCACCGGCGCGCCCGCGCGGGCGCTGAAGCTGCGCGACCGCGGCGTGCTCAAGCCCGGCTTCCGCGCCGATATCACGATCTTCGACCCCGACGACTTCATCGACCGCGCGACCTTCGCCGCGCCTCAGCAATACCCGACCGGTGGCCGCACCACGGTGCTGGTGGCGGGCGTGCCGGTGCTGGTGGATGCCGAGCACACCGGCGCCACGCCCGGCGCCGTGCTGCGCCGCGCCGCCGATGGCCTGGTCGACTGACGCACGCACAGGAAGGAGCCGAGACCATGTTGAGACGCTCTCTGCTGGCCGGAGGGCCGGCCGCGCTGCTGGCCCGGCCAGCCGCCGCGCAGCCCGCCGGACGCACCTTGCGTTTCGTGCCGCGATCGGACCTCACCATCCTCGATCCGGTCGTCACCACGGATTACGCGACGCGCAACCATGCGCTGATGGTCTGGGATCAGCTCTTCGGCCTTGACGAGCATCTCCAGCCCCAGCCGCAGATGGTCGAGAGCTGGGAGACCGTGGAGGACGGCAGGCTCTGGCGCTTCCGCCTGCGCGAGGGGCTGAAATTCCACGACGGCGAACCGGTACGCGGGCGCGACTGCGTCGCCTCGATCCGCCGCTGGGCGCAGCGCGATGCGCTGGGCCAGGCGCTGCTCGCGCGGCTGGAGGAGATGACCGCCCCGGACGACCGCAGCTTCGTCATCCGGCTCAAGCGGCCTTTCGGAGCGATGCTGGAGGCGCTCGGCAAGCTCGGCCCGCCGGCGCTGCTGATCATGCCCGAGCGCCTGGCCGCGACCGATCCGGCACGGCAGATCCCCGACGTGATCGGCTCTGGCCCGTTCCGTTGGAAAGGTGACGAACGCATCGTCGGCGCGCGGGCGGTCTATGAGCGGAACCCGGACTACGTGCCGCGGGCCGGGGGCGCGCCCTCCTGGCTCGCCGGGCCGAAGCGGGTGTTCTTCGACCGTGTCGAATGGACAGTGATGCCCGATCCGGGCACCGCGACCTCCGCCCTGCAGCAGGGGGAAGTGGATTGGTGGGAGAACCCGCCCAACGACCTGTTGCCCGTCCTGGAACGCAACCGCGCGATCCGCACGCAGATCGCGAGCCCGATCGGGGATCTCTCGACCGGGGTGTTCAATCACCGCTATCCGCCCTTCGACAATCCGGCGATTCGTCGGATCGTGCTCGCCGCGGTCAATCAGCGCGACTTCATGACGGCGAGTTCCGGCGCGGATCCGGCGATGTGGCGCGCCGGTGTCGGCGTCTTCACGCCCGGCACGCCGATGGCCACGCCGCCCGGACCCGGGATACCGCCGGACATGGCCGCGCTGCGCCAGGCGATGCGTGATGCCGGATATCGCGGCGAGCGGGTCGTGCTGCTCTCGGCCTCGGACAAGCCCTTCATCATGGCCTGGGGGGAGGTATGCAACGACATGCTCCGCCAGCTTGGGATGAATGTCGATCTCGTCGTGTCGGATTGGGGCTCGCTGGTGCAGCGCCGCGCCAACAAGGCGCCGCCGGAGGCCGGCGGGTGGAACATGTTCTACACGAGCTGGTCGGGCCTCGACATGCTGAACCCGGCGGTCGCGCCGGTGCTGCGCACCGATGGCGAGCGCGGCTTCTTCGGCTGGCCCGACATTCCCGAGATCACCCGGCTGCGGGCGGCCTGGCTGGATGCAGTGGAACTGGCCGAACGCCAGCGTATCGCCGCCGAGGTGCAGCGCGTCGCGCTGCATGAGGTGGCCTTCGCGCCCAGCGGGCAGTTCTTCTACAAGACCGCCTTCCGGCACAGCCTCACGGATGTGGTGAACGGGCAGTTCGTGTTCTGGAACGTGCGGCCTGCCTAAGCCGCATTGGCTGGCTCCGCCGGCGGGCCGCGTCGCCCGGCAGGCTACGCCCGGGCCATCGTCCCGCCCGTGCCCTCGACCAGCAGGTTCCCCAGCGCGAAGCGGATGGTCTGGTCGTTGGCGACCAGCGGCATGCCAAGGAAGGTACAGAAATCCGCGATCTGCCGGGGGATCTCGTTCGCCTGGTAGAAGGCGAGGGCGGTGCCGTGTGCCAGGATCGTCTCGATGGTGAGGACGATGGCCTCCTCAGCATAGCTGACGCCGAGCGCCTCGGCCTTGTCGCGCAGCAGGACGGCGAATTCCGCGGTGCTCGGGCCCTGGACATGGATCTTGTAGGGCAGGCGGCGCAGGAAGGCCGGGTCCATGAGGTCGCGCGGCGACAGGTTGGTCGAAAAGACGAGCAACTGGTCGAAGGGGATCTGGAAGGACTGTCCCGTGTGCAGCTTCAGGAAGTCGATGCGGCGGTCCATCGGCACGACCCAGCGGTTCAGCAGCGCCTCCGGCCGGACGAGCTGGCGGCCGAAATCGTCGATCAGCAGCACGCCGTTCATCGCCTTCACATGCAGCGGTGCTTCGTAGAAGCGGGCATTCTCCTCGAACTTCAGGTCGAGCATGTCGAGGCTGAGTTCGCCACCCGCCGCGACGAAGGGCCGGCGGCAGGGTATCCAGCGCGGATCGAATTCGTCGGCAAAGAGACTCGCGGCCGTGGATCGCGTGTTCCCCGCGCCGAGGTGCCGATGCACCGAGGGGTCGAAGACCTTCACGATCTGGCCGGCGACCTCGAAGCAATGCGGCACCAGCACCATGGCGCCGAAGGTGCGCACCATGCGCTCGGCGATCGAGGTCTTGCCATTGCCGGGCGCGCCGTAGAGCAGGATGGACCGTCCCGCGTTCGTCGCGATGCCCACCTTGGCGAGCAGTTCCTGCTCGACGATCAGCGGCCGCATGGCATCGGCCACGGCCGCGGCGGTCACCGTCTCGTTCGCGATGGTCTGGCGCAGCACGCGGCGCGCGTATTCATCGAGCGAGACGGGCAGCGGCCCGATATACGCGCTGTTCGCGAAGGCCTCGACGGCAAGCGAGCGGCCACGTGGGGTGAGGTCCACGCGCAGCTCGCCCGCCACGATGCCGGGCTTCAGCTCCACCATGCCCTGTGCCCGCGCCTCCTCGATCAGCACGGTGGCGAGGCGGCGGGAGATGGCGAGCGTCTGCGCGATGGAGGCGGTGGAACCCTGACCGGTGTTGGAGAGAAACTTCACCAGCATGTCGAAGACGAGGCGCGGATCGATGCCGAGCTCGCGGATGCTGTCGGGCGGCGGCGGCAGTCCCTCCTGCAGGTCGGCGACGGTCGTGGCGTTGAGCAGGCCCATCTCGACGAGCACCTCGCCGAGCGGGCGACCGGTCAGGGCCTGGCGCTGCAGCGCGTCGTTGACGTCGTCGCGTGGCACGAGTTCGAGGGCCACGATGAGGTCACTGAAGCGCATGGCAACTCCCCCGGGTCGCAGGCGCGGCGCCGGGCGGCACCCGCGAATCAACGCTTGGCGGGAGGCTAACCGGGCCTGTCCGCCGGGTCCATCACGGCCGCGCGATCAGCCCGGCGGCGGCCAGTGCCGGGCCGCCGCTGCGATCGCCCCGGCCGCGACGCGCGCGGCCCCCTCATCCGCGATCTGCCCGGTGAGCAGACGGTACCAGTTGAAGCCGTAGAACATGTCCGCGACGAGTTCTGCATCGACATGCGCCGGGATCTCGCCACGGGCGCGCGCACGGTCGAGTGCCGCCGTCACATGCCCCCGCCGCGCGGCGAGCCAAGTGCGCAGCTCGGCCTGGGCCGCGTCGGTGCCCTGCGCCTCGGCCAGCAGGCTGCGATAGGCGCGCCCCGAGGGGCTGTCGCGCCAGAAGCGCCAGACCGCCAGGATGATGGCGGCGAAGTCCTCAGCCAGGTCCTGGCCGGCAATGGCCTGGAGCGCCGGCTGCTTCTCCTGCTCGATCACTTCCAGCAGCAGGGCGGCGCGGCTGGGCCACCAGCGATAGATGGTGGGCTTGCCGACGCCGGCGCGCCGGGCGACCGCCTCGATTGCGAAGCCGGCCGGGCCTCGCTCGGCGAGGAGGGCGGCCGCCGCAGCAAGAATGGCGGCATGGGCGGCGGGATCGCGGCGATTGCCGGTACGGGGGCGGGCGGGCTCCATCTCGTCAATTTATCTTGACGGTCCGTATCGTCAAGGTTTAGTGGCGCCATGACATGACGGACCGTTTCGTCAGGAAAGGCCATCACCCATGATCCAGTCCCGCCTTCGCTTCGCAGCCACCATCGCGCCGGGCGCTTGGTTGCTCGTGACGCTCCTGCTCTATCTGTGGCAGCCGCTCATCATCGGGCTCCCGACCTGGGCGCTGACCCTGGTGATCGTGCCGCAGATGGTGCTCGGCATGGTCTTTCTGGTGATCCCGCTCTCCCAGCGCGTCGCGGCGACGCGGCGGCCAGGGTAGAGGCCTTGCGCGGCAGGCCGGGCAGACCCATTCCTCACCGGCGCGCCATGCTCCCCATCCTGATCGGTTCCGAGATCTACCGGCGGTCCAGCTACGGGCCGAAGCACCCGCTGGCCATTCCGCGCGTCTCGACCGCGTTGGATCTGATCAAGGCGCTTGGCTGGGTGGCGCCCGGGCAATACCGGGACAGCCCGATGGCCAGCCCCGAGGCGCTGGCCCGCTTCCACGACCCCGCCTACATCGCCGCGCTCCAACGCGCCGAGGCGACCCAGACGGTCAGTGCCGAGGATCGCGCGCGCTATCGCCTCGGTGCCGAGGGCAACGCGGTCTATCGGGAGATGTTCCGCCGGCCCGCGACCAGTGCCGGCGGGACGATGTTCGCGGCGCGGCTGACGCGGGATGGCGGCATCGCCCATGTGCCGGGCGGGGGCACCCATCACGGCCGCCGCGACCGGGCATCCGGCTTCTGCTTCGTCAACGACGCCGTGCTCGGTCTGCTGGCCTGGCTCGATGCCGGGCTGACCAATGTCGTCTATCTCGACATCGACGCCCATCACGGGGATGGCGTGCAGGACGCCTTCCACGACGATCCGCGCGTCTTCACCCTGTCAGTCCATGAGGATGGCCGTTGGCCCTTCACGGGCGGCAGCGCCGACCGCGCCGGCGGCCACGCGCGCAACATCCCGGTCCCGCCCGGCTTCAACGACAGCGAGATGCTGTGGGTGCTGCACCAGTCGATCCTGCCGATCCTGCGGCACCGGCGGCCGCAGGCCGTCATGCTCCAATGCGGGGCGGATGCGCTGGAGGAGGATCCGCTGGCGCGGCTCGCCTTGTCCAACAACGCGCATCGCGCCGTGGTCGCGGCTCTGATGGGCCTGGTGCCGCGGCTGATCGTCCTCGGGGGGGGCGGCTACAATCCGTGGTCGGTCGCGCGCTGCTGGGCCGGGGTGTGGGGCGTGCTGAACGGCCATGCGATGCCCGGGCGCCTGCCGCCCGGGGCCGAGGCGGTGCTCCGTGGCCTGACCTTCTCCCGTGCCGCGGGGCGCCATCCGCCGGAGGCCTGGTTCACCACCATCGCCGATCCGCCGCGGCCCGGCGTGGTGCGTGCCGTGGTGCGCCGCGCCGCCGAGGAGGCATTGCGGGACCTTCCCGCTGTCCCGTCGGCCGTGGCATGACAGCGCCCATGATCGCCCGCCGCGCCCTGATTGCCGCCTTCGCCCTGACCCCCGCCGCGCTCCGCGCGCAGCCCGGCGTCGATGCCCCGCAGCCGCGCCTGCCGGCCGAGAAGCTGGTCATCGTCACGCGCGATGGCCGTCGCCTCGACTTCACGGTCGAGATGGCCATCCAGCCCGAGCAGCAGATGATCGGCCTGATGTTCCGCCCCGAGGTGAAGCCGGACGAGGGCATGCTCTTCGACTGGGGCAGCCCGCGCGAGAGCAGCATGTGGATGCGCAACACGATCGCGCCGCTCGACATGGTGTTCATCGCCGCGGATGGACGCATCCACCGCATTGCCGAGCGGACCGTACCGCTGTCCCTGGCGACGGTGGCCTCCAATGGCCCGGTGCGGGCGACGCTGGAACTGCGTGCGGGCATCACCGAACAGCTCGACATCCGTCCCGGCGATCGCGTTCTGCAGCGGATCTTCGGCACGGCGCCGTAGCGGCGGGCCGCCCGCCCCCGCGCCTGCTGCCGGCGTGCCCCCGTGGTGGAGCGTGCCCGGCTTCGCGCGATCTGGTCGTTCGTGGGGCTTCCCATGCCGCGCATCGGCCCCACGGCATCAACCGCAGGCCGCAGAGGTGGCGCACACAATCGCGTGAGATCAATTCTTTTCGAGCCAGGATCAAAAAAAGGCGAATAGGCTGCAACCTTCGGGAGAGTGGTGGCGGCCACTCTTCGCCGATCCGGCATGCCACCGACGCTTTCGGGCGCCATCAACCGGGTCGGGTCGCGATCGGGATGCGGTAGCGCGTACGGACAAGCTGGGTCGAGAAGGATGGCAGGGACGATGCGACGCATGATCGGTAAGGCTCTCCGGGTCCTGCCGCTTCCCGGCAGGGCCGGGCCTGTCCTGATCGACCCGAGGCCCGACGAATTGTCCTGGCCGACCCCCACGCTGGCGCCGGAGGATGTGCCCGAACCCCTTGCCATGCCGCATGAGGGCGTGGCTTGGCTCCTCGCCGGCAGTCGCGTGCTGACGCGGCCCGGAGAGGCGCCGGTCGAGGCGCTGGAGAACGGCGCCGAGGTGATGGCGCTGGGATCCGGGGCGCAGTGGCGGCCGGTGGTGCGCGTCGCGGCACGGCGCGTCGAACCGCTGCAGCCGAGCGGGATGTCGCCGGAGGCCCCGGTGCTGATCCAGGCCGGCGCCCTGCGGCAGCGGTCGCCGCTGCGGGACCTGTTCGTGGCGCCCGGCCAGGGCATCTGGCTCGAGGGCGTGGTCACGCCCGCTCACCTGCTGGTGAACGGCACCTCGATCCGGCGCGATCATCGCCGGGATCCGATCACCTACCACAGCGTCGTGATGGCCGATCCCGCCCTCATCGTCGTCGAAGGCGCGCTGCTGGAAACCGGGCCGGGCGGGGAGGGTGCGCCGGGCGTTGCGCCGCTGCTGTTGGGCGGGCCCGCTCTCGTCGCCCTGCGCCGGCGCCTCGCGGAGCGCGCCCGCGATCTGGCCGAAGCGCATTGAGGCAGGGCCCGCGCCGCCCCGGCAGCGCCATGCGGGCATCGCGTCGGAAGTTCGCCTCATGCGATGGCCGTCCCGGAGCAATCATGGTAGAGCGTCCGCGAGGCGGGGCGTAGCGCAGTCTGGTAGCGCACTTGGTTTGGGACCAAGGGGTCGCTGGTTCGAATCCAGTCGCCCCGATTCGTCTTTCGAGGATGCACGCATGTCGCAGCAGAAGGGCTTGGCCCGGATCTACCAGCCGCCGAAATCGGCGATGCAGTCGGGCCGGGCGGGCACGCATCTCTGGCTGCTGGAATATGCGCCGTCCGAGGCCAAGGTGCTCGACGCGCTGACGGGCTGGGTCGGGTCCGGCGACACGCGGCGCCAGATCCATCTGCAGTTCGAGTCGCGCGAACAGGCCATCGCCTATGCCGAGGCACAGGGCATCGCCTACGAGGTCGAGACGCCGGCGCCGGCGCCGGCCCTGAAGGCCAAGGCCTATGCCGACAATTTCCGCTTCGGCCGCTACGAGAACTGGACGCACTGACGCGCCGCCGGCACGGGTTTCGGCGCCCTTAGCTCAGCTGGACAGAGCAACGACCTTCTAAGTCGTGGGTCGGAGGTTCGAATCCTCCAGGGCGCGCCACATTCCCGAAGAATCAATGCGATACAGAGTGTGTGTAGCGGGTGTGTGTGAGGCTTTGGCCCTTAATTGATCCGTGCCATACCGGCGATCGCCATGCGCATCTGCTCGGCGGCGCGCGTGTAGATGACCGCTGTTTCCAGCGTGACCCCGAGGATCGACATGATCTGATGGGCAGTCGCGCCCGCCTCCGCCAGGCGCCGGCCGGCGGCCTTCCTGAGGCCATGCGGACTGCGACCAGGTGGTAACCCCGCATCCTGAGCCCAGGAGGCGAACAGGTTGTAGAACCCTCGGGGGCTGAACGGCTTGCCGTATTCCGTGCGCAGGAACGGCAGGAGATCCCCGCGCGGGCTCTGGTCGATCTCGCCGGCCAGGGCATCGTGGATGGGCAGTAGCAGGCGGGTGCCGGTCTTGACCTGCGCGATCTCGATGGTTCGGACCGGGCGGCCATCCACGACGACATCCCGCAGGTGCTGCCGGCCCATCCTGACCACATCGGACCGCCTCTGCCCGGTGTAGAGGAGGAGCGCGAAGGCCAAGCGCGGCCGACTGCCTGACGGCCATTTGGCCTCGAATTGCGCGATCTCGGCCTCGGTCCAGGTGTGGTAGCCATCGGTGCGATACGGGACACGCTCGACAGCGGCGGTGGGGTCCTGACGAATCAGCCCGAGCTTCACCGCGTGTGCCATCAGGTGTCGCAGCGTGCGCAGACGATGGTTCGCCGCGGTCGGCGTGGCGGATTTCGCCGCGATCATCGCCTCGACATGCCGGCCCTCGAGCAGCCGGACCGGGCGGGTGCCATAGCCGGTGCGCAGTTCCTCGACCAGCCGACGGTACGCGGCCTGGGTCGATGGGCGCAGGGTCAGGAAGGCGGTGCTGGCGTAGTAGGAGACGGCAAGGGCGTCCAGGCTGCCGGGCGCCAGCCGCTGCTTCGGCGCGGCCGCATTTTCAATGCCCCGCTGATAGGCAGCCATGAACGCAGGGGAGCCGGGTTCGCCCGGCAGGGTGATCGCCGTCGCGCCGGGGATCCGCAGCAGATAGCGCGGGCGCCCGTCGCGGTGGGTCAGCCTATGGACGTGCTTCAGGCGCACCGCGACCGGCATCCGGAGGGGCATCCCATGGGTTGGATGCCGGACAGGCTGCGACCCGGCCCGCTTTCGCGTCAAGCCAGGCGTCGAGATCCTCCCGCAGCCACACCGGGATGCGGGGGCTGAGATAGATTGGGGCGGGCGCCTGCTTGCTCCGGACCAAGCCGAGCCACGATGTTGTGCCGATCCCGACGTAGCTCGCCGCGAGCTCGGCGCGGAGGGCGCGCGGCCAATGCGGCATGTCGGCGGGGTCACGCATCGGTGCCCTCCAGCTTCAGGCGCCCGCCCAGCGCACGATCGGCTGCCGGGTTGATCCACAGGACCTCTCGCCGCGGCCGCGCGCCATCCGCGAAGGTGTCGCGCTCCACTCGCCGCCAGTCCGGCAGGACCTCGTCATAGAGTGGGTCTGGATAGCCGGAGAGGATCGCCATCCCCTCCAGGCCACGCAGGAAGGTCAGCAGCTCCGCATGATCCTCACGCGTGAGCTCGTGGCGATACATTCGCCACGCCAAGTCGTACCGGTTCCCCCGCGCGCGTGTCTCCGGGAGATAAGGCGGGTCGACGTAGTGCAGGGTCTGCGGCCGGTCGTGCTGGGCCATCACCTCCCGCGCGTCTCGGGATTCGATGACCACGCCGGCGAGACGGCGGCACAGCGCGGGGACCTGGGCGGGATAATTCGCCCAGTCGCGCGCCGGCGTCGTCCCACTTCGGGACGAATTGGACCGGAAGCCGGTCGATCGATGGCCCTTGTGCTGGCTGGCATGCGCGTTGCTGCCGAAGCCCATGAAGGACCGGATCACCAGGCGGCGCGCCTGCTCGACAGGATCGTCGGTCGGGGCATAGGCGCCCTCGAACTCCTCCCGCGCGAATGGCGTCAGCGTCAGGGCCTCGGCAAGCTGGGCGGCTGTAGCGGGGTCGCGGAGCACGCGGAAGAATGCGACCACCTCGCCGTCCAGGTCGTTGTAGACCTCGGCATAGGTCCGTGGCTTGCGGAGGAGCACCGACGCGGCGCCGCCGAACGGCTCGACATAGATGGCGTGCGGCGGGAAGTACTGCAGGATCCACGGCGCCAGCCGCCATTTGCCGCCATGCCAGCGCAGGGCCGGGCGCGTCGGAGCGTCAGCCATCGGCCGCCTCGCAGGTCAGGGGCGCATTGGCGATCGTCAGCAACAGGTCCGCGTGGCAGGGCAGGTGCGCCGGGCACCAGCAGCACAGGGCTTTGCCGCGCAGCGCCGCGCGGATCGCGTCAGCCGACAGAGTGGGCTGGGTCGGGAGCCAGGCACGGTAACGCTCGACGGCTTGCGAATGCGCCTGGGCCGGGGTGCCGGCCTGGCTGACGATGGTGCGCGTGGCGGCCTCGGTGCAGCACCAGCCCACGCCGTCCACCAGCTCGGCCCGCCAGGGGTTCCCCCAGGGCGAGGGGCGGCCGACATAGACGGCGCCGGCAGGCATGCGCCAGCCGCGGTCGCGGCGGCGCTGGATGCGGGGCGGGGCGTCAGGCATCGGGGTATTCCGGCTGCTCGCCGGCCGCGACGAGGCGCCCGAGGTCCGTCAGGTGGAAGTAGGCCATGACCTGATCGGGGTTGACCTCGCGCGGGTACTCGCGGCCCTGGCTGAACAGCCCGACATCGACCAGCGCGCGCAGGTCGGCGTCGTCCCGGTTGGTGAAGAAGTAGTCTCGGTACCCGGCCTTCAGCCCTCGGCCGCCATAGGCGTGAACCACGATCTCCAGCATTGAAGGGGCCAGCACACGGGCGAAGGAGTGCCGCGGCGGAAGGTGAACATCCCTCTCCGGCGCGCGGCGAATGCTGGTGACGCCCTCGGCCGCTTCCAGCCATGAGCAACCCCAGGCGTCCTGCAGGAGGTAGATGCACTCCGCGCGCGCCTTTGAGCGTGTCAGCGCGAAGAAAATGTCAGCGGGGGTGCCGATCTCGTGCGACGTGGTGCGGATGGCCCAGGCCTTCCGGATGCGGCGCGGGGCGTCAGTCATCCCATTCCTCGCTCGGTGCGCGCGGCCGTGTTTCGTCCCGAAGCAGACCTGTGTTGGGGTCGACGCCAGCGGCACAAAGCCTGTCGTTGGCATAGATCACCCATGGGATGCCGTTCGGTGCGACACCTCGCCGGATGCGGTCGTTCTCGAATGCCTCGGGAACGAGCCGGCGGCGCATCGCCTCCGCCCGCAGTCGATCGGCGGACTGACGGCACAGCGTCGGCGCATTGCCCTCGAGACAGCCGGTCGGCGGCTTGCCGATCCAGATTGGAGCCTCGTAGTGGCAGATGGGGCAGATGATCGTGCGAGCGTCAGGCATCGGCGCCCTCGCACCACTGCTTGGCGAAATCCGCCGACATGCGCTTCACGCGGCGCTGGGCGCGGCGGGTCGAACGGTTCTTGACCTTCCTCCAGCGGCCCATCCACCAATGCCACTTCACGCCCTGCGCATCGCGGTAGGGCGGAGGGCGCTCGCCCGGCGCTACCGGCGGGTGCCGGTGCTGCACAGACTTTTGAGTGGCCTCGCGCTGAGTTGTGCCCATTGCGCCACACGCAAGCGTAAGTTGCGGGCTCACATCGGCTAGGAGTTCGTTATGGGATCCTTGCTCGAGATCTTGCCCGTCGGATCGGATGGGCGGCTCTTTCAGGTCTGCGACGGTGAGCGCTTCGGCCACATCGAGATCGAGGGCGGCACATGGCGCTGGGAGCGCGGCCGGGACCTGATCGGCCGCAGCCCGGACGTCATCACGTTCATCGTGCATTGGCTTGACGAGGAGGGCGTCCTGATCGGCTCTCAGAACGCACCCTGTCTGGCTTGGCGGACCATCGAACGGGAGGTGCCCGCAGCGCGCGGGTTGCTGAACTAGCGGGCGGTCAGCCACGGGGCACCTCCCGCGATTCGCGGCCGTCGAGGAGGGCGCCGGCGGCCTTCTTGCCGCTGCGTGCGACCCACTGCGCGACCTCGCGCGTCTCACCCTCAGCGTCTCGCCACTGCTGCCCGTCCCACCACCGCAGCGGGAGCGAGACCGGGTGCCGGGCATACCAGCTCTCGTCGTCGCCCATATCGAACGGCAGCCACTCCCCCCATTGCTTGAAGAAGAACGGTATGTCGGCGGCCTGGCACTGGTCGCGCAGGCTGCGGAACCAGTCGGGGTGCGACGGCCGCGCCTTCGGGCCGCTCTCTCCGCCGGCGATGACCCAGTCGATGCGGGTGCCCTCGATCTTTCGGAGCGCGCAGCGGCTGTCAGACAGATCGTCGGTATCGGGGAACTTCGCGCGGGTGGACGGCCACTGAATGTCGATGAGGTCCAGCGGCCCCAGCAATGGCTCGCATGACAGGAACCGCTTCGCCGCAGGCATCGCCAGCAGGTGCGGGATGCGCCGATCGGCCTCCGCCTGGTTCTCCACCGTCGTTCCGAGCCAGACATTCTCCGGCGGATGCCCGTCCAGCCACAGAGCGATCCATTCGATCAGGTCGCCGCGATCGGTGCCCTTCGCGAGGTGGGCCAAGGCGTCCTCGAGGCGCCGCCGAATGAGCTGCGGTCGCTTCGTCAGCAGCAGCCAGATCAAGTGCTGGGTGATGCGCATCAGATCCAGCGCATCGATGAACCACGCCAGCGGCGCAGCCTTGTCCATGATGTCGGCCATGGAGGCGCAGAACACGCGCGGCCGCGTGGCGGCCCTCCGCGCCTCGCTGTTCCATTTCAGCGGCTGCCGCCAGTAGCTCTCGCTGGTGCGCTTGCGCTCGGCATGCGGCCCCCAGCCGCCGAAGGTCGCGGTGTTCCGCTTCGCCTGCGCCTCGGCATAGCAGTGGTCGCAGGCTGGGCTCACCGCCTGGCAGCCGGTCCAGGGGTTGAACGTGTGGTCGGCCCACTCGATGCGGGTATCAGTGCCCACGGGCAGCCCTCCGGTCCTGCATCCGCGCGACCCAGGCCAGCGCGCTGCCCAGGCCGCGCAGGAACAGCCACAGGGCCACCGCGACCAACAGCAGCAGCAAATGGGCGTCGAGCCTCGTCATGCGGCCTTCCTCTCGTGGCTGACGCCGAGCAGGCTGCGCAGCAGCGCGGCGGCGGGTGGCGGGGAGACGCTGTTGCCGATCAGCCGCACGATGGCGGTCTTGCCCATCGGCGTGCCGTCGGGGCGCGCCCAGCGATAATCCGCAGACAGGGCCTGCGCGGCGGCCAGCTCCTCGGGCAGCAGCATGCGCATGCCGATGTCGACGATGGCGTGCGGCACGCCGGCGACGTGCACCACCGCGAAGCGCGCCTTGGTCGTCGCGGCGGGGATTGCGTTGAGCTCGGCGAGCATCGCTGCATGCGGCATGTCGGTCAGGATCAGGCGACGCAGCGCCTCGTCGCGCGCGGGCGTCCACACCGGACTGGCGTAGGCGCGGCGGCGACGCGGCGCGCGTGGTGGTGTCCCCTCCGCCTGGCCGGGCGGAGGGGACGGCGCGGCCGCTGGGGAGGCGACGGGCGACGGCGCCTGTTCGGCCGGCGCGACGGCGGCGCGCAGGGTGATGATGGGGCGGTACCAGGTGATGCGGACGTGGCTGCCGCCGTCCTGAACGCCCTCACCGACGACCCACCGCGGTGCGGACGTCGGGAAGAAGCCGCGACGTGCCTCGAGGGTCTTCCAGCGCGTGCCTGGGTACACCGCGATGGCATCGTGGATGGCATAGGACGGCGGCGCGGCGAACTCGCCGGGCGACAGGCGGAGCGCGGGGAGGGCGGAGATCCAGTCGGCCACGGCGGTCATGGCAGAAGCGGCCATAGGCCGGTGATGCAGCAGGCGTAGGTGGCCGCGAGCAGGGCATCAATGATCCGCCCGGTCGCATCCTGGCGCTGAAAGAACAACGTCCAGGCGCGCTGTCCGATGTATCCGAAGTACAACGCCAGCGTGGCGTAGAGTGCGAAGGTTGTCATGCCGGCTCCCCATCCATCGGCGCGGGGGCGGCGGCGAGCAGGTCGGGCTGCCGCTCGTGATCGGGATTCGTCAGAGCAAACCGCGCGAACCCATCACCCCCGTCCGGTTTGGGCCAGACTTCGCGGAAGCCCGCGGGCGGGAAGTCCTTGGCGGGGTCCCCTGTGATGCTGCCGCTGGCGTCAAATCGGCCGAGCCGACTGGACACCAGCTCCCACGTGCCGGCGTCGTAGTCGACGCGATACACGGGTGTGAGTGGGTCGTTGAGGCGCAAGAAATGCCGGATCATCCCTGCCGCTCCTCCCCGCCAGCGCGGGCGCGGAGGGCCGGCGGCATGGGAACCGGGCGCCAATGCGTGTAGCGTGCGGAATGCTCCCCGCCGTCGCCGCGCCAGACCAATCGGTCTCTGGGTAGGTCACCGCGCCAGTATCCGGGGGCTGTCTCCTCGGCTGCGCTGTTGACCCACCACATGCCGGCAATGCGCCGTTGACCGCCGGTGTAGGGACTGAGCCACAGATCAACGGGCGTGCCGTCGCGAGGCGCTGTCTCGATGGGCTGCCAGCCATCATCCCGCCGTGCCAGCGCGTCGGCGACTTCGGTGGTTGCGCCGCGCAGGTGGAGCATCATGGCGAGGTTGGCGAGGTCGATCATGTTGTCGGTGTTCGACTTCGCGCAGTGAGAGATCAGCATGTCCGCGAGGAACGGCACCGAGCATAAGGACGGGTCATCCCATCCGTTCTGTCCCTTCGCTCGCGCCTTCGCCAACTTCCGCTTCATCTCGACCGCCATGCGATCAACAGCGGCATCGTCCAGATGCTGACTTGCCAGCGCGTCGGCGGCGGGGGTGGGCTGTTCGCGAACGATCTTTAGTGCCGCCAGGATGCCTTCGTTGAACCCTGATACGTAGGCGGCCGACGCTGTGGGTGGCCAAACCCTGTCTCGGATACTGGTTCGGATTGCCTCGCGCATCGCCTCCGCCCCCTCCGCGCGGGCGGCTGCGAGGTCGGCGGGGGTGTGGCAAGGGCCGAGGTAGCGCCAGCCATCCTTCGCGAGCAGATCAGGCAGCGACCACTTCGTCCCCCACCACATGGATTGGTATTGCCCGACGATATCCTCACCGCCGGCAGTCCAACTGTATGGTCGCGCCTCCTTCTCCTCCAAAGACATGAGCCAATGCCACCCATCCCGCTCCGGGTTCAGCGGGAAGCCGGGCTTGTCGGGGTTCGGCCACGCGCTCACTTCGCGCCTCCTTCGAGGGCGGCGCGGCGCTCCCGCAGATCCACCACCGTCGCGCAGGGCGACAGCGCCGCTGGCCTCGGCCGTAGCGGCGCGCCTTCCAGCCGCGCGACGCCGAGGCGCACCGCTTCCAGCACCAGCACCGATGCGGTGATCATCTCGACCTCGCCGCGGAATTCGGGATGCGCCCCGATCCGCACCGCCACGCGCATCAACTGCGTCAGCGGATCGTCCATCGTGCCCGACAGCCCCGCCATCACGGCACCGCCGCGAGGATGCCGGACCACAGCGCCAGCGACAGCAGCGCGATGACGGCGGCCGAAGCGCGATGCGTCAGGCGGCGCGGCGCCGCGGGCGCCAGGGTGATGCGCGCGGTCATGCCGGCACCAGCGCGATGCAGATCACGGTCAGCCCGCCGAAGCCGATCAGCATGAGAGTCATGGCGAGGACGTCCTGCGCGAGCTCGACCCAGCGGGGTGCGCGGCGGGACATGGCGCAGGGGCGGTGCATCAGCCGGTTCCTCCGATGATGCCGGCGCGGCGGCGGATGGAGGCGTCGGCCTCCTCGGCGCTGAGCGGGACACGGGGCGGGGAGGGGAAGCGCGGCGCGGCGTCGCGCAGGATGCTGGCGAGGGCCGACCAATCCCGCGCCTCCCGCGACAGGATGCCGCGCACATCGGGCTCGCCGCAGGCCTTGGCGACCTTGTCGATGCGATCGGCCTCGGCCAGCAACTCGGCCGCGGTGACGCCGGGGGCGTCCAGCATCGCCCGCGCGAACTCGCCGAGGTCATGCGGCAGGTCCACCACGCGGCGATACAGCGCGGCGATGGTGGGCGGTTCCGGCGGCTGGTCGGGGAGGAGGGTGAGGCGCATGTCAGGCAGCCTCCGGCGTGCGGTCGAAGGTCGGCCGCATTCCAGCGATCTTGAACGCGGCATGAAGCGCTTCGAGCGTGGCCGCGACTGCTTCCGGCTTGGACGGCATCTCGATCCGCCACTCGTCGTGGTATCGCGGGAGCACTGCCGCGACCTCGCGGTATTCGTTCTCGGTGAGACGGATACCGAGTGTGACCTCGATGATCATGGTCAGCGCACCTCCGCCTTGGCGATGAAGAGCGCGGCGCGCAGGATCAGGCGCGTGACGGGGTCGAGCGCGTCCATCAGTCGCTGCCCTTCGCCGCGCCGAACATGGTGCTGAGGGCCTGGACGCTGCCGGCGGGGTAGACGAAGCGCTCGCCGCTCTGCGCGAAGTCCCAGAACTCACGCAGCAGATTCAGCGCGTCGGCCTGGGCCGTGCCGGCGAGAATCGCCTTCGCGGCCAGCGCCTGATTCATGACGTTGCGGAGGGCCTGGGCCGTCGATCCGTCGCGCAGATCCACGTGGAACCCGCTATCGAACAGCCTGATCTCGAGCAGCGCGGCATCAGGCCCCTGCCGGTCAGGACCGCAGCTTGCGTCCCGGCTGACCGAGCAGGTCGCGACCGAGAACCACCACCCAGGAAGGGCCGATTGGAACTCGGAAATCGCTGCGGCAAGGTCAGCCGTGTCGACCAGCGGCACGCCAGTCGCGAGCATCGGCGCCTTGCCAGCACCGCGCCCATCGAGCGGATTGTCGAGCTGCCCGGCCATGTCACGCCTCGGCCGTCGCGAAGGTCTCGGGCTCGGCGGCGGTCGGCGCCCCGGGCTGCTTCGGCTTCGCCGGGCTGCGGGTGGTGTGCGGGGGCTCGCCGGCGTCCCAGCGCGCGCCGAGCTTCAGCACCGCCTCGCGGAACGTCCCGGCGCGCTTGAAGTCGCCGCCCGCGCTCAAGCCGTCGGCGGCGAGCGCCTTGGCCAGCGTCGCGAAGGCCTCGGGAACCGTGGGGGTGGGCTGGTCGAGCATGGTCGCCTCCGTGGAAACGGGGCGATCTTATTCATATGCGTATTGCCGGTGTCAATGCATATGAGTAAACAAACTTAGGGCGGGATGATCTGTGTCCATTCCAGGGCAGGGATAACCCGGCGCACCGGCCCGTCGGGGATGCTGCTCTTGCGACCGTCGCGGTAGATCATGCCGTGCGGCTTTTCGCCGATGACGGCAGGGGAGAGCAGGCGGCAGACCAGGCAGACATCGGCCGGCAATCCGATGTCGAGTTGCAGCATCGCGTGTCGCGCCTGAGCCGGATCGGCGTCAGGGTCGAAGTAGATGGGCTCGCCCGCCTCTCGCCACGGCGACATGCTGTCATCCGGCATGCGCATCATGAACGCCTGCCGCGCGCCGCTGAGCGATGGAGGCCGCCACGCAAATTCCGTCGCGGCTGTCTGCAGCAGGAACAGCGGGCCCCGGCCAACCGGCATGGCGATCCAGACCTGCACATCGTGATCTGCCAGCCGCGGGGCCGCGCCGGTGATGGGCGAGGCGAGGGCCGTCGCCATGATCTTGTGGTCGGTGTAGCCGCGCTTCCGCCCCTTCACAGCCTGGCGGGCGAGGTGGGCCGGCGCCTGCGTACCAAGGGCACGCTCCAGCGCTGGCAGCGTCTCCGTGCTGATCGACATGACGCCGTTGACCAGCTTGTTCACGGTCGGCTGGGGAAGGCCGCTGAGGCGGATCAGGTCGTCCTGCACCATGTCGCGCGCCGCCATGGTGGCCTTGAGCCACCCGGTCAGCGTCTCCGGGGAGGTCCGTGATTCCTGCTGCGGCGCAGCGCGCTTCACCATAGCGGAGGCGTAGGCGCCGCGCATATGCATAGCAACGCCGTTTCCCTTGACGGTATGCATGGTGTTAGTCATATGATTAAGTCATGGACAGCGTCACCGCGTGCATCGACGACATCGAGGAACGGCTCCGCGCCGCGAAGGTCAGCGTCGCCCGCGTGTGCCGGGAAGCCGGCATTGACCGGTCGATCTGGCACAAGTGGAAATTCGATGGGGTCATGCCCCGCCCTGCGACGTGGAATGCCGTGCGCGCCGTGTTGGCGCCGAAGATCGGTGCGGTGGCGGAGCTGCCCGTTGCCGCCGCCGACGCGAAGGCGGCCTGACATGACCGAAGATGCCTTCAATGACTTTCTCGACGACCTCAGCGTGATTGAACGCTTGGAGAGGCTGAAGACCCTCTCCTTGGTCGCGCAAGGTCGGTGGTGGGTCAGAACCAGTGACCCGGGTGATCCGGTCGTGCGCGGCCGGTGGGTAACGGTGCCGGGACTGGCGGAGGCGATCGCCGCCCTTAGCCCGGATCGAACAGCTTCCTCAGCCGCTGGTTCAGACGGTCCGCCTGCAACGCAGCTTTCGCCATGCCGCCATGTGCCAGCTTCCGTGCCGCCGTGTTGACGGTCGTGAACATCTCGTCCTGCGTGATGTGCCCCTTGCTGGCGAGCAGGGTGAGCAACTCCTCGGCGATGATGAGAGCAGCCTTGCCGCTCGGGTCGGCGGGGGTGTCGGCCATTGGATTCTCCATGGGTGAGTCGCAACTGCCCATGGTGCCGAGGCGCGGGTGGGGTCGCAACGATCCTGCCCGCGCGGAGGGCTAGCCGTGCCAGCTCTACTCGATCGGCCTCACGCAGGACCAGTCCGGGCAGTTGCGGTCGAAATCCCGCAGTTCCCGCACCATGGCGTCGCCGCGGGGCAATGCGGCGGGATCGATCTCGGCGCAGGCTGCCCGGCGGTCGGTGCGGAGCATCGCCTCGGCGCGAGCGAGCGCGCGTTGCACGGCCGCCGCCTCCTCGCGGGCTTGGCGGGCGGTCGGACGGGGCCCGGGCACAGCGGTAAGGCCGACCGAGCCGGCCAGCATGCTTCGCAGGTCTTGACCCCAACGTTGTGGACGGCGCCGGCACGCCGGGGCAAACACCGCGGCGTCGGCGAGAATAATTCGCCGCGCGACCTCGACCTCGCGGGTGCAAGGGCGAGCGCTCCAGTCGTGGGGGTTCCGGACGCAGGCGTCCGGCCCGGCCTGCTGCGCGAACACCCCGCCGCACCAGCCCGCCATTGCCGCCGCCAGCAGCATCGCCCGCATCCCGCCATCTCCCGCGCCCAACCAGCCCCCATCCTGCCCCAACCATGGCGTGAGAAGGAAGTCCGGCCATGCGCGCGCTGATCGGTCGCGTCCTGTGGTGGTTCCTGGACGGGGCGCGGCCCCGGCCGTCCTTCGACGGCTTCAAGGCGGAGGTTCTGCGCCCGTGGATGACGCCCGCCGACGCTTCATCTGAAGAATGTAGAGCAGGCCCTCCGGCGGAAGCGCACTCGGGGCCTTCGGGCCGTCGCGCGTCGTGATGCTCGTCAGGGCCTCCTCCAGCCGCTCCTCGATCGCCACCCCCATGGCCGGGTCGCGCGCGATGATCGCGTCGGCAATCGCTTCGAAGCATGTGAGCACGCCGGCGATCTGCGATGCGAGGGATGGGCTGTCGGGCATCAGTTTCTCCATGGGTGGGTTGGCACTCCCCATGGTGACGCCCCCCGGGCGGCGGCGCCATGCCGTCGCCGCCCGGGGAACCGCGTGTCGCCGCCCTGTCGGGGGCTCTGAACAGGGCCGCATCCATCGCCTGCCCACCCTGCCGACCCGTGCGGCGGCATGCACCCATAACCCTTCGGAGGCCTCGCCATGACCTCGCTCCTCGCCCCCGCCGAACGGGCGGCGATCAAGACCGCCATGCGTGGATTGGTGGACGATGTCGGCGGGGTCGAGGCCGCGGCCTCGGTCACGCGCCTGCACTTCTCGACGCTGGCCGAAACCTACAACCCCCACAAGCCGGACCGGATGCCGCAGGCCGATGTCGTCGCGGATCTGGAACGCTGCGCGCCGCATCCGCGCGTCACCGCGGTGCTCGCGCGCCTGGCCGGGTACCGCCTGCTGCCGATCGGCGCGGGCGCGGGCCCGGTGAACCGTTCGCTCGCCGAGGTGTTCCGCAACGCGGCCGATGTCGGCGCCGCCTGGGCGACGGCGATGGAGGATTCGCGCCTGTCGCCCGCCGAACGCCAGCGCATCGCGGATGAACTGCTGGAGTTGCAGGCGGCCTGCATGCAGGCGGTCGGCGCCCTGCTGCACGACAAGCCCGACGCCGGGCCGGAGGTCTGATCATGGCCGGGATCACCCTGAAGGGCTGGACGCCTGAAGAAGACGCCTGCCTGCGCCGCCTGTGGGGCGAAGGGCGCAGCACGAATGAGATCGGGCGGGAGATGCAGCGGTCGAAATGCTCCGTCGTCGGGCGCGCGCACCGGCTGGGCCTGCCGGCGCGGCCCTCGCCGATCCAGAAGCAGCCCAGCGCCGTACCGCCCGAAACCGAGGCGCTGATCCGCGGCATGGTCGCGCGGCGATACACCTGCTCGGCGATCGCCGAGCATCTCGGCGTCTCGTTCACGACGGCGGCGCTGATGC
>JAYRJZ010000054.1:0-34188 GCA_041906015.1 Roseomonas sp.
ACCTCACCCCGCCAGGCCATGGTATGGCCTGGACCGCCGGCACTTGGTGCCGGGCAGGACACCATGCTGCCCCGAACCGCGCGCTTGGGGCGCGGAGGTGGTTTGGGCGCTCGTTCTGACCGTCGCGCAAAGCGCCATGTCGAGGTTTGCAAAGGCCTTTCGGCCTTTGCCGGGGCGGGGTTCGGGGAGGGGCAGAGCCCCTCCCTGATCCGACAGCCGACGCTCTTCTGCCGGCCAATGGGGTAAAGCCCCTTCCGGGGCCGTCCCCATCCGATCAGGTCCCGAGTTCGAACCCCGAACTCACCGCCCGCTGCAGATCCGCCACGGATTCGGCGAAGCCCTCGCGTCGGGCGATGTTGGTGCTGACCAGCGTGCGCACCCGCGCGGCTTCCGCCCCACTCGCCACCGCGGGCACCGATACCGCGCGCGTCTGCGTCGGCGGGATGGAGAAGACCGCCGCCTGCGCGTAGCCGAGCCGTTGGCCGCTCGGCGTTTCCACGGCCACGAATTCCGGGTTGCGGGTCGGCACCACCTGCACCTGCTGGCGCGCCGGCACCTGAGCGGCCACCCGTGGGGCGGAAGGCAGCGGCGCGGCCTGGAGCGTCACAGGCTGGGCCGGCCGGGCCGCAACCGCCCGCGGCCGCGGCGGCGGAGCGCTGCGCGCATTCGGGGCGACGGCATCGACGCCGGTGGCGAACTCTTCGGTGCGGGCCTGGATGCGCTGCTGCACGCCCTGGCTGATGGCGAGGTCGCGCTCGGCCTGTTGGCGCAGGGCGGCCAGGCGTTGCTCGGCCTCGCGGCGCTGCATCTCGCCGGCGCGGGCGGCGGCCTGGACGCGCTGGGCCTCGCGCAGGCGGCAATCGGTCACGGCGTCCAGCGTCCGTTGGGACTGCGCGATGTGGGTGTTCTCCTGGTCGATGTCGCTCGCCACGGCGGTGGCCAGCGCATCGGCGTCGCCATTCGTGTCACGCTGGCGCTGTTCGAGGTAGGTGGCGGCGGCAGCGGCCGCGGCGGCCGAACTCGCCGCCCAGACGAGGGCCCCGATGACGCCGGGGCGCGTGCCGAGAACACCACCCGCCCCGATCACCACCGCGCCGGCCACGATGGGCGCGGCGAAATAGGCGGCGCTGCTGTCGAACTGCTCGATCTGCGGGCGGCAGGCATCGGTGCCGTCGTCGCTGCCGAGCCGTGGGCCCGCCGAGGTCTGCTGCGCCGCGACCTGGGCCGCGACGCAGCCGGTGAGCAGCGTGGTCGAGGCCATGGCGACACACAGGGCTGACCTGAGAGACCGGCGGCCGGGGCGCTGAACTGGCAAGACTCTTTCCTCCGGAAGGCGGGCGGCGCCGCGGACGATACACCCTTCGATCGCGCGGCCAAGCCGGCTCCGGATGCAATCCCATCGGGTTCAACCTGCGCGTTGGCGCGAAAACGCCGAACTCCACCAAGAGGTTGCACATTCAGGTCGTCCCGTGCCGTGCGCCAGCACGCAGACCAGCAGGCAGAGCTCAGATCATCTGGCCGCGCAGGAAACCGAGTGCTGGCAGCGGTGTCCATTTGCGCGGCAGGTCCGACCGCCGGATCGGCGTCACCGAGTAATGCGGCACGGGCTGCTTCGCCCGCACCAGCCAATCCGCATAGGCCTTGACCTGCTGGTCGCGCCAGGCGCGATCGTCGAGGGCCTGGGCGCGGGATCGGAAGACCTCCGCAACACGGCTCCTTCGCCCGACCGTCGCTATAACGGCCCAGAGCGTGTCGTCATCGCCGGCGCGGACACTCACCAGAATCCCCACTGGCGAACGGTGGCAAATCCCGGGGGGCGGGGTCAAGCGCCGCTGCTCGGCCCCGCCCGCTTGCCCACCGCCTCATGCCGCGCTGTTCTGCCGCGACGCAGCGAGGGAGGGTTATGCGTGATCGTCATCGGCCGGGGCAGCGTGCAGCAGGAAGAATGCGACGTGATGGGCCACATGAATGTGCGCCACTATGTCGCGCGGGGCTGCGACGCCCTGCAGTGGCTGCTGCTCGAGGCGGGGCTGCCGCCCTCGGCCGGCGGCTACACGCTGCGCGACCAGCATATCCGATTCCTGCGCGAACTGGCGCCGGGCGCGCCCTTCACCATCCTGGGCGGCGTGCTCGGCCAGCGCGGCACGATGCTGCGCACCCTGGCGGAGATCCGCCACAGCGCGACCGGCCTGCCGGCGGCGACCCTCGTCTCCGACATCGAACCGGACGGCCGGCCCGGCAACCTCGATGCGCTGCGCGTCGATCTGCCGGAGCATGCGCAGCCGCGGGGCCTCGGCTTCGACCCGCCGCGGCCGCTGCCTGACCGGGCCACGGCATTGGCGATGGGCCTCGCCGAGGCCTATCGCGGCCTGGTCCGGCCACAGGATTGCGACGCTGCCGGCGTGATGCGGCCCGACGGCGTCATCGCCCGCGTCTGGGATGGCGTGCCGAACCTGCGCAACAGCGGCAGCGGCGTCGGCGTGAAGGAGGAGGGGATCGGGGGCGCCGCGCTCGAATACCGGCTCGTGCACCTGCGCCCGCTCCGGGCCGGGCAGCTCGTGACCGTGGTCAGCGGGCTGCGCGCGCTGGGCAGCAAGACCGCCACCTGGACGCATCTGCTGCATGACGGCGAAACCGGCGAAGCGGTCGCGGCGGCGGAGGCGGTAGGGGTGGCGCTCGATCTGGTGGCGCGCAAGGCGATCGCCCTGCCACCGGAACGGCGCGCGGCGCTGGAGGCGATGCTGGTGCCGGGGCTCGGGCTATAGAGATTCCTGATGACCCCGATACTTCGGGGACGGAACCGAGAGGGGCCCTGGCCCTCTCGGGCTCACCCCGCCAAAGGCCGAAAGGCCTTTGGAAACCTCAATCTGGCGCCGCGCACCCCTGGCAGAAGGGCGCCGAAACCCGCCTCTGGGCACGATGCGCGCTGGAGGGGTGCGCAATGGCCGCCTTGCCCCGCACCAAAAGACTGCGTTCCAAGTGCTCCAAGCACTTGGCGGGGTGGTTTGGAGGGGCAGAGCCCCTCCATCGGCAAGCGCAGGCACCTGGGTCATCGGGTAGTGCTGCCTTTATCGCAGGGCGCCGGCCCGCCTCATGCTGGCGCCGGCCCGATCACCTCATCCACCGGTCCATCCGCCGTGATCCGCCCGCCTTCCAGCCGGATCGCGCGCGTGCACCATTTCCGGACCACGGCCATGTCATGGGTCGCGATCATCAGGATCTCGGCGCCGGTGACGAGGTGGGTCAGCCGTTCCTCGGCCTTTCGCATGAAATCCGCATCGCCGGCGAGGAACCATTCATCCATCAGCAGGATGTCGGGCGTCATCGCCGTCGCCATGGCGAAGGACAGCCGGACATTCATGCCGGCGGAATAGCCGCGGATCGGCACGTCGAGGAAGTCGCCGAGGCCCGCGAAGCCTGCGACCTCCTCGGCGAGCGCGCGGCCCTGGGTCTCGGTCATGCCCCGGAACAGCGCGCGCAGCACCACGTTCTCCCGGCCGGTCAGCAACTGGTCCATGCCGGCGGCGGGGTCGATCAGGGAGCCGATCTCGCCCTCCACGCGAAGCTGCCCCGCGACCGGCTCGTAGACGCCGGCGATGGTGCGCAGCAGCGTGGTCTTGCCGGCGCCGTTCGGCCCGACCAGCGCGACGCGCTCGCCCTTGCCGATGGTGAAGCTGAGGTCCCGCAGCGCCGCGATGACGATGCGATTGTCGTCGTCCTTCTTCAGCCTGAGGCCGGAGGAGGCGAGGATCCGCTGCTTCAGCGACCGCGCATTGTGGTGGTAGAGCGGGAACTCGATGGCGAGATGCGCCGCGTCGATGCTGGCCATTGATGTCAGACCCAGAAGGCGATGCGGCCGCGGAAGCGGACGAAGAAGGCCCAGGAGATCGCGACCATGATCCCGGTCCAGACGATCGCCGCGAACCAGACCATGAAGCCGCCGGTGGTGCCCATGATCGGGGCGCGGATCGCTTCCATCACCGCGAAGACGGGGTTGAGCGGCAGCAGCGGCTCCCAATGCCCGACCATGTCCGGCTTCCAGATCACGGCGGAGACGAAGAAGGCGACCTGCATCAGGGAGCCGATGATGGGCGGGATGTCCCGGAAGCGGGCGCAGACCATGCCGAGGAAGAGCGAGGCGGCGAAGCCGCCGATCGCCATCAGCGCGAAGCCCGGGATGGTGAGGATCAGCGTCCAGTGCGGCGCGACGCCGAAGATGGCGAAGATCACCGCGATCAGCGGCAGGTTGTGGGCCGCGATGATGGCGTTGCGCATGACCACGCGCAGCGCGTGCACCGTATAGGGCAGGGGGATCTGGCGGATCACGCCTTCGGCCCCGGTCAGGCAGATGGTGGCGTCCGTGACCGTCTGGTTCAGCGTGTTCCACAGGATCAGGCTGACCGTCAGCCAGGGCAGGTAGTCGGTCACGTCGATGCGGAACAGCTTGGCGTAGAGCAGGCCCAGCGCGCCCAGCATCACCGCCGTGGACAGGGTCAGCCACAGCGGGCCCAGGATCGAACCGCGATAACGATGGGTGATGTCGCTGCGCGCCAGGGCCCAGGCCAGGCGCCAGCGGGCGAGACCACCCCCGAGATCCTCGAGCGCGATTTCCTTCCGCCTTGGGTTGGCGGCGTCGAAGGCATGGACGGGCGGGGCGGTACTGGACATGGGCGCGGCTTACACCGGCCGCGCCCGGGCCGGAAGGGCGGGGCTACTTGCCGCCCATGGCGTCCACCGGGCCGCCGCCATAACCGGGGTAGGACGCACCATACTGGACCGGCGCCGCACCGCCGGCGCGCGACAGGCGCACCCGGTCGGTCTGGGTCATGATCACCCGTTCGCCGACGGCAAGGTTCAGCTCATTGGTCTGGATGACCGAGCGCATCTGGCCGTTGTCGTCGCGGATGATGAACTCCATGGCATTGCCGCGGGTGACACCTTCCTCGATGGCGCCGCCGGCAAGGCCACCGGCCAGGGCGCCGATCACCCCGCCGACGGTGCGCGCGCGCCAGTCGCCGCCGATCGTGCTGCCGACCAACCCGCCGGCGACCGCGCCGCCGGCCACGCCCACCCCGCTACGGGTGCCCTGCACCTGGACCGGGCGCATACCCACGATGGTGCCGGCCGAAACATAGCCCGAGGAGCCGAGCGCCCCGCGGCTGACCGTGGAATTGTCGGCCGGAGCACAGGCGACGAGGCCGCCGCCGAGCGCGAGCACGATGCCCAAGGGGGCGAGACGGCGCAGATCGAACATCTTCCAACTCTCCAGACGGTTGCCGGCGGCACGGGCGGGATCATCCGTGATTCGCCATGCTTCGGCCACAGTATGATGGGCTCCTTCCACCCGTGGCACGGGCGGCGGATCAGGACACACCACATGCTGCGATGCGTCGGCAATGCTTGACCCGACACCGGCCACTGGCCTACGCAAGGTTTCACTGTATTGCATTCACGCCCGCGGGGGGGCCGCCTGAGGGGCCGGAGGGGGAATTCCGGCATCTCGCATAAGAGGTGGTTGATTCGGCGGGGAACTGGAGACCAGGGGGAATGACCGGACGCTTGAAGGACGGCGGCAGAGCCGTTCTTGTCGCCGCGGTGCTGTCGGTTCTGGCGGCCTGCGCGCAGACGGGTGGCCGCACCGCGGTCAACAACGGTCCCTACTACAACCGTCCCGACAACACCTCCCCGCCCGGTCCGCCCAGCGATCCCTGGGGTCCGTGGATTCGTGACGCCTCGCGCCGTTTCGACGTGCCCGAGACCTGGATCCGCGAGGTGATGCGCCAGGAAAGCGGCGGGCGGGCCACCGCCACCTCGCCGGTCGGCGCGATGGGCCTGATGCAGGTGATGCCCGGCACCTATCGCGAGCTGCAGGCGCGCTACAACCTCGGCCCCGATCCGTATCACCCGTACGACAGCCTGCAGGCCGGCGCCGCCTATCTGCGGGAGATGTACGAGCTCTACGGCAGCCCGGCCTTCCTCGCTGCCTACAATGCCGGTCCGCGCCGGCTCGAGGATTACCTCTGGGGTGGCCGCGGCCTGCCGAACGAGACGCGCAACTACGTCGCGCGCATCGGGCCGCGCATCGCCGGGGTGCACCCGAGTCGCCGCGCGCCGGCCGAGGTCTATGCGGCGGCCGATATCGGCACGCGCATCGCCCCGGGCCCGCGCCCGATGTCGCCCACCACCGCCCTCGCGCTGCGCGAGCAGCGTGACGCCGTCGCGCCGATCCAGGTCGCGGCCGCACCGCCGCCACCGCCCGCCGCCCCGGCGGTTCAGGTGGCGTCCCTCGCGCCCATGGTCGCGCCGCCGCCGGCTCCGCCCTCCTCCGGCACCCCGACCTATATGACGGGGGCCGAGAATCCGACGCTGACGGCCAGCGCCCGCGCTGCCTTGGCCGAAGCCGCCCGCCAGTCCGAGATCGAGCGCGGCCAGCAGCCGGCGGACGACGCCCCCATGCCTCAGGCCACGCCGGCGGTGCTCGCGACGGCGCTCGCCGCGCCGGCCGAACGGCGCGCGCCCTCCGCCTCGCCTTTCCGGGGCTTCGGCATCGTCGGCACCGCCCATGCTGGCACGCTGCCCAACCCGCTGCCGACGCCGCCGACGCAGCAGACGGCCGTCGCCGCCCTCGCGGCGCCGCCGCAGCCGAGCCGCGGTGCGGCCGCGGGTGGTGGCGGCAATGGCTGGTCGGTGCAGGTCGGTGCCTTCTCCTCGGAGAACCTGGCCCGCAACACGGCGAACCAGGCGCGCGACGTGGTCGCGTCCATGGGCACCCGCGCAGCGGTGACGCCGGTGCGGCAGGGCAACGCGACGCTCTATCGGGCCCGCGTGACCGGCCTCAGCCGCAGCGCGGCCGAGCAGGCCTGCAACCGGCTGCGCGGGCGCGGCGCCTGCACGGTGGTCGCGCCGGGCGCCTGAGCCGACCGACAGACGAGAGTGGCAAAGGGCCGCGGCCGGAAGGGCGCGGCCCTTTCGCTTGTGCGCGGCTGACCTCCGGGCCGTGCAGGGACGCCCCCCTTGCCGTGGCGGGCACGGGCGGCCACCCTGGCGGCAGAACTTAACGGAGGAAAGTCCATGCCTGCCGATGGCGGCCCGCTTCGACAAGACACGCCCGGTTCGGGCTTCGCCGCCCTGGATGCCATGGTGCGTCCGCGTTCGGTCGCCATCGTCGGGGCTTCGGACGACCCGACCCGGATCGGTGGCAGGCCAATCGCCTATATGCGCAGCCAGGGCTTCGCGGGCACGATTCTTCCCGTGAATCCCAACCGACCGGTCGTTCAGGGGCTGCCGGCCTTCGCCTCGGTCGGTGCGCTGACCGAGGTGCCGGATGTCGCGATCGTCGCCGTGCCGGGCGAAGGCGCCGTCCAGGCGGTGGCGGATCTTGGGGCCAAGGGCTGCCCGGCGGCGATCGTCTTCACCGCCGGGTTTGCCGAGGTGGATGAGGCCGGCGCCGCGATGCAGGAGCGCCTGGTCGCCGCCGCGCGTCAGCACGGGATGCGCATCCTCGGACCGAACTGCCTGGGGTTGTTCAATGCGGCGGTCGGCTTCTATCCGATGTTCTCGACCTCCTTCGAACAGGGCTGGCCGCTGCCGGGGAATATCGGCATCGCCTCGCAGTCCGGCGCCTATGGTACGCACCTTTTCGCGACCGCGCGGGCGCGGGGTCTCGGCACGCCGGTCTGCGTCACCACGGGCAATGAATCCGACGTCTCGCTCGGCGAGGTGATCGGCTGGATGGCGCAGGCCGATGAGGTCGAGGTGATCTGCGCCTATGCCGAAGGCATCCGGGAGAGCGCGCGTTTCACCGCCGCACTCGACCTGGCGCGGCGCAACCGCAAGCCGGTGGTGATGATGAAGGTGGGCCGGTCGGAACTCGGCGGGCATGCGGCGAAGTCGCACACGGCCTCCATCGCCGGCGACGATGCGGTGACGGATGCGGTGCTGGCCGAATTCGGCGTGGTGCGCGCGACGACGACCGAGCAGATGCTCGACATCGCCTATGCGGCCTCGCGGCGGATCTATCCGGCGAAGAACACGCTCGGCGTCATCACCGTCTCCGGCGGTGCGGGGGTGCTGATCTCCGATGCGGCGGAAGCGGTCGGCGTGCCGATGCCGGCCATGCCCGAGGCGGCACAGGCGAAGCTGAAGGGGCTGATCTCCTTCGCCGCGCCGCGCAACCCGGTCGATTGCACCGCCCAGGCGGTGAACCAGACCGAGATGTTCGAGCACTTCCTGGAGACGACAGCGGATGCCGGCGGCTACCGCTCGATGCTGGTCTTCCTGACCCAGACGGGCGGGTCAACCACCATGGCGCCGAAGCTGCGGCCCTATCTGAAGCAGGCGCGGGAGCGCTTCCCCGACCGGCTGTGGGTGCTGTCGGTGATCGCCTCGGCCGACAAGGTGCGCGGGTATGAGGAGGACGGTTTCCTCGTCTTCGAGGACCCGACCCGCGCGGTGAATGCGATCGAGGCGATGGGTCGCTTCGGCGCCGCCTTCGCGGCCCCCGCGGCAGGCGAGTTCGTGGTGCCGCGGGTGAGCCTGCCGGCGGCGACGCCGACCGAGGCGGAGGGCAAGCGCATCCTTGCCGCGGCGGGCGTGCCGGCCGTGCCGGAGAAGGCCTGCGCGACCGTCGACGACGCCGTGGCGGCCGCGGAATCCTTCGGCTTCCCGGTGGTGGCGAAGATCCTGTCGCCGGACATCCTGCACAAGAGCGAGATCGGCGGCGTGATCCTCGACCTCGGGGATGCGGGCGCGGTGAGGGAGGCTTACGCGACGCTGCTGGCCCGCGCGGCGGAACGCGCGCCGGGCGCACGCATCGAGGGTGTGCTGATCGCGAAGCAGATCAAGGGCGCGGTCGAGATGGCGCTCGGCGTCGCGCGCGATCCGGTCTTCGGGCCGGTGGCGATGGTGGGCCTGGGTGGCGTCTTCATCGAGATCCTGAAGGACGTCGCCTTCCGCCGCTGCCCCTTCAGCGTGGCGGATGCGGAGGCGATGATCCGCTCGCTCAAGGGCTTCCCGCTGCTCGATGGCGCGCGGGGGCGGCCCAAGGCGGATGTGAAGGCGCTGGCGGGGGCCTTGGCGGCGTTGTCGCGGTTTGCCGCGGGGGCAGGCGACCGGTTGCTGTCGGTCGATGTGAACCCGCTGCTGGTATTGCCGGAAGGGCAGGGCGCCTTCGCCGCCGATGCCGTGATCGAGGTCGAGGAAACGCACCAGTGACCATCAACTACGAACACCTGCTGAACTACCCCATCCCGGAGATCCGCCAGACCATCCGCTGGCAGGACACGGCGCTGTACAATTTCTCCATCGGCCTGGGTCAGGACCCGATGGACCGCCAGCAGCTCGACTTCCTCTACGAGCCGCGGCTGAAGGCGATGCCGGCCATGGCGAATGTCCTCGGCTATCCGGGATTCTGGCTGCGCAACCCGGATACGGGGGTGGACTGGACCCAGGTGCTGCATGGCGAACAGTCGCTGATCCTGCACAAGCCGCTGCCGGCCGAGGGCGAGATCATCGGCAAGTCGCGCATCAGCGCCATCGTCGATCGCGGCCCGGGCAAGGGGGCGCTGCTGTACAATGAACGCGTCGTGGTCGATGCCAGGACCGGCGAGAAGCTCGCGACGCTGGAAGGGACGACCTTCGCGCGCGGCGATGGCGGCTTCGGCGGGCCGTCCGGTCCGGTGAAGAAGCCGCACCCGGAACCCGAGCGCGCGCCCGACCGATCGGTCGATCTGGTCACGCGCCCCGAACAGGCGATAGTCTATCGGCTGAACGGCGATCACAATCCGCTGCACATCGATCCGGACGTCGCGGCCAAGGCGGGATTCAAGCAACCGATCCTGCATGGCCTGTGCACTTTCGGCGTGGTGTGCCATGCGTTGATGAAGGCGCTATGCGACTACGATCCCGCGCGCTTCGGGCGGATGGATCTGCGGTTCTCCTCGCCGGTTTTCCCGGGCGAGACGATCCGCACGGAGATCTGGGACGAGGAAGGCGGTGCGGCCTTCCGCGCGCGGGTCGTGGAGCGTGATAAGGTTGTGGTGAGCAACGGGTTGTTCCGACACCCGTAAGGACGAGAGAGAGACGTGATCAACAAGATCGTTCAATCCATGGCGGACGCCATGGCGGGCATCAAGGACGGGTCGACCGTGCTGATCGGCGGCTTCGGTGCCGTGGGCCAGCCCGACGAACTCATCGAGGCGCTGATCGAACAGGGTGCGACGGACCTCACCTGCGTCTGCAACAATGCGGGCACGGGGCGCGTGGGCCTGGCGAAGCTGATGGAGCTGGGGCGGGTGCGGAAGATCATCTGCTCCTTCCCCCGCAGCCAGGGCTCGGTGGTGTTCGAGGAGCTGTATCGCGCCGGCAAGCTCGAGCTCGAGATCGTGCCGCAGGGCACGATGGCCGAGCGCATGCGCGCCGCGGGTGCCGGCGTTCCGGCCTTCTTCACCGCGACCTCGGTCGGCACCATCCTGGCGAACGGCAAGGAGGAACGCGAGTTCAACGGCCGCCGCTACGTGATGGAGCACGCGCTGAAGGGCGATGTCGCGCTGGTCGAGGCCTGGGAAGGCGATCGCTGGGGCAACCTGACCTATCGGGCGTCCGGGCGGAACTTCAACCCGGTGATGGCGATGGCGGCCGACCTGACGATCGCGCAGGTCTCGCATATCCGCGAACTGGGTGAGCTGGTGCCGGAGAATGTGCACACGCCGGGCATTTTCGTGAAGCGCGTGATCCAGGTGGATCGCGGGCCGAACTGGGCATAACCCGGCATCCGGTCGCCGGAGGGCGCAGGGCCGCAGGCCCGAGCACCCGGAGGCGTGAACCGGATGCCTCAACATTGAGGAGGAGCAGGACATGTCAGGCTTCGATCGCAAGGGCATGGCTGCGCGTCTGGCGCAGGACATTCCGGAAGGCTGGATCGTCAATCTCGGCATCGGCATTCCGACCATGGTGGGCAACTATGTGCCGACCGAGCGCGAGGTGATCTTCCACTCGGAGAACGGCATTCTCGGCATGGGCCCCGCGCCCGCGCCGGGCAAGGTCGATCCGTGGCTGGTGAATGCCGGCAAGCAGCCGGTGACGCTGCGGCCCGGCGGGTCCTACTGTCACCATGCCGACAGCTTCGCGATGATCCGCGGCGGGCATATCGACCTGTGCGTGCTGGGCGCCTTCGAGGTCGCGCAGAATGGCGACATCGCGAACTGGGCGACGAGCGAGAATGACAGCGCGCCGGCCGTCGGCGGTGCGATGGATCTCGGCGCCGGGGCGAAGCGCCTGTGGGTCATCATGGAACACACCACGAAGGATGGCCGCCCCAAGCTGGTCGAGACATGCGGCTATCCGCTGACCACGCCGGCTGCCGTGAAGCGCGTCTACACCAATCTCGGCGTCTTCGAGATCGTGCCCGACAAGGGCTTCGTGGTGGTGGACCTCGCCCCCGGCGTGACGCTGGAAGAGGCCCAGGCCGCCACCAGCGCCGTGCTGCACACGCAGTGACGCCCCGCGCCTCGCCAACGGCGAGGCGCCCAGTCAGAAAAAGGAGGAGGTTCGGGGGAGTTCATCTCCCCCGACCTTTCCCATGAGGAAGCGATGAGCCAGGCATTGGACGAGAGATCCGAATCCATCCGCATGATCCGCGACAGCGCGGGGGCGGTCGCGCCGCGCGACGGTGACACCAAGCGCATCCGCGCGCTGCGGTTCGTCGCGCCGGGTTTCGACAAGGCGGTCTTCGCCGAGATGGGGGCGCTCGGCTGGATCGGCCTCGCGGTGCCCGAGGAAGCCGGTGGCGCCGGCCTCGGCCTGTCCGAGGCGGTGGCGCTGCATGAGGAGATCGGAGCGGGTCTCGCGCCCGAGCCGCTGATCCCCGCCATGCTATCGGCCAGGCTGCTGGCGGCGGCCGACGGCAAGGCGCTGCTCGCCCCGCTGCTGGAAGGCGGCAAGGTGGTGCTGACCGCCTGGCAGGAGAAGGCGGACAGCATCGCCGTGCCCGGCACCGGCGATGCGCCCCGCGTCTTCATTCCGCAGGCGGGCGGGGCGGATGCCTTCCTGCTGCCGGTCCGGGAGGGCAACCGCATCGCGCTGGTCTCGCTGGATGCGGCGGGGGCCGACCTGACGCTCGAGAAGGCGATGGATGGCGGCTTCGTCGGCACGCTGCGCGCGGATCTGTCGCGCACGGCGCGTGTCGCGGACGATATCGGCGCGCTGCTCGATCAGGCGCTGGACGAGGCGGCGCTGATGACCGCCGGCCACATGCTCGGGCTGATGGAAAAGGCCTTCGGGCTGACGCTGGACTACCTCAGGACGCGCCAGCAATTCGGGCGGATCATCGGCACCTTCCAGGCGCTGCAGCATCGCGCGGCGGATCTGAAGATCCATCTCTCGCTGACCCGCGCGGCGGTGGAAAGCGCGGCGGCTGCGCTCGATGGCGGGGCGACGGGCGTGCTGCGCCAGGCGGCGGTGTCGAAGGCGAAGCATCGGGCTTCGGAATCCGGGATGTATGTGCTGCGGCAGTGCATCCAGCTGCATGGCGGCATCGGCTACACCGACGAATACGATGTCGGGCTCTATCTGCGGCGCGGCATGGTGATCATGAACCAGTACGGCTCCGCCACGCTGCATCGCCGTCGCTTCATGGCGACCGCACCGGAGGACGTGGAATGAGCGAGGCCCGTCTGCGCGAGGAGAAGGACGGCGGCGTCCTCGTCCTCACCATCGATTATCCGGAACGCAAGAACGCCATTGCGCCAGCGGTGCGCGCAGGGCTTGAGGACGCGATCGAACGCGCCCATGCCGACAGCGCGGTGCGCGCGATCGTCGTGACCGGCGCGGGGGGGACCTTCTGCGCGGGGGGCGACATCTCCGCGATGGATGTCGGCGATGCGCTGGCGGGGCGTGATCGCATGCGTCGCACCCATCGCCTGGTGCGGCTGATGGCGCGCGGCGCGAAGCCGCTGGTCGCGGCCGTGGAAGGCTGGGCCGCGGGGGCCGGCATGGCGGTGGCCTGCGCCTGCGACACCATCGTCGCCGCGGAGGATGCGCGCTTTGTCGCCGGCTTCCATAAGATCGGGCTGATGTCCGATATGGGCCTGCCCTATTTCCTGCCGCGCCGCGTGAGCGTCGGCCGGGCGCGGCGCATCCTGTTCTACCATGAGGTGGTGAACGCGCCGGAAGGCGAGCGGATCGGGCTGGTGGACTACCTGGCCCCGCCGGGCAAGGCGCTGGAGGTGGCGCTGGAGAAGGCGCATTTCCTCGCCGCCGAGGCCGCCGGCCCGATCGAGCTGACCAAGAAGATCCTGTCGGAGGGCCTCGACGAGGCGCTGGCCGACGAGCAGACCTTCCAGGGCCTGCTGTTCACCACATCCGACTTCCAGGAAGGCCGCGCCGCCTTCCTCGAGAAGCGCCGCCCGAAATTCGGAGGCTGAGCCATGGCCGTCACCATCGCACCGAAGGAAGCCAACGACCTCAACGCCATGGAGGACGAGGCGTTCCGCGCCCATGTCCGCACCTGGATCGAGGCCAACTACCCCGCCGACCTTCGCAACCCGCCCAAGCGCCTGCATTGGGATGAGAACAAGCCCTGGTACTTCATGCTGGCCGAGAAGGGCTGGCTGTGCCCGGGCTGGCCGCGGCAGTTCGGCGGGCTTGGCCTCGCGCCCGCCAAGCAGATCATCTTCACCGAGGAGATCGAGCGCTACGGCTGCGCGCGCACCAACGACCACGGCATCGTCATGGTCGGCCCGCTGCTGATCAACCACGGCAATGACGAACAGCAGCAGTTCTTCCTGCCGAAGATCCTGTCGGGCGAGCACATCTGGTGCCAGGGCTATTCCGAACCGAATGCGGGCTCGGACCTCGCCGCGCTGCGCACGGAAGCAGTGCTCGATGGCGACCACTACATCGTCAACGGCCAGAAGATCTGGACCACGCTCGCCCAGGACGCGAACTGGTGCTTCCTGCTGGTGCGCACCGACAAGAACGCGAAGAAGCAGGAGGGGATCAGCTTCCTGCTGGTGGACATGGCGACACCGGGCATCACGGTGAAGCCGATCATCAACCTCGAATACCATGACGAGTTCTGCGAGGTCTTCTTCGACAATGTCCGCGTGCCGGCGAAGAACCTGGTCGGCACGCCGAACCGCGGCTGGGACATGGCCAAGGCGCTGCTGTCCTTCGAGCGCATCTATCTCGGCTCGCCGCGCCTGTCGGCCTATGCCTTCACGCGGCTGCGCCAGCTCGCCGAGCGCATGGGCGTGTGGGAGGACCCGGCCTTCCAGGAGACCTACGGCCGGCTGCGCCTTGATCTGGAAGACCTGAAGTCGCTCTACGGCACCTTCGTGGACAAGCTGCGGCGGGGCGAGACGCTCGGGCCCGACGTGTCGATGCTGAAGGTGTTCCAGACCGAGCTGTTCCAGCGCATCACCGACACCATGCTGGAGATCGCCGGCGAGAATGCCGGGCTGCTGGAACCGATGGAAGGCAACCGGAACCTCAACCCGACCGGGCAATACATCCAGGCGCGACCGGCCACCATCTATGGCGGGTCGAACGAGATCCAGCGCAACATCCTGTCGAAGAACGTGCTCGGCCTGCCGGGCTGATCGAGAACACGTCACCGGCCGGCGATTGACACCGCCGGCCGGCAGGCGTGTGGATGGGGCGCCATGGCGCTCCCCTTCGAAACCACCGTCGATCCCGTCGCACCGCCAGGCGCTCCCGCCAGCCGCCTGTTCGGCACGCGCGTACCGGATGCGCCGCCCCCCGCCGGGCTGATCGCCTTCTACTGGTACTTCATCCGCCAGGCGAAGGCGCTGTTCGTGCTGCTCTTCCTGCTCGGCATGACGGTCGCCGTGCTGGATGCGCTGATCCCGATCTTCATCGGCACGGTGGTCAGCCTTCTGAACACCCATGGGCCCGACCGCATCCTGACGGAGGCGTGGCCGCAACTGCTCGGCATGGCGGCGGTGCTGCTGGTCGGCCGGCCGCTCGCCATCACCGCGCAGAACCTGGTGGCGCAGCAGGGTATCGGGGCCAACGTCACCAGCCTGATCCGCTGGCAGGCGCATTACCACGTCGTCCGCCAGGGCTGGGCCTTCTTCCAGGAAGATTTCGCCGGACGCATCGCGACGCGCGTGCTGCAGGCCGGCCCAGCGATCCGGGAATCCGTCGTCCAGGGCGTGAACGCGGTCTGGTACATCCTTGTCTACGGCAGCACGGCCGTCATCTGGCTGACACAGGCGGATTGGCGGCTCGCCATGCCGGTGCTGCTGTGGTTTGGCGCCTATCTCGCCCTGCTGCGCTTCATCGTGCCGCGCATGCGCGACCGGTCGCGCGCGGCCTCGGCGGAACGGTCGCTGCTCACTGGCCGCGTCGTGGATAGCTACACCAACATCCTGACCGTGAAGCTCTTCGCGCGGGCGGAGGAGGAGGATTCCTTCGTCCGCGAAGGCGTCGCCCGCCTGACCGAGGCCTTCAAGCGCCAGATGCGCATCGTCACGCTGAACGGGCTGCTGCTGTCCACGCTGAACGCGCTGATGCTCACCGCGCTCGGCGCCGTGTCGATCTGGCTGTGGCAGCGGGGCGAGATCGGCATCGGCATCGTCGCCGCCGCGCTGCCGATGGGCTGGCAGATCGCCAATATCTCGGGCTGGGTCGCCTTCAACGTCACCGGCATTTTCGAGAATGTCGGCGTCGTGCAGGAAGCGAGCAATTCCATCGCCGTTCCGCCGACGGCGCCCGATCCGCCCGGTGCCAAGCCGCTGGTCGTCACGCGCGGGGAGATCCGCTTCGAGGATGTCCATTTCGGCTATGGCCAGGAACGCGGCGTGCTGAACGGCTTCGACCTCACCATCGCGCCGGGGGAACGGGTTGGCCTGGTCGGCCATTCCGGCGCGGGCAAGACGACGGCGATGAACCTGCTGCTGCGCTTCTTCTCCCCCGAGGCGGGGCGCATCACCATCGACGGACAGGATATCGAGACGGTCACGCAGGAATCGCTGCGCGGGGTGATCGGGGTCGTCACGCAGGATACGGCGCTGCTGCACCGGTCCATCCGCGACAACATCCGCTACGGCCGGCCTTCGGCGAGCGAGGCCGAGATCATCGCCGCCGCGCGCCGCTCGGCCGCGCACGACTTCATCGAGCAACTCGCCGACTGGCGCGGCCGCACGGGCTATGAGGCCCATGTCGGCGAACGCGGGGTGAAGCTGTCCGGCGGCCAGCGCCAGCGCATCGCCATCGCCCGCGTGCTGCTGAAGGACGCGCCGATCCTGGTGCTGGATGAGGCGACGTCCGCGCTCGATTCCGAGGTCGAGGCGGCGATCCAGGAACAGCTTGCCGGGCTGATGGAAGGCAAGACGGTGATCGCCATCGCGCATCGCCTGTCCACCCTCGCCAGCATGGACCGGCTCGTGGTGCTGGAACATGGCCGCGTGGTGGAGCAGGGCAGCCATGCCGAGCTGCTGGCCCGGGACGGCACCTATGCCGCGCTGTGGAAGCGCCAATCGGGCGGCTTCCTTTAGAGCCGTTCCCGTTCGCCCTGGCTCACGGCAACGTCTCTAGCCTTTTGTTTTCGCGAGCATCTTCACCCGATCAGGTGATTCCACCTGACCGGGATCTGCTCTAGCCCTTTGGTCCCGGCCGCCGGCACGCCACGCTACGCGTTGACCATCCGCGCGTCGCGCTGAAGCATGGCGGCCTCTTATCAGCGGATGCTTCCCATGACCGAACTCTGGCGCCTCCCCGCGACCGATCTCGCTGCCCGCGTCCGCGCGAAGGCGGTCTCCGCGACCGAGGTCGCGCGCGATGCCCTGGCCCGCATCGACGCCGTGAACCCGAAGATCAACGCGGTGATCGACCATCGCCCGGAGGAGGTGCTCGCTGACGCCGCGGCGATCGACGCCGCCATCGCGCGTGGCGAGGATCCCGGCCCGCTCGCCGGCGTGCCGGTCACGATCAAGGTGAATGCCGACCAGAAGGGCTTCGCGACCACCAACGGGCTGCGCTTCCAGAAGGATCTGATCGCGACGCAGGACAATCCGGTCGTGGCCAATCTGCGCAAGGCCGGGGCTGTGCTGCTGGGGCGAACCAATACCCCGGCCTTCTCGCTGCGCTGGTTCACGCGCAATTCCTTGCACGGACATACAAGGAATCCGCGCGATCCCTCGATCACGCCGGGCGGGTCCTCGGGCGGCGCGGCGGCGGCCGTGGTCGCCGGGATCGGGGCGATCGGGCAGGGGTCGGATATCGGCGGGTCGATCCGCTACCCGGCCTATGCCTGCGGCGTGCATGGGCTGCGGCCCACGCTGGGGCGCGTCCCGGCCTGGAACGCCTCCGGCGCCGAACGACATATCGGCGGGCAGCTCATGGCCGTGTCGGGGCCGATCGCGCGGACCATCGCCGATGTGCGGCTGGGCTTCGTGGCCATGGCGGCGCGCGACATCCGCGATCCGTGGTGGGTCGGCGTGCCGCTGGAAGGACCGCCCGCGCCGAAGCGCGCCGCCTTGTGCGTCGCGCCGGACGGCATGGCCGTGCAGCCCGTGGTCGAGGCGGCGCTGCGCGATGCGGCGAAGCGGCTGGAGGCCGCCGGCTGGGTGGTGGAGGAGGCCGAATCCCCGCCGCTGGCCGAACCCGCCGCGCTCCAGGCGCTGCTGTGGCTTGCCGAGGCCCGCCGCGGCAACAAGGCGGCCCTGGAGAAGGAGGGTGATCCCGACGCCCTGTTTGTCTTCGCGCAGATGGAAGCGCTGTGCGCCACACCCGACTTCAACGCGCTGCTGGATGCCTTCCAGAAGCGCGCCGCCTTCGTCCGCGCATGGATGGAATTCTTCGAACGCTTTCCGGTCGCGATCACGCCGGTCTCGGGCGAGCTCCCCTTCCGCGACCAGGAGGATGTGGAAAGCCCCGAGGCCTTCCGCCGCATCATGGCCGCACAGCTGACCCAGGTGGGCGTGCCGCTGATGGGGCTGCCGGGCCTGACGGTGACCACGGGGCTGGTCGGCACGGTGCCGGTGGGGGTGCAGCTCCTCGCCGGGCGGTATCGGGAGGACCTGCTGCTCGATGCCGGAGCGGCCATCGAGGCGGCCGGCGTCCCGGCTGCCCCGATCGATCCGGCCTGGTGATCAGTCCCGCCGCACGGGCGGCACGCTGCCCTGCGGCGGCGGGCCGTAGCCCGGCGGGGGCTGCTGGCCATAACCGGGCGGGGCAGGGGGCTGCCCGTAGCCTGGCGGCGGCTGGCCATAACCAGGGGGCGGCGCGCCCGGTCCCTGCGGCGGGGGATAGCCCTGCGGCGGCGCCTGCCAGCCTTGGGCGGGCGGCGGCTGCCATTGCGGCTGGGGCGGTTGCCATTGCTGCTGCGGCGCCTGCTGCCACTGTTGCGGTGGCTGCTGCTGCCATTGCGGCGGCGGCTGGCCCTGCCATCCCTGCTGCTGCCATTGCGCCGCGCCGGCGCCGCCGAGCGGGTCGGGCCCGAAGCGGTTCGGCCCGGGCGTGCCGCGCAGGAAGCCGAGTTCGACGAAGGCCCAGATCGAGCCGATCAGCGGGATGAAGTTGATCAGCACGAACCAGCCCGACTTGTCGCGATCGTGCCAGCGCTTCACCTGGCCGGCGAGCCCGCCCCAGATCAACGGGATCAGCGACAGCAATCCGAAGGGTCCGATGCCCTGGGTCTGGAAGGCATAGCCATAGCCTTCCGCCGGCGCCGCATCCTCGATGGACACGAAGCCGAGCGCGATGTCGAGCACCGAGCACAGGATCGAAATGCCCATCAGCGGCAGCACATAGGCCAGCCACCATGTCTGCCGCCCAATGCGTCCCTGGAAACCCCACCACTGTCCGACCGTCATAGCCCGATCCTTCCAGACGAAGTGCTTCACAGCATCATGGCGATGCCGGTCAGTGCAAGCCCGCACCATCTTGCCCGTGTAACCCGCGTTGCATACCGTCACAGCATCGAATCACGGGCGGACCGGACGAGGGTGCGCCTGCCGAACCGGGAGACCGCCTCGACATGCTGCGCCGCCTGATGCCTGCCGTCCTCGCCCTGATGGGCGCCGCCGCCGTTTCCGCCTGCGCGCCGCAAACGGTCTATGTCCCGACGCCGGTCGGTGTCGCGCCGACGCCCTCGCCTGGCTGCGACACGCGCTTCCAGCTCATCAACAACTCGTCGCGCACCGTCCTCACCTTCCAGTACAGCCATGCCAGCCTGTCGAGCTGGGGCGTCGATCAGCTCGGCCAGAATGTGCTGGCGCCGGGCCAGGTGTGGAATGCGCGCGCGGCCAATGCCGGCGCCTACGATTTCCGCATCACCTGGGTGGGCGGCGGTGCCGCGGAGCTGCGCAACATCAACATCTGCGCCGCCAGCCGCATCTATGTGACCAACCGCGGCATGTACGCGCAGTAAGCCACTCGCCGCCCTTGCTGCGCCGCGATAGGCTCCCCGATATCGCCGATATCGGGGAGTTTTCGCGTCATGGCCGAGGAACGCCTGGGCATCCTGCAGCAGCGCCGCATCGAGGCGGCCTTCGCCAAGGGCGTCTATGACGAGATGAAGGTCGAACTGGGCGAGGAACAGGCCAAGGCCATCCTCACCCGCGCCGTGGTCAAGCTCGCCAAGCAGACGGCGGGCGAGATGGCGAAGGAGGGCCCCGGCGGCCGGCCGAGTCTCGAACACTTCATCGCCCTGCAATCCCTCTGGACCAAGGACGACGCGCTGCGCATCGATCCCGTCGCGCGCGACGCCACGCACTACGCCTTCAACGTCACCCGCTGCCGCTATGCCGAGATGTACAAGGAGATGGGCATCGCCGAGCTCGGCGCCGTGCTCTCCTGCAACCGCGACGGCGCCTTCTGCGAGGGCTACGATCCAAAGCTGAAGCTCGAGCGCACGCAGACGATCATGGGCGGCGCGCCCCATTGCGATTTCCGCTACCACGTCGAGGAGTAGGCGCGTGGCGGGTTACGTCGCCACCAGCGCGGATGCCTATGAACGCAGCATGGGCCGCTGGAGCGCACGCCTCGCCGAGGCGATGCTCGATGCGCTGGCCCTCCCGCCGGGCGCTGCCGTGCTGGATGCGGGCTGCGGCACCGGCGCGCTCTCCGCGGCGATCGCCGCGCGCGATCCGGCGGCGCGGATAGTCGGGGTCGATCTCAGCGAGGCCTTCGTCGCCGCTGCCCGGGCGCGCGTGCCGGCCGGGCGCTTCCTCACCGGCGATATCACGCGGCTCGACCTGCCGGATGGCGGTTTCGATGCCGTCCTCTCGCTGCTGGTGCTGCAATTCGTCCCGGACCGCGCCGCCGCGGTCGCCGAGATGGCGCGGCAGGCGAGGCCGGGCGGGCTGATCGCCGCGGCCATGTGGGACTTCACCGGCGGCTTTCCCTTCCTGCGCGTCTTCGCCGACACCGTCGCCGCCGCCGAACCCGATGGCGAGGCCTTTCGCGCCCGCCACTGGTCCGATCCGGTCGGGACGCCGGGGCGCCTCTCGGCGCTGCTGCGCGGGGCGGACCTTGTCGACATCGCCGAGCGCGACCTCCTCATCCGCCAGGATTTCGCGGATTTCGCCGATTGGTGGACGCCCTGGGCGTCGGGCGGGCAGGGCATCGCCGGGGCCTTCGTCGCGGCCCTGCCGCCCGAGCGGTTGCCGCACGTCGAGGCACTGGCCCGCCGCGCCTACCTGGCCGGCGGGCCTGACGGGCCGCGGTCCTTCGTCGCCGTCGCGCGCCTGGCCACGGGCCGCCGCCGGGCGTGACGCGGCGGCGCCGGCGCGCCATAACGGACGGACCAAGAATGAGGACCGTTCATGAGCACCATCACGCGCCGCGCCGCGCTGGCCCTGCCTGCCCTGATCCCTGCCGTCGCACGCGCTCAGGATTGGCGCCCCGGCCAGTCCGCCCGGATCGTCGTCCCGGCTGCCCCGGGCGGCACCACGGACATCATGGCGCGCCTGCTCGGCCAGTATCTGCAATCCCGCTGGGGGACGCCGGTCGTCGTCGAGAACCGCTCCGGCGCCGGCGGCACGATCGGCACCATGGAGGTCGTCCGCGCCACCCCGGATGGCCGCACCATGCTGATGGGCAATATCGGGCCGCAGGCCATCGCCTATTCGCTGTTCCGCAACCTGCAATACCGGCCGGACAGCCTTGCCGCCGTCGCCAACGTCATTCGCGGGCCGAACGTGCTGGTGGTGCATCCCTCGGTCCCCGCGCGAACCGTCCCGGAATTCGTCGCCTGGCTGAAGCGGGAGAACGGGCGCGCCACCTACGGCACCTCGGGCATGGGGCAGTCGCCGCACCTGTCGGCAGTGTGGTTCACCCAGCTCACCGACACCAAGGCGGAGGCGGTCCATTTCCGCGGTGCCGGGCCGCTGCTGATCGACCTGGTCGCGGGCAATGTGCAGTTCGCCTTCGACAACCTGACCACCTCCATGGAGCACATCCGCGGCGGCCGCCTCCGCGCGCTCGGCGTCACCAGCGCCGATCGCAGCCCCGAACTGCCGGACCTGCCGGCGATCCGCGAGACCATGCCGGCGCTGGCACCCTATGACGTCTCGACCTGGTTCGGGCTGTTCATGCCCGCCGGTTCGCCGATGGACGCGATCCGCGGCGTGAACGCGGAGGCGCAGGCGATGCTCGCCTTGCCCGAGACGCGCACCCGCTTCGCCCAGATGGGCGGCGTGCCGGCGCCAGGGTCGCCGGAGGATTTCGCGACCTTCGTGCGGGCCGAGATCGAGAAGTGGGGCGGCGTGATCCGGCGCGAGGGGCTGCAGATGGACGCGACCTGAAGGAAGGCCGGGGGAGGGAACTCCCCCGGACCCCCTCCTTTTCCTGGCTGTCTTCAAGGCGTGCTGGCGTGGCGGGCAGGTCCATCCTTCGAAGGGCTTTGCGTGGCGAGGGGGACGCGTCATCCTGGGGCGCAACGATAAGCGTCCAGGGGAGGACAGGATGGTCAGGATCACTCGGCGCGCGGCGCTGGCGGCGCCGTTGCTCGCCTTGTCCGGTGTCGCGTCGGCCCAATCGTGGCGGCCGCCAGGGCCCACGCGGATCATCGTGCCCGCGGCGGCCGGCGGCACGACCGACATCATGGGGCGACTGCTCGCGCAGTTCCTTCAGCCACGCTGGCCGGGCATCCCCGTCGTCGTCGAGAACCGCACGGGTGCCGGCGGGACCATCGGCACGCTGGAAATGGTACGGGCGCGGCCGGATGGCACCACGCTCATGCTCGGCAATATCGGGCCTCAGGCGATCGCCTATTCGCTGTTCCGCAACATGCCCTATCGCGCCGATCAGATCGCGCCCATCGCCGGCACGATCGCCGGGCCCAACTTGCTGGTGGTGAACCCTTCGGTCGAGGCGCGCAGCGTCGCCGAACTCGCCGCGCTACTGCGCGCGCGACCGGGGCAGATCGCCTATGCCTCGACCGGCGTGGGGCAATCGACGCATCTCTCGCCCGTGCTGATGCTGCAGATGCTGAACGCCCAGGCGATCCATGTGCCGCATCGTGGCTCCGCCCCCGCGCAGCTCGACATTCTCGCGGGCAACGTCGCCTTCCTGATCGACAACCTGACCGGGATCATCGGGCATATCCAGGCCGGGCGCGTGCGTGCGCTGGCCGTGACCAGCAAGGAGCGCCACCCGCTGCTGCCCGATGTCCCCGCGATGCGGGAGACCATGCCCGAACTCGCCAATTACGAGGTGAACACCTGGTTCGGCCTGTTCGGCCCGGCCGGCCTGCCGCGCGAGGCGGTGGCCTCGCTCAATGCCGAGGTGATGGCGATGCTCGCCTTGCAGGACACGCAGCGCCGCTTCACCGAGCTCGGTGGCGTGCCCATGCCGGGCGATGCGGAGGCCTTCGCCGCTTTCGTGCGCAGCGAGACGACGAAATGGGCGGAAGTCGTGCGCAAGGAGGGCCTGCAGCTCGACGCGGGCTGATCCGGACCGTTGACCGGGGCAGGGCACGGGCCGAGCCTTGCCCCGCCCTCTCGGAGAACGCCACCATGCGCCTGATCCCAGCCGCGGCCGCGGCGCTGATGCTCGCCGGCGCGCCGCCGGCCTTCGCCAAGGCCTTCACCTGGTCCTTCGCGGCGGACATCCTGACGCTCGATCCGCACGCCTCGAACAACACCTTCACCAACGCCTTCATGGACAATGTCTATGAGACGCTGGTGCGCCACAACCAGCGCATCGAGCTGGAGCCCGCCCTGGCCACATCCTGGGAGCGGGCGACGCCCACCGTCTGGCGCTTCCAGCTTCGCGAGAATGTCCGCTTCCACAATGGCGAGACCTTCGGCGCCGAGGATGTCGTCTTCTCCTGGCAGCGGCTGAATACGCCCGGTGCGCTCGCCCGCGGCGTGCTGGCCGGCGTGATCAAGGATGTCCGCGCGACGGGCCCCCTGACGGTCGAGATCGAGACGCAGCAGCCCTTCCCGATCCTGCTCAGCGCCCTGACACAGATGGCCATCATGGACAGCGGCTGGGCGGCGGCGAACAACGCGACCGCGGCGACCAACCTCCAGGCGCGCGAGGAGACCGGCGCGTCGCGCGCGGCCAACGGCACCGGCCCCTTCCGCGTGCGCTCCCGCGAGATGGACACCGCGACCGTGCTGGTCCCCTTCGAGGGCTGGTGGGATACGCCGCAACACAACCTCACCGAGGTCACCTTCCGCCCGATCCGTTCGGCACCCACCCGCACTGCGGCGCTGCTCGGCGGGCAGGTGGACGCGCTGGTCGAATTGCCGCTGCAGGACATCCCGCGCATCGAGGCGAACCCGGCGCTCCAGGTCGTGCAGGGGCCGGAGCTGCGGACGATCTATCTCGGCTTCGACCATTTCCGCGATGAACTCGTCTATTCGGATGTGCGCGGGCGGAACCCGCTGCGCGACATCCGCGTGCGCCAGGCGATCTACCAGGCGATCGACGTGGAGACGCTGCGCCGGTCGGTGATGCGCAACAACGCCTGGATCGCGGGGACCATGGCGAGCCCCTTCCTCACCGGCGCGCCGACCGACATCAACACCCGCACCTTCCCCTATGATCCCGAGGCCGCGAAGCGGCTGCTCGCGGAGGCCGGCTATCCGGACGGCTTCTCGCTCGGCCTTGCCTGTCCGAACGACCGCTATGTCTATGACGAGCGGCTGTGCATCGCGATCTCGGGCATGCTCCAGCGCGTGGGCATTCGCGTGATCCCGCAATTCGAGACGGTGGCGCTGTGGTCGCGCCGGATCAACAATTCCGACGTGTCGATGTTCATGGTCGGCCATGCCGGGTTGCCGCTCGCCGATACCTATTCGACGCTGTCCGAGGTGCTGCGCACGCGCACCTCGAACACCTCAGGGCTCAATGTCGGTCGCTGGTCCAATGCCGAATTCGACGCGCTGGTCGACCGCATCGCGCAGGAAGGCGACGAACCGACCCGCCGCGCCCTGATCCGCGAGGCGCTGCTGATCGAGAAGCGCGAGGTCGCCCATGTGCCGCTGCACCAGCAGCCGGTGGTCTGGGCGGCGCGGCGCAACATTGACCTCGCGCAGTCGCCGGACAACCGTCTGCGCCTTCGATATGTGCGGGTGAATTGAGCATGGCCGATCTGATCATCGCCGGTGGCACCGTCATCACCATGGATGGCGCGCGCCGGGTCATTGACGATGGCGCGGTGGCGATCGCCGGCGACACCATCGCCGCGGTCGGCCCGCGCGCCGAGGTCGAGGGCGCGCACAGCGCGCCACGCCGCATCGATGCGCGCGGCAAGGCGATCCTGCCCGGCCTGGTCGACGGCCACGCCCATGCCGGGCACGGCCTGGTCAAGACCATGGGCAGCGGCGATTCCGAAGCCTGGGGGGAGGCCTGCCGCGTCATCTACACCCTGGCCTCGCCGCCCTCCTTCTGGCGCGCGGAGGCGGCGTTGGCTGGGCTCGAACTGCTGAAGTTCGGCGTGACGACCTCGGTGATGCTGCTGGGCGGCGGGGATTCGATCGGGCGGGTGGACGACCCGGCGCATGGCGATGCGCATGTGGAAGGCATCCGGTCCATCGGCATCCGCCGGATCATGGTGCTGGGCCCGACGCGCCCGCCTTTCCCGCGCCCCTATCGCGGCGCGGATGGCACCCTGCGGGACGTGCCCTTCGAACAGCAGGCCGAAACCATCGGAACCCTGGTCGAGCGCCATCACAACAAGGGCCGCATCACCTGCGCGACGCTGATGCCGGTCTATCGCAAGGATGTGCATGATCCGGCCGAGGTGACGCTGATCGAGGCGCAGGGCCGCGTGATCCGCGACATCGGCGTGAAGGCCGGTGCCTGGTTTCACCAGGATGGCCACCGCGGCGGGTCGATCGAGATGGCCGACAAGATGTTCGGCCTGTTGGGGCCCGATGCCTGGCTGTCCCACTGCACCGACCTGACGGAGGCCGATATCGATACGCTGGTGCGCACCGGCACCTCGGTCGTCCACAACCCCTCCGCGATCGCGGCGGTGCGCGGCTTCTGCCCGGTGATCGCGATGCTCGATCGCGGCGTGACGGTGATGATCGGGTCGGATGGCACCGCGCCGGATCGTTCGACCGACATGTTCCGCCACATGTTCCAGGCCATGCGCTACCACCAGCGCGCCGCGCGTGACGAGAAGCTGCTGCCGCCCGGCAAGGCGCTGGAGATGGTCACGATCGACGCCGCCAAGGGCATCGGCATGGCGGATCGCATCGGCAGCCTGGAAGTGGGAAAGCAGGCGGATGTCATCACCGTCGATCTTTCCGCCCCGCATATGCTGCCGGCGAACATGCCGGTTCATCGCGTGGTGTATTTCGCCGGCGGGTCCGACGTGCGCGACGTGGTGGTGGCCGGCGAGATCCTGATGCGCGATCGCGTGGTCCCGCATGTGGACGAGGCCGCGATCGCCGAGGCCGCCAATGCGGAGACCGCCCGGATGCTCGCACAATCCGGCATGGCAGACATGATCGCCGAAGACCCCGGTTGGGGCCGCAGCCGGCGTTGATGCCGGGCCCGCTTCGGGCCACGCTGGCGGCGTCCCGGGAGGACCACCGCCATGACCCGACGCCGCGCGCTGATCGCCGCCGCGACCGCCTTCGCCGTCCCCGCCTTGGCGCAGCCCGCCTGGCCGACGCGCCCTGTGCGCCTGATCCTGCCCGACGCACCGGGCAGCGGGAACGACACCACGGCGCGGCTCATCGCGCCGCTCCTCGAAGCGGCGCTCGGCCAGCCCTTCGTGCCGGACAATCGCGGCGGGGCGGGGGGGCGCATCGGCGTCGAGGCCGCCTTCCGCGCCACGCCCGATGGCTATAACTTCCTGCTCGGCAATGCCGGGTCGAACGGGATCAATGCCGCGATCTATCGCGACCTGCCCTATGACCTGACCAACGCCTTCGATCCCGTCGCGCTGCTGGTGGTCGGGCCGAATGCGCTGGTGGTGAACAGGCGCGTGCTGCCGGTCAGCGACGTCGCCGGGCTGATCGCCGCGATCAGGGCGCGGCCGGGGCAGTTGAACTATGCCTCGGGCGGGGTCGGTTCCTCGGCGCATATGTCGATGGAATTGTTCAAGCACCAGGCGGGGCTTGAGATCCAGCACGTCCCCTATCGAGGTACGCCGCAACTCGCCCAGGCGGTGATCTCGGGCGAGGCGCCCGTCGCTTTCGCGAACCTGGTCAACGTCATGCCCTATATCTCCCGCGGCGAGATGACGCTGCTGGCGGTCACGACGCCGCAGCGCCATCCCGACCTGCCCGATATCCCGACCGTCGCCGAAAGCGGGCTGCCGGGCTTCGAGACCATCGCCTGGAACGGCATCCTCGCGCCCAAGGGCACGCCGGCGGCGATCCGGCAGACGCTGTGGGATGCGCTCGTCGCGCTGCGGTCCAACACGACGCTGCAGGATCGGGTGCGCCTGCTCGGCGGCGTCTACGTCGCCTCCACCCCTGCCGAGTTCCAGGCACGGATCGAGGCCGACATCGCGAAGTGGAAGCGCCTCGCCGAGGCTGCGAACATCCAGGCCCAATGACCATGCGAATCACGGCGATCGACTTCCTCGGCGTGAATGTCACGCCCAAGACCAACTGGTCCTTCCTGCTGGTGCGCACGGATGGCGGCCTGACCGGCCTTGGCGAATGCACGCTCGCGAACCAGGAGGCGCTGCTGGAGGCCGAGGCCGCGCGCTTCGCGGCGAATGTCGTCGGCGAGGATGCCGCCAACCGCAACCGCCTCGCGCGGCTCATCCCGCATGCGCCGGGCGGCCTCGTCGCGCATGCCGTGCTTTCGGCCTTCGAGCAGGCGCTGTGGGACCTCGCGGGACAGGCGGTCGCGCAGCCGATCCATGCGCTGCTCGGCGGCGCGTTGCGCGATGCGGTGCCGCTCTATGCCAACATCAATCGCGGTGCGAACCCGCGCACGCCGGAAGGCTTCGCCGCCGCGGCGACGCGCGCGGTGCAGGCCGGCTTCCGTGCCGTGAAACTCGCGCCCTTCGAGCCCCTGGTGTGGGAAGACGCGGCCGATGCCACGCAGCGCGCGGCCTATGAGCAGGGCCTGGCGCGCATCGCCGCGGTGCGCGCCGCGGTCGGGCGCGATATCGACATCATGGTGGACGCGCATTGGCGCTTCTCGCCCGGTGGGGCGGCGCGGCTGGTGCAGGATGTCGCGGAATATGCGCTGTTCTGGCTGGAATGCCCGGTTGCCGAGGCCAATCACGCCGCCATCCGCCGCCTGCGCTCGATGGCGCATGATCGCGGCATGCGCCTTGCCGGGGCGGAAACCCTCGCCGGTATCGGCGCCTATCGCACCATCATCGAGGCTGGCTGCTACGACGTGCTGATGCCCGACATCAAATACGCCGGCGGGCATGACGAGATCCGCCGCATCGCGGCACTCGCCCAGACGGCGGGCGTCGAGATCGCCCCCCACAACCCCACCGGGCCGGTGTGCCACGCCCATTCGGTGCATCTCTGCGCGACCATTCCGAACCTGCTGCCGCTCGAGGTGCAGTTCGGCGAGACGGATCGCTTCTTCACCCTCGTCGGCGGCCACGACCTGCGCTTCGCGCGCGGCACCGCGACGCTGCCCCATGCACCGGGGCTCGGTTCCGTGCTGGAGGAGGCCGGCGCGCGCCTGACACCCTGGCAGCCCATGCCGCGACCCTGGCTCGATCCGAGGCTTGGCTGATGCCCATCTGGGTTGCGGCGACACTGTGCGCCGGATTGTTCCAGACGTGGCGGACGGCCCTGCAGCAGAAGCTGCGCGGCCAGCTCAGCGTCAATGCGGCCGCGGTCGTGCGCTATCTCTATGGCGTGCCGGTCGGCCTGCTGCTGGTGATTCTGTACCTGACGCTGATCGGCGGCAGCCTGTCCTCGATCTCCCTGATCTTCCTGCTCTATGCGGCGCTCGGCGGGCTGGGGCAGATCCTCGGCACCAACCTGCTGATCATGTCCTTCGGCCATCGCGGCTTCGCGGTCGGCACGGCCTATTCCAAGACCGAGGCGGTGCAGGCGGCCTTCATCGCGCTCATCTTCCTCGGTGAATCCTTCGCGCCGCTCGCCTGGCTCGGTATCGCCGTGTCGGTCAGCGGGACGCTGTATCTCTCGCTGGCGGGGCGTGTCTCCTCCTGGCGCGAGGTCGTGGCGGCGACGGCGCAGCCTTCGGCCATCTACGGCCTGGGCGCCGGCTTCTCCTTCGCGCTGTGCTCGATCGCGATCCGCGCCGCGACGCAGACGCTCGACGGGCCGGACGCGACGCTGCGGGCGCTGGAGACGCTGGTGGTGATCAACATGCTCCAGACGCTGATGCAGGGCGGATGGCTGGTCGCGACGGAACGCCAGTCCATCCCGCAGCTCTTCTCCACCTGGCGGTCGTCGGCGCAGGTGGGAACGCTCTCGGCCATGGGTTCGGCCTGCTGGTTCACCGGCTTCGCCTATGCCCCCGTCGCGCTGGTGCGCGCGGTGGGGCAGGTCGAGATCCTGTTCACCCTGCTGTTCAGCCGCTTCTTCCTTAAGGAGCGCATGAAGCGCAGCGACGTGGTTGGGGCGCTGACGGTGGTCGCGGGGGTGGTGCTGGTGCTGCTGGGGCGGTGACGGAGCGGAGAGGGGTCTTGCCCCTCTCCGGACCTCTCCCCAGCAAAGGCCGAAAGGTCTTTGCAAACCGCCGAGCCGCGCACGAGCGCCCGAAGCGCGCTGAGCGGGGGCGGTGTGGCCTCGTGCCCAGCGCCAATGGACTGCGGTCCAGGATGCCCAGCATCCTGGCGGGGAGAGGTTTGGAGAGGGGCGGCGCCCCTCTCCAATCTCACCAGGGCAGCCTACTTCTTCAACGCCGCGAAGAACGGTGCCGGCTTCACGATGCGGTTCTGCATCTTCACCAGCATGCCGCGCTTCGCGACCTCGGCGAGGTAGGCGCCCCATTCCGGATCGGCCGCCATGGCCGCGCGGCGCCGTTCGCGATCGGCCTGGTCCTCGTAGCCCCACATATGGACCACGGTGTTCAGCTCGCCCTCGATCGTCGTGTACCAGCCGACGCAGTTGCCGAGATGCTTCTGCTGCAACGGCCAGCCCATCTTCTCGTAGAGCTCGACGAACTCCGCGACGCGGTTGGGCAGGCAGGTATAGATGCGCAGATCGACGATCATCGTGTGCTTCCCTCATTCAAGGCGCGCGCAGCATGTCCCGCCGCGCGCGCCTGGGGAAGCTATTGAAGGTTCACCGGCACGAGGTCGGTGAACCAGGATTGGGCGGGGATGAAGCCCGTTACCCGCCGGCTCATCGCGCGCGGATTGAGGTCGTGCACGATGAACAGCCAGGGCGGGTTGTCCACCACCCGCTCATGCGCGCGGGCATAGGCGCGGGTATAGGCGGCGGGGTCGCGGGCCTGTTCCAGCTCGCTGAAGGCGGCCTCGAACTGGTCGTCGCTGAAGCCCGGCCAGTTGAAGCCGTTGGGCGGCTGGAAGGCGCGCAGGAAGTACCGCGCCATCACCGAGGCGTCGGAGGATGGCGACGAGGGATTGAGCGACTGGACGTTCGCGACCACCGGCGTGTTCCAGGAACTGCGCGTCGCGGTCAGCAGGTTCGACCAGTCCGTGACCTCGAATTCCACCTGCACGCCGCAGGCTTCGCGCAGGTTCTGCTGAAGGAACTCGTTCATCGGCAGCGGCAGCATCTGTCCGGAACCGGATGTCGAGATCATCACCCGGAAGCGCAGCGGATTCTGCGCGGTGAAGCCGGCCTCGGCGAGCAGCGCGCGGCCCCGCGCGGCATCGAAGCGGTAGCGGTTCTGCGGGTTGCCGAAGGCGGGGTCGGAGGGTTTCAGCCAGCCGACTGACGGCTCCGCCGTCCCATTGAGGAGCTGCACCAGCCCCTCGCGATCGACGCAGTAGTTCAGGCCCTGGCGCACGCGCACATCCTTGAAGGGCGTGTTGTCGCCGTTCATCTGGAAGAACCAGGGCCAGACATGCGGGTAGGAGCCGGTGCTGATGGTGAATCCCGCCGCGCGCAGGGATGGGATGGCATCGGGCGGCGGCACCTCGATCCAGTCGACCTGGCCGGAGCGCAGCGCGGCGAGGCGGGTGTTCGCCTCCGGCATCGGCAACAGCAGGATACGGTCGAGCCGTGCGCGTCGCGCCGTGTCCCAGTAGCCATCGTTGCGCGACAGCTCCGCCGATTGCCGCGGCACGAAGCGCGACAGGCGGAAGGGGCCGGTGCCGGCCGGCGCATTGGCCACGCGCGCCCAGTCGCGCCCCGCGCTCTCCCAGGCCTGGGGCGAGGCGATGAGGTGGTAGACCACCATGTAGGGGAAGTAGGAGGCGACCCGGTTCGTCGTCAGCGCGACGGTGTAGTCGTCGATCTTGCGATAGGATTCCAGGATCGGCGTGCGCGCGCGCGTGATGCCCGACCCCGCCGGTTCGAATTGCGGGCTGTCGTTGCGGAAGAAGCGGTCGTAGTTCCAGATCACCGCATCGGCATTGACCGGTGTGCCGTCATGGAAGGTGACGCCGCGGCGCAGATGGAAGATCCATGTCTTCGGATCGGTCGGATCCTGCTCCCAGCGTTCCGCAAGGCCGGGACGCAGGCCGGCCGGCCTGGCGGGATCGGAGAGATCCCACAGCACCATCGCCTCGAAGACCGGATAGCCGAGGAAGCGCATGCCTTCGAAGCCGTTGTTCGGCATGCCGGTGGTGGTCGGCACGTCCGAGGCGGTCATGGCGATGCGGAGCGTGCGCGGCTGCTGCTGGGCCTGGGCGCTGGTGGCCGCCACCGACAGCGTGGCGCCCAGCAGGGTGGCGGCGAACCGCCGGAACTTGCTCATGAAACGATCTCCCCGTGGCGGGACGCCTTGCTGGGCGACCCTCGCCACGGGGGCAGGCAAGAAGTGGGCCTTACTGGACCTCGACCCGTGTCAGGTCCTGGAACCAGGATTGGGCGGACACGAAGCCATGCACGCGGCGGCTCATCGCGCGCGGGTTCAGGTCGTGCACGATCCACAGCCAGGGCGCGCCATCCACCAGGCGCTCATGCGCCGTGCGGGTGAGCTGCAGGATACGCTGCGGATCGGTCGCGGTCTCGAGCTCGCTCATCGCCGTGTCGAATTGCGCGTCGCCCCAATGGCCCGAGTTCGACCCGCGCGGGGAGAAGTTCGAGCTCAGGAACCAGCGCGCCATCTGCGACGGGTCGGAGGAGACCAGCGAGACGTTGGTCGCATCCGCGCCCAGCCAGGCCGGCTGGTCGGGTGCGACGCGCTGCGAGCCGAGCAGCGTGTTCCATTCCACCACCTCGAAGGCGACGTCGACGCCGCAATTCTCCTTCATCGACTGCTGGAGGAACTCGTTCATCGGCAGCGGCAGCATCTGGCCGGAGCCGGAGGGCGAGATCGCGATCTTCAGTCGCAGCGGGCGCTGGGCGGTGTAGCCGGCCTCGGCGAGCAGCGCCCGCCCGCGCGCCGGGTCCAGGCGATAGCGGTTCTGCGGGCTGCCGAAGCGCGGGTCGTTCGCGTTGAAGAAGCCGACCGACGGTTCGGCCGTGTCGCTCAGCATGGTCACCATGCCGGCACGGTCGAAGCAGTAGTTCAGCGCCTGGCGCACGCGCACATCGGCGACCGGGCTGTTGCTGCGCCCTGCGGCGAAGACCCACGGCCAGACATGCGGGTAGGAATTGGTCACCACCTGGAACCCTGCCTGGCGCAGCGAGGCGATGGCATCGGGGGGCGGCACCTCGATCCAGTCCACCTGGCCCGACCGCAGCGCGGCGAGGCGCGTCGTCGCCTCGGGCATCGGCAGCAGCACCACGCGATCGAGCTTCGCCCGGCGGGCTTCCTCCCAATACTCCGCATTGCGCCCCAGCTCGGCCGACTGGCGCGGCACGAAGCGCGTCAGGCGGAAGGGCCCGGTGCCGGCGGGCGGCAGGGCCGCGGTACGCGCCCAGTCCCGGCCGCCCTGCTCGAAGGAGTTGGGCGAGGTCATCAGGACCAGCGTCATCAGATACGGCCAGTAGGAGACGGGCCGCGTCGTCTCGATCTCGACGGTGAACTCGTCGATTTTGCGGTAGGAGGCGAGGACGGGAATGCGCCCGCGCGCGATGGCACTGCCCGTCGCATCGAATTGCGGGCTGTCGTTGCGGAAGAAGCGGTCGAAGTTCCAGATCACCGCATCGGCGTTGAAGGCCGTGCCGTCGTGGAACTTCACCCCCTGGCGCAGGCGGAAGCGCCACAGCTTCGGATTGGCGGGGTCCTGCGCCCAGCTTTCGGCCAGGCCGTCCCGGATGTCGGCGGGCACGTCGGCGCGGGTCAGGTTCCACTGCACCAGCGGCTCGAAGATCGGGTAGCCGAGGAAGCGCATGCCTTCATAGCCATTGTTCGGCATGCCGGAGGTGGTCGGCACATCGGCCGCGGTCATGGCGATCCGCAGCGTACCGGCCTGCTGCGCGACGGCGCCGGTTGCCCCCAAAGCAAGCAGGGCGACGGCGGCAAGGGCGCCACCGGCCAGACGGGTCTTCAGTGTCATCATGCTCTCCCAGGCCCAGCGCCGCCGTGGCACCGGGCTCTGACCGCGTGCTTGCAAGGATCGGGCCGGGTATCCCGCCATGCTGGGGGTGGATGACGGCGCAACAGGTCTGTCATTCAAGCGTCATCGGCCGGTCACCGCCCGCTGCTACTGCGCCGCAGCACGGAGACGGGACGCGATGCTGGAAATCGACGGGCTGACGCGCCGCTTCGGCGCCAAGACAGCGGTGGATGCCGTTTCGCTGGCGATCCCCACCGGGCAGATGGTGGGCGTGATCGGGCGATCGGGCGCGGGCAAGTCCACCCTGTTGCGCATGATCAACCGCCTCGGCGATCCGTCCGGTGGACGCATCCGATTCGACGGCACGGACGTCACCGGGCTGAAGGGCAGGGCGCTGCGCGACTGGCGCATGCGCTGCGCGATGATCTTCCAGCAGTTCAACCTGGTGCAGCGGCTGGACGTGCTGACCAATGTGCTGGTCGGTCGGCTGAACCGGCGGCCGCTGCTTTCCTCCCTGCTGCGCCTGTTCACGGCGGAGGAGCGCGCCATGGCGCTCGCCGCGCTCGACCGCTTCGACCTGGCCGAGACGGCGTTGCAGCGCGCCGACACGCTCTCGGGCGGGCAGCAGCAGCGCGTGGCGATCGCCCGCGCGCTGCTGCAGGAACCGCGCATCATCCTCGCCGACGAGCCGATCGCCAGCCTCGATCCGCGCAATTCGCGCATCGTCATGGACTCGCTGCGCGCGGTGAACCGCGAGGGGATCACCGTGCTGGTGAACCTGCACGACCTCGCCACAGCTCGCGAGTATTGCGACCGCATCGTCGCGCTGAATACGGGGCGGCTCGTCTTCGACGGCCCACCCGAGGAACTGACCTCGGCCCGCATCGCCGCGGTCTACGGCATCAGCGAGGCCGAGTTCGCCGCCGAGGCCGCCGCCGCGGTCGGCGCCGAACCGCGCCCCGTTGCCATCCCCGCCTGAGGAGAACGCAGATGATCACCCGCCGCACCTTCGCCGGCCTCGCGGCCGGCGCCATGCTCGCGCCCGGCCTCGCCGCCGCGCAGCAGCAGACCATGCGCCGCACCGCCGACGCCGGCACGACCATGCCGGAAGCCGGCCGCCGGCCCTGGGCGGAGCAGGTGCCGCAGCTCCGCATCGGCCTGCTGGGCGGCGAGAACGAGGCCGATCGCCTCGGCCGCTTCGGCGCCTATCGCGACCTGCTCGAAGC
>JAYRJZ010000164.1:0-4707 GCA_041906015.1 Roseomonas sp.
AGGTCAGACGGGTAGCGCTTCGTCTTCCGGCCAAGCTCGGCCATCCGGCCTCGGGTCTCTCGGGTCCACATCCCGAGCTTGAATCACCCTCCGCCGCGTCGGGCCAAGCCATTCTCAAACGGTCACTTAGCTCGATCACAGCTTATCGATCGGCACGTCCTTCGTGCTTGAAAGCCCTCCTGCTGGCGGTTGCGTGGGCTCCCCCCCAAGTGTAAGCCGCGCTGAATACGATCCAATCACTTTCGAGCAGGTCCAGTCCCCCATGGCAAAGATGCAAGCCAACCAGATGCGTGCCGGCATGGTCATCGAGTTCGAAGGGGCTCGCTACACCATCCTCAAGCAGAACATCATGATCCCGGGGAAGGGCGCGGCGGTCATCCAGGTCGAGATGCGCAACGTCAAGACGGGTGCCAAGAAGGACCAGCGCTGGCGCACGGCCGACACGGTCGAACGCCTGACGACCGAGGACAAGGAGTTCACCTACTCCTACGCCGACGGCACCAACCTGGTGCTGATGGACCCGGAATCCTTCGAACAGACCATGGTCCCGCAGGACATCCTGGGCGATCGCCTGCCCTTCCTGCAGGAAAACATGACCGTCAACGTCAAGCTCATCGAAGGTGAGCCGGTCTCCATGGACCTGCCGGAGACGGTGACGCTTGAGGTGGTCGAGGCCGATCCGGTCGTGAAGGGCCAGACCGCGTCGTCCAGCTACAAGCCCGCGGTCATGTCGAATGGCGTGAAGGTCATGGTCCCCCCCTTCATCACGGCGGGCGAGAAGATCGTCGTGAAGACCGCCGACGCCACCTATTACGAGCGCGCGAAGTAACCACCGCTTAGCTCACACGCGGGGTCCGGGGACCGCGGACGGTCCCCGGCGGGGGGTTTCAGGGGGGCGGCGCCCCCCTGACGGACCGCGCCGCCCTCCCCCGCGCCATCACCGCCCCCCGCCCGCCCCTGCCGCGTGCGGGGTTTGTTGCGTCCGGGGAAGTCCCCTCGCCTCGCGCGGCGTCATCCGCTACGTCGTGCCGCACTGGCTTGCCCGCTCTTTCATCCCGCACAAGGTTCATCCGCCCATGCCGCCCGTTTCGCCACGCCTGTCCCCTGCGATGCAGGTTGTCACCTCGGCCGTTCGCAAGGCGGGGAAGCGGCTGCTGCGGGACTTCGGGGAGGTGGAGCAGCTTCAGGTCAGCGTGAAGGGCCCGTCGGATTTCGTCTCGACCGCGGATCTGCGCGCCGAACAGACCTTGAAGGAGGAGCTGTCCAAGGCCCGGCCGAACTTCGCCTTCCTGATGGAGGAATCGGGCGCCTCGGGCGACGACAACTGGGACTGGCGCTGGGTGGTCGATCCGCTGGATGGCACCACGAACTTCCTGCATGGCATCCCGCACTGGGCCGTGTCGGTCGGCATCGAGAAGCGGCTCGGCCCCGACAGGACCGAGATCGTGGCGGGCGTGATCTACAACCCCGCCTCGGATGAGCTGTTCTGGGCCGAGAAGGGCGTGGGCGCCTTCCTCAACGACCGCCGCCTGCGCGTGTCGGGCCGGAAGGACATGCGGGAGGCGGTCTTCGCCACCGGCATTCCCTTCGGCGCGGTGCCGAAGAAGGCGGAGTTCAGCTCCATCCTGCATCGCCTGATGCCGCAGGTGGCGGGCGTGCGGCGCTTCGGCGCGGCGGCGCTCGACCTCGCCTGGGTCGCGGCCGGCCGGTACGAAGGGTTCTGGGAACTGAACCTGAAGCCCTGGGACATCGCTGCGGGGCTGGTGATGGTGAAGGAAGCCGGCGGCTTCGTGACCGACCCGGAGGGCGGCGACCCGTATCCCTCGGGCAATGTGGTGGCCGGCAACCAGACCCTGCAGCCGAAGCTGCGGGAAGCGGTGGTCGAGGGCATCGCCGCGGTGAAGGCGCGCGTCGCCGGATGAAGCGTCGCGCGCTGATCGCCGGGGTGCTGCTGCTGTCGGCCGGGTCGGCCGGCGCGCAGGATGCGCCGGATCCGGCCGGGTTGCCGGACCCGGCGCCGGCCCCCCCCGCCCCGGCGCGCCTGGCGCCCGAGGGTGCGCCGATGGTCCCGCCCCCGGCCCCTGCCGCCGCGTCCGACCTGCCGCCGGGCATTGTGGCGCGGGCGGATGGCGCGGTGCGGATCGGCTGGCGCGGCAATGCGCCCGATCCGGCGGTGGAGGCGGCCTTGCGGGCGCTTGGCGCGCGCTTCGCCGCCCTGCCATCCGGGCGCATCACGGTGGAGGCGCAGGTCTCGGGGCCGACGACGGATGCCTCGATGGCGCGGCGGGCGTCGCTGGCGCATGCGCAGGCCGTGAAGGCCGCGCTGGTGGCCGGGGGGCTGGACGCGACTCGGGTCGATCTGCGCCCGTTGGGGCGGTTGCCGGCCGGGATCGATGCGGTGGACGTGTTGCCGCCCGGCGTGGCAAGCCCGAACACGGAGGCACGGAGCGGCCGATGACGCAGCCGGTGGTGTATCTGTGGCGGATGCTGGGGTTCCTCGCCGGCGTGGTGCTGGTGACCGTTCTGCTGTTCGACCAGCTCCGCCATGCCTTCGAGGCGAATCCGGTGCTGAACGCCGTGATCCTGGCGGTGCTGCTGTTCGGCATCGCGTGGAACCTGCGCCAGGTGCTGTCGCTGCGGAGGGAAGTGACCTGGCTGGAAGGGTTCCGGTCGGTGCGCGGGGCGGAGACGCCGGTGCAGCCGCGGCTGCTGGCGCCGATGGCCTCGATGCTGTCCGCGCGGCGGACGGAGCGGGTGTCGCTGTCGGCGATCGCGATGCGCTCGGTGATCGACGGGATCGTCTCGCGGCTGGATGAGACGCGCGAGCTGTCGCGCTACATGACCGGGCTGCTGATCTTCCTCGGCCTGCTCGGCACCTTCTGGGGGCTGCTGCTGACGATCGGGTCGGTCGCGGATGTCATCGGCAACATGTCGGTGGGCTCGGGCGACCTGAACCAGCTGTTCAACCAGCTGAAGGCGGGGCTGGCGCGGCCGCTGGAGGGGATGGGAACGGCGTTCTCGACCTCGATGCTCGGCCTGGCCGGCGCGCTGGTGCTGGGGTTCATGGACCTGACGGCGGGCCAGGCGCAGACGCGCTTCACCAATGAGCTGGAGGAGTGGCTGGCGGGGCTGACGCGGCTGTCCTCGGGCGTGCTGGGGCAGGAAGGCGAAGGCGGCATCCCGGCCTATGTGAACGCGCTGCTGGAACAGACGGCGGAAAACCTCGAAGGGCTGCAGACCATCCTGCAGCGGGGCGAGGAAGGGCGCGCGCAAACCTCCCAGGCCATGATGACCATGGCCGAGCGGCTGACCGTGCTGACCGAGCAGATGCGCGCGAACAGCCATGTCATGACCCGCGTCGCCGAAGGGCAGACCACCATCGCGGCGGCGCTGGGGAAGCTGACCGAGGGCAGCGCGGCGGAGGAAGCGACGCGCGGACACATCCGCAACATCGAGATCCTGCTGCAGCGGCTGAATGAGGAAGTGGCGCAGGGGCGGTCGCAGACGACCGGCGAGATCAGGAACGAGATCAAGATCCTGACGCGGACCATCGCGGCGATCGCGGAGGATCCGCCGCGGTGATGGCGGCACTGTCCCCGAGGAGGGGCTTTGCCCCTCCCCGGACCCCACCCCACCAAAGGCCACAGGCCCTTTGGAAACCGATACATGGCGCGGTGCCCGATGGGTGTGGCGGCAGGGTGATCTGCGTGCTGGCGGCCAGGTTGCGGTCTCCAAAGGGCCTGTGGCCTTTGGCCGGGAGGGGCCGGGAGGGGCAGCGCCCCGCCCGGTTCCACCCGTAGGATGGCCGGCCCCTCCGACCGCCGCCGTCGCGGTGGCGGGCTCGATGCCTGGCCGGGCTATGTGGATGCGCTCTCCACGCTCCTCATGGTCATCATCTTCGTGCTGCTGGTCTTCGTGCTGGCGCAGGGCTTTCTCTCCGTCGCCCTGTCCACCCGCGACCGCGCGCTCGACCGGCTGAACCGACAGGTCGCGGAACTCGCCGAGATGCTGGCGCTGGAACGCGGCCAGGCGGAGGAGCTCCGTGGCGGCCTCGCACGCGCGACGGCGGAACTCGCGACGGCGGCGGCGGCGCGGGACAATGCGCTGCGCCAGCTCGGCCTGCTGCGGGAGGAGCGTGATCGCATCGCCACCGAACGCGACACGGCCCGCAGCGAACAGGATCGCCTCGCCGCGCGCCTGGCGGATCTCGGCGCGGGGGCGCGCGGGACCGAGGAACGCGTCACGACGCTCGAACGCCAGCTTGCCGAGGCGCTGGCCCGCGCGGAACGCGTCGGCAGCGATGCGGCGCGCACCACGCGCGACCTGACCGACACCCGCCGCGGCCTCGCCCAGACCGAGGAGCAGCGCGCCGCGCTGGAACGCCAGGCGACGCAGACGGCCGAACAGCTCGCCGCCGCACGCCGCGACCTCGAAGCGCTGCGCGCCGAGGCGGCGCGGCTGAACCAGCAGGTCACCACGGATCGCGAAACGATCCAGGCGCGGCTGGCGGACCTCGCGCAGCTTCACCAGCAGGTGCAGGCCCTGACGGCGCTGCGCGACGAGCTGGAACGCCAGGCCCAGGCCGCGCTGGCGCGGGCGGCGGAGGAGGAGCGCGGCCGGCGCGCCGCGGAGCAGGCCGCCGCGCAATCGGCCGCTGCGGCCGCCGAAGCCCAGCGCCGGCGGGAGGCCGCGGAGGGGCTGGCCGCC
>JAYRJZ010000055.1:0-33021 GCA_041906015.1 Roseomonas sp.
GGGGAGGTCCGGAGGGGCAGCGCCCCTCCGGCGGCACCGCTGCTGCTGCCTTGACGCTGCCGCCCCGGCGCCGCGAGGGTGGCCGGCGGGAAGGGGGGTATCATGACCCGCATCGTCGTCATCGGCTCCTACAATCGCGACACGGTGCTGACCGTGCCACGCTTCCCCGCGCCCGGTGAGACCCTCGCCGCGACGGGCATGGCGCGCTTCCATGGCGGCAAGGGCAGCAACCAGGCGGTCGCCGCGGCGCGGGCGGGCGGGCGGGTGGCGATGGTCGCCGCCATCGGCCGTGACGTGGCGGGCGACGGCGCGCTGGCGCTCTGGGCCGAGGAGGGAATCGACGCCACCGCCGTGCAGCGCCATGACGCGCTCCCGACCGGGGAGGCGTTGATCCTGGTCGATGCGGCGGGGGAGAACGAGATCGTCATCCTCGCCGGCGCCAATGCCGCGCTGCCGGGCCGGGCCGCCGAGGCCGCCGTGGCCGGCGCGTCGCTGGTGGTCGCCCAGCTCGAAACGCCGCTCGACACCACCGAGGCGGCCTTCCGTGCGGCGCGGGCGCATGGGGTGACGACGCTGCTCAACGCCGCGCCGGCGGGCGCGCTCCCCCAGGGGCTGCTCTCCCAGACCGACATCCTGGTGGTGAACGAGACGGAGGCGGCGCGGCTGCTGGGCCGTTCAGCGGCGCTGGAGGAGATGGTCGCGGCGCTCGGCGCGCGGCATGCGGGGGGCGCGGTGCTCACCGCCGGTGCGGCGGGCGCGTTCTGGGCGGGGCCGGATGGCGCCTCGCATCACGCGACGAGCCTGGCGGTGACGGTGGTGGACAGTACCGGCGCGGGCGATGCGTTCATCGGCGCCTTCGCGGCGGGCCTGGCGGGTGGGCAGGCTGCGGCCGAGGCGTTGCGTCAGGGCGTCGTGGCCGGCGCCCTGGCCTGTCGCCGCGCCGGAGCGGTGCCGTCGCTGCCGACCCTCGCCGAGATCGAGGCCGCCCGTCAGTAGTGATAGCCGTAGGGATCCGGCTGCCAGTAGGAGCCCTGCGGCATGGGCTGGGGCGGCGGCGCCGGCTGCGGCGGCGGGTAGGGCGCCGCGGCATAGCCCGGGGCGGGCGCCGGGTAGTTGGGATAATAGGTATAGGCCCCCGCGGGCGCCGGGGCCGGCACCGGCTGCGGCACGGCGTAGGCCTGCTGGCCATAGCCCTGCGGCGCGTAGCCCGGCTGGTACTGGTATTGCGGGGGCGTCGGGGTGGTGGCAGCCCCGATCGCCGCGCCGCCCAGCCCGCCGGCGAGCGCCCCGATCGCCAGGCCGCGCGGCCCGCCGGCCATCCCACCGATCGCCGCCCCGGTGCCGGCGCCGATCAGCGCGCCGCCGGCGGCCCGCTGGCCGGGGTCGTAGGGGTTCGTGCAGGCCGCGAACAGCAGCATGCCGAGAAGGGGGGCGATCCGTGCCGGTGCGGACATGGCGCAATCCTCTGTGACCCGCCGTGCCGACAGTTTGGGTGCGCGAAGGGGATCGCGGCCTCTGGGACGGGGACGGTCCGATACCTCTCGCAGGACGATGGCGGCGTTGTGGCGCCCGCGCGGCGTTTTCCGGCAGGCCCGACGCGACGCGCACCGCCTGGCTGGCATCGGGAACAGGTGGCGGGTGGCGCGCCGGCAGCAGACAGCATCGGCCGCGCGATCGTATCGAAATAGTTACAACTGCTGGTCGCTGGCGGCCGTGACGTCGGTTTCTTTATCAAACCATTCCGGCGCGCGGGGAAATCCGATGGAACGACATACATCTATCTATTTGGATCTGGTCCGTTTCTCCGCCGCCATGACGGTCTTCATCGGGCATACCTCCGGGCAGCGCCTCGCCGGGGGTTTCGCCTGGCAGTTCGGGCCTTTCATGGACGAGGCGGTGATCGCCTTCTTCGTCCTGTCGGGCTTCGTCATCGGCCATGTCACGCAACGGCGCGAACAGATCTGGGGCGACTACGCCGTGGCGCGCGCGGCCCGGATCTACTCGGTGGCGGTGCCGGCGATTCTCGCGACGATCGTGCTCGACACGCTCGGCCGCCATCTCCGGCCGGACCTCTATTCCATGTCCTGGGGATACCAGCCCGGCCACAACGGCGCCGAATTCGCGGGCGCGCTGATCTTCGTGAACTACATCTGGTACAACTGGATCCCGGCCGGGTCGAACCTGCCCTATTGGTCGCTCTGCTTCGAGGTCTGGTACTACGTCGTCTTCGGCGTGTTCATCTTCGCGCCGGGGCGCTGGCGCTGGATCGCCGCGGCCCTGCTGCTGCTTTTCGTCGGCCCGCAGATCGCCGCCATGTTCCCGATCTGGCTGTTCGGCGTGGTGGCGTACAAGGTCTGCGCCTCGGGGCGGGTCGGGCCGAGGCTCGGGGCGCTCGCCTTCTATGGCAGCGCGGCGCTGATCGTGCTGCATCAACTCTGGATCGCGCAGCATGGCGCGCTGCCGCCGGCGCTGCACAATCTCCTCAAGCTGCCGAACATCAGCAACGACTACGTCGTCGGCGTGCTCTTCGCCTGCAACCTGATCGGCTTCAACGCCGTGGGCGCTTCCTTCACGCGGGTGCTGACGGCCATCGAGCGGCCGGTGCGCTGGTGCGCGGGCGCGACCTTCACCATCTACCTGTTCCACCTGCCGCTGACGCAGTTCTTCTCGACCGTCATTCCCTGGCCGCCGACGCATTGGGCGACCCGCCTGGTCATGTTCGGCGGCGTGCTGGTGCTGATGTTCGCCATCGCCGAGGTCACCGAGCGGCGGAAGGAGATCTGGCGGCGCGGCATCCAGAAGCTGTCGCGCTGGCGGATCGCGCCGCGCGTCGCGGTGCGCTGAGCGGCGGCATCGGCTCGCACGCTCACCCGGCGACAGCCATGATGGGTGGCGCGGGCCGGTAGCGTCCGATCTGGAGCCGTTCCCGTTCGCCCTGGCTTACGGCAGCGTCTCCAGCCCTTTGTTTTGGCGAGCATCGTCGCCCGATCAGGTGATCCCGCCTGATCGGGATCTGCTCTAGACGGGGCGATCGCCCTTCTCGACCTTGAGCGTGCGGTTGTCCACGCCGGGCAGCATCCGCGCCGGGTCGCGCGTGACGATGACATCGAGAATGGTCGGCGCATCGGTATTGGCGAGGCCGTCGCGGATGGCGGCGCCCAGTTGCGCCGGATCCTCCACGCGGATGCCGTGGCAGCCGAAGGCGCGGGCGGCGGCGGCGTAGTCGGTCTCGGCGAGGTCGGAGGACTGGTAGTTCCCCGCCCCATAGACCGCGTGCTGCAGCGCCTTCACATAGCCCGAGGCGCCGTTGTTGAAGACGCAGAGCACATAGTTGGCGCCGATGCGCCGCGCCGTCTCGATCTCCCCGATCGTCATGTTGAAGCCGCCATCCCCGGTGAGGCCGACCACGCGGCGCTTCGGTCCGGCGGCCATCTGCGCGCCCATCGCGCCGGGCGCGCCATAGCCGATGGAGGCGAAGCCGCGATCGGCGATGAAGTGCCGCCCGGCCTTCTTCGTGTCGAAGAGCAACCCGCCCCAATGGCCGGCGAATCCGCCATCGGCGACGAGGATGTCCTCCGCGCCCATGGCGATGTTCAGCTCGTTGATCAGGCGGCCGACATTGATGGGGGTCTCGTTCGATTCCAGCCGGTCGGCGGCACTGACGCGCCAGGCCGCCATGCGCGGTGCGACGGCGGCGGCGAATTCGGCGCGGCCATCGGGCAGGGGGCCTTTCGGCATCATGCCGAACAGGTCTTCCAGCGCGAGCTTCGCGTCGGCGGCCAGCGCCACATCGGCGCGGGTGGTGCGGCCGATCTCCTCCGGCACGATCTCGACATGGATGATCGGCACGCCGGCGGGCATCAGGGAGAAGCGCTTCGTCGCGATCTCACCGAGCTTGCAGCCGACCACGATCAGCAGGTCGGCCTCGGCGACGAAGTCGTTGGCGATGCGGCTGTACCGCCCGAAGACGCCGGCCGAAAGCGGATGGGTGCAGGCGATCGCCCCCTTGCCCGACATGGTGTGCGCGACCGGGATCTGCTGCGCTTCCGCCAGCGCCAGCAGCGCGTCATGCGCGCCCGAGACATGGATGCCGCCGCCGACCAGCAGCAGCGGCCGGCGCGCCTTGGCGAGCAGCGCGGCGGCGCGGTCGAGCTCGTCCGGATCGGGGCGGGTGCGCCGCGCCTGGGCGCGCAGCGTGCCGGGATCGGCCCAGATCTCGTCGGCGGCGAAGCTGTGCTCGCCGTGGCAGACATCCTCCGGCACATCGAGCACCACGGGGCCGGGCCGGCCCGAGGTCGCGACGGCGAAGGCGCGGCGGACGAATTCCGGGATGCGCTTCGTGCTCTCGACACGCATCAGCTCCTTGCAGGCGGGGCGCAGGATCTCCACCTGCCGCGCTTCCTGCGTCATGTTCTTCCAGGCGTGGTCGCGGTTGGCATCGCCGACGATGGCCACCAGCGGGATGCCCGCATTCAGCGATTCCACCAGGCCGGTGACGAGGTTCGTCGCCCCCGGCCCGAGCGTCGCATCCACCACGCCGGGGCGGTTCGTCACCCGCGCCCAGGCATCGGCGGCGAAGGTGCCGCAGCGTTCGTCGTTGATCAGGTGGTGCTTGAGGCCGAGCGCGCGCACCGCCTCGTAGAAGGGCAGGAGCTGGAAGCCGCCCATGCCGAACATCGGGCCCACGTGATGGGCCTGCAGCATGCGCGCGAGGGCCTCGCCGCCGGTGATGGAGAGAGTGGTATTGGAAGCGGTCACGCGGCGTTGTCCTTCCCGATGGCTTCGGCGAGCAGGGTGATGGCCTCGCGCACCGTCCCGCCGGGCTTGAGCCCCAGCGCGGCGGCGCGGTGGTTGACGCTGGAGACGATGCCGGTCTCGACGGCGGATCGCCCATCGCCGATGCGCGCCGTCCAGGCGGAATAGGTCGCGGCCGCGATGCCGCGCGCATCAAGCGCCGGCAGCCGCGTGAAGCCCGCGCCATCCACCCCGCCATCGGCATCGTTGTAGAGCGCGGCGAAGACGGCGGCGCGCGCGGCGGTCTCCGGCCTTCCGCCCAGCAGCCCGCCATGGCTGCCGGTGACGACCACGGTCCCGTCATCGTCGGGCGTCATCAGCGAGTTGGAATCCATCGCCGAGGCGCGCGCCCGGCCCGGCACGGCGATGGGGAAGCGCGATTCCACGCTGTCCGGCGCATCGGCCATCGGCACCGGGGCGGCGGCCAGGCGCCGCGCCGCCTCCCGGCACCACATGCCGGGCTCGATGCCGAGCCTGGCCGCCGCGCCGTTCACATGGCTGACGATGCCGCGCCCCAGCAAGTCGAACCCATCCCCGATCCGCGCGGAGCGGTGCGAGCAGCAGGCGGCGGGGATGCCGAGCGGCTGGAGATAGTCGAGCCCCGCGATGCCCGCGCGGTCGAGCCCGAGCCCGGCATCGTTCAGCACCACGCCGGCGACGCGCGCCTTGGCCGAGAGATAGGCCGCATAGATCCCGCCATGCGATCCGCCGATGATGACGCGCCCTTGCGCCTCCGGCCCAAGCCGGGTGACGCTGTCCACCACGATGAGCCGGTCCAGCATGCGTTTCACTCCCTGAGAGGCGAGTAGAGCGCAGCCGGGGCGCCGGCAAAAGGGGGAGGGGGTTGCCGATGGCGGTGGCGTCGAATGAGGCGGCGCGGCGCGTGGCGATGCTGCGCGACATGGCGCGCATCCGGGCCTTCGAGCATGAGGCGGTCGCGGCCATGCGGGCGGGGGAGGCGCCGGGCGTCGTGCATCCCTCGATCGGGCAGGAGGCGGTGGCGGTCGGCGTCTGCGCCAATCTGCGCCGGGCGGACCGGATCACCTCCACGCATCGCGGGCACGGGCATGCGCTGGCGAAGGGGGCCGATGCGCGGGCGATGATGCTGGAACTGCATGGTCGTGCCGGCGGGTCCTGCGGCGGCAAGGGCGGGTCGATGCATATCGCGGATTTCGCGGTGGGCATGCTGGGCGCGAATGGCGTGGTCGGCGCGGGCATCCCGATCGCCTGCGGCGCTGCGCAGGCAATCCGGCTGAAGGGCGAGGACGCCATGGTGGCCTGCTTCTTCGGCGACGGCGCGATCAATCGCGGGCCGTTCCTCGAAGGGTTGAACTGGGCGGCGCTGTACCGCCTGCCGCTGCTCTTCGTCTGCGAGGACAACGGCTTCGCCGCCTTCACGCGCGGTGCCGCGGTGACCGCCGGCGCGGGGCCGGCGGCGCGCGCGGAGGCCTGCGGGGTCCCCGCCGTTTCCGTCGATGGCGAGGATGTCCTGGCCGTCGATGCCGCCGCGGCGGAACTCGTCGCGCGCATCCGTGGCGGGGATGGGCCGCAATTCCTGCATGCGCGCTGCTATCGCTGGGAGGGGCACACCGGCACGGACCCCGCCGCCTATCGTCCCGCCGAGGAGGCCGCCGCGGCGCGCGGGCGCGACTGCATCCGGCGCCTCGCCGCGATGCTCGATCCGGAGGAGGTGGCGGCCATCGAGGCCGAGGCGGCGGCCGAGATGGCGGCGCATCGCGCGGCCGCCCTGGCTGCGCCCTGGCCCGAGGCCGCGGCCGCCTACAGCGACGTGCAGGATGCGGGGGCGCCGGCATGACGCGCCTGACCTTCGCCGAAGCGGTGCGCCAGGCGCTGGCCGACGAGATGCGCCGCGATCCCCTGGTCTGGGCGCTGGGCGAGGACCTGGCCCAGGGCGGGATCTACGGCCAGTACAAGGGGCTCGCCGAGGAATTCGGGGCGCAGCGCATCGTCTCCACGCCGATCAGCGAGAGCACGATCATGGGGGCGGGCCTCGGCGCCGCGCTGTGCGGCACGCGGCCGGTCATCGAGATGCGCATCGCCGATTTCGCGCTCTGCGCGATGGATGAACTGGTCAGCCAGATCGCCAAGGTGCGCTACATGTTCGGCGGCCAGGGCCGGGCTTCGCTGGTGGTACGCATGCCGCAGGGGATGTGGCGCAACTCGGCGGCGCAGCACAGCCAGTGCCTCGAAGCCTGGCTGACGCATATCCCGGGCCTGGTGGTCGCCGCGCCGGGCACGGCGGCGGATGCGGCGGCGCTGCTGAAGGCCGCGATCCGCAGCGACGATCCGGTGGTGCTGCTGGAACCGAAGGACCTGTGGACGCGGGCGGAGGAGGTGCCGGAGGCGGTGGCGCCGGCTACGTTCGGCGTGGCGCGGCATGCCATGCGGGGCGATGCGTTGACGGTGGTGACCTGGGCCGCCCCGGTGCCGGTGGTCGAGGCGGCGGCGCGCGAGAGCGGCGTGGCCTGCGACGTGATCGACCTGCGCAGCCTGTGGCCCTGGGACGAGGCGGCGGTGCTCGCCTCCGTCCGGCGCACCGGCAGGCTGCTGGTGGTGCATGAGGCGGTGACCGTCTCCGGCTTCGGGGCGGAGGTGGTCGCGCGGGTGGTCGAGGCGGTCGGACCGGGCGGGCTCGCCGCGGTGGAACGGCTTGGCGCGCCACGGGCCCCGATACCCTTCAGCCCGCCGCTGGAGGCCATGATCCGCCTGTCCGTCCCCCGCGTGGCCGAAGCGATCCGGCGCGTGGCGCAGGCGGGTCGTTGAAGCGGCGTCACCTGTTGCGCTCACCCGGGAGAAGCGCATTCTCCCGCGGGCGTCCGGGATGGAACCCGAACCTTTCGCTTGAGCGGGAGCCCGCCCCGTGCTGGCTTCCGCCCCCGCACGCACAACAAAGGGAGTGCGCCAATGACGCTCGCCATCGGCCAGACCGCGCCGAATTTCGACGCCGACACCACCCAGGGCCGCATCAACTTCCATGACTGGATCGGCGATGGCTGGGCCATCCTGTTCAGCCACCCCAAGGACTTCACGCCGGTCTGCACCACCGAGCTCGGCACCATGGCCGGGCTGAAGCCGGAATTCGACAAGCGGAACACCAAGATCATCGGCCTGTCGGTCGATCCGGTGGACAGCCACCACCGCTGGGAAGGCGATATCGCCGAGGTGACGGGCCACAAGGTCACCTATCCGATGATCGGCGACCCGACGCTCGAAGTCTCGAAGCTCTACGGGATGCTGCCGGCGGATGCGGGCAACACCTCCGAAGGGCGTACGGCCGCGACCAACCAGACGGTGCGCGTCGTCGTCTTCATCGGGCCGGACAAGGTGGTGAAGGCCTATCTCGCCTATCCCATGACGGCCGGGCGGAATTTCGACGAGGTGCTGCGCCTGCTCGACAGCCTGCAGCTCACCGCAAAGCACAAGGTCGCGACGCCCGCCAACTGGAAGCATGGCGAGGACGTGATCATCGCCGGCTCGGTCAACAACGACGATGCGAAGAAGCTCTTTCCCAACGGCTGGAAGGAGCCCAAGCCCTATATCCGGATCGTCCCGCAGCCGTGATCGCGGCGCGCGGATAATCCTCGCCCCCGACCGATCGGTCGGTGCATGCTTCCTCCCAACGAGAGTTGGGAGGAACGGCATGAACGGCATCACGGGCCGGCGTTTGCTGCTGGCCATCTCATCCGCCGCGCTGCTGGCGCGGCCAGGGCTGGCGCAACAGCGCTATCCCGACCGTCCGATCCGCATGCTGGTGCCCTGGACGCCGGGCGGGGCGACCGACATCCAGATGCGGTCGATCTGCGACCAGGCATCGAAGCGCCTGGGGCAGACCGTGGTGGTGGAGAACCGGCCCGGCGCCTCGGGCACGATCGGGGCGCTGCACATGGCGCGGGAGGCGCGGCCGGACGGCTACACGCTCGGCCAGATGCCCAATGGCGTGTTCCGCATGCCGGCGATGACCGAGCGGCCGCTGTGGGATCCGATGAAGGATTTTTCCTGGATCATTCGCCTCGTGGGCTACATGGGCGGCGTGGTGGTGCGGCCGGATTCGCCGTGGCGCAGCATGGCCGATCTGGTGGCCTATGCGCGGGCCAATCCGGGCAAGGTCAGCTATGGCACGCCGGGGGCGAACACCACGGACGTCCAGATGACCCGCTTCGCGCGGATCGCGGGCATCGACTGGGTGGCGGTGCCCTTCCGCGGCGCGGCGCCGAACCTGCAGGCGCTGCTGTCGGGCGACATCCACTTCTCGGCCGAGACCAGCGCCTGGGCCGACATGGCGCTGGAGGGCCGGTTGCGGCCGCTCGGCGTGTGGATGAGCGAGCGCGCGGCGCGCTTCCCGGATGTGCCGACCTTCCGCGAGCAGGGATATGACGTGCTGGGGGAAAGCACCTACGGCATTGCCGGCCCGCGCGGGATGGACCCCGAGGTGGTGCGCATCCTGCACGATGCCTTCAAGGAAGCGCTGTACGACCCGGCGCATCTCGCGACCATCGCGCGGTTCGACATGCCGGTGCGCTACCTCGGCACCGAGGATTACGCGACGGCGGCGATGCTGCAGAACGAGGAGGAGAAGCGCACGGTCCGCGAACTCGGGCTGCGCGCTTCCTGAGCGCTACAGGATTCCCATCGCCCTCGGCAGGCCGAGGGCGAGTTCGGGGAAGGCCATCACCGCCGCGGCGGCGAGCGCCATGGCGAGCACCAGCCAACTCACCCAGGGAATGGTGCTTTCCATCGACACCCCCGCGATGCGGCAGGAGACCATGAGGTTCACCGCCATGGGGGGCGTGAACTGCCCGATCGCGATCATCATGGTCAGCACGACGCCGAACCAGGTCAGGTCCCAGTGGAAGGCGGCGGCAATCGGCAGCAGCACCGGCAGCAGGATCAGGAAGATCGAGATGCCGTCGAGGAACATCCCCACCAGGATGAGGAACAGGGTCAGCAGCGCGAGCGTCCCGCCCGAGCCATAGCCGAGCCCCACCACCCAGTCCGCGACGGGCTGCACGATGCCGAGCGTCGCCGTGGACCAGGCGAAGACGGTGGCGAGCGCGATGACGATGAGGATCACGGCCGAGATCTCCCCGGCCTCGACCAGCATGTCGTAGACATCGCGCAGCGACAGGCTGCGATAGACGACGAAGCCGATGAACAGGCCATAGAAGACGGCCATGACCGCGGCTTCGGTGGGCGTGAACAGGCCGACGCGCATGCCGCCGAGGATGACGACGGGCGCCATCAGGCCCCAGAAGGCCTCGATGAAGCACCGCCAGACCTGCAGGGCTTCCGCGCGCCGCGCCTTGCCGCCGAAATCCTTGAGGATGGAGAGAGCGACGACGGCGACGATCAGCGCGAGGCCGGCCAGGATGCCGGGGATCATCCCGGCCGCGAAGATCGCCGGCACCGAGACGCCGGGCACCAGCACGGCATAGACGATGAAGGCGACCGAAGGGGGGATGAGGATGTCGGTCGCCGCCGCCGCGCCGACGGTGCTGGCGATGAAGGGGCGGGGATACCCGTCCTCGATCATGCTGCGCGTGACGACCTGGCCCACGGCCGCCGAGGTGGCGGGGCCGGAGCCCGAGATGCCGCCCATCACCATCGCGACCAGCACCGCGACCGAGGCCAGCGCGCCGCGCCCCGCGCCGACCAGGGCGGTCGCGAAGCGCACCAGGCGCAGCGCGACGCCGGTGCGGTCGAAGACGCTGCCCACCAGCACGAACATCGGGATGGCGATCAGCGGATACTTCGCGATGCCGGCATAGACATTGGTCGGCATGGCCATGATGGATTGGTCGGCGAGCCAGATGGCGAAGGCGCCGGCGAGGCCGAGGCAGACGCCGACCGGCACGCCGATGGCCATCAGGACGGCGAAGGCGACGAAGAGCGTGATCGCGACCATGGTTCAGCCTACCTCGCCGCGGGCCAGGCGGATGACCCGCCCGGCCGCCCGCGCGATCACCAGCAGGGAGAGCAGCGGCAGCCATCCCGTATAGAGCCATTGCGGATTGGCGAGGCCGTTCGACAGGACCTCGAAGCGGTATTCGTCATAGGCAAGGCCGGCGCCGAACACCGCGAGCAGGCCGAAGCAGAGGATCGAGAGCAGCAGCGCCAGGATCTCGGCGCGCCGTCGCCAGCCGGGGGAGAGCAGGTCGGTGAAGTAGCCGATGCGGATATGCCGCCCGCAGGCGACCGCGAGCGAGGAGCCGATCAGCGCGACGATCACCATGAGCACGACCGAGTATTCCTCGGTGAAGGCGAGGGAGACGTCCGTCAGGTAGCGCGTGACGACATTGGCGGCCGTGATCAGCGCCATCGTCCCCATGGCAGCGGCGAGCAGGACCCTTTCGACGGTCAGCGGCACCCGCGTGCGGGGGTCGGGGTGGTCGGCCCCCGGGTCCAGCTCGGCGCTCAAGGCGACCTCAGGAGGCGACGGCGCGGATCGCGGCCTCGGCCTTGCGGACGAGGTCGGCGCCGACGGTATTCGCCCACTTGTCGTAGACCGGGCGGGTCTTCTCGGCGAAGGCGCGCTTCTCGGCGGCCGAGAGGACGGTGACCTCGACCCCGCGGTTGCGGAGCTCGACCATGGCCGAATCGTCGCCGCCTTCCAGGCCCAGGCCGCGGCGGGTTAGGGCGATCTCCTCGCGGCCCGCCTGTTCGGCGCACTCACGCACAAGCTGCTGGTCGGCGGGGGTGAAGCTGTTCCAGACCGACTTGGAGAGCGCGAAGATCAGCGGGTCGTTGACGTAGTTCCACACCGTCAGGTGCTTCTGCGCCAGCGTATCCATGCGGAAGGCGAGGAAGAGGTTGATCGGGTTCTCCTGCCCATCCACGGCGCCGGTGGACAGCGCCGGTTGCAGGTCGGCGAAGGACATCTGCACCGGATTGGCGCCGAGCGACTGGAAGATGTCGGTGAAGATCGCCCCCGCCGCGAAGCGGATCTTCATGCCGCGCAGGTCGTCGGGCGTGCGGATGGCGCGCTTTGAGTTGGAGATCTCGCGGAAGCCGTTCTCGCCCCAGGCGAGCGGCACCACGTCGCGGCGTTCCATCACGCCGAACATGTCGCGCCCGACCTCGCCGCGGATCAGCGCGTCGAAGGCGCGATGGTCGGGCATCAGGAAGGGAAGCTGGAAAAGGCCGACCTCGCGCACCTGCGGGGCGATGTTGATGGTGGAGAAGACGCCGAAATCAATCACGCCCTGGCGCATGGCCACCAGTTCGCGCGTCTGGTCGCCGCCGACGAGCTGGCTGCCGGGATAGACCTTCACGTTGATGCGGCCGCCGGAGCGTTCGGTGACGAGCTCCGCCCAGCGGAAGGCGCCGTCGGCGAAGGGGATCGGCCGGTTGCCGACGACCGAGAGCTTGTATTCGGGCCGGTATTGCTGCGCGCGGGCGGCGAAGGGCAGGGCAAGGCCGACCCCGGCGGCGCCCAGCAGCAGCGAACGGCGCGAGGCGCCCATCCTGGCGGTGGTCATCTTGGCGGTGTCTCCCTTGGACTGCGCCGCGTCCCGGCGCTTGGACCCCAGACTGGCGCGGTGGCGCGCGGCTCGCAAGCGGCTTGCCGGCGGCCGGCCGGCCGGGCCAGCCTGGGGGCGGGAAGGAAACGACGCATGATCCCGACATCGAATCTCGCGACCCTGCTGCTGCAGACGGCGCGGCGGCTGCCTGACCGGCCCGGCCTGGTCTGGCGCGACCGGACATGGAACTGGGCGGAGATCGCCGGGCGCGCCATGGCGGCGGCCGGCGCGCTGCGGGCGCGGGGCATCGGCAAGGGCGATCGGGTCCTGGTGCATGCCCGCAACGGCAACGCCATCTTCGAATCCTGCTGGGCCTGCTGGCTGATCGGCGCGGTCTGGGTGCCGACCAATTTCCGGCTGAGCCCGCCCGAGGCGGCCTTCCTTGCCGCCAATGCGGGGTGCCGGGCGCATGTGTTCGATGCGGGGTTTCCCGAGCACCGGGCGCTGGCGAAGGCGGAGAACCCCGCCTGCCTGCTGGAGGTCACGATCGGGGAGGGCGCGGGGCTGTCCTGGGAGGATCTGGTCACCGAAGGGCAGCCGGTGACGGAGGCAGTGGATGTCGATCGGGACCATCCGGCCTGGCTGTTCTACACCTCCGGCACGACGGGGCGGCCCAAGGGCGCGACGCTGACGCATGGGCAGCTTGCCTTCGTGGTGGTGAACCACATCGCCGACCTGATGCCGGGGCTGACGGAACGTGATGCCTCGCTGGTGGTGGCGCCGCTGTCGCATGGGGCGGGCATCCATGCGCTGGCGCAGGTGGCGCGCGGGGCGGTGTCGGTGCTGATGCCGGGAGAACGGCTTGATGTGCCGGAGGCCTGGCGGCTGGTCGCGGCGCATCGCGTGAGCAACATGTTCACCGTGCCGACCATCCTCAATGCGTTATGCCACGACCCGAGCGTCGATGCGGTCGATCACTCGTCGCTGCGGCATGTGATCTACGCCGGCGCGCCGATGTATCGCGAGGACCAGAAGCATGCGCTGCGCAAGCTCGGGCCGTGCCTGGTGCAGTATTTCGGGCTGGGGGAGGTGACCGGGAACATCGCGGTGCTGCCGCCGGCGTGGCACAGCCTCGAGGATGATCCGGCCATGCCGATCGGGTCCTGCGGCTATCCGCGCACGGGGATCGAGATCGCGATCCTGGATGCGGATTATCGCCGGTTGCCGCCGAACGAGACGGGCGAGATCTGCGTGCGTGGCCCCGCGGTGATGGCCGGGTATTTCGAGAACCCGTCAGCGAATGAGAAGGCCTTCGCCGGCGGGTGGTTCCACACGGGCGACCTCGGGCATCTCGATGCGCGGGGGTTTCTGTATATCACCGGGCGGCAGTCGGACATGTACATCTCCGGCGGGTCGAACGTGTATCCGCGGGAGGTGGAGGAGGCGCTGATCGCGCATCCTGCGGTGGCGGAGGCCTGCGTCGTCGGCGTGCCGCATGACAGGTGGGGTGAGACGGGCGTCGCGGTGCTGGTGGCGCGCGAGGGTGCGGCGATCGACCCCGCGGCGGTGATGGCGCATCTCGACGGACGGCTGGGCCGCTACAAATGGCCCTCGCGCATCGTGGTTTGGGATGCGCTGCCGCGATCGGGCTACGGCAAGGTGCCGAAGAACGAGGTGAAGCGATTGCTCGCCGAGCGCGACGCGACATGACGCTTCGGCCCGATGCTCTGCATCGGGCCGGGAGCGCAAGGCGCGACCGCGCCAAGACCAACCGCTGCCCGCGGCGCGTCAGTGCAGGGCGCGAAGGCAAGCCGGCCGGATGGCCGGCGCCCGCCGTCTGAGGGCGAAGAAGGACTCAGCCGCGACCCTCGAACGGCATCTTCGTCGCCTTGATGGTCATGGTGAAGATGTTCGATTCCAGCGGCAGGTTCGCCATGTGCAGGATGGCCTGCCCGACATGGTTCACGTCCATCGTCGGTTCCACGGCGACGCTGCCATCCGCCTGTTTCACGCCCTTCGTCATGCGCGCGGTCATCGGCGTGGCGGCATTGCCGATGTCGATCTGCCCGGCGCAGATGTCGTATTTGCGCCCGTCGAGCATGATCGACTTGGTCAGCCCCGTGATGGCGTGCTTGGTCGCCGTATAGGGTGCGCTGTCCGGGCGTGGCGTGTGCGCGCTGATCGACCCGTTGTTGATGATGCGCCCGCCCTGCGGCGACTGGTCCTTCATGATGCGGAAGGCGGCCTGGGCGCAGAGGAAGGAGCCGGTCAGGTTCACACCGACCACGCGCGTCCAGTCGGCGTAGGTCAGGTCCTCGAAGGGCGTGCCCGGGACGTTCTGTCCGGCATTGTTGAACAGCATGTCGAGCCGGCCGTACTTGTCCTTCACCGTGGCGAAGAGCGCATCGACGGCGGCGGGGTCCGCGACATCGGCGGGCACGGCGAGGGCGCGCGATGCGGCGTCGCCGGCCAGGGCGATGCTCTCCTCCAGCGCATCCTTGCGGCGGCCGGTCAGCACGACGGTCCAGCCGCCGCCGAGCAGCGCGAGTGCGGCCGCGCGGCCGACGCCGGTGCCGGCGCCCGTGACGACGGCGATCTTCGATTGACTCATGGACATGTCCTCATGGCTGGCGATGCGCGGCACTCTGCGCGGCGGCACGGCGTCAGTAAACCGCCCGCCCGCCCGAGATGTCGAAGACCGCGCCGGTGGAGAAGGAGCAATCCTCCGAGGCCAGCCAGCAGGCCAGCGCGGCGATCTCCTCGACCTGCACGAAGCGGTCCATCGGGATCTTGGACCGCATCCAGGCGATCTGCTGTTCGGTCATCTGCCGGAAGATGTCCGTCTCGGCGGCGGCCGGGGTGATGCAGTTGGCGAGGACGCCGGTCTTCGCCAGCTCCTTGCCGAGCGACTTGGTGAAGCCGATCAGCCCGGCCTTGGACGCGCTGTAGTGCGACGCGTTCGGATTGCCTTCCTTGCCGGCGATGGAGGCGATGTTGACCACGCGGCCATAGCCGGCCTCGATCATCCCCGGCACCACGGCCCGTGCCACCAGATAGGGTGCGATCAGGTTCACCTCGATCACGCGGCGCCATTCGGCGCTGGGGAGTTCCCAGGACGGCGCGTTGCCGCCGGTGATGCCGGCGTTGTTGACCAGGATGTCGATGCGCCCATGGGCGACGAGGGTGGCCTTCAGCGCCTCGCCGATCGCGCTCTCGTCGGTCAGGTCGAGGGCATGGGAGCTCGCCTGGCTCAGCGCTGCGGCGGCCTCGGCGCCCGCTTGCGCGTCCATGTCCCACAGCGCGACGGTGGCACCGGATTCCTCCGCCCGGCGTGCGATGGCGAGGCCGATGCCGCGCGCCCCGCCCGTGATCACCGCCACGCGCCCCGTCAGGTCCAGTCGGTTCATCTCGTTTCCTCCTTGGCCGGGCGCAGTGTCGACCAGGCGGGCGCGGGCGGGAAGGGCAGGAAGCGCGCGGTTCCCTTGTCGATCCTCTGCCCCCTATAGTCGCTACGGAGCCGGCATGAAGCCGGCCTGACAAGGGAGAATGCGTTCATGAAGCGTCGGGACTTCGCGCGCGCCATTGCCGGCGGCGCCGTCCTGCTGGGGGCCCCGCATGTCGCGCGGGCGCAGCAGGCCATCACCCTGAACGGGGCCGTGCAGTTCAACGACGACCACGTCTTCACCCGCGCCCTGGTGCGGTTCGAGGAGCTGGTGAAGCAGTACTACACGGCCCAGCCGGTGAATTTCGTGCTGCATAAGAACTCCTCGCTGGGGCTGGAGAAGCAGTATTTCGAGTACATGTCGGCCGGCCGCGGGGCGGTGGATTACGGCATCGTCTCACCCGCCCACATGTCGACCTTCAGCCGGGCTGCGCCCTTCGTCGATGCGCCCTTCCTGTTCCGCGACCTGCCGCATTGGAACGCCGTGCTGGACCAGGACCTGTTCGCCCCGGTCGCGACCGAGATCGAACGCCGCGCCCGCGTCGCGCTGATCGGCTACGCCGGCGGCGGGGTGCGCAACATCTTCGCCAACAAGCGCATCACCAACATGGCGGAGCTGCGCGGCCTCAAGGTCCGCGTGCAGGGCGCGCCGATCTGGTCGCGCACCTTCCAGGCGGCGGGGATGTCGCCCTCGGTCATCGCCTATAACGAGGTCTACAACGGCATCCAGAACAACGTCATCGAGGCCGGCGAGAACGAGGCCGCGGGCGTCGAGGCGATGCGCTTCTACGAGGTCGCGCCGAACCTCATCATGACGCAGCACGCCATCACCATCCGCCCCATCTGCTTCGCGACGCAGACCCTGGCACGCCTGCCCGCGCCGCTGCAGGAGGCGATCCGCCGCGCCGGCAAGGAGGCCGGGACCTTCGGCCGCCAGGCCGAGAGCACCGAGGACGGGCAGAAGATCGCGCAGCTCGAACAGGCCGGCCGGCTGCGCCGCGTCGAGTTCACCGAGCGCGACGCGCTGAAGCGCGCCGTCGATCCGGTCATGGTCGCCTATGCGCGGGAAGTGGATGCGGAGACGATCTTCACCCGCATCAACGCCATCACGGCCTGATGCCGCGCCCGGCCGGCGGCGCGCCGCCGCCGGCCGCCATCCCCTGCATTCCGGAGCTTCCCATGCCTCAAACCGGCCTGCGTGGCCTGGTGCGCCGGGCATCCGCCGTCTACGCGCGGCTGCTGTCGGCGCTGCTCGCCGTTTCCGTGCTGATCCTCGTCCTTCCCGTCACGCTGCAGGTCGTCTCCCGCCAGACCCATCTGCTGCCGCACTACATCTGGACCGAGGAGATGGCGCGCTTCCTCCTCGTCTGGACCATCATGATCGGCGCCATCGTCGGGCAGAAGGAAGGGATCCACTTCATCGTCGATCTCTGGCCGCGGCTGACCGGGCGGTTCCGCGCCTTCATGGATCTCGTCTCGGGCATCTTCGTGCTGGTCTTCGGCGCGGCCTTCCTGTGGTTCGGCATCGAGTTCGTGGACTTCGCCTGGTTCCGCATCAGCGAGCTGGCGGAGCTGCCGCTGTGGCTGATCCATCTGCCCTGGCCGATCCTCGGCTTCTCCTGGCTGCTCTTCGGGGGAGAGAAGTTCATCGACGACCTGCAGGTCCTGATCCATGGGGAGCAGGCGTGATGGGTGGCAATACCCTCGCGGCGGGGCAGGCGGCCTGGCTGCTGTTCGGCGGCTTCTTCGGCCTGCTCGCGCTGCGCGTGCCGGTCGCGGTCTCGCTCGGCCTCGCCTGCCTGCCGGTGCTGGCGCTCGAACCGCGCCTCGGCCCCATGGTACTGATGCAGGAGAGCTTCAACGCCTTCAATTCCTTCATCCTGCTCGCGGTGCCCTTCTTCCTGCTGACGGCGAACCTCATGAATGTGGGGGGTATCACCGACCGGCTGATGACGCTGTCGCGCACCATGGTCGGGCATTTCCCGGGCAGCCTCGCGCAGATCAACGTGGTGCTGTCCTTCTTCTTCGCCGGCATCTCGGGCAGTTCGACGGCCGATGCCGCCTCCCAGTCCAAGATCTTCATCGATGCGCAGCGGAAGGAGGGCTACGACGACAGCTTCTCCGTCGCGATCACGGCGGTCTCGGCGGTGCTCGCCGTCATCATCCCGCCCTCGATCCTGATGATCGTCTGGGGCGGCGTGCTGACGGTCTCGATCGGCGCGCTGTTCCTCGCTGGCGTGGTGCCGGGGCTGCTGATCGCGCTGGTGCAGATGGCGACCGTGCATGCCTATGCGAAGGCGCGCGGCTACCCGACCTATGAACGGTCGACCTGGCGGGCCTTCGTTTGCGCCGCGGCGGTGTCCATCCCAGCGCTGATGACGCCCTTCATCATCATCGGCGGCAAGGTCTTCGGCTGGTTCACCGCAACCGAGAGCGCCTGCATCGCCGTGCTCTATGCCGGGTTCCTCTCCCTCGCGGTCTATCGGGAGATGGGGCTGAAGCAGCTTTGGGAGGCGCTGGGGGAGACGGGGCGGCTTGCCGCCGTCGCGCTGTTCTGCGTCGGCACGGCGTCCTGCTTCGGCTGGCTGCTCGCCTATTACCAGATCCCGGAAGCGATCCTCGCCGGCGTCTCCTCCTGGGGCATGGGGCGCATCCAGACGGGGCTTTTCGTGGCGGCGGTCTTCCTCGTCGTGGGCTGCTTCCTCGATGCCATACCGGCCATCATCATCGTCGGGGCGATCCTGCAGCCGCTGACCCTGGGCGTCGGCATGGACCCCGTGCATTTCGCCATGATCGGCATCGTCAGCCTGGCCTTCGGTCTGGTCACGCCGCCCTATGGGCTCTGCCTGATGATCGCCTGCCATGTGGCGGGGATGCGCATGATGGATGCGCTGAAGGACACCTGCCTGATGCTCCTGCCGATGCTGGGCGTGCTGGTGCTCATCATCGTCTGGCCCGATGTGGTGCTGTTCCTGCCGCGCCTTGTCTCGCCGGAGTTCCTCGATTGAGCGTGCGGCATGCCTCGCTTGACCTTCGCTGCGCTGCACCGCAGCTTGTCGGGATGAGGGCTGCTGCCGGGCCCGCCCTGGCCGGGCGGCCCGCGTCGCGGCCGAGCTGCGTTGCGAATCGGACCACCCGCCCATGGCTGCCAAGCGCCCGCCGCGCATCTTCATCGACGGGTTCAACCTCTCCCTCACGCAAGGCACCGGGGTCGCGACTTATGCGCGGAACCTGTCCTTCGGCCTGCGTGACCTCGGGGCGGAAGTGGGCGTGCTGTACGGGACGAAATCCTCCACCGTCAGCATGAACTCGCTGATTCGTGAGATCGCCTTCTTCGACCCGCTGGTCGGCCGGCCGTCGCGCCTGGCGGAGATCTCCCACGTCATCCGCCGGGCGCTGAACACGCCGCTCGGCGAGATCGCGACCCAGGTGCCCATCACCGGGCGCGTGGTGCGCGACACCTTCCGCTCGCGCCTGCCGTATTTCGACCATGTCTGGAACGTGCAGAACCTGTTCGACCTGCAGCGCCTGCACTTCAGGCTGTACCGCAACCGGATGACGGTGCATTTCCGCGGCCCGCCGCAGGTCATGCACTGGACCTATCCGCTCGCGCTCAAGGTCCGGGGTGCGAAGAACATCTATACGCTGCACGACCTGGTGCCGCTGCGGCTGCCCTACACCACGCTCGACAACAAGCGGACGTATTTCCGCCTGGCGCGCCAGCTCGCCCGGCGCGGCGACCACATCATCACGGTCAGCGAGGCCTCGAAGCGCGACATCGTCAGCCTGCTCGGCATTCCCGAGGAGCGGGTGACCAACACCTACCAGGCGGTCGACATCCCCGCGCGCTTTGCGGGCAAGCCGGTCGCCGATGTCCAAACCGAGCTGGAGGGCACCTTCGGCCTCGGCTACCAGCGCTACTTCCTCTTCTTCGGCGCCATCGAGCCCAAGAAGAATGTCGGGCGGATGGTCGAGGCCTATCTCGCCTCCGGCGTCACGGATCCGCTGGTGATCGTGGGCAAGAAGGCCTGGAAGTCGGATGAGGAGCTGCGCCTGCTCTTCGAGAACGAGCATGTGCGCTACCTGCTGACGCGCGATGGACGGACCGAGACACGGTTTCGTGTCCAGCTCGTCGACTATGCCTCCTTCCCGCTGCTGGTCAGCCTGATCCGCGGCGCCAAGGCGGTGCTCTTCCCCTCGCTCTACGAGGGCTTCGGCCTGCCGGCGCTCGAATCCATGCTGCTCGGCACGCCGGTGATGACCTCGAACACCTCCTCCATGCCCGAAGTGGTGGGCGATGCCGCGCTCCGCGTCGATCCCTATGATGTGAGGTCGATGGTGGACGCCATCCGCGCCCTCGATTCGGATGCCGATCTGCGCGGCCGGCTCGCGGAACTGGGCCCGCGCCAGGCCGCGCTCTTCTCCCCCGAGCGCTATCAGCTGCGGCTGCGCGATGCCTATGCGAAGCTCGGCGTGACATTCGGCGGTTGAACGCGACTGTGGCATATGGTGGCGGCGGTTGGGCGAGCAGCGAGGTTGCGCGATGGATGATCAGAGCCAGGACGACGGCGTGATGGCCGGGGACGCGCTGCGTCAGGCCGACTCCCTGCGCGACCAGCGCATGTGGGATGCCGCGGCGCTGGCCTATCGCGCGCATCTGCTCCAGCAGCCCGATGACTGGCGCGCACGCATCCAGCTCGGCCATTGCCTGAAGGAGGGCGGGGACGTCGCCGCCTCCCTCGTCGCCTACCGGGAGGCCGCGGCCGCGGCACCGAACAATTCGGACGTGCATCTGCACATCGGCCATGCGCTCAAGCTGCTCGGGGAAGGCGAGGGGGCCTGGCGCGCCTATGCCCGCGCGCTGGAACTCGACCCCGACAGCGGGGAGGCGGCGCGCAACGCGCAGTCGCTCGCGCGGCTCGCCGGGCCCCTGTCGCAGCAGCCGCGCGCGCCGGGGCAGTCGCTGCAGATCGTCTTCGACAGCTCCGACCTCGTCGCCTATGTCACGCACAACCGCACGCCCACGGGCATCCAGCGCGTGCAGCTCAACATCACCGCGCGCGCATTGCTCGACCCGATCGAGGGCGTGGCCACCACCACCGTCGCCTTCGACGATGCCTCCGGCTTCTGGCGCGAGATCGGGCGGGACCTGTTCCTGCGGCTGTGGCGCCTGTCGCGCATCGGCGGCGAGGTCGATGCGCCGGCCTGGAAGGAGGTCGTCGAGGAACTGCGCGAGACGCTGCGCGACGGGCCCGACTTCGTCTTCGCCCCGGGGGCGAGCCTGGTCAATCTCGGCACCTCCTGGTGGATCCCCGACTACTTCCTGCGGGTGCGCCATGTGATGCGCCAGTACGGCGTGCGCTACGTGCCGCTGGTCTATGACTGCATCCCGCTGATGGTGCCCGAGCATTGCCATGAGGACCTCGCGCGGGAATTCGCGCAGTGGTTCTCCTCCATGGCCGTGCTGTCCAGTTCCGCGCTCGCCATTTCCGAATGGTCGGCCGCCGATGCGCGGCGCATCGCGGCCGAGATCGTGCCCGAGCGAAGCCTGCCGATCAACGTCGTGCGCCTCGATGCCGATCTGCGCCGGGAACTGGGCGCGGCCGCGGCCGATGGCTGGCCGGCGCGCGCCGACCTGCCGGAGCCGGGCGAGGATTTCGTTCTCTGCGTCGGCACCATCGAAAGCCGCAAGAACCACCTGATGCTGTTCCAGGCCTGGCTGGCGCTGATCCGCCGGCATGGGGCCGAGCGCGTGCCGCGCCTCGTCTGCATCGGCAAGGCGGGATGGCTGGCCGATGCGGCGATGACGCTGTGGCGCAATTCCCCCGCGCTGCAGGAACGCGTCTCGATCGCCCATGGCGTGCCGGATGTCGCCCTCGCCGCGCTCTATGGCCGCGCGCTGTTCACCGTGACCAACAGCTTCTACGAAGGCTGGGGCCTGCCGGTGACGGAGAGCCTTTCCTTCGGCCGCGTGCCGCTGGTCGCGCGCAACACCTCGCTCACCGAGGCGGGCGGCGAGGCGGCGGTCTATTTCGAGCCGGACAACCTGCCGGACCTGGTCGCGAAGCTCGAGACGCTGGTCTTCGACGCCGAGGAACGCGCGCGCCGCGAGGCCGTGGTGCGCGAGACGGTGTCGCTGCGGAGCTGGGGCGACATCGCCGACCAGGTGATGCGCGAGGTCTCCACGCGCGGCACCGAGCCGCCCGAGGCGCCGGTGCAGCTTTCCACCGCCGTGATCTATCCGCTGCGCCTGATCGGCGGCGGCAAGGCGGCCCGCAGCAAGGCCATGGCCGATCTGGTGCGCGATGGGCTGGCCTGGCATCCGATGGAATCCTGGGGCTGCTGGACGCGGCCGGGGCTCGCGCGGCTGCGCCTGCCCATCGGGGTGGATGGGCCGCTGCGCCTGCATCTGGGTTGCCTGGCGCCAAATGGCTCCAGGGGCGTGCGGCTGCGCGCCTTCGGGGCCGGCGGCACGCCTGGCGCCTTCCTGCCGGCGGTGACCGAAGGCAGCAGCGACGGCCGCTTCGCCTGCGTGCTGGATGTCGAGGCCTCGGGCGGTGCGGTCATTGTCGAGATCGATGGCGGCAGCGGCACGCCGGTCGGCGTGACGGAGGATCATCCCGGCCGCCCGGTCGGGCTGGGCGTGACGGCGGTGATGCTGTGCCGGCCGGATGATTTCCAGGCTCGGCTCGATTTCCTCGAACGCCAGGCCTATCGGGTCCTCGGGCCGGTTTGACCGTCGCGCGCGGCTGGTCGATCCTGCGCGCCTCGGAGGAGACCATCCATGAGCCAATACCCCTTCACCGCCGCGGATCTCGAGGCGCTGCGCCAGTGGGACACGCCCACCATCTGCAATGCGCTCGAGATCGTGGCGCCGCAGCGCCGCGGCTACGGCTTCACCGTGCGGCCGATGACCGCGGTGGACCCGAAGCTGCCGCCGATCTGCGGCCTGGCGCGCACCGGCACGCAGCGCGCGGCCTTCCCCTCGGGCCGCAGCAAGGAAGGCGACAAGGCGATGCGCATCGCCTGGTACGAATACGTCGCCGATGCCGCGCTGCCGACCGTGGTCTGCCTGCAGGACCTGGATGACACGCCGGGCGTCGGCGCCTTCTGGGGCGAGGTGAATTCCGCCGTCCACCAGGGCCTCGGCGCGCAGGGCGTGGTGACGAACGGATCGGTGCGCGACCTCGACATGTTCGCCCCGGGATTCCAGGGGATCGCGGGGGTGGTGAACCCGTCGCATGCCTATGTGCACATTGTCGCGTTGAAGGGCGAGGTGACGATCCACGGCATGCAGGTGAAGCACGACGACGTGGTGCACGCCGACCGCCACGGCGCGGTGGTGATCCCGCATGACGTGGTGACCAAGCTGCCGGCGGCGATCGACCTCGGCGCGCGGAAGGAGAAGGTGATTCTCGACATGGTCAAGACGCGCGGCTTCAACGTCGAGATGCTGAAGCAGGCCCTGTCGCAGTCCGAGGATATCCACTGAGCTGATGCGCGCGCCTCTCTGTCACGTGCGGCCCGAATGGGTGGACCATTACGGGCACATGAACCTCGCTTATTACCTGGTGGCCTTCGACCTCGCGACGGACGCGCTGTGGCCGTTGCTGGGGCTGGGGGTGGGATTCCGGGAGAAGGGCCTCGGCACCTTCGCCGCCGAATCCTGGCAGGCCTATACGCGCGAGGTGACGGAGGGCGCGCCGCTCGCCTTCGACAGCGAGGTGCTGTCCTTCGACCGGAAGCGCCTGCTCTGCCGCCACACCATGTTCCACGCCGATGAGGGCTGGCAGGCGGCGGAGAACGAGGTGCTGTACCTCTGCGTCGATCTGGATGCGCGGCGCGTCGGCGCCTGGCCGCAGGACGTGCTGGACCTGTTCGCCGCGCGCGCGACCGGCGCGGCGGCGAAGCGGCTTGCGCTGAAGCGTTAGAGCAGATCCTGTCCGGATGAACTCATCCGGACAGGTGGAGATGTTCGCAAAAACAAGAGTCTAGAGCTTTGAAGGTGAACGCAAGTTCGCCGGAAATGCTCTAGTTCAGCCTCTCGCGGATGCGGGCGATGCCGGCTTCGGCGCATTGCTCGTCGAGATGCCCGCCGGGCGAGCCATCCACGCCGATGGCGCCCACCACCTCGTCGCCCACGCGGATCGGCAGGCCGCCGCCGACGATCAGGAAACCCTGGACATCCGACAGCCGCGCGGCGCCGGGATTGGTGCGCACGGTTTCCAGCACCTGGCTGGTGTTCGCGCGCATGCTCGCCGCCGTATAGGCCTTGGCCTGGGCGGCGGAGACGGTGTGCGTGCCGGCCCCGTCGCCACGCATCAGCGCCTTCAGGACGCCCGAGCGGTCGACCACGGCCGCGGTGACGCGATGGCCGCGGCCGGCGCAGGCTTCCACGGCGGCGCTGGCGGCTTCGGCCGCCAGGGCGGCGCTGATGTTGCGCTCCGTCACCACGCCCTGGGCGAGGCCAGGCATCGGTGTGGCGGCAAGGCAGGTCAGCAGGAACAGGCGGCGCATGCGGCACCTCTCGGCGCGGTTCGGATGGCTGAATCTCGCATGCGGAGACAGGGCTCGAAAAGAGGGGTTCAGGTGATATGTCGCACCAGGCCGCCCACGACGGTCGTGGTGACGCGCGTGTCGCGGATAGCCGCCGGATCACAGGCGAGGATGTCGGTGTCGAGCACCGCGCAATCGGCGAGCTTGCCGATTTCGATCGATCCCTTCTCCGCCTCCTCCCGCTGCGCCCAGGCGCCGAGCGTCGTGTAGGCGGCGAGCGCCTGCACCGGCGAGATCGCTTCCGACGCATCGAGATCCGCGCCCGTCTGGCTGCGCCGCGTGACCATCGCACCCATGGCGGTGAAGGGATTCACCCGGCAGACCGCGAAATCCGAATGGCCCGGCGCGGGAACGCCGGCCGCGATCAGGCTGCGATGCGGCCACATGTAGCGCATCGCCGCCTGGCCGCGATTGGCGACATAGGCCTCGCCGAGCTCGTCCATGAAACCGGTCGCGGAGGAATCGACGAAGCCGCCGCGCTTCAGCCGCGCGAGGATCGGCGGCGTGACGTTGCAGCAGTGCTCGACGCGCATGCGATGATCGGCGACGGGATGCGCGGCAAGCGCGGCTTCCATCACATCGAGGGCGAAGTCGATGCCGCGATCGCCCACGCCTTCCATCATCACCTGCAGCCCGGCCTTGTGCGCGGCGGTGGCGCGCTGCGTCAGGTCCTCGCGGTCATAGAGCAGCATGCCGCAATTGGGCACGGGCTCGCCGGGGATGGGCGTGCCGACATAGGGGTCCCAATAGGCGGCGGTGCGCCCGGAGGTGGAGCAGTCCGGGCACCATTCCACGCCGATCAGCCGCAACCAGTCATCGCCGAAGCCGGAGCGGATGCCCGCGCCGATCAGATGCGGGATCAGCGGCTCGTCGCGGCCCGAGGCGATGATGCCGAGCCGCATCCGCAGCAGCCCCTCCCGCCGCATCATCTGGAAGGCGCGGATCGCCTGGGTCGGCGTCAGGGCGTTGGCGACCGAGGTGATGCCGTGACGCAGGCATTCGTCCTGCACCTGTTCCATGCCCTCGGCGATCTCGCGCTCCGTGTCGCCGGCATGCACGGCGGCGAGGAAGATCTGCGCCGCCGTCTCGCGCACCTGGCCGGTGAAGGCGCCGGTCGCGTCGCGGCTGAAGGCGCCGAAGGGCGGGTCCGGCGCATCGGGCGCGATGCCGCAGGCGGCGAAGGCGGCACGGTTCGCCACGCCGATATGCTGGTCGGTGCGCAGGATGAAGACCGGACGGCCGGCACTCGCCGCATCGAGCTCGTCCAATGTCGGGTAGCCGCCGCAGGCGCGCTCGTTCAGTCGGTAGAAGGCGCCCCAGCGGCCCGGTGCCAGCCCGTCGCAGACGCGTCGGATGGTGGCGAGCAACGCGTCGCGCGAGCGCACGCGGTCGGGGGAGACCAGCGTCCAGTTGCGCAGCCGCACCGCATAGGCATCGGGATGGGCGTGGCTGTCCACGATGCCGGGGATGACGCGGCGCCCTTCGGCGTTCAGCACGCGCGTCGCGGGGCCGATATGCGCGCGCATCGCATCGCTGCTGCCGATCGCGACGATGCGGCCATTCAGCGCGGCGAAGGCCCGTGCCTCGGTGCCGGCCGCGTCCATGGTCGTGACGCGGCCGTCGAGCAGCACGAAATCCGCGTTCATGCCGCGGCGCGGTCCATGTGGTCGCGCAGCCGGTACCAGCCGCCCACCATTGGCAGGAACCAGTTGGGATTGCCGTTGTAGAGCGGCACGGTGGGGAAATTCAGCCCGTCCAGCGCGAAGCCTTCATTGTCGGCGCCGGCGATCTTCAGCGCCGCGCGATGGCCGAGCCAGGTCGCCATCGCCACGCCAGATCCCTGGCAGCCCGCCGCGTAGTGGATGCCATCCTGCACGCCGATATGCGGCAGGAAGTCGAAGGTGAAGGCGACGTTGCCCGTCCAGGCATGGGTCAGGCGGACGGATTTCAGCTCGGGGAAGACCGCGGACATGAAGCCGTGCAGCACCGGCGCGGCCGCTTCCGGCGCCGTGGGGCCGAAGCTCGCCCGACCACCCCACAGCACGCGGTTGCCGAAGGGGGAGGGGCGGAAATAGCTCAGCACGCGCCGGGTGTCGGCCATCATGCGCCGCCCGGGAAACAGGCGGTCCATCGTCTCAGCCGGAAGTTCTTCGGTGGCGATGATGTAGGAGCCGACCGGGATCATGCGCTTCGCGAGCCAGGGCATCGCCGCGTGACCCCGCGCATCGCGCGAATAGCCATTGGTCGCCACCAGCACCGCATCGGCGCGCAGCGGGCCGCGATCGGTGGTCAGGACGAAGCCGGCGCCTTCCCGCGCGATACCCGCGACGCGCACGCCGTCGACCAGCCGCGCGCCGGCGCGTTCGGCGGCCTCCGCCAGGCCGCGCGCATACTTGCCGGGATGCAGGCTGCCGGAGGCCTCGACGATCATGCCGCCATGGTAGTGATCGCTGCCCAACGCCTCATGCTGCTGTGCCTTGGGCACCATGCGCGTCGGCATGCCGGTCATGTCGGCCAGGAAGTCGGCGCGGGCGGCGAGGGCGTCGTAGTGCTTCGGCGTCCAGGCTGCGACGAAACGCCCGCAGCGCAGGTAGTCGCAGTCGATGCCTTCGCGCGCGATGGTTTCCTCGATGAAGGGGAAGGACGCCGCCGCCGCGCGCGTGATGGCCTTCACGCCATCGGGGCCGTGTTCCTTCTCGAGGGCTGCCGAGGCGACTTTCAGCCCGCCGGAGACCATGCCGCCATTGCGCGAGGAGGCGCCCCAGCCGATGCGTTCCGCATCCAGCACCGCGACCTCGTGGCCCAGGCGCCGCAGGGTCAGCGCCGCCGACAGCCCGGCATAGCCGCCGCCCACCACGGCCACGCCGGCGCGATCCGGCAGGGTGCTGTCGCGCCGGGGCGGCTCGGCAGCCTCCCACCACCAGGGGCTTGTCTTGAAGCCGGGTGCGAAGGTGGAATCCGCGGAGGTCATTGCCCGAAAAGCCTGCTCATGGTGTGATTTGCCTGGGAGAGTTCACGCCGGCGCGGCGACAACGGCAAGTGGTCGCATGCCCGTTGATGCATGATGGGCGTGCCGCGTCGCGTGCGCGGCATGGGACGTGCATTGTCTGGCGCAGTGAGGAGAGACGGTAATGCAGAGCTTCCAGCAGGATTGTGTCGAACTGGCCTTGCGCAAGTTCCGCCGCGGGGAGGTGGACCGGCGCACGCTGCTCGCCGGCCTGGCTGCACTCGGGGTGGGCACCTTCGCCAGCGATGAGGCGGCGGCGCAGGCAGCGCGGCAGCTCGTGATGGTGAACTGGGGCGGCATCGCCAACCAGGGCTTCGGGCAGTTCTATGGCCAGCCCTTCATGGCGGCCAATCCGGGCTGGAACGTGGTGCAGGACAGCACGGGGCCGTCCGCCGGGCGCATCCGCTCGATGGTGGAAAGCGGCCGCGTCACCTGGGACATCTGCGATTCCTCGGCATCGTCCTCCTTCCTGCTCGGCCGGCAGAACCTGCTCGAGAAGATCAACTACGACATCGTCAAGAAGGAAGACACGCTGCCGACCGGCTTCGCGCTGGAATACGGCGCGGCCCCGTATTCCTTCAGCTCCGTGCTCTGTTACGACAGCGCGAAGTTCCCCAATGGCGGTCCGACCTCCTGGAAGGATTTCTGGGACCTGCAGAAATTCCCGGGCACCCGGCTGCTGCGCCGCGACGCCACCGCGATGCTCGACGCCGCGCAGATGGCGCTGGGCAAGGATCCGGCGAATCTCTACCCGCTCGATGTGCGCGCCACGATCCGCAAGGTCGCGGATCTGCGCCGCAACGCCGTGTTCTGGAACAGCGGCAGCGAAAGCGAGCAGTTCCTGCGCACCGGTGAGGCGGTGATGGGCATCATCTGGCACACCCGCGCCACGGTGCTGCATGGCGAAACGAATGGCCGCATCAAGTTCATCTGGAACCAGGGCCTGCTGCAGCCGGGCATCATGGTGATCCCGCGCGGCAATCCGGGCGGGGAAGGGGCGCAGCGCCTGCTCGCCTCCATGCTGCATAATCCGGAACCGCAGGTCGGGCTGCTGACGCTGCTCGGCAACGGGCCGACCAACCCGCGTGCCGCGGCGCTGGTGCCGCAGGATCTGCGCTGGAAGAACCCGACCGAACCCGACAATGCCCGCCTGCAGGTGGTGATGGACGGCGAGTGGTGGGGTGCCAACTACCAGCGCGCCAATGCGGATTACGTCGACGCGATCACGGGCTGAACGGACTGACATGCTTCTGGTTGTGAAGTCCGGCGGCGAGAAGTCCGTGCCGGAATGGGCGAGCGCATTCGCCGAATTCGCCCCTGACATGCAGGTGCGCTGGTGGGACGACCCCAGCGTGACGCCCGATCAGGTGGACTACGCTCTGGTATGGGACCCCGAGCCCGGCCGTCTCGCCGCCATGCCGAAGCTCAAGGCGATCTTCGGCAGCGGCGCGGGGGTGGACAAGATCCTGCTCGATCCGAACCTGCCGAAGGTGCCGCTGGTGCGCTGCGTGCCGCCCGAAGGGCCGCAGCGCATGGGCGAATTCGCCGCCTGGGCGGTGCTGTCGCTGTGCAAGGACACGCGCGGCTTCGCCCTGGCGCAGGCCGAGCGGCGCTGGAAATCCTACGATCCGCCCTTCGCCGCGAGCGACCGCACGGTGGGCGTCATGGGCATCGGCGCGATGGGCATCCGCGTGGCGGAGATGCTGCGCGGCCTCGGCATCCCGGTGGTGGGATGGTCGCGGACGCGCAAGACCATCCCCGGCGTGGAAACCTTCGCCGGCGATGCCGAGCGCGACGCCTTCCTGGCGCGCAGCGAGATCCTGATCTGCCTGCTGCCGGCGACGCCGGAGACGGAGGGCGTGTTGTCCGCCCCGCTCTTCGCCAAGCTGCCGCGCGGGGCGGGGCTGGTGCAGCTCGGCCGTGGGTCGCAGCAGGTGATGGGCGACATCCTCGCCGCCCTCGACAGCGGACAGTTGTCCGGTGCGGTGCTCGACGTCTTCGAGAAGGAGCCGCTGGAGCCTGAAAGCCCGGCTTGGCTGCATCCGAAGATCATCGTCACGCCGCATGCGGCGAGCTCTCCGAGCCGGCGCGACCGTGCCCGCTACATCACCGCCTGCATCGCCGCGCAGCAGCGCGGCGAGACGCTGCCGAATCTCTACGACCCCGAGCGAGGCTACTGATGCCCCTCCCGCCACCCCCGGTGAAGCCCGACCCCAACCACGTTCCGACCGAGCAGGAGGTGCGCGAGGATCTCGCCGCCGCCTATCGGCTGATCGCGCTGTTCGGCATGACGGATCTGGTGTTCACCCACTTGTCCGCGCGCCTGCCGGGGGAAGGGCATCGCTTCCTGGTCAATCCCTATGGCCTGCTGTTCGAGGAGATCACCGCGAGCAGCCTGGTCGTCGTGGATGCCGAGGGCGAGCCGATGCAGGAGACGAGCTGGCCGGTGAACCCGGCCGGCTTCGTCATCCATTCGGCGGTGCATCGGGAATGCGCGAACGCGATGTGCGTGATGCACACGCATACGCTGGCCGGCATGGCGGTGGCCGCGCAATCGGGCGGGCTGTTGCCGCTGAACCAGATGAGCATCGAGTTCGACGGCAAGGTCGCGCTGCACGACTATGAAGGCGTGGCGGCCGACGACAACCTGTCGGAGCGCGAGCGCCTGGTGCGCGACCTGGGCGACAAGCCCTGCATGATCCTGAAGCATCACGGGCTGCTGACCGTGGGGCCGACCGTCGCCGCCGCCTTCTACTGGATGTACTATCTGGAGCAGGCCTGCCGGATTCAGCTCGCCGCGCAGTCTTCGGGCGCGCCGCTGTCCATTCCCTCGCCGCAGGTGGTCAGCCGCACGGCGGCGCAGTTCGGCATGGGTCCGACCAAGGGCTGGCTGCCCTGGCAGGCGCTGAAGCGCAAGCTCGACCGCGAGCAGCCGGACTACAAGTCGTGAGCGAGACGCGTGGCCATGCGCTGACGCTGCGGGAAGTCAGCAAGCACTACGGCAGCTTCACCGCGGTCGATCGCGTGTCGCTGGAAGTGGGGCAGGGCGAGTTCCTGACGCTGCTCGGGCCGTCGGGATCGGGCAAGACGACCATCCTGATGGCGGTGGCGGGCTTCGTCGCGCCGAGCGCCGGGTCGATCCTGCTCGACGGGTCGGACATCACGCCGCTGCCGCCGGAGAAGCGCAATTTCGGCATGGTCTTCCAGGGCTATGCGCTGTTCCCGCACATGTCGGTGGCCGACAACGTCGCCTTCCCGCTGCGCGTGCGCGGCCTGTCGCGCGCGGATCGCGATGCGAAGGTGCGCGCGGCGCTGGACCTGGTGCAGCTCGGCCAATTCGCGGAACGGCTGCCGAAGCAATTGTCGGGCGGGCAGCAGCAGCGCGTCGCGCTGGCCCGCGCGCTGGTCTTCGATCCCAACCTGCTGCTGCTGGACGAACCGCTGTCCGCGCTCGACAAGAAGCTGCGGGCCGAGTTGCAGGAGGAGCTGAAGGCGCTGCACCAGCGCGTCGGGCGCACCTTCATCAACGTCACCCATGACCAGGAGGAGGCGCTGTCCATGTCCGACCGCATCGCCATCCTGAACCATGGCAAGCTGATCCAGCATGGCGCGCCGCTCGACCTGTACGAACGGCCGCGCACGCGCTTCGTCGCGGACTTCCTGGGCAAGTCGAACTTCCTGCAGGGCACCGTCTTCGGCGCCAAGGCGAACGGTTTCATGGTTGATGGCGGGGGCCAGAGGTTCACCGTGCGTCTGCCCGCTGGCGCCAGCCCGCCCGCCGAAGGCTCCGCCTGCCTGCTGTCGCTTCGGCCGGAGAAGATTGCGCTGCTCGCCGAGGGCGAGACGGCGGATAACGCGACGGTCGGCTCGGTCGTCGCCTGGTCCTATCTGGGGGCCGGCTATTCGCTGCGCGTGAGCACGCCGGGCCTCGGCGAGCTGCGCGTCGTGCTGCCGGCCTGGCAGGCCGCGATCGCGCCGGCGGCGGGCCTGCCCGTGCGCCTCGGCTGGTCGGCCGATGCGGCGGTGCCGATCGAGGACGACGCGGCATGAGCGATACGGGGCGCGTCGGCGGCGGCTGGTGGCTGCTGATCCTGCCGGCCTTCCTGCTGCTCGTCGCCTTCTACATCGCGCCGATCCTGCAGGTGCTGGCCATCAGCTTCACCGATCCCGAGCCGGGCCTGGAGAATTACGAGCGGCTCTTCACCTCGATGTCCGTGCAGCGGGTGATCCTCACCACGCTGCGCATCTGCCTGATCACCACGGTGCTGTCGCTGCTGCTCGGCTATGCCATCGCCTATGCGATCACGCTGGCGAGCCCGCGGGCGAAGGGGTGGTGGCTGCTCGCGGTACTCGTGCCGCTGTGGATCTCCGTGCTGGTGCGCGCCTTCGCCTGGGTCACGCTGCTGCGCCGGCAGGGGCTGATCAACAACTCGCTGATGGGCGCGGGGGTCATCTCGGAACCGCTGCCGCTGGTCTGGAACGAGTTCGGCATCATCGTCGGCATGGTCCACTACATGGTGCCCTTCGCCGTGCTGCCGATGCTGTCCTCGATGCGGGAGATCGACCCGCGATTGCTCGCCGCCGCGCGCGGGCTCGGGGCGTCGCGCTGGGAAGTGTTCCGCAGCGTCTTCCTGCCGCTCTCCAAGCCGGGGATCCTGGCGGCGGCGGTGCTGGTCTTCATCTTCTCGCTCGGCTTCTACATCACGCCGGCCATCCTCGGCGGCGGCAAGACGCTGATGGTCGCGGAATGGATCAGCCTGCAGATCCTCGACCTGATCCGCTGGGGGCTCGGGACGATGATGGCGACGATGCTGGTGGTGGCGATCCTCATCACCCTCACCGTCTTCTCGCGCATCGTGGATCTGCGGCGCATCTTCGGGTCGGGGGGCTGAGGCGATGGATGGAACCTATCCCGCTGGTGCCTCGCGCGGCCTTGCCTGGGCGACGGCGCTGTACCTGGTGCTGCCCATCCTGATCGTGCTGCCGGTGGCGCTGACCGATCAGCGCTACCTCTCGCTGCCCGAGCACGGCATCAGCTTCCAGCATTTCCGCACGGTGCTGACCTCGCCGGAATGGCTGGGGTCCATCTGGCAGTCCTTCACCATCGCCATCGCGGCGACGGTGCTGTCGGTCACGGCGGGGACGCTGTGCGCGATCGGCTGCTGGCGCATCTCCCGCCGCGCGACCGACCTGGTCCGCGTGCTGATGCTGCTGCCGCTGATCATTCCCTCCATCGTCTATGCGATCGGGCTGTACCGGTATTTCGGGCCGCTCGGGCTGCTCGACCGCTTCCTCGGCGTGGTGATCGCGCATGGGGTGACGGGGATCCCCTATGTGGTGATCACCGTCTCCACCGCGCTCGCGGCCTTCGATCCGCGGCTGGAGCAGGCGGCGCGCGGCATGGGCGCGTCGCTGTCGCAGACGCTGCGCTGGGTGATCCTGCCGCGCATCGCGCCGGGCATCTTCTCCGGCGCGATCTTCGCCTTCATCCATTCCTGGGATGAGCTGGTGATGGTGCTGTTCATCGCATCGCGCGACGTCTTCACCCTGCCGCGACGGATCTGGGACGGGATCAACGAGAACCTCGACCCTGCCATGGCCGCGGTCGCGGTGCTGCTGATCGCCTTCACCCTGCTGCTGCTGCTGGCCGACCGCGCGTTGCGGCGGCGCAGCGAGCGATAGGGCGGGCCGCGTTCAGACCGGCTCTCATGCGCTGCGGTTGGGCTGGGGGGGGGGGGGGGGGG
>JAYRJZ010000056.1:0-32509 GCA_041906015.1 Roseomonas sp.
TCCCGAAGATCCACCGACAGCGCCTTCGACATACCCGTCGGCCTCCGTTCCGACAGACAGCTTGAATCAGATCCGCTCCGCGTCGGGGAAGGACTTCCGCGATTCAGTCAGGTCGGAGGCCGCTCTAGTGCCCGCCGGCCGCGGGAATCTACCGACCAGCGGTAGCGAATTCCGGCGGACTGCAGCCGCTCCTCCGCTTTTGGCTGCGGTGCTCCCGCCATCGGGTCCGGGGCGGAGAACGCGCGTTTTCAGGTAGCGGCCGGGCTGGCCCGGTCGCGCGGATCCCGCAGCGTGACATGCCGTGTGGTTTTCGGGATTCCGGCCCGCCCGATCGTCAGTCGGCGGTCAGCGCCGCCCCGGCGGCGAGCGGTGCCAACGGCAGGGCGAGCGACACGCCGGCCCCCAGCAGCAGCAGGAAGGGCGCCGGGGAAAGCCCCGCCCCCGCAGCTTCGATGGCCGCGGCGCCGAAGATCACCGCCGGAATGGCGAGGGGCAGCACCAATAGCGGCAGCAGCACCGAGCCCCGCCGTGCGCCGAGCGTCAGCGCCGCGCCCACCGTGCCGAGCAGCGACAACAGCGCCGTGGCCAGCGCCAGCGCCGCCAGTGCCGCGCCCCAAGCCTCGATCGGCAGGTTCAGCAGCGCCGCCGCGACCGGCGTGGCGACGAGCAGCGGCAGGCCCGTGGTGATCCAATGCCCCAGCGCCTTCGCCATGGCGATGGCCCCGCGCGGCAGGCCCGACAGCAGGAGCTGGTCGAGCGTCCCGTCCTCGGCATCCGCGCCGAACAGGCGGTCGAGCGGCAGCAGCGCGGCAAGCAGCGCCGCGGCGAAGAGCGCGCCTGGCGCGAGCCGCGCGAGCGTCTCCGGCGCCGGGCCGACGCCGAAGGGGAACAGCGCGGCGACCAGCACGAAGAACAGCACCGCCGCCAGCGTGTCGGCCGGATGGCGCAGGGCGAGCCGGATCTCGCGGCCCAGCAGCGCAGCGAAGGCCCTCACAGCTTCAGTTCCCGCGCATCGGGCAGGGGCAGCGGCAGATGCGTCGCGGCGATGACGATGCCCCCCGCCGCGCGATGCGCCGCGAGCAGCGGCCCGAGTCGCGCGACCGAGGCGGCATCGAGCCCCGTGCTCGGTTCATCGAGCAGCCACAGCGCCGCCGGGGCAAGCGCGAGACGCGCCAGCGCCAGGCGCCGCTTCTGCCCCGAGGAGAGCACCCGCGCCGGCAGCTCGGCGAGCGGGGCGAGCGCCACGGCCTCAAGCGCCGGCGCCACCGCCCCGCCCCACAGCGCGGCGAAGAAGGCGAGGTTCTCGGCCACCGTCAGCGCGGGCTTCAGCGCGTCCTGGTGGGAGAGGTAGCGCAGCCGCGCCGCATGGGCGGCGGGGTCGGCGGCGATGTCTGCCCCGTGCCAGAACACGGCGCCGTCGGCGGGGCGAAGAAGTCCACTGAGAATGCGAAGCAATGTCGATTTCCCGGCGCCATTCGCGCCAGTCAACAGCAGCGCCGCCCCGGCCGGCAGCGCGAAAGACAGCTCCGCGAACACAATTCGCTCGCCCCGAAGGCAAGCGAGACCTCGCGCTTCGAGCACCGCAACGCCGGGATCAGCCAATACGCGCTCCCATCCATGGACCGTTTTCGGCCGTCATGCTTTAAACCGCCCGTTTGTGCGGCCGCGAGAGCGGCTCCGGAGCGAGGAAGGGTACCCCAACCATGCGGATGATCGGGCAGGACAGCCTGAAGACCCGCCGCACCCTAGCGGTGGACGGCAAGACCTATCACTACTTCAGCCTGCCCGAGGCGGCCAAGAGCATCGGCGACATCGCTCGCCTGCCCTACAGCCTCAAGGTGCTTCTTGAGAACGTGCTGCGGTTCGAGGACGGCCGGTCCTACACCGTGGACGATGCGAAGAAGATCGCCGAATGGGTGAAGGAAGGCCGTTCCACCAAGGAAGTGCCCTTCCGTCCCGCGCGCATCCTGCTGCAGGACTTCACCGGCGTGCCGGCGGTGGTGGACCTCGCCGCGATGCGCGACGCCCTGCTGAAGCTCGGCGGCGACCCGCGCAAGGTGAACCCGCTCGTGCCCGTCGACCTCGTCATCGACCATTCGGTGATGGTGGACGTGTCGGGCACGCCGACCGCGCTCAAGCAGAACGTGGACATCGAGTTCGAGCGCAACGGCGAGCGCTATGAATTCCTCCGCTGGGGCCAGGAAGCCTTCAACAACTTCCGCGTCGTCCCGCCGGGCACCGGCATCTGCCACCAGGTCAATCTCGAATACCTGGCGCAGGTGGTGTGGACCTCGACCGACACCGGCGAGACCTTCGCCTTCCCTGATTCCTGCTACGGCACGGACAGCCACACGACGATGGTCAACGGCCTCGGCGTGCTGGGCTGGGGCGTGGGCGGCATCGAGGCCGAGGCGGCGATGCTGGGCCAGCCGATCGCCATGCTCATCCCCGACGTGATCGGCTTCAAGCTGACCGGCACGCTGAAGGAAGGCATGACAGCCACCGACCTGGTGCTGACCGTCACGCAGATGCTGCGCAAGAAGGGCGTGGTCGGCAAGTTCGTCGAATTCTTCGGCCCCGGCCTCGAGAGCCTGGCGCTCGCCGACCGCGCGACGATCGGCAACATGGCGCCGGAATACGGCGCGACCTGCGGCTTCTTCCCGGTCGATGACGTCACGCTCGACTACCTGCGGCTGTCCGGCCGCGACGAGCACCGCATCAACCTGGCGCGCGAGTACCTCAAGGCGCAGGGCATGTTCCACGAGAAGGGCATGCCGGACCCGGTGTTCACCGACATGCTGGAACTCGACCTCTCGACGGTCGAACCCTCCATGGCCGGGCCGAAGCGTCCGCAGGACCGCCTCGCGCTGTCCAACGTTGCCGGCGCCTTCGGCAAGGACCTCGCGGCGGGCACCATGGGCGTGCCGGGCGACAAGGCCGAACTGCGCGTGCCGGTCGCCGGGGCGAATTACGACCTCGGCCATGGTGACGTGGTGATCGCGGCGATCACCTCCTGCACCAATACCTCCAACCCCTATGTCCTCGTGGCCGCCGGCCTCGTGGCCAAGAAGGCGGTGGCGAAGGGGCTGACGGCGAAGCCGTGGGTGAAGACCTCGCTCGCCCCGGGCTCGCAGGTGGTGACCGAGTACCTCGACAAATCGGGCCTGTCGAAGGACCTGGACGCGCTCGGCTTCCAGACCGTCGGCTATGGCTGCACGACCTGCATCGGCAATTCCGGCCCGCTGGCCGAGCCGATCGTGGACGCGATCGAGGGCAACAAGCTCGTCGTGACTTCGGTGCTGTCGGGCAACCGCAACTTCGAAGGGCGCGTGCACGCGAATGTCCGCGCGAACTACCTCGCTTCCCCGCCGCTGGTCGTCGCCTATGCGCTCGCCGGCACGGTGAAGAAGGACCTGACGAAGGAGCCGATCGCCAACGGCACCGACGGCCAGCCGGTGTACCTCAAGGACATCTGGCCGACGCAGAAGGAAGTCGCCGACACGGTGCATGCCGTCGTGACGCGCGAGATGTTCCAGGAGCGCTACGGCGACGTGTTCAAGGGCCCCGCGCAGTGGCAGGCGATCCGCGTCGATGCGGACAGCGACACCTATCGCTGGAACTCGGGCTCCACCTATGTGCAGAACCCGCCCTACTTCGAGGGCATGACGATGGACCCGGCGCCGGTCGGCTCCATCACGGGCGCGCGCATCCTGGCCGAGCTGGGTGACTCGATCACGACCGACCACATCTCCCCGGCCGGTTCGATCAAGAAGGCCTCGCCGGCGGGCGAATACCTGCTGGAGCACCAGGTCCGCCAGGCCGACTTCAACAGCTACGGCGCGCGCCGCGGCAACCACGAAGTCATGATGCGCGGCACCTTCGCCAACATCCGCATCAAGAACGAGATGGTGCCCGGCATCGAGGGCGGTATCTCGAAGCACTACCCCTCGGGCAAGGTGGCGCCGATCTACGACGTCGCCATGATGTACAAGAATGAGGGCGTGCCCCTGGTCGTCATCGGCGGCAAGGAATACGGCACGGGCTCGTCGCGCGACTGGGCGGCGAAGGGCACCTTCCTGCTCGGCGTGAAGGCCGTGATCGCCGAGAGCTTCGAGCGCATCCACCGCTCGAACCTGGTCGGCATGGGCGTGCTCCCGCTGGTCTTCAAGGAAGGCGAGAGCCGCCAGACCCTGGGTCTGAACGGCGACGAGACCATCGACATCATGGGCGTGGAGAACCTCTCCCCGCGCATGATGATGGACGTCGTCATCACCCGCGCCGACGGGTCGACGGTGAAGACCCAGGTGCTGTGCCGCGTCGATACGGCCGATGAGGTCGAGTACTACAAGAACGGCGGCATCCTGCACTACGTGCTGCGCGGGATGGCGAAGGCGGCCTGACGGCCGCCCGGCATCGCCGGACGTTGCGAAGGGCGCGGCACCGTTGGGGGCCGCGCCCTTTGTCTTTTGCTGTGCTGAACCGCGTCATCGCCGGGCTCACGGCAACGTCTCTGTCGCCCCGCTGCCGCGAGCATCCTCATCCGATCAGGTGATCCCACCCGATCGGGACCCGCTCTACTCCGCCGAGGTCACCGCCGCGGCCAGGGCCGCGAGCTTGCCGGCCGGGTGACCCGGGTTGCGGTACCGCAGCTCGCCGTCCGGCGCCGCATCCGGCGGTGCCATGCCGTAGAGTTCCATCCGCGACGTGCAGGCCGCCGCGACCATCCGCCGTGCCACCGGCTCGGTCAGGAACCGCCGCACCGCGCCTTCGAGCTGCAGCGTCTCCCGCAGGGAGCGCCATTCGCTCCGATCCAGATCGTCCAGGAAGACCGAGACGATGCCCGGCGCCGTGCCGGTCAGCCGCCCCTCGGCCGCCTGGCGCATGCGCGCGGCGACCGCATCCGCCACCGCATTCTGCCGCCCGGCGCGGGCCGCCATGACGAAGACGCTGCCGCCGCCCGGCGCGGCTGTGACGGCGAGATGCGCCTCCGGCCCGAACTGGGCGCGCAGATGCTGCGGCAGGGCGCTGCCGGCCTGGGCGCCGGCCAGCACCAGCGGATCGAGCTTCAGCACCGCATCGGCGCTGCTGTCCTGCCGCTTCTCGGCGGCGAGCAGCGCCGTGATGCGGGATTGCAGCTCGGCGGCATGGCCCGGGCCTGACAGGCCCTCGGGCAGCGTCACCTTCAGCAGGTAGCGCCCCGGATGCGCGGCGAGCCAGGTCTGCAGGCCGGGATGCACGCGATCCACCAGCGCATACCAGTCGCCGCGATGCACCGGGCGGCCTTCCTCGGCGGACACCGCCTCGCAGGCGACCTCCGCGACGATGCCGTCGCGCTCGATGCGGAGATCGAAGGGGGCCTCCTCGGCCAGGCCCGCGAAATCCACGGTGAAGCCCCGCGCGCGATAGAGCGCGGCGGCGCGCAGCAGGTGCCACAGCGGCACCAGCGTCGCCTCGCCGCTCAGCCCTTCCTCGAGCCGTGCCCGCAGCCGCGCGCGGGGGCCGCGCGGCAGGCGTTCGGCGAGGCTCACCACATCCCGCGCCAGGGCCAGGATGTGGCGTTCGGCCGGGCCCGGCTTCGCCGCGCCGTTCGGAGCGGCCGCGCGCGCCAGGGCGAATTCGACCGCGTGGCGCTGCAGCGCGGCGCGGCCCGACATGGCCCCCGACTGGGTGCGGCGGTTCAGCGTATCCATGCGGCTGGTCCAGGCGGCATGCCCGACCAGGCGCACGAAGTCGGTACTGTCCGGATCCGGGGCGGAATCGCCGAGCGGCATGGGCAAGCCTCGCATGCTGTGGTCCGCACGCACGGAAGGGTCCGCGCGGGGCGGTAGGCCAGGGATGGGGCCGCCTGGCGGTGCGTCCCGGGCCATGCCGGCGCCCCGTCTGGCGGGTCACAGTGGGTCAGGTGGCCCGGGTCCTCCGGCGGCGCGGGGCGATATCCCCTTGCCGCGGGGTCAGAACACCCCAGGGCCTGGCAGGCCGACCGGCGGGCGCCGCGTCGGCAGGCCAGGTCGTTGTTACCAGTCGGTACCATAGACAGTCTGCGCGGCGGCGCGTCAAGCGCACCGCATCGCGCTGCCGGTGCCCGGACGCCCGTGCCATGCTGCGCCGGGGCATGCGCGGAGGCATCCGATGAGCTTGTACGGGATCTATCGCGGCGTCTGCATCGACAACCTCGACCCGATGGCGACGGGCCGCGTCAGGGTCATGGTCCCGGCGGTGACGGCCGACGGGACCGGGCTGTGGGCACTGCCGTGCCGTGCGCTGGGGGTGCCGGCGTCGGCGCCGCCCTCGGTCGGCGAATCGGTCTGGGTCATGTTCGAGCATGGTGACGCCAACCGGCCGGTGGTGGTCGGCACCCTGCCGACCTAGAGCATTTCCGGTGAACTTGCCTTCACCTCCAAAGCTCTAGGCTCTTGTTTTTGCGAGCATCTTCACCTGTCCGGTTGAATTCATCCGGACAGGATCTGCTCCAGTGTCCCGATTCTGAGGTCCTGCGGACGTCGCGGGCGGGACACCCGCAACGGCGCCGCCCGGCAAGGCTTTCGCAAGCCTTGCCGGCGCATGCTGCGGCATGCGTCCGATCCTCGCCCTCCTCCTGCTGTCCACCTTGCCTGCCGCGGCCCAGGCGCCGCCGGCCTGCACCGCCGAGATCGAGGGCCAGACCGCCTGCCTGGCGGGCAAGCTGTGCGAGTGCCGATTCGAGCGCGGCGGCCAGTTGACCGGGCTGCCGGATCGCTTCGCCTGGGATTGCGGCGTCATGCGGCCGATGTGCCCGCCCGACCCGACCATCAACCAGGTCCCGTCGGGGCCGCCGCCGGTGAATCTGTGGCTGCAGCCGAGGTCGGGGCCGGCGTTCCAGCGCTGACGCCGAGCCAGCGCGACACCCGCCTCCCTGCCCGCGGCATGCGCCGGACGCCCGGCCAGCGTCTCGGCTCGGCAGGCACTATCGCGTCGCGACCGTCCCGTCCGGCGCGTGTTCGAATTCTGGCACCAGCCGCCCGAGCTGGGCGAGCGCCGCGCGCGGATTGCCGCCCCGGGCCGCCGCCGAGATCTCGTCGATCGCGCGCCCGACCAACGCCGCATCCGCGGTGCGCGGCGTCGCCACCAGCAGGCCAGGGTAGGCCGTCGGGCGCGGCGCCTCCTTGCCGTGGAACAGCTCCTCGAACAGCTTCTCGCCAGGGCGCAGGCCGGTGAAGCGGATCTCGACATCCTCGTCGGGGCGCAGGCCGGCAAGGCGGATCATCCGCCGGGCGAGATCGACGATCTTCACCGGATCGCCCATGTCGAGCACGAAGATGCCGCCATCGGCGAGTTCCGGGGGCATGTTCTCCGGGTCCGTGGTGCCGACGACGGAGGCCTGCAGCACCAGCCCCACCGCCTCGCGCACCGTCATGAAATAGCGGCGCATGTCGGGGTGGGTGACGGTCAGCGGCCCGCCGCGTTCGAGCTGCCGGCGGAACAGCGGCACCACCGAACCCGTCGAGCCCAGCACATTGCCGAAGCGCACGGTGATGCAGCGCATGCCCTCATGCCCGATGCGCGCCTCGCGATCGAAGGCCTGGCAGTACATCTCGGCGAGGCGCTTCGACGCCCCCATCACCGAGGTCGGGTTCACCGCCTTGTCGGTCGAGATGAACACCATCGCCATGGTGCCCACCGCCCGCGCCGCATCGGCCACGATCCGCGTGCCGAGCGCATTGGTCAGTAGCCCTTCCAGCGGGTCGTTCTCGACCATCGGCACATGCTTCAAGGCAGCGGCGTGGAAGACGAGCTCGGGACGGATCTCCTCGAACAGGCGGCGGATGCGGGCCTCGTCACGAACATCGGCAAGGACGGCGCGGCGCGAGACTTCCGGATGCTTCTCGCGCAGTTCGAGGTCGATCTCGTACAGCACGTATTCGCCGTGATCGAGCAGCGTCAGCGTCGCCGGGCCGAGCGCCGCGACCTGCCGCGCCAGTTCCCCGCCGATCGTCCCGCCCGCGCCGGTGACGAGCACGCGACGCCCCTGGATCAGCCGGGCCATGCCTTCGCGGTCGAGCGGCACCTGCGGCCGGTCGAGCAGATCCTCGATGGAGACGGGGCGCAGTTCCATCCGGCGCCCGACGGCATCGCCCGCCGGTGCCAGGGTCGTCGGCGCGGGCGCGCGGCGCACCGGCACGCCATGGCGGTCCGCGGCGTCGAGCAGCGCCTCGAGCGCCGGCCCGGGCAGGCCCGAGGCCAGCACGATCGCCCCCGGCAGCCGGCCCTCGGCGCGCAGGGTGTCGAGCACGCCCTCGATCTCCTCGACCGTGCCGAGGATGGGGTGCCCCTGCACGCGACGCCCCGCCTGGCGGGCGCGCAGCGACAGGATGCCACTGACGCGGTAATGCGCGTGCCGGTCGCGCGAGAGGGCGCGCAGGAACAGGTCCGTGCCTTCCGGCGAGCCGACCAGCATCACGTTCTGGGCATCGGGGGCGGATTCGCCGGAGCGGCGCGCCGCCTGCAGCAGGCTGGCGACCCGCGCGCCGGCCAGCAGCAGGCCGATCGCGGCGGCATGGATCAGCGGGAAAGCCTCATTGGGCGGGGCCCAGGCACCGGCGAGCCGCAGCGCCAGCGAGAAGACCACCGCCGCGCCCAGTGCAGCCCCGGCCACGGCCATCAGGTCGCGCGGCCCGGCGAAGCGCCAGTATTGCTGCGCGAGGCGCAGCGGCGCGCCGGCCAGCCCCAGCGCCAGCATGGCGCCGGGTATCGCCCCGGTCCACCAGGCGGCGGGGGGCCAGGCTCCCGGCGCGGCGGCCCAGACGGCCGCCGGCAACGCCAGCGCGGCGAGCAGGCTGTCGAGGGCGAGGTTCAGGAGGATGCGGAGCGACGGGCCACGGGCCATGTCGCGGCTATAGGGCGGGTCCGGCCGGACGGCCAGCCTTGAGAGCGCCGCGCGCGCGCCGGGCGTCAAAAATGCTTCGTGCCGCATGCGATGCCCGGCGGACGGCGCGGCCCATGGAGCACCGCCGTGCACCGCGCTAGACTGGGCTGGTGACCGATACCCTGCCCTTTTGGCGTACCAAGCCGCTCGACGCCATGTCGCGCGCGGAATGGGAAAGCCTGTGCGACGGCTGCGGCCGTTGCTGCCTGCACAAGCTGCGCGACGAGGACACCGACGCGCTCGTCTTCACCAACGTCGCCTGCCGTCTGCTCGATGGGCAGTCCTGCCTGTGCAAGGACTATCCGAACCGCAAGAAGCGCGTGCCCGATTGCGTGAAGCTGACGCCGAAGCGCGTTGTCGCGGTGGATTGGCTGCCGCCGACCTGCGCCTATCGCCTCGTCGCGGAAGGGCAGGACCTGCCCTGGTGGCATCCCCTGGTTTCCGGCAGCACGGAAACGGTGCATGAAGCGGGCGTCTCGGTCCGCGGCCTCACGGTGGCGGAGCGCGAGGCTGGCGATTTCGAAGACCATGTCGTGACCTGGCCGGGCCGCTGGCCCGCTGGCGCGAAGAACCGGAGGAGACCGGGATGAAGGACGCGATCTATGGCGGCGTAAACGCCGCGGTGCTGACGGCGATGGGCCCCGACCTCACGCCGGACCTTGATCGCATGGCCGCCCACGCCAAGTGGCTGCTCGCCAATGGCTGCAATGGCCTCGGCGTGCTGGGCACGACGGGCGAGGCCAATTCCTTCGGCCTGCATGAGCGCAAGGCGATCCTCGAAGGGCTGATCGCGCGCGGCGTGCCGGCGGCGCGAATGATGCCGGGCACCGGCTGCGCCTCCCTGACCGACACGGTCGAGCTGACGAAGCATGCGCGCGACGCCGGTTGCCCCGGCGTGCTCGTCCTGCCGCCCTTCTACTACAAGGGGCCGAGCGATGACGGGCTGTTCGCCTATTTCTCCGAAGTCGTGAACCGCGTCGGCGGCGGGGTGAAGCTGTATCTCTATCACTTCCCGCAGCAATCGGCGGTGCCCTTCTCGCTCGACCTGATCGGGCGGCTGATCAAGGCCTTCCCGGGCACGATCAAGGGCGTGAAGGATTCCTCCGGCGACTATGCGAACATGCTGGCGATGGTGAAGGCCTTCGCCGCGGACGGGTTCGAGGTCTATTCGGGCAGCGACGAATTCCTCCAGCAGATCCTCGCCGAGGGTGGCGCCGGCTGCATCACCGCGGCGTCGAACGGCAATTCGCATTGGGGCGGCATCGTCTATGCGAAGCGCACCGGCCCCGAGGCGGATGCCGCGCAGGCGACGCTGACCGCGACGCGCCGCGCCGCGACCTCCGTCCCGCTGATCCCCGGCCTGCGCGAGATCATCGCGCGCAGCACCGGCGATGCCGGCTGGCGCGTGATCCGTCCGCCGCACCTGCCGCTGACGCAGGAACAGGCGGACAAGGTGTGGGCCGCATGGGACGCCGCCGGCGCCCTGCCGCTGCCCGGCCTCTCCCAGGCAAAGGCTGCCGAGTGATGAACGAACCGCTGCGCTGCCGCGCGCCCGCCATCGCCACCGTCCAGGTTGATGACGACAATGTCCGCGTGACCCGGTGGGATTTCCCGCCGGGTTCGGAAACCGGCTGGCACCGCCATGGCATGGCTTATGTCGTGGTGCCGGTGACCGATGGCTCGATGCTGATCGAACTGCCCGAGGGCAAGACCGCGCGGGCGGAAATCAAGGACGGCGTCGCCTATTCCCGCCTCGCCGGGATCGAGCACAACGTGGTCAATGACGGCGACACGCCGTTCTCCTTCGTCGAGACCGAGATCAAGCACCTGATCGGCTGACGCCGCGGCCGGGCAGCGTCACCAGCGCGAGCCCGGCCAACACCAGCATCGCGGCCGGGATGGTCAGCACGCCCGGCCGCTCCCCGAAGATCAGCCATCCCCACAGCATGCCCGTCAGCGTGATGACGTAGCCGCTCTGCGAGGTGATGACGCTGCCGAGTGTCGAGAGGCAGCGGAACCACAGCAGGAAGGCGCCCGCCATCACCAGGATCTGGAGTGCGGCGATCGGCAGGCCGTCGAGTGGCGGCAGGCGGAACTGTCCCAGCAGCATCGCGAAGACTGCCACCTGCAATCCCGCCGCGGTGAGCGTGCCGGTGGCGAGCGCCGGCGTCGCCGTATCCGCCGGCGCGAGCCGCGCGGCGATGATGTTCGCCACCGCGTAGCAGACCGGCGTCAGCGCGGCGAGCATCGCCCAGCCCAACACCGAACGATCGGGCAGCGCCGCACCCGGCGCCATCGCCAGCAGCACGCCGGCCACGCCCATCGCCGTGCCGAACACGCGGCGCGGCGTCGCGCGTTCCGTCCCCGTCAGCGCCGCGACCATCACGGTGATCATCGGCGACAGCGGCACAAGCATGGCGAAGAAGCCCGCCGGGATGTGCTGCAGGCTGGTGAAGCCGACGAGGTTCGCAAGCGCCATGCCGAACAGCCCCGACACCGCATAGTAGCGCAGATGCCGTGCGTCGGTCGGAATGCGAATGCCACGCAACCGGCACAACGTCAGCAGGATCGCGCTGCTTCCCATCGCGCCGAACACGGCGATCATCAGCGGTGGCCATCCGAGCGCGCCAAGATGCTTCACGAAAACCGGCGTCACGCCCCATAGCGACCCGAGGATGACGATTGGCGGCAGCACGCGAAGCGCATCTGTCATGCATGCACTCCGGAATGCGCGAAGAACGCTGTCAAGCAGTTGAAGCGAGCCCTACTGCTGCGCCATGTTCGGCGCATGACTCCCTCCGATTCGGAAACCGTCGTGCTGCGTCCGACTGTCCTCGGTACGCCGGTTGATTGCCCCGTGCGCTGGTGCCGGTCGACACGCGCGCGTCGCGTCAGCATCCGCATCGATCCGCGCGCCGGCCAGGTCGTCGTGACGCTGCCGATGCGCGCCGCGCGCCGCGCCGGCATGGCGCTGCTGACGACGCATGCCGCCTGGGTGATGCAGCGCCTGTCGGCCCTGGCACCGCCCGTCGAATTCGTGCCGGGCGCGGAGGTGATGATCGGCGGCGTGCCGCATGTCATCCGCCACGATCCCGCCGCGCGCGGCGGCGCCTTCCTCGTTGGCGGCGCGATCGTCGTCTCGGGCCAGCCGGAATTCCTCGCCCGCCGCGTGAAGGACTTCCTGCGCGCAGAGGGGAAGCGCCGCATCGCCGTGCTCGCCGAAGGCCACGCGGCGGCACTGGGCGTCACCTTCCGCGCCATCCGCCTGAAGGATACGCGCAGCCGCTGGGGCTCCTGCGCACCGGACGGGACGCTCGCCTTCTCCTGGCGGCTGGTGATGGCGCCGGACTGGGTGCTCGACTACGTCGTGGCGCATGAGGTCGCGCATCTGCGCGAGCTGAATCACTCGCCGCGCTTCTGGGCGCATGTGGAACGGCTGACGCCGAACCGCGAGGCCGCCCAGGATTGGCTGCGGGACAACGGACCGGCGCTGCTGCGGGCCGGATGATGGTCCGGGAGGGGCGTCGCCTCTCTCGGACTCTCCCCACCAAAGGCCGAAAGGCCTTTGGAAACCCATCCCCGACGCGACGCGCCTCTGGCAGAACAGCGCCGAGACCCGCCTTGGCGCACAACGCGCTGGAGGGGTGCTCGATGGTCGCCTGCCGCATCCCAACAGAGTGCGTTCCAAGTGCTCCAAGCACTTGGCGGGGTGGTTTGGAGGGGCAGCGCCCCTCCAACCTTCCGTCATCCGCGTCTATACCCACCGCAACAGGATCGCGGAGGATGTCATGAAGGCCATCGGCTACACGAAGTGCCTGCCGGTCGAGGATGCGGAGGCACTGATCGATCTCGACATCCCCATCCCGGCCGCGCCCGAGGGCCACGACATGCTCGTCGAGGTGCGTGCCGTCTCGGTGAACCCGGTCGATACCAAGCGCCGGCGCAGCGAGGCACCGAAGGAAGGCGCGCGCATCCTCGGCTTCGACGCGGCGGGCGTGGTGCGGGAGGTGGGACCGCTCTGCACGCTGTTCCAGCCGGGCGACGAGGTCTTCTATGCCGGCGTCGTCACCCGTCCCGGCAGCAATGCCGAGTTGCAGCTCGTCGACGAACGCATCGTCGGCCGCAAGCCGACGTCGCTGACCTTTGCCGAAGCCGCGGCGCTGCCGCTGACCGCCATCACCGCGTGGGAAGGGCTGCATGACCGCCTGCACCTGACCGAGGGCGCGGGGGAGGGCCAGGCGCTGCTCGTCATCGGCGGTGCCGGCGGCGTGGGGTCCATGGTCATCCAGATCGCGCGGCAACGCACGGCGCTGACCGTCGTCGCCACGGCCTCCCGCCCCGAGACGATCGCCTGGTGCCGGCAACTCGGCGCGCATCACGTCGTCGACCACCGGCAGGACATTCCCGCGCAGCTCAAGGCGATCGGCGTGAAGCCGCGCTATGTCTTCTCGACCAACACCACGGCACGCAACTGGGACCAGATCGTCGCCTCCATCGCGCCGCAGGGCGCGATCGTGCTCATCGAGAGCCAGGCGCCGATCGATGCGCGGCAGCTCATGCCGAAATCCGTCTCCCTGCATTGGGAGCTGATGTTCACCCGCCCGATCTTCGGCACGCCCGACATGATCGAGCAGCACCACCTGCTGAACGCCGTGGCCGACCTGGTCGATCACGGCCGCGTCCGCAGCACCATGACGCGCAACCTCGGCCCCATGACCGCGGAACGGCTGCGCGAGGCCCATGCGCTGGTCGAAAGCGGCACCATGATCGGCAAGGTGGTTCTGGAGGGCTTCGCGTGATGGACGCCGCGAACGGAACCGAATATCCATCCCGCCCCTTCCCACGACCGCAGGCAGCCGAGCCATGAGCAACCCAGGCCCCGTCCATCTGCGCTGGCGCGCCAGCGGCGCCGCGCCGGAGATCGAAGCCTTCCCCGACCTCGATGCCGCCCTCGACGCGGTGGAGGAGCGGTGGGAGGAACTGCAGCACCAGGCGCCGCAGATCCTCGATGCGCGCAAAATCCTGCTGATCAGCACGGACCAGCTCAAGGCCGCGATGATCGAGGAAGACGAGGCGGAGGAGGGCTGAGCCCCCTCCCCTACCGCGCCGGCATCGTCGCGACCCAGGTGGCGAGCGCGGCGACCGATACCGCGGCGCCGGCGAAGACCGCGCCATAGCCGGCCGCGTGCAGCACCGCGCCGAAGGCCAGCGCGCCGAGGCTCTGCCCCAGGAACAGCGCCATGGCGAAGGCCGAGACGGCGGTGCCGCGCGCCTCCGGCAGGACCTCGGTCGCGCGGGCCTGCAGCACGCCGTGGAACATGTAGAAGGCCATGCCCATCGGTAGCTGCAACAGCGCCACCGCCCACCAGCCCGGCGCCGCGGCGATGCCTGCCAGGCCGATGGCCAGGACCGCGCCGCCGAAGGCGATCAGCCGCTTCTCGCCGAACAGGCCGAGCAGCCGGCCGGCCAGCCGGGTGTAGAGGAAGGTGCCGATCCCGAAGACGGCGACGATCAGCCCCGCCTCCCCGGTCGACCGGTCGAAGACCTCGATCAGATAGGAACCGGTGAAGGGAAAGGCGCCGCCGAAGAGTGCCGCACCGTCCAGTGCCGCCGCCATCATCAGCCGCCGTCCTGCCGGCGCGCGCAGCAGCCGCGCATATTGGCCAAGGCCAAGACCACGCGGGCGGGTTTCCCGCCGCTCCGTCGGCATGCGCCACGTCCGGCGCAGCAATAAGGCCCCGACCGCCAGCGCGAGCGCGGAGAGCATGAGGAACGAGGCGCGCCAGCCCGCGACCTGCGCGACCATCCCCGACAGCGGGCCGATCAGCAACTGCGCCATGACGTTGCCGGTCAGGAAGCGGCCGATCGTCGCCTGGCGATCCTGATAGGACACGGCATCGCCGATCCAGGCGAGGGCGAGCGGGATCACGCCGCCCGCGACCAGCCCCGTCACGCTGCGCAGCACGATCATGGACGGGACATCCCAGGCCAGCGCCGAAGCGCCCAGTCCGATCCCGCACAGCGTCAGCGCCACGGCGACGACCCGCACCTTGCCATACCGGTCGCCGAGCGGCCCGGTGACGAGCTGCCCCGCCCCATAGCCCAGCGTGAAGCCGGCAACGACCGGCGCAAGCGCCGCGACGCCCACGCCGAAATCGGTCGCCAGCAGCGGCAGCAGCGGATCGAGCAGCCGCATGCCGCCGCTCGACGCGAAGCCGGCCAGGGCCAGGAGGGGGAGAAGGGTGAGGTCAGCGCGCACGCGATGCCATGCAGCGTCTTGCACCGCAGCACGTCAAGCCTCGGCGACACGGCCCTGCCATGATGTGCGCTGTGGCGCAGCCGGCGGATGACCGTCAGGCTATCGCCACCGGCGCGCGAACCCGCGTGCCCTGTGGTCCGAGCGGAGGGGACGATGCCCGACACGATGGATGGAAGCGAGGACCCGCTCGCCCTGGTGCTTGCCGCCACCGAGGCCGCGCGACCTGCCGTCGCCGGCGGCGCCGAGGAACGCGCCCTCGCGAAGGTCGACGCGATGATCGCGCTGATGCTGGCCGCGATCCGCAACCATCCGCGTTTCGTGGCGCTCGAAGCATCCTGGCGCGCGCTGCATCGCCTGGCCGAGACCGAGGCGCCCGTCGTGGTGACGCTGATGCCGCTGACGGTGCGCGAGCTGGCGCGCGACATCCGCGCCGTGCCGGACCCGGCCGATAGCGAGATCGCCGCGCTGCTGTGGGACGAGGGCCTCGGGGCGGGCAAACCCTTCGGCCTGCTGCTGATGGACCATGACTTCGGCGCGGAACCGGAGGACGTGCTGGCGCTGCGCGGCCTGGCCGCCGCCGGCGCCGGCGCCTTCGTCCCCGTCCTGGCCCATGCGGCGCCCGCGCTGCTGGACCTGCCCGGCTGGTCCGCGCTGCCCGCGAAGCGCGATCTGGCCCGGGTCCATGAAGGCCCACGCCACATCGCCTGGCGCGCCCTGCGCGACAGCGAGGAGGCGCGCTTCCTGGCCCTCGCCGCGCCCCGCGTGCTGGCCGCGACCGGCGAGGGTGCGCCGCGCTGGGCCGGCGGTGGCTGGGTGGTCGCCTCGCGCATCGCCGCCGCGTTTGGCCGCGACGGATGGGGCGCCGCGATCGAAGGCCGCGAGGACGGCACCGAGACGGGCCTGCCCGCGATCGGCGGCGGCGCCACCGAATGCAACCTGGACGCGGGACAGGAGGTCAGCCTCGCCACGCTGGGCCTGACGCTGCTGATCCCGCACGGGGCGGATGGCGCGACGATGCAGCTCGTGCCGACGCTGCACCGACCGCCGCGCTTCCATGCACCCGCCGCGACCGCGGATGCGGCACTGGCAGCCCGGCTTCCCTGGGTGCTGGGCGTGGAGCGATTCCTGCAGGCGCTGGCCCTGCGCGGCGCTCATGAACTGCATCGGGGCCATGGCGCGGCGGCGGCGACGCGAGCGCTCAACGCTTGGCTTCAGCCCTTCTGCACGGCGGATGGGCCGCTGGCGGAGGCCTCGGTGGAACTGCCGGAGGCGAAGGGGCATCCCGGGGTGCATCTGCTCGCCGCCCGCTTGCGACCGCGGCTGCCTCAGGGAACACCCGGAGCGGCGCATCGGATCGTGCTGAACCTGCCCTGAGGAAGCGCTGGAGCGGAGCCGCTGGCGCCGCTCCGCGCAATGAGATGAAAGCCGGGGGCACGGAATCCCCCGCTTCGCGCTCAGCCGATCACCTCGATCGCCGTCATCCCCGCCGCGAGCAGCCGCCGCAGTTCCGCGTCCGGCAACGCGATGCAGCCTTCGGTCGGCGGCAGGCCGGGCCTGGCCAGGTGCAGGAAGATCGCGCTGCCGCGGCCGCGCCGCACCGGCATGTCGTTCCACCCCAGCACGCCGATCACGTCATAGACCGCGTCCTCCCGCCACAGCACTTCGTGCCGTGCGACATGCGGCAGCCGGATCGGTCGATTGTAGTCGGCATGGACGGGATCGTCGCACCAGCCATCCTCGGGCGCGATCGGTTCGGCCGGCAGGGCGCTGGCCGGACGCAGCCCGCGATCGGCGCGCCACAACAGGCGGCGGATGGGCAGCAACCCGGCCGGCGTGGCGCCATCGCCCTCGGACTTGTCGGCGCGAATGCCGCCGGCGCCGAGGGCGCAATGCAGGGTCTCGCCGCGGAAGCGCAGCAGCCCGTCCGCCGTGACGCGGGCCGTGCCGCTCATTCGGACAGGAAATGACCGAAGCGCAGGGCCTTGGTCTTCAGATAGCCGTCATTCACGCCGTTGGGGTCGAAGACCAGGGCTTCCCGCCCCGTCACCTCGACGCCGCAGGCGGCGAGGCCGGCAATCTTGTCGGGGTTGTTGGTCAGCAGGCGGATGCGCTCGATGCCGAGGACACGCAGCATGGTCGCGGCGACCAGGAAGTTGCGCTCATCCGCCCCGTAGCCCAGCGCACGGTTCGCGTCGAGCGTGTCGAGCCCGCCATCCTGCAGCGCATAGGCGCGGAGCTTGTTCACCAGGCCGATGCCGCGCCCTTCCTGCGCCAGGTAGAGCAGCACGCCGCCGCCCGGCTCCTGCGCCATGCGCGCGATGGCGCCGCGAAGCTGCGGTCCGCAATCGCAGCGCAGCGACCCGAGCAGGTCGCCGGTGAAGCATTCCGAATGGACGCGCACCAGCGGTGCCCCGCCCTCCGCCGCCATCCGTTCGGGCGTGCCGACCAGGATGGCGAGGTGCTCGATGCCGCCCTCGGCCGCGCGGAAGGCGACGATGCGGGACTCATGGGCGGATTCGAGCGGCACCCGCGCCTCCGCGACGCGCGCGAGCGAGGTCGCGGCGGTGGCCGGATAGGCCAGGATATCCGCGGCATCCACGCAGATCAGGCCGCTTCGCTCGGCGGCAGCCTCGGTGGCCGGTGCCGCCACCAGCGCCGGCAGCAGTCGCCCGAGCTTCGCCAGCGCGATGCCCGCCTGGGCCAGGGGCGGCGCGGGGAGCCGCTCGGGCGTTTCGGGCAGGATGCGCTCCGCGGTTGGGTCGGCCAGGCTGCGTAGTGCCTCGGGCGCCAGCAGTGTGGGCGGCAGGCGCAGCGCGACCGCGCCCTCGTCATCCGGGGCGTGCGGGACGGGCCGATGCAGCACCGCCGCCGCGCGGACCGGCGCCAGCACCAGCACCGGCGTTCCGAGCGCGAGTTCCGCGAGTTCCGACAGGCCGAGCGCCCCCACCGTTTCCGCCGCCGCAACGGCGAGGCAGGCATCCGGGCCGCGCAGCAGGACGGGCGTGCCGCGACGCAGGTCGGAAAGGGCACGGTGCACCTGCCGCAGCGCCGCGACGCGCGGGTCGCGGTCCGTGCCGGAAGTGGACCCGGTGGCAAGCTTGCCGTGTGGCGTCATGGTCGCGTTCCGTGGTTACAGGCGATGGCGCACTCGGAATGTGGCGCGCCAAAGGCGGCCATGCGAGATCTGGATGTGGTACGCTTCGTGCAGTCGTCCAGATGAGTGAAGGGGCAATCACAGATGCGAGATTTTGCTTCGGAGCCAGCGCGGACCCTGGCAGAACTGTAGCTGGCGGGTCATACGTCTTTGCATGCAGTGCGATTGGGCCGGAGGGGCGGCTGCAATCGAACGAACCGAGGGGATAGGCAAGGGATGGCGGGGCCGCGTCCTGTTTTGATCGTCGAAGATGACGTGGCGTTGGCTGGCACCCTGACTGACCAGCTGGCGCTCGAGGGTGAGTTCGAGCCCGTGGCGGCCAGCAGCCTGGCCGCGGCGGAGACATTGCTGAACGCGCCCGGGGCGCGGTTCGACCTGGTGTTGCTGGACCTGACGCTGCCGGATGGCGACGGGCGGGAATTCTGCACGCGGCTGCGCCGTGGCGGTTTCCGCATGCCCATCATCATGCTCACCGGCTCGGACGGGGAGGCGGATATCGTCAGCGGGCTGGATGCGGGGGCGAACGACTATATCGCCAAGCCCTTCCGTCTGGCGGAACTGCTGGCGCGCATCCGCGCCCAGCTTCGCGTCTATGACAGCAGCGAGGATGCGATCTTCCAGATCGGGCCGTATCTGTTCCGCCCGGCGGCGAAGCAGCTTCACGAACAGGCCAGCGGCAAGCGGCTGCGCCTGACGGAGAAGGAAGCGGCGATCCTGAAGTTCCTCTACCGGGCTGGCGGCAAGCCGGTGCCACGGCAGATCCTGCTGAACGAGGTCTGGGGCTACAACAGCAACGTCACCACGCACACGCTGGAGACGCACATCTATCGCCTGCGGCAGAAGATCGAGCCGAACCCGGCCGAGACCCGCCTGCTGGTGACGGAATCAGGCGGCTATCGCCTGGAGCTCGGCAGCCCGGCCGAGGCGAGCTGATCGTCTCGCCTTCGCCGCGCAGGGGAGATGCGGCATGACGCGGCTCGTGTCCTATGACGAGGCACCGCCCGAGGTCCGGGCGGTGTTCGACGACATCAAGGCGACGCGCGGCGTCGCCGACGTGAACAATTTCTGGAAGGCGCTGGCGGTGCATCCGCCAACGCTCGCGCGCACCTGGGACAGCCTGAAGCAGGTCATGGCTCCGGGCGCGCTCGACCCGGTGGTGAAGGAGATGCTGTATCTCGCCGCCTCGGCGGCGGCGGGGTGCACCTATTGCATCGCCTCCCACACCGCGGCGGCGGTGGCGAAGGGCATGACGCCTGCGATGCACGGCGAATTGCTTGCCATCCTCGGCATGGCGGCGGAGACGAACCGTCTGGCAGAGACGCTGCGCGTGCCGGTCGATCCGGCCTTCACGTAGCGCGCCTACGCAGCCACCTCACGCCGCCGCATGGCGTCGGCGTAGATGCCAAGGGCGGCGAGACAGGCAGCGAGGAACCCGGCGGCGGTGAGCAACGGTGCGGCCGGCGCATCGGTGAGGTCGCGGACGAGGCCCGCGAAGGGCGGCAGAATCGCAAGGCCGAGGTAGAACAGCGTGTAGTGCAGGCCCATGCCGAAGGCGCGGCTCTCGGCGCTCAACGCGCGCCCGGCGAAGGCCATGATGAGGCTTGAGGGCGGCGCGGCAAGCAGGCCGAAGGCCGGCAGGGCCAACCAGGCCGGCGCGCCGGCGGCCGTCGCCACGAGGGCGGCCACCATGCCGATCAGGCACAGCACGCAGACCAGCATCGGGCGGCCGAAGCGCTCCGCGATCGCCCCGCCCCAGGGCTGCAAGGGCAGGATGGAGAAGCCGATAAGCGAGGCGAGCGCGCCGGCTTCCGCGCGGTTCATCCCCTGCGCCACCAGGAAAGCCGGCGTGAATCCGACCGCGACGGCGAAGGAGGCATTGTAGCCCGCCCAGACGACGCCGAGGGCGACCAGCGGCCGCCATTCCTGCGGCAGCAGCCACAGTCGCCGATGCGAGGCGGCCTGAGGTCCGGCACCGCGAACGGTGATGGCCAGCAACAGGAAGGCAAGACAGCAGAAGCCCGCCGACAGCCACAGCCCGGTCCGCCAATCCGCACCAAGCAGCGGCAGGACAAGCAGCGCGAGGCCGATGCCGAAGGGCCAGGCCATCAGCATCATCCCCATCGCCAGCGCGACGGCGGGACCGGTGAAACGGTCGAGCACCATCTTCGCCCCGGCGATCGTCAACAACGCTCCGCCGACGCCTGAAACCAGCCGTCCGATCAGAGCGAGAACGACATCGGGCGCCACGGCGAGCAGCACCCCGCCCAGGGCCATCAGCCCCACGCCGCCGAGCAGCACCACGCGGTCGCCGAAGCGCGCGAGCAGCCAGCCCGCCGGCAGCGCGACGAAGACACCGGCGAGCGAATAGGCGCCGATCAGCGAACCCAGCGCCGCCCAGTCCGCAACCAAGTTTCCGATCAACAGGGGGCCAAGCGCGCCGACGACCTGCAGCTGCGCGCCCATGGAAATGCGGGCGAGGGCCAGAACGCCGACCTCGCCCCAACGTCCGAGACTCATGCCGGCTGCCTACGCCGTCTCGGGGGGCGCCGCAATGGCGCGCACTGCGACGCCACGCCGAAAATGAGAAGGGCGCGACGGTATCCGCCGCGCCCCTCGTTCTGACCGGCCGGAAGCGCCCGGTATCAGTTCAGGCGTTCGCCATGCAGCGTGACGTCGAGGCCTTCGCGCTCCTCTTCCTCGGTCACGCGCAGGCCGACGATCACGTCCACGATCTTCAGCAGGATGAAGGTCGCCACCGCGGTGAAGACGATGGTCGCGCCGACCGCCGTGCACTGCTTGATGAACTGCTCCATCGAGCCGCCCGAACCGTCCGGCGCCGCCGTGGTGGCCGAAAGCGGACCATAGGCGAGGAAGCCGACCAGCAGCGCGCCGACGATGCCGCAGACGCCGTGCACGCCGAAGGCGTCGAGGCTGTCATCGTAGCCGAGGGCATGTTTGAGGCCTGTCGCGCCCCAATAGCCGGCGAGGCCTGCGGCGACACCGATGATCAGCGCCGAACCGGGCATCACGAAGCCCGCCGCCGGGGTGATGGCGACGAGACCCGCCACCGCGCCCGAGATGGCACCCAGCACGGACGGCTTGCCCTTGGTCATCCACTCCGCGAAGACCCAGGTGAGGGTCGCGGCACCCGCGGCGATCTGCGTGACCAGCATGGCCATGCCCGCGCGGCCGCCGCCCGAGGAACCCGCCGAACCGGCATTGAAGCCGAACCAGCCCACCCAGAGCAGGGAGGCGCCGATCACCGCGAAGCCGAGGTTGAACGGCGACATGTTCTCGGTGCCGTAGCCGATGCGCTTGCCGAGGACGATCGCGGCCACCAGGCCCGCCACGCCGGCATTGATGTGCACCACCGTGCCGCCGGCGAAGTCGAGCGCGCCGAGGGCGAAGAGCCAGCCATTCGGATGCCAGACCCAATGCGCGACCGGCGAGTAGACCAGCAGCGACCACAGGATGATGAAGAGCACCAGGGCCGAGAACTTCATGCGGTCCGCCACCGCGCCGGTGATCAGCGCGGCGGTGATGATCGCGAAGGTCATCTGGAACATCATGAAGATGCTTTCCGGGATGGTGAAGGCCACCGCGGCATCGCCCGTACCCAGGGTGAAGGGCTTGTCCCAGTTCTCGGCCATGCCGGAAAGCATCATGCGGGAAAGGTCGCCGAAATAGGCGCCGCCCTCGCCGAATGCGATGGAATAGCCCGCCACCATCCACAGCACCGTCACCAGCGCCGTGATGAAGAAGGACTGCATCATGGTGGCGAGCACGTTCTTCTTGCGGACCATGCCCGCATAGAAGAGCGCCACGCCCGGAACCGTCATCATCAGGACGATGGCGGCCGAGGTCATCATCCAGGCGGCGTCGCCGGTGTCCACCTTGGCGTCCTGCGCCATCGCGGGGCCAGCCGCGAGCAGCAGGGCAGCAGCGGCGCTGCCGCCGCGCGCGAGCATGCGCTTCACTGTCTTGGGTTCCTTTCCGTGCGTCATGGCATCGGCCTCACAGGGCCGAGTTGTCGGTCTCGCCCGTGCGGATGCGCAGGGCGCGCTCCACATCCAGGACGAAGATCTTGCCGTCGCCGATCTTGCCGGTGCGCGCGGTCGTGGCGATGGCCTCGACAACGGCATCGGCGAGTTCGGCCGGAACGGTGACCTCGATCTTCACCTTGGGCAGGAAGCTCACGTGGTATTCGGCGCCGCGGTAGATCTCGGTCTGGCCCTTCTGCCGGCCAAAACCCTTCACCTCGGTCACCGTAAGGCCCTGCACGCCGAGCGGGGTGAGCGCTTCGCGCACCTCGTCCAGCTTGAAAGGCTTGATCACAGCCATCACCAGTTTCATGGCGCCGTCCTGTTCCCTCTCTGCGGCGGACGGGATGGCTGGCTTCCAAGACCCGTGCCAGAGACACCTCGCCCGCCATGGCTCTGTCTGCGTTGCATGGCAGCACCATCATCTGCACCAAAATTACTCAATTGCACTCCACGAAAGCAGCTCGCGCCACGCGCGGTTTTGCCCCTGGCGCCACACCATGGTTCGGCGCCACATGCCGCCGACGGGCTGGACCGACCCGCGATACCGCATCCAGGGACCCGCCACGGGAGGCCGACCGCCTGACATGAACACGCCGCTATCCGTCGATGTCTGCATCCTGGGCGCCGGCCCGGTCGGCGCCACCCTCGCCGCAGCCCTCGCAGCAGGGGGCGTGCGGGCCGCGGTGGTCGACGCCGCACCGCTGCCGCCCATGGAATTGCCGGCCTTCGACGGGCGCGCTTATGCCATCGCCCTCGCGTCCCGGCGGTTGCTCGACACCGCCGGCGTTTGGGCAGCGCTGCCGGAGGACCCCTGCCCCATCCTCGGGATTCGCGTCGCCGACAGCCGGCCGGGCGAACGCGCCTCTCCGCTGAACCTGACGTTCAACCACGCCGAGGTCGGCCCCGATCCCTTCGGCTGGATGGTCGAGGCCCGGGCGCTGCGCGTCGCGCTCAACGCCAGGCTCCCGTCGCTGCCGGGCCTGGCGGTTTTCGCGCCGGCCACGGCCTCGGTCACCCGGGATGCCCAAGGTGCGGTCATTCGCCTATCGACCGGGCAGAGTATCCACGCGCGGTTGGTGGTCGGGGCCGAGGGCCGCAACTCCCCGTTGCGGCGCGCCGCGGGCATCCCGGTGACGCGCCTCGACTACCACTGCCTCGGCATCGTCGGGGCCGTGGCGCATGAGAAGCCGCACCACAACATGGCGCTGGAACAATTCCTGCCCGCCGGGCCCTTCGCCCAGCTTCCGATGCGCGGCATCCCGGACCATCCGCATGTCAGCGCCATCGTCTGGACCGAACGCACCGACTTCGCCCGGCGCTGCCTGGCGCTGGATGATGCGGCCTATGGCCGGCAGATCGCCGCGCGGATGGGGGATCATCTGGGGGCGGTGCGGCCCATCGGGCGGCGCTGGTCCTATCCGCTCTCCGCCCTGCATGTCGCGCGCTACACGGCCGAGCGCCTGGCCCTGGTGGGCGATGCCGCGCACGGCATCCATCCGATCGCCGGGCAGGGCCTCAACCTCGGCTTCCGCGACGCGGCGGCGCTGGCGGAGCTGGTCGTGGCCGCGGTCCAGGCGGGTGAGGATCCGGGCGCGCCGGTGCTGCTCGCGCGCTACCAAGCGGCACGGCGGCCCGACAACCTGGCCATGCTGGGCGCGACGCATCTGCTGGAACGGCTGTTCACGGCGCGCCTGCCGCCGCTGCGCCTCGCCCGGCGCCTCGGCATCGCGGCGGTGGACCGGATGCCGGCGCTGAAGCGCTTCTTCGCCGCGCGGGCGATGGGCCTGCCGGACTGAGCGACGCGACCCCCGCCGCGGGACGGTTGATCCCGCTGGCGGCATGACAGCCCGAACGGCCGCGACGCCGCGGCCGCGTCAGCTGGTCGGTTCCAGAAGGTCCTGCAGGTTCTCCACGATGGCACGCACGACGTCGGCGCGGCTGACGATGCCGACAAGCAGGCCGTCGCGCAGGATCAGCACGCGCTTCACCTTCTGCTTCAGCATGAGGTCGCCCAGTTCGGCCAGCGAGGCTTCCTCACCGGCACTGATGACGGGGCTGTGCATCAGCTCGTGAGCGGGCCGCTGATCCAGCCCGATGGCGGCGAGGAAATGCGGCGCCAGTTCCTCGCCCTCCGCGAGTTGGCGCAGCCACTGCGCCCGCTTGCCCTGGAACTCGGCGCCGAAATAGCGGAGCACGTCGCCCTCGCTGATGACGCCCAGCGGCCGGTTCTGCGCATCGACCACCGGTACGGCGCTGACGCCGCGCGCCAGCATGCGCCGCGCGATCTCGGCCACCGTCGTGTCGGGGCCAACGGTGACGACGTCTTTCGTCATGACCGATTTGGCTGGGATCGTCATGGGCGGTCTCCGGTCCGGTAGGTCAGCATAGCATCCGATCGGCTGCGAGGTCGCCTTGACGAAGCGCAATGCGGCGGGGCGGCGCCGGTCGATTTGCACGGATTTTGCGCTGGCGCGATCGCTCTCCGACGGAGCCTTTATGGGCCCCGGGCCTAGTCCTTGGGGCATGGAGGTTCCCATGCCAGCCACCCGACCCGTCGCATCCCGCCCCAGAAATCCACGACCTGCATGGCCACCATCGCCACGCCGGATGGCCATGACGCCGAGCAGCGAGGCCCTGCTCGATGTCGTCGAGGCCGCGCCGCGCGACCGGGTGCTTGTCATCGGCAGAAGCGGTGCCGAGCTGCTCTGTGCCAGCCTGCGCCGGGGCTGCCGCTCGGCGGTCGGGATCACGGGGCGCGCGCCACTGGCCGAGCCCGCGGACCTGGTCCTCGCGCCGCGCGTCATCAGCGCTGACCAGGCATCGGCTGTCGGCGCCCAGGCCCGGCGCGCCATCATGGCCGGCGCCCGGCAAGGCCGCCTGGCCATCGGCCTGCTCGGCTCCGGTGCGCTCGCGCTCAGCCGCATCGTGGCCCGGCGCCTGCGCGACTATGGCTTCGCCCGCGCCCGGCTCCGCGCCCGGGCCGAGGGCGGCATCCTGCTGCTGTGCGACTTCAAGGACGGCGCCCCCACCGCCGTCCGGACGGGCAAGGTCTGACGCCATGGCAGTCCCCACGCCGCTCTCCCTCGCCGGCTCCATCCCGGCGCTCGTCACGCCCTTCCTGCGCGGCGATCCCGCCTCGCTCGACCAGGCCGCGCTGGCCCGACTCCTGCTGCGCGCGGCCGATCGTGGTTCGGCCGCGGTCGTGGTCTGCGGCAGCACGGGGGAAGCGCCGGCGCTGCATGCCGAAGAACAGGCGGAGGCCATCGCCTGCGCTGTCCGCACGCTGAACGGGCGAATCCCGGTCATCGCCGGTGTCGGTGCACCGTCGACCGAGGCCGCGATCGGCCTCGCGATCGGTGCGGAGCGCTGCGGCGCTGCGGCACTGCTGGTCTCCGCCCCGCCCTATGTACGGCCGACCCAGGAAGGTCTGCGCGCGCATATCCGCGCCGTCGCCGCCGCCACGGCCCTGCCCATCATGCTCTATGACGTGCCCTCGCGCACCGCAGTGGCCTTCGCCGACGACACGGTCGGACGCTTGCGGGCGGAAGGCGCGATCTGCGCCATCAAGGATGCGAGCGGCGATCTCGGGCGGCCGGCGCGACTGCGACAGCTTTGTGGCGATGATTTCGTGCAGCTCTCCGGCGACGACGCGACCGCGCTGGCCCATCGGGCCATGGGCGGGGTGGGCTGCGTCTCGGTGACGGCCAACCTCGTGCCCACATTCTGCGCGGCGATGCACGCGGCCTGGGATGCCGGCGATACGGCGCGGGCATGCCGTCTGGCCGAACGCCTCGCGCCACTGCACGCGCTGCTCTTCACCGAGACGAACCCGATCCCGGTCAAAGCCGCGCTCGGGTTGCTCGGCCTGTGCGATCCGACGCCACGCCTGCCGCTGACACCCGCCGTGCAGGAGACGCGACGGCGCCTGACGGATGTCCTCCCCGCCCTGGTGGCCGAGGACGAGCTGATGAGGCCACGGCCCCGCCGCGCGGCGTGATACGCTGCACAGGCCTCGCCAGCGGAGCGCGTCCGGTTGCTCGATGCGGGCATCGGAGCACCGGACGGCGCTTCGGAACAAGGCCTGCCGCTCCTGCCGGCCGCTGGCGGAGGGCCGCGCGGGGGGAGGCGGCGGCTCGACACGAATGCCCTCGAATGGGCAGTTCAGCGGTCGCCTCGGCCGCGCGGCGCCTCTGCCTCGAAATCGAAGGAGGGCTGTTCATCCGGGAGGCGCCCGCCCTCGAAGCCCGATACGGTGACGCCGAGCAGGCGCACCGGCCGTTCGAGGGGAAACAGACCCCGGAGCAGCACGCCGACGGTCTCGCCAAGCTCGGACAGGCTGCCCAGGACCGCGCCGGTCCTGCTGCGCGTCACGGTCCGGAAATCGGCGTAGCGCATCTTGATCGTCACGGTGCGGCCGCGCATGCCCGTCTTCTCGCACCAGGCCCAGACCGATCCGGTGAGCTGGCCGATGGCCTCCTCGACCGCGGCCTCGTGATCGAGGTCCTTGGGATAGGTGGTCTCACTGCCGATCGACTTGCGCGGACGATCGGGCACGACCGCGCGCGCATCCTCGCCGCGCGCGATGGCATGGAAATGCGCGCCGGACTTACCGAAATGCTCGGTCAGGAAGCTCAGCGGCTTCTCGCGCAGGTCCCGGCCCGTCTCGATGCCGAGGCGCTTCATCTTCGCGCTCGTCGCCGGCCCGACGCCGTGGAAGCGGGAGACCTCGAGCGCCTCGACGAAAGCCGGACCCATCTCCGGCGTGATGACGAACTGCCCGTTGGGCTTGCGCTGATCCGAGGCGAGCTTGGCGAGGAACTTGTTGTAGGAAATGCCCGCCGAGGCCGTGAGACCAGTCTCCGCGAGGATGCGCGCGCGGATCTCGCTCGCGACCTTCGTTGCCGTCGGGATGCCCTTGAGGTTCTCCGTCACGTCGAGATAGGCCTCGTCGAGCGAGAGCGGTTCCACCAGCGGCGTGTAGTCCTGGAAGATGTCGCGGATCTGCCGTGACACGGCGCGGTAGACCTCGAAGCGCGGCTTGACGAAGACGATCTGTGGACAGAGCCGCGCGGCGCGGCTGGAGGGCATGGCCGACCGCACCCCGAAGACGCGGGCCTCATAACTCGCGGCCGCCACGACGCCCCGCTCCCGCGAGCCGCCCACCGCGACGGGGAGCCCCCGCAGCGCCGGGTTGTCGCGCTGCTCGACGGACGCGAAAAAGGCGTCCATGTCGACGTGAATGATCTTCCGGATCGGGGCCGCCATGAGGTCGGGCTATCGTTGACGCCGCGCCTTCTTAGCAGCGCCGGGCGATGCCTGGCGACCGGGAGGATTCCGCCGCAAGCGCGGCGGCGCGGGGAAGGCGAGGCCCAGCAGCCCTCGCCATCCCCATCACGTCAGTTCCGTGCCACTCCCGCGCGCACCGCGATCTCACGCCAGCGCGTCAGCTCCGAGCGGACCTCGGCCGCGAAGGCCTCCTGAGTCTCGGGCGCCGGCGAGGCGCCGAGCCGCTGCAGCAGCTCGCGATAGCCCTGTTCGCCGAGCACGCGATTGATCTCGGTGTTCAGCCGCGCGGTGACGGCGGGCGGCATGCTGGCCGGCCCGAACATGCCCCACCACACGCCGGTGACGTAGTCGAGGCCGCTGCTCTCGCGCGCCGTCGGCACGTCGGGCGTCTGCGGGTCGCGCTCGGCCGTCGCGGTGGCGAGCAGGCGAAGCTGCCCGGCCTCGATCAGCGACCGTGCCGAAGCGAGCGTCGTCACCACCAGCTCGATGCGCCCGGCGGCGGCATCGGTCTGCGCCTCGGTGATGCCGCGATAGGAGACGGCCTCCATTTCCAGATTGCCGGCGAGCTTCAACAGTTCCGCGGCGAAGAAGCTGGTGTCGCCCGGACCGGCGGCGCCGAAGCGAAGCTGGCCGGGGCGTTCGCGCGCGATGCGCACCAGGTCGGCCATGGTCTGCGCGGGGAAGTCCTTGCCCACCACGACGACCATCGGCGCCACCGCGACGTGCAGCGAGCGACCCGAGGTCGGCAGCACGCCGCTCTATCGCATGATCGAGGCGGAGCACGGCCTGCCGATCCTGGAAATGCGCCAGGAGATCACCGCCATCGCGCTGGCGCCCGCCGAGGCGGCGACCCTTCGCATGCCGCCGGCTTCGCATGCTGCGCCCGTTCTTCGCGCGCGACCGCCGCCTGGTCGAGGCGACGGTCAACACCCATCCGGCGGGCAACCGCTTCGCCTACACAATCCTCTCGCCGCGCCCGGCGTCACGATGCCGGAGCGCTGACGCGGGCCAACACCGACCGGGCCGCTCCCCATGTCGAGGAGAGCGGTCCGCAACGCCGTCAGCCGTCGATGCGAATGCCGGCCGCGGTGATGACACGACGCCAGCGATCGACGTCGAAGCGGATGAAGTCGGTGAGCTCCGCCGGCGTCTGCGTCATCGTCGACAGGCCGAACTGCGCCATGCGCGCCGCGAAGTCCGGCTGCCGCGTCACCGCGGCCACCGCATCGGACAGCTTCTGCCGCACCGGCACCGGCAGCCCGGCCGGCCCCATTACCGCGATCCAGCCATAGAAATCGTATTCGGGCACACCCTGCTCGGCGATCGGCTTGATGTCCGGCACGAAGGGCGAAGGCTGCTTCGACGTCACGCCCAGGGCGCGAAGGCGGCCGGCCCGCACCAGGTCCGTCGCCGCCGACAGCGTGTCGGAGGCGAGCTGGATCTGCCCGGACAGCAGGTCGTTCATCGCCGCCGCCGAGCCGCGATAGGGCGCATGGGTGAACTCCACCCCCGTCAGCGTCTGGAACAGCGCCATGGCGAGATGCTGCGTCGAGCCGTTGCCGGAGGAGCCGTAGAAAATCTTCCCCGGATTGGCTCGCGCATAGGCGATCAGCCCCTGGATGTCGTTCACCGGCAGGGAAGGATGCACAACGAAAAGATGCGCGCCGATCGCGACGGAACCGATCTGCGTGAAGTCCCGCACCGCATCATAGGGCAGGTTCGGATAGAGGCTGGGCGCGATGGTCAGCGGCCCGGCATTGGCGATGCCGATGGTGTAGCCGTCCGGTGCGCTGCGCGCGATGAACTCCGTGCCGATCGTACCGCCGGCGCCGCCACGATTGTCCACCACCACGGGCTGGCCGAGGATCGGCATCATCCGCTCGGCGACGAAGCGCGCCACGAGATCCGACACATTGCCCGGTGGGTAGGCGACGACGAGCCGGATGGGGCGGCTCGGGAAATTGTCCGTCTGGGCGATGGCTGGCAGCGGCAGGACGCCAGCGAGCAGGGACGCCGCACCCGTCAGGGCCTTCCGGCGTCCAGGCATCATCCTCGTTTCAGTCATTCAGAAGTCTCCTGATCGGGCCTTGCGGTTGGCCGGCGCTCCCTTGCGCTTGCTGCGTCATGCGCTGCCCGCGCGAACCCCAGGGCTGCGCGCGACGGGGACAGCCGCGACAGATCGCGCGCTCCATGCCTCACGCAGGCCTCGTGGCCCGGCGTTGACGCAGCGTAAGAAAGGCGTTGAAAGTTGACAAGCTGATTTGAAGTTTGTAGGACAATTTTACGTAGCGCACGGACCTATTGAGTCTCCCGGGCAATCGGCTAAGGAGCTTGCATGGAAGGATCGGACGATCAGCTCGACGGCATGAAGGACGGCGCGCTGCTGGTCGCCGGCCAGGCTGTCAGCCTCCGTTCCCTCGTCGCCGATCGCTTGCGCCTCGCCATCATCACGGGCCGCTTCCGCCCGGGGCAGCAGTTGCGCGAGCGTGAATTGTGCGAGCTGACCGGCGTCAGCCGCCCGTCCCTGCGCGAAGCCCTGCGCGTGCTGGAAGCCGAGGGGCTGATCTCGACCGTGCCGCATCGTGGCCCGGTCGTGGCTGCGCTAACCCCGCAGGAAGTCGACCACCTCTACGCGCTGCGCCGCGTGCTCGAGAGCTTCGCCGCGCGCGAATTCGCCCGGCTGCGGCGTCCGGCCGACATCGCAACCCTGAGGGCGGCGATGAAGCGGCTCGACGATCTGCGCGAGTCCGGCACGGCGCTCGACCTGCTCGAAGCCGGCAGCGCCTATTACCGCGCCGTCGCCGCCGGCAGCGGCAACCCGTACCTGGCCCAGAACCTCGAGGCGCTGCACAACCGCATCGCCCTGATCCGCTTCATCTCGCTGCATGAGCGGAACCGCAACCGCATGACCTTCGCGGCGCTGCGCACCATGATGAAGGCCATCATCGCGGGCGACGAGGCGCTGACCGAACGGCTCTGGACCGAGCACCTCGCCGCGATCGGAACCCGTGCACGGGCGATCGTGGAGTCCGGTTACCGGCTTCCCGGCAGCGCCGACGGATCGACCACATCCGCCGCCTGACGTGACGCCCGCCGCGCGCCGCGACGGCCGCGACAGCCCCCAGGAGAGACACCGATGAACAGTACCGTGCAGACGGCCAGCCGCGCCGTCGCGACCGATGCCGTGGACGCCGCGGAGATGATGCGCCACCTGACGCATATCGCGCGCTACGTGAAGCTGAGCGGCACGGCGGAGGAGGCGGAGAGCCTCGCCTATATCCGCCAGGTGATGGATGGCTACGGCTATGCAACCACGCTCATCGAGCACGACGCCTACATCAGCCTGCCCGGCGCGGCGCGGGTCGTGGCCGATGGGCGCGAGCTGAAGGCCATCACGCATTCCATGGCGCAATCCTCGCCGGCGGCGGGGGTGAGCGGCCGGCTCGTCTATGTCGGGGATGGCGGCGAGACGGATTTCGCGGGCAAGGACGTACGGGGCTGCATCGTGCTGGCCGAGGGCATCGCGACGCCACCCGTCGCGCTGCGCGCGTCACGCGCCGGCGCCGTCGGCCAGCTTCACATCAGCCCGCACGAGCATCTGCACGAGATGTGCCTCTCGCCGGTCTGGGGCAATCCGTCCGACGAGACCGCGGCGAACCTGCCCACCACCGTGGCCTGCACGGTGTCCCAGGCCGATGGCGTCGCGCTGCGCGAGGCGCTGGCGCGCGGTGAGGCACCCGCCGTCACGCTCTTCGCCGAGGTCGATACCGGCTGGCGCAAGACACCGATCCTGGTCGCGGAACTGCCCGCCGACCCGGCCGCGACGGACGAGCCCTTCATCCTGTTCTCGGGCCATCACGACACCTGGTACCATGGGGTGATGGACAACGGCACCGCCAACATCACGATGATGGAGGTGGCGCGTCTCTGCGCGCAGTCGCGCGATCGCTGGCGGCGCGGCCTGCGCCTGTGCTTCTGGTCCGGCCATTCGCACGGCCGCTACTCCGGCTCCGCCTTCTATGCCGATACGCATTGGGATGAACTGGAACGCCGCTGCGCCGTGCATGTGAACATCGACAGCGTCGGCGCGGTGGGCGCGAGCATCCTGTCCGAGGCACCGACGGCGATCGAGCTGACGGCCCTCGCCGCCGATGTCATCGCGAAGCAGTCGGGCCAGACGCTGCGCGCGAAGCGCATCGGGCGCGGCGGCGACGAAAGCTTCTGGGGCATCGGCATCCCTGCCATGTTCATGGCCTTCAGCGAACAGGCGCCCGGCAAGGTGAAGCTGCGCCACGCGCTCGGCTGGTGGTGGCACACGCCGGGGGACCTGCTCGACAAGATCGACCCCGAGAACCTGGCGCGCGATGCCCGCATCTACCTGGAGATCGTGGATCGCCTGCTGAGCGACGAGGTGCTGCCGATCGACCACGTGGCGCAGCTCGCGGCCCTGCACGCGGAACTCGGCAAGCTCGGCGCGACGGCGACGCATGGCGTGCCGGTTGGTGGGTTGCAGGCGGCGGTGACGGCGCTCACGGAGGCACTGTCCCACGCCCGCGGCACTTGGCCGGCGGCACGGCTGAACGCTGCGATGATCCGGCTGTCGCGGGCGCTGGTGCCGCTGGACTACACGCGCGGCGATCGCTTCGTGCATGATCCCGCCATGCCGCTGCCAGCCTGGCCGGTGCTCGATCCGCTGCGGCGCCTGGCAGCCGCGACGCCAGGCACGGATGAGGCGAAGCTGCGGACCGTGTCGGCGCGACAGGCGCGTAACCGCGTGGCGCATGCGCTGCGGGAGGCGGCGGCGGCGCTGGCCTGAGACGGGCGAGGGGGGGGGGGGGGGGGGGGGGGGGGGGGGGGGGGGGGGG
>JAYRJZ010000057.1:0-31631 GCA_041906015.1 Roseomonas sp.
GGCCTCCTGCCAGACCCGATGCAGCGTCGGCCATTCGGACGAGGACATGCAGACGTAGCAGGCCCCCTTGGTGACCGAGAGCAGGTTGGCCAGCGCCGGCCGCAGGAAGTCGGGAAAGCTGCCGCCGAGCGCGTCATTGGCGATGGTCATCTTCGCCGCGGTGCCGCCCTCATAGGCGACATTATAGGGCGGATCCACGAAGCCCATGTCGGCCAGATGGCCCGCGCCGAGCGCGCGCTGCACGTCGCCCAGCTTCGTCGCGTCGCCGCAGAGCAGGCGGTGCTCGCCGCAGCGCCAGAGATCGCCGGTCCGGGTGACGGGCACCACGGGCGGCGGCGGCACGTCGTCGGCGTCATCGTCGAGCCCGGCATCGGCTGCGGCCAGCAGCCGGTCGAGTTCCATGCCAGAGAAGCCCAGCACGTCCAGGTCGACCACAGCCTCATCGCGAATGCGGGCGATCTCGGCGGCCAGCAGCGCCTCGTCCCAGCCGGAGTTCAGTGCGATCTGATTGTCCGCCAGCCGCAGCGCGCGCGCCTGCGCCGGGGAGAGATGGCCAAGCCGCAGCACCGGCACCGAGGCCAGCCCGAGCTGCTTCGCCGCCATGACGCGGCCATGGCCGGCGATGAGCACGCCTTCGGCATCGACCAGCACCGGATTCACGAAGCCGAACTCGGCGATGGAGGCGGCGATCTGCGCCACCTGGGACGGAGAATGCGTGCGCGCGTTCTCGGCGTAGAGCACGAGGGATGCGACCGGCAGCGTGGAGACTACGAGGTCAAGCTGCATTGGCGGTGACCTCCGTTCGCGCCGTGGCCACCGCATCGTAGTCGCGGCCATCATCGGCCAGCGTCACCGGCAGGTCGGGATGCAGCATCCGCCACCGGGCCACGGCCAGGTCGACATAGGCCGGGGCGAACTCGATCGCGCGCACGTGGCGACCGGTGCGCTGAGCGGCCAGGATGGTGGTGCCCGAACCACCGAACGGCTCGAACACCACGTCACCCTCGTCCGTGTAAGTGCGCGTGAGGAACTCGGGCAGCGCGACCGGGAACACCGCGGGATGCTCCGTCTCGATGCCGCGGCCCTTGTGGCGGGTCAGGCGCAGCACGTTGTCGGGGATGCGGAAGTCCTGCACCGGCAGCCCGGCGTGCTGGTATTCGGAGATGGTCCCGTCGGCGGCGCGCAGCCCGCTGCCCTTGTTCGGCGTTCCGGCCCATTTGCAGGGGACGATCTTATTCGCCTGGCGAGCCTGGCGGTTGAAGTGGAAGACGAACTCGAAGGCCGGCGCGAGGCGACCGTTCCAGTCGCCGGGCAGTCCGGGCCCCTGGTCCCAGGTGTAGAGCCCGAACCGGCGCCAGCCGCGGGCGCGCATCCAGTCGAGCCACCCCGACCAATAGGGTTGCCATTCGTTGTCGCGATGGATGAGGCCGAGGTTCACCAGCACCTGGCCGTCCGGCCGCATGGCCACGTCGAGGTGCTGGAACACGCCCTGCATCAGGGCGTCCCAATCGGTGCCGCCGCCGGTGGTGTAGTCGCGCTGGTTCCCGTAGGGCGGCGAGGTGAAGAGCAGCGCCGCGCGGTCCTCGCCCATCACGCGAGCCACGGTGGCCGCGTCGGCGCTGTCGCCGCAGAGCAGGCGGTGCTCGCCGAGCAGCCAGAGATCGCCGGGGCGGGTGACCGCCCGGCGCGGCGGAACCGGATCGGCATCGGCGGGATCGGGCGGCGCGTCGCCATCGGGCTCTGCGCCGCCGTCGGTGGCCGCCACGTTCGGAGTGAGCTGATCCGCATCCTGGGGCGGGTCGCCATCGATGACGGCCTCGTCCGCTGCAGCCAGGATCGCGGTCAGCTCATCCGGAGAAAAGCCGAGCGCTGCCAGGTCAATCTCCGCTGCCTGCACGCTGCCCAGCGCATCACGCAGCAGCGCTTGGTCCCAGGTGGCATTCTCCGCGATGCGATTGTCGGCGAGCCGCAGCGCCTCCTTCTGCGCCGCGGACAGGTGCCGCAGCACGATCACCGGCACCTTGGCCATGCCGAGCGCCGTCGCGGCCTCGAGCCGGCCGTGGCCCGCGATCAGCACGCCAGCCTCGTCCACCAGCAGCGGATTGGTGAAGCCGAAGGCCAGCATGCTGGCCTTGATCTGCTCCAGCTGCGCCGCGCTGTGCACGCGGGCATTGCCGGCATGCGGGCGCAGTTCCACCACCGGACGCAGCAGGATCTTCGCTGCCATCCAGGGGAGCGTCATGTTGCCATCCGGGGTGTGGGGTGGGGGCAGCACGCGGGCGCTGCGATGGTTCGCACCTACCGCGCTGAAATCATTGAGGAAGACTGCGAACCATGCGTGGGGTGGGTGCGAACCGCGTGCGAACCATGCGGCCCATGGTTCGCACTTACCGCGTTGAAATCATGAGCAGATGGTGCGAACTGCGAACCTATTTTCTAACCAGGCGCTAGCGATGTTGCGCGCTTCCGCCCCCCGCATACGCCGGGCCCAGGAAGGACCCTGCGGCTCGCGAGCCACTGTCTCGATCGAGCGACGCTGTGGCTCAAGAGCCCGCGCCGCGGTCGCATCTTCAGCGACTATCGAGAACCTATCCCATTCAGATTCCGCCGGGGAGTGCGAAGATGTAGCGGTGGAGCAAGATGGGCAGGCTGAGTGTGGGTTTGCTCGCTTAGCCGCCTGGTGTCAGCGTCCAAGTGTTATCTCAGCGGGCGGCCCTTCGCAGACGCCACTGGCCAAACTCGGGGTCGACCGCGTCGATGAAATGACGCTTCAGCGGCGGCTCTCCCTTCAGCAGACCGCAGATGTCTGCCACGACCTCAGGGGCTTCCAGGTGCGGCGAATGCCTGACGAAGCCGCGGGCTACGTCAGTCGTGTCGATCTGCTCGACCCTTTCCGCCATGCCGGGACGCATGGCGGACTTCGGCACGCCCGCCACTCCGACGCGGTCGGCACGGGCGAACCCGCCAGATACCCGCAGCGCTAAATCATCTGCGCCGTGGTAAATAACGAGCTTTCCGCACGCTGACAGTATGTCGTCCAGCGCTTGCCCTAGGATGGCCTGCCCCACGTCGGATTGGACAAGGATGGCACAGCCGAGGGCGCTGCCGGGCTCCCCGAACACCGGCTTGCCGTGTTTGAAAACCTCCGCGAAAACCTTGCATCCATGGCTGTGCGCTAGGACGTCCAGCCCGGCAGGCGGAGCAGCTCGGACGAGCCGGGAGAGCAAGTCTCGCAATGGGCGGTCGTTTACCTCAGCGACCTCAACCTGTGCATGGTAGTCGTGCTTGTTGTTGGAAGCCGGCCACGAGAAAAGTACGGGAAGGCGGTCGAGGCGCTCCAAACCAGTCCTGTGTGCCCAGGTAGCGAAGGAAGTCAGCGCGGTGTCGAAGTCGTTCGCGTACCCATGGACATGCACGAGGGCACCGTCCCCGGAGTTTGCAATCAGTTGATCGAATTCCTCCGCGCCAAGAGGGTCGGCCTCGACGAACTTTGCCACCAGCGGGTCGCCCCGGTGGCTGAAATTGCCGAAAAACCTGCGCCAAATCCGCCCCAGAAAGCTCTTCCTGTCACCGCAGGGGCTGCCATCAATGATGTCGACCTCCGCCATGCAATGGCTAAGGCTCGCTCCCTGCCGATCGCCGTAGAGGCCGATCAGTCCTTTATCCGCGTCTCGCAAGGGCTCGCCAACCTCTCGCGTCGTAGCCACGAAAATCTTGACGGTCCGGTGCGCGGCATAGGTCCTGCGCGTGCCCGCAACGCGTACGCGGGCAAGGTAGGCACGGAGCTCAGCAAGCAGCGCCTGGAACCGAGCGTCCTCCAGGATAGCCTTCTCGACGACGTATGCTCCGCGGCCGCTAGTCGAGAAACCCAGTTCGGAGCACCCATAACCCCCACCCGCCAACGCTAAGTCTACCCCGAGCACTTCCCTCGTGCCGTCGATGAATGCGGCGACCTCGCCAGCGTCGAGACAGTGGATTGACCGGTCCGCACCGGGGTTCAGCGGATCCCACGGCGCCGCAGGGTCCCCAGCATCGCGCGGGGAGAGCCCAGTGGTGACATACAACGCCCCTTCTGAGCTCCCTGGGACGGGCACCCAGCTCCCTCTGGAAATCCGTCCTCTAAGTTCCCTGAGAGCGACTGCCAGTTCATCGCGGCTCTGCGCCATGCGGTCCCCCTTCACGCTGCGCCGAAGTAGCTTCCTGCCCTTCTTCAACGTCGATTCGCAGCCGAGAAGAATGCCTACGCGGCGCGCTGTTCCGCTAGCCCGTAATGCACCACCAACACCCCAAGCGCCGCAACCAGCACACCCTGTCCCTGCGCGTGCCCGATCGGCCGCCCGCCCCAGCCGGACCGCCGTGCCCACTCCGTGATGGAACTCTCCAGCCCGACGACATGCCACACACAGGCACCGGCGGGGCTGGCAGGACCACCGAGCGCGTCGATCGCTGCCGCGACCTTCTCCCGCGCCTGGAACTGCTGCTCGGTCGTGGTGTCGACGCTGCGGCCGCCGGGAACGCGGATCAGCGGCATGGCACGCAGCGTATCGAGCGCGGCGACGCGGAACTGGCGGCGAAAGATCGCTCCGGCATCGTGCATCTCGCGGGTGATCGTGCCGTTGTTCAGCATCACGCCGAGAGTATCGATGGCGTAGCAGTGGACGACGGGAGTGCCGGTTTCCGGATCTGCCTCGCGGACGCCCTCGGTGAAGCCGCCATGCTGCAGGCGCCAGCGGCTCGGGCGGCCGATGTCCTCCGCGGTATTGTTCGGCGTCTTCCGGCGCTTGCGCTTAGCGACCATGGCGATCTCCTGTCCTGCGCGACCCCCAACGGCGGGTGGCCTCGTTGATGACCGCCTGGCGCAGCCAGGGGTCGGTGATGTCGTGAATGGCGAGGGCGGCGACGCCGTGCTGTTGCCAGGCAGCGGCGCGCATGCCTTCGAGGTCGCGGTCCGTCGGCGGGCTGCGGCCAAGGTCGAGGGACGACCGCGGCGGTCGCGGAGCGCCAGGCAGCGTCACGGCCGCACCACCCGGGCGTGCGCGCGCATGCAGGCGGGCAGCCCCATGGGAGAGGGGAGAAAATTCAATAATAATAATACTTCAATGGGTATACCTCTGCCCCTGACCGTGGACGCGCGTGTGTATCCATGCGCGCGCGAGAAAGATTGAACTATTGAAGATACCTCCCGACCCGGCCGCACGCCTGGGCTTGGGCATGTCGGATATCTCATGCGAGCAGGATTCTTCATGGTGAGGTCTCCGTGGCGCGCGCGGGCCAGGCGGAACAGACCGCGCTGTAGAAGGTGGTCGGCTTGGTCGCGCCGGGCTCCTGTTCCGCGATGACCTGGCCCGCCTCGATCAGTGAGGCGAGGATCTCTTCGCGTTCGCGGCGTGACAGGAATTGCGATCGCCGCGTGATGTCGCTGCGCGACTGACGGCCGCCATCGCGCACGATCTCGAGGAGCCGCTTGTGCTTGGCTTCGGTGTCATTGTCCGATACGCGGCGCTCGGCCTCCCGCAGGAGCGTGCCGATCGAGTGCTCGACGAGGCGCGCCGCCCAGGTCACGTCTCGGACCTCCGTGGTCGGCTGGGCCGGATCGCGACTGATCGCCGCGAGCATGGCGAGCTTCGCGGAGTTCTCGGCGTAGCGTCCGAACAGGGCGGTCGCGAAGGATCCCTTGTGCGATCGCAGGCGCTCGGTGGCGTCGTGCCGAACCGCGCTCATCGCCGCCTGGGCGTCCGGCGTGAGGGGCACCACGTACGGCCGCATCGGCGAGGATGCCTGCATGGCCTCTGCCAGGTTGCCGCCGTGATCGTGACCCGGCACGCCGCCGGCGATGGCCTGCAACATCGTGACGAGCGCTGCCGCCGGTTCGGCGTCGGCGGGGTGCTCGATCGGCGCGGGATAGTCCTCCTCAGTCAGGAAGATCAGAAAGCGCGCCAGGGAGCCATCGCTCAGGGCGCCTCCCTCGATGGCCTTCCAGAACGGGCCTGGCACGGTGACGCCCCATAGGCAGGCGCAGGGCTGGTGCAGGGTGACGCGGGGCTTGGCCTTCTGGTCCGCGTATTCGGCGCCGATATAGGCCTCGGAGGCGGAAGTGTAGAGCTTGGTCAACTCGGTCCAGATTGCCGCCTTGTGGAAGGGCGCGCGCGGCGCGAGCACCAACTTGAGGAACTGGCCGAACTCATCGACCTGGAACAGCCGGCTGGGATGCATCTGCAGCGAGGCGAGCAGACCGGCGGAGGAGGCGAGATCCTCACCGCCGAGATAGCGATCCAGCCCGGCGGCATAGAGCGCGCGCTTCGCGCAGCGCCGCGCATGATCCTTGCCGCCGCCGCTGTCGGCGATGCCGATGGCGTAGAGGTTGCTGCGCAAATCGGTGGGTGTCCGATAGCGCCGACCGGCGACGGCGCCGAGCAGACACAGGCCGGCACCGAGTGCGAGGAAGGGCTGCGGGCTGACCGCCGTGCTGGTGGCGTAGTCCACGAACATCCTGAGTGCGCCATCGACCTCGAGGAGTTCGGGCGGCACACGGTAGGTCGGCGGCGCCGGAGCAGGCGACGCGTTCGTGCTCGCTGCCTTCGCCAGCAGCCCTGCTGCGGGGTGCGGCTGCGCCGCGCGCTTGGCCGCCGCGGCATTCAACGTGATATCCGGCGGCGGCACCCAGCCTCGTTCGATCGCCATGGCATAGATGCTGCCGGCGCCGATGCTGTGCGGGCGCAGCGAGGCCCAGCGGCGCTCGGGGGTGTCGCTGCGCCCTGAGGTGCCCGACTTCGAGGACTGCCGCGACCAGTCCAGCCAAAGCTCGCGTCCCTCCTCGCCGAGCGAAGCCTTGATCGCCGCGCCCATGGTAATCCAGGAGGCGCCGTCGAGATCCTCGTTCGGGATGAACTGGAGGGCGGCCTGCACCGCGGCGAAGGTGCCACGCGGATCGGACGGGCCCTTCCACGCGCCCGCCGGCGCGCTGTCCGCCATCAGCGTGCGCGGCTTCATCTCCGCCGGGATCCGCGCATAAGCCCGGTCGAGCCAGGCCATGACCTGGTCTTCCGCGACTGCGGGCAGCGACCCCAGTGGCACGTCGAGCACGCTATCCAGCGGCCAGGCATAGGGCTGCCCGGTGCCGGGGTGGACCGCGTGCGCGACGAATTGCTGGCCACGCGCCAACACCTCGAGGGGATGGCGTTTCCGGCCGGCGAAGGGCACCTCCGATCGATACACCAGCAGCCGCTTCGGCGGCTGGCCGATGCGGAGACAGGGCGTGTCGCCTAGCATGTCGGTCGCCAGCTCCGTCAATTGGATGGCGAGCGCCGCATCCATAACGTCGATGTCGAGCCCGACGACCGCGCCGCAGGCGATGCCCACACCGCACTCCGGCCAGCGCCGCCAGATGTCGATCTCGAACGGCTTCGTTGGCCGGTCGGTGTGGCGCGTCCAGTCAGGATACGGCGTCCATGCCCCGCCGCTGAAGCGCCCCGGCACCTTGGCGCCCGGCATGATGGGGATGACGGCATAGCCGTTGTCCACCAGTCGCGCCCCGTGCTCCGCCATGAAGGAGGCGTGCTCCATCATCCCGGCAGCCCCTGCACCTTGTGCAGCGCCCGGCTGATCGCGACCTGCTGTTCGACCAGGCAGTCCACATAGGCGCCGCAGATCGCCTCGATGAAGCCGCGCCAATCCTCCGGCGACCAGCTCGCCATATCGCTGCGGCCCACCGCCTCGATGTAGTCGCCGGCGATCTCCCCGGCACGGCGCATCGCTGCGACCTCCTGTTCGTTCGGGTCAATCATGCGGAGCTCCGGCCAGAGGGACAGACACGTCAGGGAGCAGGACGGTACGGTCCAGTGGACGCGCAGCGGTCGATGCGGCTGGAACCAATCCCAGTGGCGGGCGGGGCGAGAGCAGGTGCGGCATCTCATTCACGCGAAATCATCCGCCATCGACCGTCTGCCCTTCGGCCGCTATGCGCGTGACGTACACAGCGCGGCGCTTCGCGTTGATCTCGTCGCGATGGGCCGCGTACCTCGCGCGGTTGGCTTCTCGCTGCCTCGCGCGGACTTCCTCCGCATGTACCGCGCGGTAGCGCTTGTTCCTCTCTCTCGCGAGCTCCTTCACGCGATCGGCGTTCCGTTCGCGATACTCCTTCTCCCGCTGGCGGGCCGCAGTGATGTCCTTCTCCCGCGACAGCACGCGCCTTGCGATCGCCGCGCCTGGATCCCTTGCAGCCCGTGCCTTCTCGTTGGCCCTCGCAGCGGCAATACGCTTTTCCCGGTTCTTCAGATATTGCTTGCGCTGCCATTCGCGCACCTTGTCCGGGTTCTTCGCGCGATACCGCTGGATGCGCTCTTTGGCTTTCCTCTTGCGTTCCTCAGCCCTCTCCGCGTCCGTCATCGGCGGCGAGGCTTCCGGGACCGGCGCAGGGGCGCGCCTCCATGGTGCGTACATCACACGAACCTCGCGTTGACGATCTCGGTGTATTGGCCGACCGGTCGCACCTGGATGGCGATCGGCTGCCGCGGCCCACCATCTGCACGTAGAGGCCAACACTCTTGGTTGGGCGCAGCAGGGCGATGAGGTCGGTCCCCGGCGCATCGAAGCCGGTGGTCAGCACATTGGCGTTGGTCACGCAGCGCAGCCGCCCCGCCTTGAAGGCGGTGAGGATCCCGTCGCGCTCAGGCGCCGGCGTGTCGCCGGTGACCGTCTCGCAGGCGATGCCGTGTTCGCGGATGGCGTCGCGGACGTGCCGCGCATGGGCGACGCCAGAGCAGAAGACCAGCCAGGAGCCGCGGCCCTCGCCGTGCTGGACGATCTCCTGCACCGCCGCTTGTGTCACCTCATCGCGATCGACGGCAGCCTCGAGGTCCTTGGCGATGAACTCGCCGCCGCGGGTGCCGACGCCGCCGACGTCGAGCTGGGTCTCGGTGTGCTTCGGCACCACCGGGCAGAGATAGCCCTGCTGGATCATCGCCAGCACCGGCACCTCGAAGGCGATGTCGGTGAAGAGCCGTTCCTTGCCCTCGTGGAGCAGCCCGCTGTCGAGGCGGTACGGCGTCGCGGTGTAGCCCACCACTTTGAGCAGCCCGCCATCGATCTCGTTCAGCTGTTGCAGGAAGGAGCGGTACATGCCGCTGTCGCTGCGCCCTAGCAGATGCGCCTCGTCGATCAGCACCAGGTCGCATTGCTGCACCTGGCGGGCGTGACGGTGGATCGACTGGATGCCCGCGAACAGCACCTGGGCACGGATGTCGCGGCGCGAGAGGCCGGCAGAGTAGATGCCGGCCGGCGCCTCTGGCCACGTCCGCAGCAGCGCCATGAAGTTTTGCTGGATCAACTCCTTCACATGGGTCAGGACGAGCACGCGGGTGTCGGCGTAGGCGGCGATGGCCTCGCGGATGAAGCCGCCGATGACGACCGACTTCCCCGTGCCGGTGGGCATCACCACGAGCGGATTGCCCGTGGCGCCGGCGAAGTAGTCGTACAGCGCGTCGATCGCGGCGCGCTGATAGGGCCGTAGCAACATGCTCACGACTGAGGTTCGTCCTCCGGCCGGCGGCGGCCTCCGAACTCGGTGACGACGGTCCACTCGCCGCACCAGTCGCTCTCGGCGAAGGTCCGCGGCCAGGCGGCGAACATTCCGTGGGCGCCAGCGGCGTCACGCCCGTCATGGATGATGTCGGGTCGCGGTGTCGCGCTCGGCGCGCGGCGCCTGCAGAGCCCCTCGCTTTGATAGCCTTCCTCCGTGCGATCGACGACCATCTCCCAGAATGAGCAGGTCTCACAGGTGCCATGGCGGCGCCGCGATCCGGTGGGGCCCGTGAATCTGATTACCTTCGACATCAGCTGTTCACTCCATCTCTCCAAAGGGTGCCGTTCGGCAGGCGGTAGCTGACCCAATCCTCTCCGGCATCGACCTGCTCGCCGGGCACGAGGTCGGGGATGTAGAGATGCGCGGCGCAGCCGGATTCCTGCTCGCGTCGGGTCAGGGGTGTGGCGTGACGCGTGCAGTGCCAGCCTCCCTCCGCGACCGGCGAAGCGTGCAGGCAGGAGCGGCAATGGCGTTCGGGGGCTGCGCCCTCGTGGCAGGCGGCGTGGTGGTCGCAGAAGCGGCATTCCCACCAAGCCGGATCCTCGCTGAGCCGCGCGGGAGGACGGCCAGCACCGATCACGCGCTGCGCCTTCGCCAGGATCCTCAACCCAGCCTCGGCATCGTGGCGGACGCGCTCCTGGTAGAGCTCGTCAGTGTCCTTGCAGACCGCCAGGTAGAAGGCGCGGTCGATGCCAGCGAGCTGCATGTAGGCCTGCATCTGCGCCCAGTGCAGCGGCTTCGACTTTTCCACGCCATCCGCGGTCAATTTGGCGAACGACTTGGCGCTGTGGGTCTTGAACTCGACGACGTGCCAGGCGGCGGGTGCCTCGAGGAAACCCTTCGCCACCGCGTCCATGCTGCCGCCGAAATGCCCACTGGCGTCGCGCAGCCGCCACTGGCGGCCATCGTCGGGATCCACATCGAGGACGGTCACACCGACGCGCCGAAGGTCGGCGACGAAGCGCGCCTCGGCGAGATTCCCTGTCTCGAACAGGCGGAGGAGGCGTCCCGTATGCTGCGCGCGGGATGCCCAGCGGAAGGAATACCAGAGGGCGCGTTCGCAGCCGGCGCCGATCTGTGAGGCGCCGAGATGCTCGCGCCAACCGGCATCAGCAGCCGCCTCATAGGCGGCGTAGATGGCGGTGACGGTCGGACAGGAAGGCGGTGGCAGCGAGGCCATGACGGGTCCCATGCGCGAGAGGGAGACGCCCGGCGGGGCGAACCCACCGGCAGGACGGCCAACGATCGCGTGGGTCACCCCGCACGGCGCCAGGGCGGAACCGTGCTGTTGGCGGGGCGTGACGGTGCCGCTGCCGGCGCGACCGAAGCGGCGGGCGGCGGCACAGCCTGCGTCGGCCCCTGCGGACGCGGTGCCGGCGGCGCCGCCGCGGCGACGGGGCGCACGGCCGGACCGCCATCCGGGCGCTCGTAGCCGCCGATCCGATTGCGCGCCTTCTGCCAGACCCCGTGCTTGTCGTTGCCCTCCGGCTCGTACTTCACCGTCACCCGCATGGGCTTGAAATGCAGCTGCTCGCTGTCCGACACCTGCATCTGCCCCGTGGCATGGCAGATCGCCGAGAGCGTGCGCTGCGCGATCTCCATCGTCTGCTGGTTCGGGTTCACCAGGTTCAGCTGGTCCCACAGCTTGCGATGGGCGTGCGGGCCGTCGAGGATTTCGAGCGTCAACTTCAGCATCTGGCCGTCGCCGGCCCGGGTCGCGGCCATCTCGCTCTCGACGATCTGCGCCCGGTACTTCCCCGCCGGCAGCGGCTCGAAGGGCTTCGCCGGCTCGACGCTGCCTGCGTCAAAGGTGCCATTGAGAAGGGCCATGGCTCAGTTCCTGTTGTCGGGGGTGGGGGTGGCAGCGGGCGCCGCCTGGCTCGCATAGAACGGGATGCCGGCGGCGAGCGTCGGCCAGTCGAGCGCGAGGGTTTCGTCCAGGCCGAAGCGGTTCTTGGCGAGGAAGGCCGGGCGCTCGATGGTGTGCAGCAGGCGGTCGCCGCCGGAGACGCCGCGCACCACTTTCTTGCCGAAGCCGGCATCCGACTTCAGCGTGCTGATGCGATAGTTGGCGAACAGCACGGCATCGACGTGCTCCTGCACCAGGGCCGCGGCGCGCGCGTGCAGCTTCGGCTGGTAGCGGTCGTAGGGCTCGGTCTCCGGGCTGTCGAAGCGCTTGATCTCGGCGTGCGCGATCAGGATCACGCCCATGCCGCGCTCGTCGCGCAGCAGGGTCATGCCGTCGAGGAAGCCCCGCCAGACGTCGAGCGCGGCGACGTAGCCCTTGCCGAAGCCGGCCTGCTCCAGGGTCTTCCAGTTGTTGAGCTGGCAGGTGCGCGCCCAGATCAGCGGTTCCAGCCAATCGAGGCTGTCGAGCACCACCGTCTGGAAGGGGTGGTCCTCCTGATAGAGAACATCGAGCGCCTGCTGGACCTCCTCATAGGTGCGCAGCATGCCGAAGGTGTCGGCCTGCAGTTTGCCGAGCCCGTCCTCCGTCTGCAGGAAGACCGGCGCCGGCGCGCTGGCGGCGAGCTGGGTCTTGCCGACGCCGGCCACGCCATAGACGAGCAGGCGGGGCGGCCGGGCCTCGCCGCTGCGGCGGAGCGATGCGAGGGAGATCGCCATCAATGCGTCTCCTGCTTTGCGGCGCGGGGCTTGGCCTTGATGACGTCGACGGCGATGTCGCCGCCGGCACGGGCGACCGCCTCGGCGAAGCCGTCCAGCGTCTCCTCGAAGGCGGCGACCTCCTTCGCGCGGGCGATGGCGTCGCCCTCCAGCGGGATGGCGACGCGGATGCGCAGTTCGTGCGTCATGCTCAGCACTCCACCTGTTCGAGGCTGTAGGAGGGGCGGCCGGTGCCGACGGTCCGGGCGGGCTGGAACAGCGCCTGCAGCTTCGGCGGCCAGGCGGTGAAGCGGCTCTCGGGGACCTTGATCTCGGTGGCGAGGTAGTCCGCCGGATCCTCTCCCCAGCTGCGGATGGTCTCGATCGCCGAGGCGAGGCGTCCCTGGTCCCACTCCACCCGCTTGGGCAGGTCGGCGGAGATCTCGAAACCGGCGTCGAGGAAGCGGACGCGGCCGGTATCCTTGCCCTCGGCCTGTCGGCGCTCGGCGGCCACCGGGCCGTAGCGGCGATGGAGCGCGTCGGCGAGCAGGTCGGACACCTGTTTGGTGTCGGCGCGCAATGCCGCGGCGTCGTCCAGCAGCAGGGCGAGATGGGCGGGTGGCAGGCGGGCCACCGTCGCGGCATCCATACCGCGCAGCTCGGCCAGGGTGGTTCGGTTGCTCATCGAGGGGTCTCCAAGGCGGGAGGATGGGTCAGGGGATCGAGGCGAGACCGACCGCCCAGCACAGGGCGAGGAAGCCGCCGGCGAGGGCCGCGCCACCGGCGGCGGTGCGGGCGAGATCGCGCACACGCTGCAGGCGACCGGCGCAGCGGACGTGACGTGTCATGCGGCCTCCCGCGCGATGGCGTCGGTCGGTGGCACCGGGCCCTGCTCAGCGTCGCGACGGCGCGCGCAGCGCTCCGCATCGCCGTCCGGCTCACGCAGGAGCGCGCTGCGCCGGGCGACCTCGAGCCAGATGTCGAGCCGAACCACGACCAGCGGCATCGTCCGGTCCTGGACCAGCACGAGCGCGTCCTTGCTGCCGAGCCAGCGCAGCAGCGTTTTGAAGCCCGCCCCATCGCCGCGCGCCTTGACCTCGGCTTTCAAAGGCAGCGCGCCGCGGACATAGAGATCGACGTCGGCATCGTTGCCGCGGTAGCGCAGCGCCCCCGACAGCGGCACACGCTCAGCGTGGATGCCGCAATTGCGGTGGACATCGACGATCGCCCGCTCGCGGCGCAGGCCCTTGTCGCGCGACATCTTACCCATGGGCGCGACCCTTGCGGGCAGAGCCAAGCCCAGCCAGCAGCCGCTCATCGACGGGTCGGCCACTGAAACGCGCAGCCTCGGCGACGGCCGCCCAGTAGCGCGCGGGAATGCCCCGCCGCCGCCAGGCGCGTACCGTGACCGCCTCGACATCGAGGAGGGCGGCGAGTTCACTGGCACTGGCCCAGAGGGCAATGACATCGGCGAAACTCTTCGGGGGCGCGAGAGCGGGTGACAGCGCCGGGCGTATTGGTTCGGCGGGCCGTTTGCGGAGGGCGATGCGTTCGGGCATGGCCGACAGATACGCTCCGTCGCGGCACGCGAACAAGACTGTTTGTATATTGCGAATCCTGCTACACAATCGCCAAGAAAGCGCTACATATTGCAGCGTCATGGAATCGACAGCAGACCGTCTCCGCCGCTTTCGCGAAGCCAAGGGCATTGATTCAGGGGCCGAATTGGCCCGCCTAGCCGGCGTGCCGGAGGCGACCTACCGCGCCTACGAGAGCGGGCGTCGGCCGCTCACGGCACGTGCGGCCCGCGAACTCGCCGTGCCGCTCGGCATCACCTGGCAGATGCTGCTGTTCGGCAAGGAGGCCGGCGAGGCGGGCATCGCTATCAACACCCCGGAGGAAGCCGCCGCCGTGCTCGGCCAGCGGGTGCGACGCAAGGCCGCGCCGACCCGAGCGCCGACCAGCTACGCCGGTCCCGCCACGGCCGAGGTCGTCAGCATGGGCGGCGACCACTGGGCGCTGCTGCCGGTCTACGACGCTCGCGCCTCCGCGGGCCCTGGCCAGGAGATCGACCGCGAGGCGGTCGTCTATCGCATTGCCTTCCGGGAGGAGTGGGTCCGCACGGTCACCGCCGCGCCGCTCGACCAGTTGGCGGTGATCACCGTCGACGGGGATTCGATGGAGCCGACCCTGCGCACTGGCGACACGGTGCTGGTCGACTTCCGGCAGAACCAGCCGGGGGACAAGGACGGGATCTACGTCATCCGCACCGGCAACGGCCTGCAGGTGAAGCGGGTGCAGGTGGAGTTGGGGCGGCCGCCGCGGCTCAGCGTGCTGTCGGACAACCCCGCCTATCAGCCGCAGCGCGGCCTGAGCGCTGAGGACGTCCATGTCATCGGGCGGGTGATCTGGCTCGGGCGGCAGGTCGGCGCGTAGGCAGCGGCCGAGCCTGTGGACAACGGCGCCGTCGGTATCGTTGACTGGGCGCAAGCATCCGCGCTGCCACCCGGGGGATTCCTGACGATCGATGTGCGTTAGCCGACGGCGCCTTGTCGCCAGCCTGCCCGGTCTGCTCGCGGCGTGTGCGTCGTCCGAGGCGCCGCAATCTTCGCCGAGTGTGTCGTCGCCGCAGGCTGAGGCGGCCCCGCAGGTCGCTCCCTCGCCGCCGCCTCCGCCCGCTCCGGCGCCCGAGCCGGACTACCGCCGGATCTACGCGGCGATCACCACCGAGCGCTTTTCGATCCCGGCGGTGAACCTGCAGCGCATCAATCCGCGGTTCCTGCGCCACGAGGTCGCCTATCCTCGCGATGACGAGCCGGGGACCATCGTGGTCGACACTGCAGCCCGCTACGCCTACCTCGTGCTCGAAGGCCGCCGCGCCGCGCGCTACGGCATCGCCGTCGGCCGGGACCAGGCCTTCAATCTCACGGGCGAAGCCTATGTCGAGCGCAAGGCCGCCTGGCCGAACTGGCGCCCGACGCCCGACATGGTTCGACGCGAGCCGCAACGCTACGGCCATCTGCGCGATGGACTCCCGGGCGGCGGCCGCAATCCGCTCGGGGCGCGGGCGCTCTACCTCTACCAGGACGGCGTCGACACCTATTACCGCCTGCACGGCACGGTCGAACCCTGGACCATCGGCACCATGGCCTCGGCCGGCTGTGTGCGGCTGATCAACCAGGACATCATCGACCTCTACCAGCGCGCCCCGATCGGGGCGCGGGTGGTGATCCTGCCGCCCGATGTGTCGGTCGCCTGAGCGCGACGGTCTGGCCAGCACGCCCCGCGGAGGACCCGCGGCGGCATCAACCGGCCAGCGCATAGCGTAGCGCTACAACTCAGCACTCCCCGCGCCGCTCGCCGATTCGTATTGTCACGCCATGCAGCGTGACGACCCTCCCATCACCGCCCACCTCCCACCCCATCTCAGTGAGGTCTGCGACCTCCTCGCGCGCGGCCTGTTGCGGCTGAGGAGCCGCGCTGCCCAGGAAGCCGACCGTGAAACCGGCGGCGAGAGAGTGGTTCGCCTACCCTCCGTCCCCGGCCAGCGCCTTCGTGCGAACCCCAGGAGAAAGGGAGACGCATGACCCGACGCACGACCACGAGGGACGATCCGACGCCCTCCGCCATCATCACCACCATCCCGAAGCAGGACGTGCCGGCGCGCCTCGCCGCGCTGCCCGGCGTGCCAATCGGCGAGCTGAAGGGCGAGTGGCGCCGGCTCTTCGGCACCGAGCCGCCGCCCTACAATCGGCGTTTCCTGGAGAGCCGCCTCAGCTACAGAATACAGGAACTCGCCTATGGCGGCTTGAAGCGCGAGACGCTGGAGCGCCTCGAGGCGCTGGGCGAGCAGTTCGACGGCCGCAGCATCACGCTCCGCCGCATCCGTCAGGAGCAGCGCCCGATCGCTGGCACGCGGCTGCTGCGCGAATACCAGGGCGTCGAGCATGTCGTCACCGTGACGCGTGACGGCTTCGACTGGCAGGGGCGCCCGTACCAGTCGCTGTCGGCCATCGCGCGCGCGATCACGGGCACCCGCTGGAATGGCTGGGTGTTCTTCGGGATCCGGAGGGCCGGCGCATGAGCCGTCGTGACGCCCCCATACCAGCGAAGACGCGCAAGCTCCGCTGCGCGGTGTACACGCGCAAGTCCACCGACGAGGGGCTGGAGAAGGAGTTCAACTCGCTCGACGCGCAGCGGGCCGCGTGCGAGGCCTTCATCACGTCGCAGCGATCCGAGGGCTGGGTGCTGGTGCACGACCGCTATGATGATGGCGGGGTCAGTGGCGGCACGTTGGAGCGCCCCGCGCTGAAGCGGCTGCTGGCCGACATCGAGGCCGGCCTCGTCGACGTCGTGGTCGTATATAAGATTGATCGCCTGTCCCGCTCGCTGATGGATTTCGCCAAGCTCGTGCAGGCCTTCGACGAGCACGACGTCACTTTTGTTTCGGTCACTCAGAGCTTTAATACGACCACCAGCATGGGCCGGCTGACGCTGAACATCCTGCTCAGCTTTGCGCAATATGAGCGCGAATTGATCGGCGAGCGGGTGCGCGACAAGATCGCCGCCTCCCGCGCCCGGGGCATGTGGATGGGCGGGCCGGTGCCGCTCGGCTATCGGGTCGAGAACCGCAAGCTGGTGGTCGACGACGCCGGCGCCGCGACGGTGCGCCGCGTATTCGAGGGCTTCGTGGCGATCGGCTCCGCCACCCGGCTGCTGCCCGTCCTGCGGGCGGAGGGCCTCATCACCAAGACCGGCCGACCCTTCGACAAGGGGGCAGTCTACAAGCTGCTCGTGAACCGCACCTTTCTCGGCGAGGCGGTGCACAAGGGGACGGCCTATCCCGGCGAGCACGCCGCGATCATCCCACGGGATCTCTGGGACCGCGTGCACGCCGTCCTGCAGGAGAGCCCACGCGTCCGCGCTGGCCGCTCCCGCGCCCAGGCGCCGTCGCTGCTGCGCGGGCTCCTGTTCGGCGCCGATGGGCGCGCACTGTCGCCGACCCATACCCGGAAGAAGGGGCGGCTCTACCGCTATTACGTCAGCCAGGCGGTGCTGCAGGGCGGCGCCAATGACGCGCCCTATCGCCGTCTGCCGGCCGGCGAGATCGAGGCGCTGGTGATGGCGCAGGTCCGCGCCCTGCTGCGGCAGCCGGAGGTGGTGGTCGGCACCTGGCGGGCGGCGCGGGCGGAGGCGCCGGATCTGACCGAAGCCGAGGTGCGCGACGCGCTCGGGCGGCTCGACCCGCTGTGGGACGAGCTGTTCCCCGGCGAGCAGGAGCGGATCGTCCGGCTGCTGGTGGAGCGCGTCACAGTCAGCGACGCCGGCGCGCAGATCAAGCTGAACCTGGAAGGGCTGGCCGGGCTGGCGCGAGACATGGCCGCAAACCAGCAGCAGGAGCGCATCGCAGCATGACGAGCGTGACGGTGGCGGTGCCGATGACCATCCGGCGCCGCAGCGGACGGAAGCAGATCATCGGGCCGGATGGGACGCCGGCGCAGGCCGGCGAAGACGGCGCGGGTGTCGCGACCACACGCGGGGATCCCGCCCTGGTGAAGGCGCTGGCGCGGGCGCATCGCTGGAAGCGCCTGCTGGAAAGCGGGCGCTATGCCTCGGTGCGCGAGCTGGCGCGGGCCGAGAATCTCGACCACACCTATCTGGCGAAGATGCTGTCCTTCACCCTTCTCGCGCCGGACCTGATCGAGGCGATGCTCGACGGCCGCGAGCATCCGGAGGTGACGCTGCGGGCGCTCCTGGCCGGGGTTCCGCCATCGTGGGACCATCAGCGCGCAGGCGCCGCAGATGCAGGTTCGGTCGCCTCGCCGGTTACGCGCCACCGATCGCCTTCTCGACCTCTGCCATGAGGTTCCGCAGTTCCTCCTCGGTGAGCCGTCCACCCTTCCTATGGGAAGCCAGACTGGCCTGCTGCAGCAGCTGGTCGAGCGCCCGCGTCTTCAGCGCCGCGCAGAGCCGCTCCGCGTCGACCTCGAGCGGGAGCATATCGGCCAGCAGGCGCTGGGCGTCCCCCCGCCGGGCAGCCACATCCGGCGGTTCGGCCCCGCGCAGGCGGATCTCGAAGGGCACCCTCAGCCCACCATTGCTTCGCGGTTGCGGTCCCGGGTCGCGGGCCACAATGTCGAGCGCGTAGCCCTCGTCGATCAGCCGCGCCACCATCTCCCCCTGCGCCGAGGGCAGCCGACCAACGCGGCGGCGATCGCGGTCCAGGACCAGCACGGTCAGCGCGCCGCGCCGGTGATCCGGCGCCCGCTTCAGCGACAGATGATCCAGCGCCCCGACGTGCGGTGCCGCTTCCGCCTCGCTGCGACCCGGCGCATCGAGCCAGCCACGCAGCAGCAGCCGCGCGCGCTCCGATGGCGTCGCCGGCGGCGGCAACGACGGCGTGTTGGCCGGCGTGATCGGCGGTACGGGGCGCCCGGCCTCGGCCGCGGCCCGCAGCGCCCGTGCCGTTTCGACCCGCGCGACCTCATCGCCGCGGAGGCGGAACTCGCGCGCGATCCGGTCAGGAGACGGCCAGGGCAGCGCTCCGGGCGGTACCCACTCCGCCTCCCGCGTCCGCTGCCATCCGGCGCAGGGCCCAGCGAGCATCACCGCGCGCGCCCCATAGCCCGGCCCGGTGAACCATTCGGCCATCAGCGGCTCGGCCCGCAGCAGGTAGGCGACCTGGTCCCGCTCGGCCTCCCCTGGCGACGGGGGCGCCTCGGCGCCTGTCAGGGACAGTCGAACCGCCATACGCCAGTTCTCGGGCGAGGCCTCATAGGGATACCCGTCCGGCACCACCGCCTCGATCTGCGCCCCGGCATCCAACAGGCCCGCCACCTGCCGGTTGTCGCCGCGCGGCAGATAGCCGAGCCGCTTGCCATCGGCGGCGCAGACCGCCACGGCCCAGGGGTCACGCGTGTGGGTTGGCTCGCGCACGAGGCGCAGCACTTCGCCCGACACCAGCCGCGCCAGCCGGCCTTCCTTGTCGTAGTAGCGCATGCCGACCACCGAGATCTCGCCGAGCGGCAGCGGAGGGCGCGCCACCGGCGCAGAGGCAGCGCCCGTCGCCACCGCCTCCCATGGCTTCGCGGCCAGCACGGGCACCGAGCGCAGGAAATCGCGTCGTCGCGTCATGCGCCCAAGCCTGCCCGGTCCGCCGCCCTCTGCAAACCATCTGCTCCGGCTTGCCTCGATCGCCCTGCCGCATGACCATGCGCCAGAAGTAATGGGCGGAGCCGGCCGCCCGTGATGAACAGGGCGCGAATCGACCCGCATGAGCCAGACCCAATCCCTCTCCGCCCTCATCTGGTCCGTCGCCGACCTACTGCGCGGGGACTACAAGCCCTCCGAATACGGCAAGGTTATCCTGCCCTTTACGGTCCTGCGCCGCCTCGACTGCGTCCTGGCGCCGACCAAGGCGCTGGTGCTGGCCGAGAAGGCAGCGAAGGAGGCCGCCGGCATCAACCCGGAACCCTTCCTGCTCCGCCTCACCGGTGTGCCCTTCGCCAACACCTCGCCGCTCGACATGAAGACGCTGATGGGGGATCAGGATCACCTGGCCGCCAACCTCGCCGCTTACATCCAGGGCTTCTCCCCGGCGGTGCGGGACATCTTCGAGCGCTTCCGCTTCGCCGAGCAGACCGACCGCCTGCAGAAGGCCGGCCTGCTCTATCAGGTGACGGAGAAGTTCGCCGGCTTCCAGCTGCATCCCTCGGTGGTGACCAACCACGACATGGGCCTCGCCTTCGAGGAACTGATCCGGAAGTTCGCCGAAATCTCCAACGAGACGGCCGGCGAACACTTCACTCCGCGCGACGTCATCCGCTTCATGGTGAACCTGCTGTTCGTCGAGGACACCGACATCCTGACGCCCGGCACCTCCGCCGTCCGCACCATCTACGACCCCACGGCGGGCACGGGCGGCATGCTCTCGGTGGCCGGCGAGCACCTGCTGGAGCACAACGCCAAGGCCTCGCTCACCATGTTCGGCCAGGAGCTGAACGACGAGAGCTACGCCATCTGCAAGGCGGACATGCTCATCAAGGGGCAGAACGTCGCCAACATCCTGCCTGGCAACACCCTCTCGGATGACGGGCATGCCGGGAAGAAGTTCGACTACATGCTCTCCAACCCGCCCTTCGGCGTGGAGTGGAAGAAGGTCGAGAAGGAAGTCCGCAAGGAAGCCGAGCAGATGGGCCATGCCGGGCGCTTCGGCCCCGGCCTGCCGCGCATCTCGGATGGCTCGCTGCTGTTCCTGCTGCATCTGATCTCGAAGATGCGGCCCGCGAAGGACGGCGGCAGCCGCATCGGCATCGTGCTCAACGGCTCGCCGCTGTTCACCGGCGGCGCCGGCTCCGGTGAGAGCGAAATCCGCCGCCACGTGCTGGAAAACGACCTGGTGGAGGCGATCATCGCCCTGCCCACCGACATGTTCTTCAACACCGGCATCGCCACCTATGTCTGGATCCTCTCCAACCGGAAGCCGGAGGCGCGGCGCGGCCTGGTGCAGCTGATCGACGCCTCCGCCCTATGGCAGAAGATGCGCAAGAGCCTCGGCTCCAAGCGCAAGGAGATGGGGGAGGAGGACATCGCCGCCGTCACCCGCCTGTTCGGGGATTGCGCCGAGGCGCAGCTTGCCACCCTCACCACCGCGGACGGCAAGACCAGCCGCGTGGTAGTCCGCGATGGCGAGGCACCACCACCGGCGCCGGAGGGTGGGGCGGTGAAGCTGGCCCCGCTCTCCCGCCTGTTTCGCAACGAGGCCTTCGGCTACCGCAGCATCACGGTGGAGCGGCCGCTGAAGGACGAGAAGGGGCGGCCCGTGCTCGGCCAGAAGGGCAAGCAGAAAGGCAGGACGCAGCCCGATCCGGCGCTGCGCGACACCGAGAACGTGCCGCTGACCGAGGATGTGCAGGCCTACTTCGCGCGGGAGGTGCTGCCCCACGCCCCCGACGCCTGGATCGACGAGGAGAAGACCAAGACCGGCTACGAGATCCCGTTCAACCGGCACTTCTACGTGTTCGAGCCGCCACGGCCACTCGCCGCGATCGACGCCGACCTGAAGCAGGTGACGGACCGCATCAAGGCAATGATCGAGGGGCTGGCGGCGTGAGCTTTCCTGCGTACGCAGCGTATGGCGCCAGTGGTGTTGAGTGGATCGGCGACATCCCGAGCGGGTGGTCAGTTATCGCGCTTAAGCATCTCGTGGCCATGAAGAGCGGTGAACAAATTACGGTCGAGCAGATCGAGACCGAAGGCCCGTTTCCGGTGTACGGCGGAAACGGGCTCAGGGGATATACGACCGCCTTCACGCATGAGGGGCATTACGCGCTGATTGGTCGGCAAGGCGCCTTGTGCGGCAATGTGAACTACGCAGAGGGGCGCTTCTGGGCCACGGAACACGCAGTCGTGGTGTCGCCCAGGAGGCCCTGCGCGGTGCGGTGGCTCGGCGAGTTGCTTCGCGCCATGGACCTCAGGCAGTACTCCGTGACCGCAGCGCAGCCTGGCCTCTCAGTAGAGGTGATCGGCAATCTGCGTGTGCCTCTTCCGCCCCCCACCGAGCAATCCGGCATCGCCGCCTTCCTCGACCGCGAAACCGGCAAGATCGACGCGCTGGTGGCCGAGCAGGAGCGGCTGATCGCGCTGTTGAAGGAGAAGCGGCAGGCCGTCATCTCCCAGGCCGTCACCAAGGGCTTGGACCCCAACGCGCCGATGAAGGACAGCGGGGTGGAGTGGTTGGGGAAGGTGCCCGCGGCCTGGGAGGTGCTTCGGCTCAAGCAGACAGGCTCACTTCGCGGTGGAGCGGGCTTTCCCCATGAGGCTCAGGGCATCGAGGGAGAAGAACTGCCATTCTACAAGGTGGCCGACCTAGGCCTCGCGAATGATGGCATCACGATGGGCACGGGACAGCACACCATCAGCCGGCAGATGGCCGATGAACTCCGCGCTAAGGTCATCCCGGCAGGCTCGATTCTCTATGCGAAGATCGGCGCGGCCCTCTTGCTCAACCGTCGCCGGGTCACGACCACCGAATGCTGCGTCGACAACAACATGACGGCCTTCACGCCCGATGAGTCGATGCTCACAACACGCTGGGCTTGGTATTGGCTCAGCATCCTTGATTTCGGAAAGGTCGTTAATCCGGGTGCTGTTCCTTCGCTCAGCGAAGGTGATCAGGCCATCTTGCCTATCCTCGTTCCTTCGACGGATGAGCAGCGCACCACTACGGCCCACCTCGATGCTGAGATCGGGAGGATTGATGCTCTGATGCTCGAAGGCGAGCGCGCCATCACCCTCCTCAAAGAACGCCGCGCCGCGCTGATCTCCGCCGCTGTTACCGGCAAGATCGACGTGCGCGGCCTCGTCACCCCCGTCGAGGCCAAGGCCAAGGCCGCATGACGCCAGCCCCTCGCAGCGCCCCGAGCCCCCGCCATGCCGATCTATGAAGCCCGCCCCGAGGGCTTGGTCCCTCTCGCCGTCACCAGCTTCGAGGCCGAGGGCTTGCGGGAACGCGGCGACATCCAGCGCCTGCTGAAGGAACGCATCGCCAGCCTCGAGGACGGGCTGATGGTGCTGGCCGAGGAATTCAGCGACTGGGCCGACAGCACGCGGCGCATCGACCTCCTCTGCCTCGATGACGATGCCAACCTGGTCGTCGTCGAGCTCAAGCGCACCGAGGATGGTGGCCATATGGAGCTGCAGGCGCTGCGCTACGCCGCCATGGTCTCCGCCATGACCTTCGACCAGGCGGTCGAGACTCTGGCCCGCCACCGCAACCGCGCCAACCCCGACGCCGACGCCGACGCCGCCCGCGCCGACATCCTCGGCTTCCTCGGCTGGGAAGAACCGCGGGAGGACAGCTTCGCCGCGGACACGCGCATCCTGCTGGCTGCGGCGGATTTCGGCAAGGAACTCACCACCACCGTCCTCTGGCTGCAGGACCGCGGCATCGACATCCGCTGCGTGCGCCTCAAGCCGTACCGGATGGAGGATGGGCGGCTGCTGCTCGACATTCATCAGCTGATCCCCCCGCCCGAGGCATCGGACTTTCAGACCAGGCTCGGTGAGAAGAAGGCCGCCGAGCGGAAGGAGCGCGGCGAGCGCGCCACCCTGCTGGCACGCTTCCTCGGTCAGCTCGCAGAGCGCGCCGCCCCGCGGTCCGATCTGCATCGCGGCCGCACTCCGGATGCCGATCTTGGCGTGCTGTTCGGCTCCATCGGCAAGACCGGCTTCACGCTCAACTACGTCGTGGCGAAGGACACATCACGGGTCGAACTGCTGATCCAGCGCGATGACGGCCGGCAGCAGCTGCTCCGCCTCAAGGAAGCCAGCGCGGCCATCGAGGCCGCCTTCGGTGGCCCCCTGATCTGGCAGGAGAAGGAGGGGGTCAGGCAGTGCCGCGTCTATCACCCCGTCGCCGGCGGCTATCGCTCCCCGGAGGCCGAATGGCCGCGCATGCAGGATGAGATGATCGACGCGATGATCCGGCTGGATGGCGCGCTGCGTTCGCGCGTGCTGGCCCTGCCATGACGGGCATCCATAAGGAGATCGCCTTCGAGGACGGCATCTGCGCGCACCTCGCGGGGAATGGCTGGCTATACGAGCCCGACGCCGCCGCGCGCTACGACCGCGCCCGTGCGCTGTTCCCCGAGGATCTGGCCGCCTGGGTGCAAGCCACCCAACCCGACGCCTGGGAGGCGCTGGCCAAGGCCAACGGCCCCGCCGCCGCCACGGTGCTGGCCGACCGGCTGCGTGCGGCGCTGGACAAGCAGGGCACGCTGGAGGTGCTCCGCGCCGGCCTCGACGTGGTGGGGCTGAAGCAGCGCCTGGCGCTTTGCCAGTTCCGTCCGGCGCTGGCGATGAACGAGACGCTGCAGGCGCGCTATGCCGCCAACCGGCTGCGGGCCGTGCGGCAGGTGCGGTATTCGCTGCATGGCGAACAGAGCCTCGACCTGGTGCTGTTCCTCAACGGCATCCCGGTCGCCACGGCGGAATTGAAGTCGCACTACACCCAGTCCGTGCGGGACGCGGTGGACCAGTACCGCTTCGACCGCCTGCCGAGGGCGCCGGGCAAGAACCAGCCGGAACCGCTGCTGGCCTTCCCCGGTGGCGCGCTGGTGCATTTCGCGCTCAGCAACAGCGAGGCGCAGATGTGCACGCTGCTGGCCGGCGCGCCGACCGCCTATCTGTGGGAGCAGGTCTGGCAGCGGGACAGCTGGCTGGAGATCCTCGGCCGCTATCTGGTGCCGGTGAAGGACGACAAGAAGCGCCTGACCGGCTGGGTCTTCCCGCGCTTCCACCAGTTGGACGCCACACGGAAACTGGTGGCCGAGGTGCTGAAGGACGGGCCGGGCGGGAAATACCTGATCGAACACTCGGCCGGGTCGGGGAAGACCAACTCCATCGCCTGGACGACGCATTTCCTGGCCGACCTGCATGACGCCGCGAACCGGAAGCTGTTCGACACGGTGCTGGTGGTGTCCGACCGCACCGTGCTGGACAAGCAGTTGCGGGAGGCGATCGAGAGTTTCGAGCGCACCCCGGGCGTGGTGGCGGTGGTCACCGGCGATGGTGGCAGCAAGAGCGGCGAGTTGGCCGAGGCGCTGGCGGCCGGCAAGAAGATCATCGTCTGCACCATCCAGACCTTCCCCTTCGCCATGGACGAGGTGCGCCGGCTCGCCGGGACCAAGGGCAAGCGCTTCGCGGTGATCGCCGACGAGGCGCATTCCTCGCAGACCGGCAAGGCGGCTTCCGAGCTCAAGATGGTGCTGACCGCCGAGGAACAGGCGGCGCTGGAGGACGGCGGCGAGGCCAGCGTCGAAGACCTGCTGGCGGCGAAGATGGCCGGGCGGGCGGATCAGGATGCCGGCATCAGCTACGTGGCCTTCACCGCCACGCCGAAGGCCAAGACGCTGGAGCTGTTCGGCCGCCGGCCGGATCCGTCCAGGCCGGCGGGGAAGGACAACCTGCCGGTGGCGTTCCACACCTACTCCATGCGCCAGGCGATCGAGGAAGGCTTCATCCTCGACGTGCTGAAGAACTACACCTCCTACAAGATGGCCTTCCGGCTGACCCATGCGGGGAAGGAGATCAGCGAGCAGGAGGTGGACGCTAGCGAGGCGAAGAAGGGGATCATGGGCTGGGTGCGGCTGCACCCGCACAACATCGCCGCCCGTGTGCAGATCGTGGTCGAGCATTTCCGGCAGAACGTGGCGCATCTGCTCGGCGGCCGGGCCAAGGCCATGGTGGTGACCGCCAGCCGCAAGGAGGCGGTGCGCTGGATGAAGGCCATGCAGGCCTACATCAAGCAGAAGGGCTACGGGATCGGGATCCTCGGCGCCTTCTCGGGCGAAGTGGATGACCCGATAACCGGGCCGGAAAAATTCACCGAGACGAGCCTGAACCCCGGCCTGCGCGGGCGGGATATCCGCGAGGCCTTCGCCACGCCGGAATTCAGCATCCTGCTGGTCGCCAACAAGTTCCAGACCGGGTTCGACCAGCCGCTGCTCTGCGCCATGTACGTGGACCGCAAGCTGGGCGGCATCCAGGCGGTGCAAACCCTGTCCCGCCTGAACCGCGCCTATCCGACGAAGGACACCACCTACGTGGTGGACTTCGTGAACGAGCCAGAACAGGTGCTGGAGGCGTTCAAGCAGTACCACACCACCGCGGCGCTGGCCGATGTCAGCGACCCCAACGTGGTGCTGGACCTGCGGAACAAGCTCGATGCCGTCGGCTACTACGACCAATTCGAGGTGGAGCGGGTCGCCAAGGTGGCGATCAACCCGAAGGCCACGCAGGGCGACCTGGACGCCGCCATCGGGCCGGTGAGCGGCCGGCTGCTGACGAAGTTCAAGCACGCGCAGCAGGCCTACCGTGCTGAGCCGGAGGGCTCCAAGGCCTGGCAGGCAGCGAAGGACGAGATGGACGCGCTGCTGCTCTTCAAGCGGGACCTGGGCAGCTACATCCGCGTGTACGAGTTCCTCGGGCAGATGTTCGACTATGGGAACACCGACTACGAAAAGCTCTACCTGTTCGCGCGTATGCTCCTGCCGCTGCTGGACTACGGGCGCGAGCGGGAGGGCATCGACCTCTCCGCGCTGAAGCTGACGCATCACCGTATGCGGGATCTCGGCCAGCAGAAGCTGAACCTCGGCGGTGGGCAGCCGGCTGAGGCGTTGCGGCCGGTGACCGAGACCGGCAGCGGCCAGGTGCAGGACAAGCACAAGCTGCGGCTGCAGGAGATCATCGCGGCGATCAACGACCTCTTCGAGGGCGAGATCACCGAGGGCGACGCGGTCGCCTACGTGGACGGCGTCATCAAGACGAAGATGCTGGAATCAGATCTGCTCCGCAGCCAGGCCGCGGCGAACACCAAGGAGCAGTTCATGAACTCGCCGAACCTGGGCGAGGAGCTGATGAACGCGATCATGGACGCCATGGCTGCGCACCAGGTGATGAGCAAGCAGGCGCTGAACTCCGAGGCGATTCGGGCGCGCATGCTGACGACGCTGCTGGGGCCAGGGGAGTTGTGGGAGGCGCTGCGCGGCGGAAGTGGGCCCTCCGCAGCGCCCTGAACGTAGTCGGTTGCCGGTTGGGGTCGCTTTGGGTGGTCGTTCGATTCGCCAACCACGGCCACCCTGGGGCGCCTGTAAGTGATTGAGATATCCCGATTTCAGACCTGGCGCCTAAATCGGCCAAGTCGCCAGGTCCGGAGAGAATGCGCCGAAGAGAGAGGATTTCTGGGCCTCGTTCCGCCCGCGCAGTAGCCAGCCCGCGCGCGAGAACCGCGGAAAACCTGCGCCACACGGCGAGGCCCGCGCAGGGGGAGACTGGTTGGAGCGGGTGGAAGTGGCGTCCGCGGCGGGATTCGAACCCACGGCCCCAGGATTCATACCACTTCGGCTTTCGCCGCCGCCTTTCACAGCGTTCGTGGTCTGGACTGTCCCTTCACCCTAGATTGCGGTCCACTAGACCTCTATCCGTAGGCGCCGCCCGTCCAGTCTCTACACCTTCCAGACTTGCGCCTGGCTTGGCTCGGGATCGGCAGGACATCAAGCATGCCCAGCTTTCCCCGACTTTGAGCGGATCCGCTGTGTCGTTTCCGAACACAGCGCCCAGTTATGAAAACAAGGAATCCTGTGCTCTATCCTGCTGAGCTACGCGGACAAACTAACCACTGACTTCCCTTACACCGCAACGTGCCGCACGGAAAGGCCAACCTCCCTCGTCGCGACATGCCTCGAGTTGTCCCGCTTCCATGGCCGGTCAGCGGGCAGGGATCAGATGCAGTCGGCCAGGCTCTGGCTTCGCATTCGATGGGCGAGCGGTAGCCCAGCGCCGAAGGGCGTCGAAACCCTCGATGCAACGGAGCACAGCGATCTGGGCCTAGGCTTGCGAGCAGAAGCGGCGTCGGTCCAGCAATTGCACTCGCGGGTGGCGAAGAACACTTTGGCCGTGGCGTTGCCATAGGCGACCGTGCCTGAATCGCTGTCCCGCCATAGTGGGTAGAGCGGCAGCCGCGCGACCCTCGCCGCGCTGCATAGCGAGCGCAACCACGTCGCTGCCGCACTTGAGCTTGTCCACTGGTTGTCACCCGTCAGCATCGCCCGCCCCTGGGCGGTTGTATTCGATCGCTGACGGTCCGCACGGCCCGGCAGGGCTGGCCATGGGCCTGCAACGCGGATCAAGGGCCTGCTGTATCGCCCATCGGCTCGGCTCCCGACAGGCCACGGACGAAGGTCTGACTCTGCCGAGCGCGACCCTTGCAGCACACGACAGCGCTACTTTGGTTGCGTCGCCTTGGTGTTGCGCCGCTCAATCTCGTCCCGCTTCGTCTCCGGCAGCGAGCCATAGAGCGCCTCCACGTGCTTCGGGTAGCTGATCATCCGCTCGACGATCAGGTTCACCAGCCCGAACAGCCGCTCCGCTGTCGCCCGGTCGTCGCGCAGGTCCATCGCGCCGGGGTGGACTGCGTCATTTCCAACGACACGCACCACGTCCAGCGCCTGCTGGACACGAGGGTCCAGGCCCTTCGCCACGAGCGCGGCGATGTCGTCGTTGATGTTCTTCCCCTTCTCGCCAAGGTGCGCGCATAACTTCTGCACCGCGAGCCGCAGCAGCGCGGCGGCGCCCCTGGGCGAGAGGTCGAGGATGGTGCTTGCCTCCTCGTAGTCGCGGCGGATGTCCTTCGGCGTGTCAGGGTTGGGGAGCGGTGCGATGCCCTGACGCGGCCATACCATCTGGTCGAAGACCCAGATGGCGAGCTCGTTGCAATTGAAGCAGCGGGAGGCGTCGGCGTTGCAGATGCGGTAGTCGGACGACTGCCTGTCATATTGGATAAAGGGGCGGCGCGAAGCCATGCCTCGCGCCCACTCCGTCATGCGTTCTCGTTGCTTCGGGTCGGTGATGTCAGCGAAGTCGTGCGTTGCAGCGAAATCGGCGTTCACGCGCGTGGGTGTCTGGTCCTTCTTCGGCAGGGGCTCTGCGCGAAGTGACAACCAGAATTGCCGCGCCAGCGCCCCGCAGTGCGGGCAGTTGAACGCCGTCTCCTTCACGGACGGCGGCACGTACTTTGCCCGGACGTCAGACACGACTCGGCCTCGCGCTCTTGTGTGGCCGGGCGATATGCGTTGCGAGGAGGAGATGAGTCGAGCGATTCGGCGCTTGGTCCAGGGGCAGCCACCAGCTCGCTCCGGGACGGCGGGCCGGATGTCACCGTCTCCACGGTCCCGTCCCTGAGCCCCAAACCCGCTGTAACCCGGGGAAAAGCTGGTGCCGGCACGCGGATTTGAACCGCGGACCTACTGATTACGAATCAGTTGCTCTACCACTGAGCTATGCCGGCCCCGCCATGGCCGTTGTCGTAAACCGGCCCGGGCCGGCTCTCTACCCTCGGCACGCTTGACGTGCAACCGTGTGTTTCGTGCCGCTGGCATTGGGCCTCCTGTGCTACCGGTGCCGCTGCATGCCTCGCCGGATCATCCTGTTCGTTCTCCTGCTCCTGGCGGCCGGCGGTGGCTGGCTGTGGTGGGGCATGCCTTCGGCCGTCGCGATCGCCATGGCGACCAGCGGGCCAGCCCTCCAGGCCGTTTATGCCACGGGCAACGTGGAACCCGTTCACTGGGCCCGTGTCGGCCCCGCCGTCCGCGCTCGCGTCACCGACGTCATGGTTGAGGAAGGCCAGCGCGTGACCGAAGGCCAACCCCTGGCCCACCTCGACAACCGGGAGGCTCGCCACCGGGTCGAGGAAGCTGAAGCCCGTGCCCGATTCGCCGAGGACGAACTCGCCCGCACCCGCACCCTGGTCACACGTGACATCGCCTCCCGCTCGGCTCTCGACCGGGCCGAGGCGGAGGCGCGCGCAGTCGGCGCCGCGGCCGACGCGGCGCGTCGGCGGCTCGACGACTATATCGTTCGCGCCCCATCGGCCGGTCTGGTCCTGCGCCGGGACGTCGAGGTCGGCGAGGTGGTCGACACCCCAGCGAGCCTCTTCTGGATCGGCGAGCCGCGCCCGCTGCGTGTCACGGCCGAAGTGGACGAGGAGGACATCGCGCAGGTGCGCGACGGCCAGCGCGTGCTGCTGCGCGCCGATGCCTTTCCCGGCCAGGTACTGACCGGGACGGTCGGCCAGATCACCCCGAAGGGTGACGCAACGCGCAAGGCCTATCGTGTGCGGCTGATCCTGCCCGAGGACACGCCTCTGATGATCGGCATGACGGTCGAGGCCAACATCGTCCTGCGCCAGACAGACGACGCCGTGCTGGTGCCGCCGGCGGCGATACGGGACGGCGGTGTTTTCGTCGTCCGCCGCGAAACGGTCGAACGCCGGCCCGTCGAACTCGGCGTCCAGGGGCCTCGTGCCGTCGAGGTGCTGCATGGCCTGGCGCGTGGCGAGGCGGTGGTGCTCGATCCACCCGCCTCTCTCGCCGATGGCCAGGCGGTGCGTCTGCGCCCATGAGGCTGATCCTGGATCTCGCGCGCGGCATGCTGTCGCGGCGGCGGCGGCAAACCCTGGTCTCCGTGCTGGGCGTGGCGCTGGGCGTTGCCTTCTTCATCGCCATCTCCTCGATGATGCGCGGCTTCCAACTCTACTTCATCCAGCAGGTGATCGATGTGCAGCCGCACATCGTCATCAAGGATGAGGCGCGGCACCCGACCCCCCAGGCTGGCGAACTCGCCGCCCCGCGCGGCGCGGTCGCCATCAGCGGCGTGAAGCCGATCGACCGGGTGCGCGGCATCCGCGCCGCGGGCGACAAGCTGGCGATCCTGGAAGCCATCCCGGGCGTCGCGGCGGCGCCGATCCTCACCGGGACAGCCTTGCTGCGCTATGGCGCGCGCGACGTCTCCATCACCATCACCGGCATCGACCCGCCGCGCTACGCCCGTGTGTCCAATATCGCGAAGGACATGCTGCACGGTCGGCTCCAGGATCTGCGTTCTACCGCCAACGGCCTGATCGTCGGCGACAGCCTGGCCCAGCGGCTGGGTGTCCAGATGGGCGATACGGTGGTCGCGGTTTCGCCGCGCGGCGTGTCTCTGCAAATGAAGATCGTGGGTGTCTTCCACACCGGCCTTGCCAGCCTCGACCAGACGGCGGGGTATGTGCTGCTGAAGGTCAACCAGGTGCTGCAGGATCGGCCCAATGTCGTGAACCAGATCCTGCTGCGCCTGGGCGACGTGACGCGGGCTGAACCCCTGGCGCGGGAGATCGAGGAACGCTTCGGCGAACGCACCGAATCCTGGGAAGAGCAGAACCGCAACATCCTCACCGTCTTCGTTATCCAGAACGCCATCATGTACAGCGTGACCGGCGCGATCCTGCTGGTCGCAGCCTTCGGCATCTACAACATCATCTCGACCGTGGTGTTCGAGAAGACGCGCGACATCGCCATCCTGAAATCGCTCGGCTTCACGGAAGGCGATGTGCAGCGCCTTTTCCTGATCCAGGGGCTGATCGCGGGCATCCTCGGCGCAGCGCTCGGCTGCCTGCTGGGCCAGGTGATGATCGAGGGCCTCGCCCAGATCCGCTTCGCGAGCGAGACGCCGGCCGGCAATGATCGCTTCCTGCTCGCCCGCGACTGGCGGATCTACGCCGTCGCCACCTTCTTCGCGATCGCTTCCGCGGCGATCGCGGCCGTCATCCCGGCGCGCCGCGCGGCGCGGCTGGATCCGGTGCAGATCGTCCGTGGCGCGGCATGACCGACAACGCGCCACTTCTGCTGGCCGAAGCGGTCGGACGCACCCTGCCCGAGGGTGCGACCCTGGTCGACGGCATCAATCTCCGCGTCGAGGCTGGGGAGTTCGTCGCCATCACCGGACCTTCCGGCTCCGGGAAATCGTCGCTGCTCTATCTCCTCGGCCTGCTGGATCGGCCGAGCACCGGCCGCATTCTGCTCGAAGGGCACGACACCGCTGCCCTGGCGGCGTCGGAGCTCGCGGCGCTGCG
>JAYRJZ010000058.1:0-31629 GCA_041906015.1 Roseomonas sp.
GTCCAGGCCATACCATGGCCTGGCGGGGTGAGGTCCGGAGAGGGGCGGCGCCCCTCTCCGGTCTGACCTTCGCGCGAAGGGCGCGACCTCAGCCGGCGGCGACGACGGCGCGCTTGGCCATCACCGTCACGAGATGCGCGCGGTATTCGGCGCTGCCATGGATGTCCCCATTCAGCCCATCCGGGTCCTGCTTGATCCCGGCCACGGCATCGGGCGACCAGTTGGCGGCAAGCGCGGCTTCCATATCCGCCTGGCGGAACACGCAGGGGCCGGCGCCGTTCACCGCCACGCGCACCGCGCCGCCCGTCTTGCAGACGAAGACGCCGGCCATGACGTAGCGGCTCGCCGGGTTCTTCATCTTGGCGTAGCCGGCCTTCTCCGGGATCGGGAACTCGATCGCGGTCAGGATCTCGTCCTGCTCCAGCGCGGTGGTGAACATGCCCAGGAAGAACTCGTCCGCCGGGATCTTCCGCTTGGAGGTGACGATCGTCGCCCCGAGGCCGAGCACGGCGGCCGGATAGTCGGCCGCCGGGTCGTTGTTGGACACCGACCCGCCCATCGTGCCGCGGTTGCGCACCTGGTTGTCGCCGATATGGCTGGCGAGGTAGGCGAGCGCGGGAATCGCCGCCTTCACCTCGGCGCTGCCGGCCACCTCGGCATGGCGCGTCAGGGCGCCGATGACGATGCTGTTGCCGACCTTCCGGATGCCCTTCATCTCGGCGATACCGGACAGGTCCACCAGCGCCGACGGCTTGTTCAGACGGTGCTTCAGCGCCGGGATCAGCGTGTGCCCGCCCGAGACCGCCTTGGCATCGGGATCGGCCAGCAGCTTCACGGCGTCCGCGACGGTGGAGGGCTTGTGATACGCGAAATCATACATCTCGTTCTGCTCCTTCGTCGCAGGCCGGCCGATTCACGCCTCCGCGCCAACTTGGCGCTACGGCGATCGGACGGCCCGCGGGTTCCCTACTCCGCCGCCATGGCGCGGCCGCCATTGATGATGCCCCAGATCTTGGCCGGCGTTGCCGGCATGTCCAGGGTCCTCACGTTGAAGTCGCGCAGCGCATCCACCACGGCATTGATGACGGCGGGCGGCGAGCCGATCGCCCCCACCTCCCCGCAGCCCTTCACCCCCAGCGGATTGTGGGTGCAGAGCGTGGTGTGCGTCGCGACCGAGACCGGCGCGAGGTCATCCGCGCGCGGCATGGTGTAGTCCATCATCGACCCGGACAGGAGCTGCCCGTCCGCGTCATACACGCAGGTTTCCAGCAGCGCCTGGCCGATGCCCTGCGCGATGCCGCCCTGCACCTGGCCTTCCACGATCATCGGGTTGATGACGCGCCCCACATCGTCGACCGCGGTGAAGTTCACCATCGACACCTTGCCCGTCTCCGGGTCGATCTCGACCTCGGCGATATGGCAGCCGCCGGGATAGGTGAAGTTCTTGGGGTCGTAGAAGGCGGTTTCCTCCAGGCCCGGCTCGAGCTCCTCGATCGGGTAGTTGTGCGGCACATAGGCCGCGACCGAGATGTCCACCAGCGCCTTGGTCTTGTCGGTGCCGGCGACGCGGAAGGTGCCGCGCTCGAACTCGATGTCGTCGACATCGGCTTCCATCAGATGGGCGGCGATGCGCTTGCCCTTGGCGATGATCTTGTCCATCGCCTTCATCATCGCGGACCCGCCGACCGCCAGCGACCGGGAACCATAGGTCCCCATGCCGAAGGGCACCTTGGCCGTGTCGCCATGGACGATGTCCACCTGCGCGATCGGCACGCCGAGCTTGTCGGCAACGAGCTGGGCGAAGGTTGTCTCATGCCCCTGCCCGTGGCTGTGCGCGCCGGTCAGCACGGTGACGCTGCCCGTGGGATGCACGCGGATGGTGCCGACCTCATAAAGGCCGGCCCGCGCACCGAGTGACCCGACCACCGCCGAAGGCGCGATGCCGCAGGCTTCGAGGTAGGTGGAGCAGCCAATGCCGCGCAGCTTGCCGCGCTTCGCCGCTTCCGCGCGGCGGGCTTCGAACCCGGCCCAATCGGCGACCGCCAGCGCCTGGTCGAGCGTCGCGGTGTAGTTGCCGGAATCGTACTGCAGCGCCACGGGCGTCTGATAGGGGAAGGCATCATTGGGGATGAAGTTGCGCCGGCGCAGCTCGACGCGGTCGATGCCCGTCTCCTTCGCCGCGACATCCATCAGCCGTTCCAGCAGGAAGGTCGCCTCCGGCCGCCCTGCCCCACGATAGGCATCGACCGGCACGGTGTTGGTGAAGACGGCCTTCACCTCGCAATAGATCACCGGCGTGGTGTAGGTGCCGGCGAGCAGCGTGGCGTAGAGATAGGTCGGCACGCAGGGCGCGAAGGTGGACAGATAGGCGCCCATATTCGCGTAGGTATGCACCTTCAGCCCGAGGATCTTCCCGTTCGCGTCCAGGGCGAGGTCCGCCTTCGAGACGTGGTCGCGCCCATGCGCATCCGACATGAAGGATTCGGTGCGGTCGGCCACCCACTTCACCGGCCGGCCGAGCTTGCCGGCCGACCAGGTGACGATGGCTTCCTCGGCATAGTGGTAGATCTTGGACCCGAAGCCACCGCCGACATCGGGGGCGACGACACGCAGCTTCGATTCCGGGATGTGCAGGACATTCGCGCCCATCAGCAGCCGGATCACATGCGGGTTCTGGCTGGTGGTGTGCAGCGTGTAGTCGCCCGTGGTGCGATCGTATTCGCCGAGCGCGGCCCGCGGCTCCATCGCATTCGGGATGAGCCGGTTGTTCACCAGGTCCAGGGAGACGATCTTCGCGGCCTTGGCGAAGGCCGCATCCAGTACCGCCTTGTCGCCGATATGCCAGTCATAGCAGAGGTTGCCCGGCACATCGTCATGCACCGCGGGCGCACCGGGCTTCAGCGCGGCCGCCATGGTCGCCACCGCCGGCAGCACGTCGTACTCGACGACGATGGCCTCGGCCGCGTCGCGTGCCTGCTGGCGCGTCGCGGCGATGGCCACGGCCACCGGATCGCCGACATGGCGCACCTTCTCATGCGCGATGACGGGATGCGGCGGCTCGGCCATGGGCGAGCCGTCCTTGTTGTGGATCTGCCAGCCGCAGGGCAGCCCGCCCAGCGCGTCCTTCACCATGTCCGCACCGGTGAAGACCGCGACGACGCCGGGCATGCCCGCCGCGGCCGCGGTGTCGACCGACCTGATCCGTGCATGCGCATGCGGGCTGCGCAGGATCCACGCGTGAAGCTGGCCTTGCCGGTTGAAATCGTCCGTATAGGCGCCGTGGCCCTGGAGGAAGCGGAAATCCTCCTTGCGGCGCACGCTGGCGCCGATGCCCTCGAACGGTACCACCTCGTTCATGTCCGATCCCCTCCCCGGGGTTTTGTCTGTTCGGCCCGGGGTTGGCCCCCGTGGCCGGCGATGGCTTGGATTGGGGCGCGCGACCGCGCCCGGGGCGCGGCGTTATTCCGCCGCGCTCGCGATCTCGCTGCGCTTGCCGTGCATCACATCGGCCGCGGCGGCGATCGCCTTGACGATGTTGTGGTAGCCCGTGCAGCGGCAGAGATTCCCTTCGAGGCCCTCGCGGATCTCCTGCTCGCTCAGCCCCTCGGGGTGCTTCTCCACCAGGTCGATGGCGGACATCACCATCCCCGGCGTGCAGAAGCCGCACTGCAGCGCATGATATTCGCGGAAGGCTTCCTGCATCGGGTGCAGCGTGCCATCGGCCTTGGCGAGGCCCTCGATGGTCGTGACGCTCGCGCCATCCGCCATCACCGCGAGGGTGGTGCAGGACTTCACGCTCTCACCGTTCATATGCACCACGCAGGCGCCGCACTGGCTGGTATCGCAGCCGACATGCGTGCCGGTGAGGCGCAACGTCTCCCGCAGGAGCTCCACCAGGAGGGTCCGGCCCTCCACCTCCGCCGTATGGGTCTGGCCGTTCACGGTCAGCGTGACCTGCGGCATCGTGCGTCTCCCTCGAGTCATGAAGATTGCCGGCCGGGCATGTGGGGCCCGGCGCTCGGGGCGCAAGCCTCGCGCTGGCGCCTATGCCCCGTCAAGCGTCACCCGCCCGGCCGAAGCCGCCTTCGCGTGAGCAGCATAAGAATGAGAAGCAACGGCGTGGCGACGACCCAGACCGGCCCCAGCACGGGCAGTAACCCGATCGGCAACACCAGGATCTTCAGGATCGCCGCATCGGGCGCGACATCCTCGATCAGGAGGCCGACGGCGATCATGACGACGCCAAGCAGGACAATCCCCTGCAGGGCCCAGAACAGCAGGCGCACGACGCGCGCCACGCCGCCACGGGTTGGCCGTGGCGGCGCGTCGGGGTCAGTGATGGGCGATGATGGCGGCACCGACCGCACCGGCCAGCGGATTCTCCGCCGCCGGCCTGTCATGCAGGTGACACGCCGCGAAGTGGCCTTCCTCCGTCTGCCGCAGTTCCGGCTCGTCCTGCCGGCAGCGGTCGAAGGCGTAGGGGCAGCGCGTATGGAAGCGGCAGCCCTTCGGCGGGTTGATCGGGGATGGCACATCGCCCTTGAGGATGATGCGTTCCCGCGCCGCGCCCGGTTCGGGCACCGGCACGGCCGATAGCAGCGCTTCCGTGTAGGGGTGCTTCGGCGCGGCGAAGAGGCTGCGCTTCGGCGCGACCTCGACGATCTTGCCAAGATACATGACCGCAACGCGGTGCGTCATGTGCTCGACGATGGCGAGGTCGTGGCTGATGAACAGCATCGCCAGGCCCAGCTCCTTCTGCAGGTCCTGCAGCAGGTTGACGATCTGCGCCTTCACCGACACGTCCAGCGCCGAGACCGCCTCGTCGCAGATGATGACATCCGGCTCACCGGCCAGCGCCCGGGCGATGCAGATGCGCTGCCGCTGGCCACCCGAGAACTCATGCGGGAAGCGGCCGATCGCATCGCGCGGCAGCCGCACCCGGTCCATCAGCTCGCCGAGGCGACGGTCCAGATCCGCCTTGTTCTTCGCCAGGCCGAAATTGCGGATCGGCTCGGCCAGGATGTCGCGCACGCGCATGCGCGGGTTCAGCGAGGAGAACGGGTCCTGGAACACCACCTGCAGGCGCCGGCGGATCGGGCGCAGCGTGGACATCGGGATGTCGTCGATGCGTTGCCCGTCCAGCACCACCTGGCCGGCGGTGATGTCGAACAGCTTCAGGATGGCCTTGCCGACGGTGGACTTGCCGCAGCCGGATTCGCCCACCAGGGAGAGCGTCTCACCCTTCTCGATCGAGAAGGACACACCGTCCACCGCGTAGACATACCCGGTGGTGCCGCCGAAGAAGCCGCCACGGATCGGAAAGTGCTTCTTGAGGTCGTTGACCTCGAGGACCGGCTGGCTCATGCGGCGATCGCGTCCTTCAGGGCGTAGTGGCAAGCGGCGATGTGACCCGGAGCCTTCTCCTCGAGTCCCGGCGCTACCTTGGTGCAGAGATCGGTCTTCTCCGGGCAGCGGGAGGCGAAGACGCAGCCATCGATCTTGCGCTTGAGGCTCGGCACCAGGCCCGGGATCTCCTGCAGCCGCGTCTCCTCGCTATCGAGCGAGGAACCGAGCTTCGGCATCGAACCCAGCAGGCCCTTGGTGTAGGGATGGCGTGGATTGCTGAACAGGTCGCCGACAGCGGCTTCCTCCACCTTGCGCCCCGCATACATGACGATGACGCGTTCGGCGACTTCCGCGACGACGCCGAGGTCGTGGGTGATGATGACGATCGCCGCACCGACCGTGCGCTTGAGGTCGCGCATCAGGTCGAGGATCTGCGCCTGGATCGTCACGTCGAGCGCGGTGGTGGGTTCGTCGGCGATCAGCAGCTTCGGATTGCAGGCGAGCGCGATCGCGATCATCACGCGCTGGCGCATGCCGCCCGAGAGCTGATGCGGATATTCCTTCACCCGGCGCTCCGGGGAGGGAATGCCGACAAGCTTGAGCATCTCAATCGCACGGGCCTCCGCCTGGGCGGCGGACATGCCCTGGTGCAGCCGAAGCGTCTCGCCGATCTGCCGACCCACCGTCAGCACCGGGTTCAGCGACGTCATCGGCTCCTGGAAGATCATGCTGATCTCGTTGCCTCGGACCGCACGCATCTCCTTGTCCGACATCGTCAGTAGGTCGCGGCCGTTGAAGCGGATGGAGCCGGAGATCTTGCCCGGCGGCTCGGGGATGAGCCGCAGGATGGACATCGACGTGACCGACTTGCCGCAGCCGGATTCGCCCACGATCGCGACCGTCTCGCCGGCCTCGACGCTGAAGGAGAGGCCATCGACGGCACGGTTGATGCCGTCGGGGGTGCGGAAATGGGTCTGGAGGTTCTCGACTTCGAGCAGTGCCATCGCGGTCAGATCCTCTTGGCCATGCGCGGGTCGAGCGCATCGCGAAGGCCATCGCCCAGCAGGTTCACCGCGAGCACGGCGACCGACAGGAAGACGGCGGGGAAGAAGACGATGTAGGGCTTCACCTGCCAGAGCGCGCGGCCCTCGGCCATGATGTTGCCCCAGGAGGGGATGATCGGCGGCGTGCCCGCGCCGATGAAGGACAGGATGGATTCCACGATCATCGCCGAGGCGCAGACATAGGTCGCCTGCACCGTCATCGGCGCGATGGTGTTGGGCAGGATGTGGCGCCAGATGATGACGGGCGTGGAGGTCCCCGACGCGACCGCCGCATCGACATAGGGCTGTTCGCGCAAGCTGAGCACCACGCCGCGCACGAGGCGCGACACGCGCGGGATTTCCGCCACCGTGATGGCCAGGATGACGTTGCCGACCGAACCGCGCGTCAGCGCCATCAGCGCGATGGCGAGCAGGATGGACGGGATCGACATCAGCCCGTCCATGACGCGCATGACGATGCCATCCGCCCAGCGGACGAAGCCGGAGACCACGCCGATCGCAAGCCCGACCACCGAGGCGAAGAAGGCGACCGCGAAGCCGACGATAAGCGACACGCGGGAGCCGTAGATGACGCGCGAATAGACGTCGCGGCCCAGCATGTCCGTGCCGAACCAGTATTGCGCCGAGGGTTCGCGCGTGCGCCGCGCCGGTGCGAGCGCCGTCGGGTCGGTGGTGCCGAGATAGGGCGCGAAGATCGCCATCAGGATCATCAGCAGGACGATGGTCCCGCCGACCGCGATGGTCGGGTTGCGGTACATGAAGCCCCAGAGGCCCTTGCGGACCTTCACCGGGGGCATGATGTCCGGCAACGCCGGGGCGACAGCGACCTTCGCCGGATCGAGGGCAGGTGCGGACATCAGTAACGGATCCTCGGGTCGAAGAGGGTGTAGAGAAGGTCGATCGCGAGATTGACCAGCACGTAGACGAAGCTGAACAGCAGCACGACGCCCTGGATGACCGGATAGTCACGCCGCAGGATCGCATCCACCGTCAGGCGGCCGAGGCCGGGGATGGCGAAGACGCTCTCCGTCACCACCGCACCGCCGATCAGCAGCGCGACACCGATGCCGATGACGGTGACGATGGGCACGGCGGCGTTCTTGAGCGCATGCAGGAACAGGATCGACCGCTGCCCCGCGCCCTTGGCGCGGGCGGTGCGGATGTAGTCCTGCTGCAGCACTTCGAGCATCGTCGCGCGGGTGATGCGGGCGATCAGCGCGATATAGACGGACCCCAGCGCGATGGCCGGCAGGATCAGGTTCTCGAGCCACGGCCCGACGCCCTGCGAGATGCTGGTATATCCCTGCACCGGCAGCCAATCGAGTTCGAGCGCGAAGACATAGGCAAGCAGGTAGCCCACCACGAAGACCGGCACCGAGAAGCTCAGCACCGCGAAGCTCATCACCAGGTTGTCGATCCAGGTGCCCACCTTCCATGCCGCCACGACGCCGAGCGGCACGGCGATGGAAACGGACAGCAGCAGCGTGACGACCATCAGCGAGAGCGTCGGTTCGACGCGCTGCTTGATCATCGTCAGCACCGGCAGGTTGGTGAAGATCGACACCCCGAGGTCACCCCGCAGGATGTCGAAGACCCAGGCCCCGAAGCGGACCAGATAAGGCCGGTCGAGACCCAGGCTCTGACGGATGCGTTCGACATCCTCGGGGGTGGCCTGGTCACCCGCGATCACCGCCGCCGGATCGCCGGGCGCGATGTACAAGAGAGAGAAGACAAAGAGCGCGACGATCGCCATCACCGGGATGGTGGCGAGGATGCGCCTGACGACATAAGCGAACATGATCGCGGATTACCTGTTCAAGACTTGGAGACGTTCCAGATGAACGGCACGGGTGCCTTCACGACACCCTGCACGTTGCTGCGCCACGCCGTATAGCCGAGGAAGAAGCCGGTCGGCGCATAAACGACATCCTGCATCGCGGCGCGATTGATCTTGCCCATCGCAGCGCGTTCGGCAGTGGCATCCGGTGCAGCGAACCATTCGGCGACGCCGGCTTCGACACCCTGGCTGGTCGGCCAGCCGAACCAGGCATTCTCGCCGGTGCCGCGAAGAGCGCTGTAGGAGGCCGGATTCACGCAATCCGCCCCGGCATGCCAGGTGTGGAACATCGACCACCCGCCCTGCGTCGCCGGCGTCTTCACCGCACGGCGTTGCCCGACCGTACCCCAGTCGGTGGCGACGTAGTCGACATTCATGCCCAGCCGCTTCAGCAGATCGGCCGTGACCTCGCCCATCGCCTTCAGCGGCGCCTGGTCCTGCGCGACGAGGCAGACCACGGGCTGGTTCGCATAGCCACCCTCGGCCAGCAGGCGCTTCGCGGCGTCGATGTTCCGCGGCGCCTTGAGGATGTCCCCGCCTTCTTCCGTGTAGCCGGGCGTGCCCGGCGTGAAGAAGCCGTTCATCGGCTTCCACAGCGCGTCATCGCTGCCGATGATCGAGCGCATGTAGTCTTCCTGGCTCATGGCCATCAGGATGGCCTGGCGCACCTTCTGGTTGTTGAAGGGCTCGGTCAGGAAGTTCATGCGGAAGGCGCCGACATTGCCCAGCGGGTCGGCGATGTCCACGCGGATGTTGCGGTTGCGGCGCAGCACCGGCACCAGATCCGACAGCGGGTTCTCCCACCAGTCGACCTCGCCATTCTGCAGCGCGGCCGAGGCCGTCGCCGGGTCCGGCATGATGGTCCATTCAACCCGGTCCATCAGCACGCGCTTGCCGCCGGCGAACCAGTTCGCGGGCTCGTTGCGCGGCACATAGCCGTCGAACTTCGCGAAGACCGCCTTTGCGCCGGGCACCCATTCGTTGCGCACGAAGCGCATCGGACCGGAACCGACATAGTCGGTGATCTGGGTGAAGGGATCGGTCTTGGCAATCCGCTCCGGCATGATGAAGCAGATCGGCGTGTTCGACTTGCCGAAGGCGAAGCGCATCTTCGGATAGGGCGACTTCAGCACGATCCGGACGGTCCGGTCGTCCACCGCCGTCATCTCGTTGAGGATGGCGCGGATCATCTGCCCCATCGGGTCGCGCGGCATCCAGCGCGTGATGGAGGCGACGACGTCCTTCGCCAGCACGGGCTCATTGTCGTGGAACTTGAGACCGGCGCGCAGCTTGAACGTCCAGGTCAGGCCGTCGGCGGAGACCTCGTCGCCCTCGACCATCTGCGGCTTCGGGTCGAGCTGATCGTCGACGCCGTACAGCGTGTCCCACACCATCGCCGAGGCGTTGCGCACGACATACTGCGTGCCCCAGATCGGGTCGAAATTGGCAAGGTTCGCCTGCGGCACGAAGCGCAACGTGCGCGCTGCGGCACCCTGCGACAGGGCCGGGGCGGAAACCCCCCCGCCCATGCCTACTACCGCCGCGCCAAGCCCGGCCTGGAGGAACGTCCTGCGGTCCATTCACCGTCTCCCTTGCGCCATCGCAGCAGAAGCCTCAACTGCACGATTGGCGATCACATTGCATCAATTATGAGCGCACGGCCAGGGCCGGCATGGGCGTCACTGCCCATATCCGGCCGCATGCTGCGCACCCCGGCGGGATGCGCAGCACTTGCCGTGCCAGAGGAGCCGATCAGGCCTTGCCGATGTTCCAGAACACCGTCGCCGGTGCGCGGAAAACGCCGGTCACGTTCCGCGCCCAGGCGGAAGGCTGCCAGTAATAGCCGAGCGGGATGTAGTACATGGACTGCATAGCCTCGCGGTTCAGCGCCTCGGCGATGCGGCGGCTCTCGGCCGGGTTGCCGCCCTTCTCGACCCATTCGGCGCGCAGGCGTTCAACTTCCGGCACATCCGGCCAGCCGAACCAGGCATTCGGCCCGTTCGCGCGCAGGAAGAGGTTGAACACCGGCAGCGCCAGCGACTGGCCCGAGGAGGTGGTGTGGAAGATCGACCACCCCCCGCGTTCCACCGGTTCCTTGCTCGCGCGGCGCTGGATCACCGTGCCCCAATCCGCCGAGATGAATTCCAGGTTCATCCCGAGCCGGCGGATCACATCCGCCGTCACCAGGGACAGCGCGTTGATCTGCGGGTAGTCGCCCGGCGCGATCAGCACGACCTTCTCGCCATTGTAGCCGGCGGCCGCGAGCGCCTGCTTCGCGCGCTCGATGTTGTGGACTTTCAGCAGGTCGCTGCCGACCTCGTTGGCGAGCGGCGTGTCGCAGGTGAACACGCCCTCACAGACGCCCCACCCTGCCGGATCATCGCCCGCGACCGCGCGCAGATAGTCGCGCTGGTCCACCGCCATGGCGACGGCACGACGGATCGCGGGGTTGTTGAAGGGCGCCTGCAGCGTGTTGAACCGGCAGACACCATAGGTGCCTTCCTGCAGGCGCTGCTCCACCACCACGCCGCGCGACCGGCGCAGCATCGGCAGCAGGTCGTGCAGCGGGTATTCCCAATAGTCCTGCTCACCCTGCGCCATGGCGTTCGCACTGGTGGCCGGATCGGTGATGATCGTCCACTCGATGCGGTCGATCTTCGGGATACGCCCGCCGGCGAGGCCGTCCACCGCTTCCTGCCGCGGCACATAGCGTTCGTTCTTCGCCCAGACCGCGCGCTGGCCGGGGTTCCATTCGTCACGCACGAACTTGAAGGGACCCGAGCCCACCGTCTCGCGGATCTGCTGGAAGGCATCGGTCTGCGCGATGCGTTCCGGCATGATGAAGCAGGGGAACTGCGTCTGCCCCAGCGCCATGATGATCAGCGGCGTCGGCTTGTTCAGGCGGAAGCGGAACTTGCGGTCGTCGATCACCTCGACGGCCGCGACATTCGGCCACAGCACCTGCATGAAGGGATCGCGCCGGCGCCAGCGGTCGATGGAGGCGACGCAGTCCTTCGCCAGCACCTTCTCCCCGTCATGGAAGAAGAGGTTGTCGCGCAGGGTGAAGGTGCAGGTCAGCCCGTCCTGCGAGAACTCCCACCCCTCGGCCATCTGCGGCTTGATGTCGCCGGTCGAATCCTGCGCGCAGAGCTGGTCGTAGATCATGAAGGCGTTGTTGCGGGTGACGACGGCCGTCGTCCACACCGGGTCCAGGCTGGTCAGGTTGGCCTGCGGGATGACGCGCAGCGTACGCGCCACCGCGCCCTGTGCGAGCGCCGGCGCCGACATGCCGGCGGCGGCGAGGCCAGCGGCCCCGCCGAGAAAGCTCCTGCGTTCCATGATGCGTCTTCCCTTACGAGCGCCGGATGTTCCAGTAGATGGCGAAGCCCGGCACGCGGCCGGTCAGGTTCCGCCGCAGGCTGGTCAGCTGGAAATACGCGCCGACCGGCACATAGGGCAGCTCATCCATCGCGACGACCTGCATCTCGCGCGCCAGCGCCTGCTCGCGGGCGAGGTCCGGCGCCTCGAACCAGGCGTCGCGCAGTTCCTCGAGCTTCGGCACGGTCGGCCAGCCGAACCAGGCGCCGGTGCCGTTGCCGCGCATCGGGAAATGCGCCGCCGGATCGGCGAAGTCGATCGAGGAGAAGGAGGTGAACAGCATCGACCAGCCGCCGCGATCCACCGGCTCGCGCGAGGTGCGCCGCGTGACCGTCGTGCCCCAGTCCGACAGCGCGATATCGGCATTGAAGCCGAGGCGCCGCACCAGATCCGCGCCGACCTGCGTCATCGCCGCCGGGGCAAGGATGTCGGTCGGCCCGATCAGGCGCATGAGCTGGTTGGTGTAGCCCGCCTCGCGCATCAGCGCCTTGGCGCGGTCGAGGCTGCGCGGCCCCGTCAGCGGCGCCATGCCGGCGTCGGTGGCCAGCGGCGTGCCCGGCGTGAACAGCCCGGCCCCGGTGCGGTACAGCGCGGGATCGGTGCCCACGACCGACTGCATGAAATCCTCCTGGCTGATCGCGGGCAGGAGGGCCTGGCGCATCTTCTTGTCGTTGAAGGGCGCGTGCAGGTGGTTGAAGCGCATGATGGCCGAGGCCGGCAGCGGATCGATCGGCTCGATCGCGATCTGGCGGTTGCGGCGCAGCAGCTGCTGGATCTCCGGCGGCGGCTGCTCGTACCAGTCGATCTCACCGGTCTGCAGCGCCGCCGCGGCGGTCGAGGCATCAACGATGATGTGCCATTCGACGCGGTCGAAATACGCCACCTTCGGCCCGGCGGTGAGGCTCACCGGCCCGTTGGGCGTCGGCACGTAATCCGCGTTGCGCTCATAGACGACGAGGCTGCCGGAGTTGAACTCGTCGGCCTTGAACTTGAAGGGGCCGGAGCCGATCGCCTCGCGCACCTGCTGGAAGGGATCCGTCTCGGCCAGGCGCTGCGGCATGATGAAGGCCGGGCTGTTCGAGGCCTGGCCCAGCGCCTTGAAGATCAGCGGGAAGGCCTTCTTCAGCCGGAAGCGCACGCGGCGGTCGTCCACCACCTCCAGCGCATCGACCACGGTCGCCATCTTCTGGCCGAAGGGGTTGCGCTTCGACCAGCGGTTGATCGACGGCACGACGTCCTGCGCGCGCACCTTCTCGCCGTCGTGGAACTTCAGCCCCTCGCGCAGCGTGATGGTGATGGTCTTGCCGTCATTCTCGACGACGTGGCCCTCGGCCATCTGCGGCTGCGGACGGAACTCGGCGTCCAGGCCATAGAGGCTGTCATAGACCATGTGACCGAAGTTGCGGGTGATGTTCGCGGTCGTCCAGATCGGGTCCAGGCTGGTCAGATTCGCCTGGGGCACCATCTTCATCACGCGATTCTGGGCCGGCTGGGCGGTCGCAAAACGCGGAAAAGCCGAGGCGGCCCCCGCGGCAGCGGTGGCCCTCAGCAGGTCACGGCGGTTCATGTCAGTCTCCCGAGCCTTTGTAGGTTGCGTATCAGACCAGCCGAAACGTCACTCGGCAAGCCATGGATCAGGCCTTGTGGATGTTCCAGAACAGGGGCAGCCCACGCAACATGCCGGAAATGCCGCGCCGATAGGCAGTCGCCTGGAAATATTGCCCAAGTGGAAGGTAGGGCGCTGCCCGCAACGCTTCGGCCTGTATTTCGCGCGCCAGCTTCTGCTGCGCATCAGCATCGGGCGCATCGAACCATTGGGTCCGCAGTTCTTCGAGCCGCGGCATGGTCGGCCAGCCGAACCACGCGCGTTCCCCCCTGCCGCTCAGGGCCTGGTTCACGCCGGGCGTCATGATGTCGATGCCGCTCCAGGCGGTGAAGAACATGCTCCAGCCGCCCTGCGCGGGCGGTTCGCGCCTGGCCCGGCGCTGGATCAGCTCGCTCCAGGGCCCGCTGACGATCTCGACCTCCATGCCCACGCGGCGCAACATTTCCGCACCCGTCGTCGCGAGCGCGGCGAAGTTCGGCAGGTCGGTGGGCGAGAGCAGCACGACCTTCTCCCCGCCATAGCCCGCATCGGCGATGTCGCGCTTCACCTTCTCATCGTCCCGTGCCCCGTCCAGCACGCCCAGGCCCTCGTCATTCGCGAAGGGCGTGCCGGGCGGGAAGATGCCGACATCCTCCCGCCACAGGCTCCGATCCGCGCCGATCACCGCGGTCATGAACGCCGCCTGGTCGACGGCGCCGAGCAGCGCGCGGCGGATGGCGGGCTTGTCGAAGGGCGGATGCAGCGCATTGAAGCGCGCGATGGCCATCAGCCCGGTCGGATCGAGGATCTCCATCACCACGTTGCGATTGCGGCGCAACTCGGCCTGCAGGGCTATGGCCGGGCTCTCCCACCAGTCCACATCGCCCGCGGCGAGGGATTCGAGAGCGCTCTGGGCATCGGGACGGATGTGCCATTCGACGCGGTCGAACTGCGCGCGCTTGGGCCCCGCGGTCCAGCTCGGCACGCCCTCGGGCCGCGGCACATAGTCGACGAAGCGTTCATAGGCGACGCGCCGCCCCGGCACGCGCTCATCCGGCAGGAAGCGGAAGGGGCCGGAGCCGATGATCTCCGGCACCGGCCGCGTCGGCTCGGTCTGCGCCAGGCGCTCGGGCATGATGAAGCAGACCGGCGCCGAGGGCTTGCCGAGCGCGAGGAAGAGCAGCGGAAAGGGCTGGGACAGCCGCAGCACGATGGTCCGGTCGTCGGGCGCCGTCATCTCCTCGAGGCGCGGCAGCAATTGCTGGCCGATCGGATCACGCGCCGCCCAGCGGCGGATCGAGGCGATGCAATCCGCCGCGCGCACCGGCTCGCCATCGTGGAACTTCAGCCCTTCGCGCAGGCGGATCGAGACGCGCTTGCCATCCGCATCGACATTGTGGCCCTCGGCCATCTGGGGCTCGGGGGCGTAGTCCTGGTTCAGGCCGTAGAGCGTGTCCCACACCGCGAAGCCATGATTGCGCGTGACGTTCGAGGTGGTGACGATCGGATCGAGCGCGACGAGATCGGATTGCGGAACGAAGCGCAGCAGCTTCGCCCCGTTCGATGTCCCCTGCCCCAGCGCGGCACGCGCCGCCCCACCCGCAAAGGCGGCCGTGGCCATCCCGGCCAGAAGGTGGCGTCGCTGCATGCGGTCCTCCGGACTTGCGGGGCGCTGTTCTGGTCCGGTTACCCGGTGGGGCGCAAGAGGCGACAGGGCGGGGGTTCGGAGAGGGGACAGGCCCCTCCCCGATCGTCTTCAGGTCCGGCGGACGTTCCAGAACAGCGGCGGCTGCCCCTTCAGGATGCCGGTCAGGTTCCGCCGATACGCCGTCGGCTGATAGTACATGCCGGTCGGCACATAGGGCACTTCGTCGAAGGCGATGCGCTGCATCTCGGTCGTCGCGGCCTTGGCGGCGGCCTCGTTCGGTGCGTCGAACCAGGCGTTGCGCTGGGCTTCGATGGCCGGAATCGTCGGCCAGCCCGGCCAGGCCGCGTCGCCGTGGCCGCGGATCGAGGCATGGCTCGCCGGGTTCCAGTGATCCACGCCCGACCAGAAGGTGAAGAAGCCCGACCAGCCGCCCTGGTCGATCGGGTTCTTGCTGGCGCGGCGCTGCACCACCGTACCCCAGTCCGCGCTGACCAGGTCCACGTTGAAGCCCATGCGGGTGAACAGATCCGCGCCGACCAGCGTGGAGGCGTTGATCGAGGCGAGGTCCGTCGCGTTCATCAGCACCATCTTCGCGCCGATCGCGCCCGCCGCCTGCATCTCGGCGCGCGCCGCCTCGACCGACTTCTTCAGCCGGTCGAGCCCGACCGTCGAGGCCGAGGGCGATTCCGGCGCGAAGTAGCCGATATTCTCGCGCCGCAGCGTCTGATATCCGGGCACCGTCGCCTCGCCGATCACCGCCGTCATGAAGTCCATCTGGCTGATGGCGGTGATGACCGCGCGGCGCACCGCGGGGTTGTTGAACGGTGCGGAGAGGTGGTTCGGACGGAAGATGCCGATCAGCCCGGTCGCATTGATCACGTCCACGGCGATGTTGCGGTTGCGCGCGACGAGCGGGAAAAGGTCCGCGGTCGGCTGCTCCCACCAGTCGATCTCGCCCGACTGCAGCGCGGCCGCGGCGGTGGACGCGTCCGGGATGATCTTCCATTCGACTCGGTCGAAATGCACCACCTTGGGGCCGGCCGTCATCGACGGCGTGCCGTTGGGCACCGGCACATAGTCCGGGTTGCGCGCATAGACCACCGAGGAACCCGGCACCCATTCGCCCTGCACGAAGCGATAGGGGCCCGACCCCACCGCCTCGGTCAGGTTCGTGAAGGGGTCAACATTGGCGAGGCGCTCCGGCATGATGAACAGGCAGGAGGTCGTGACCTTCGAGAAGGCCTCCAGCATCTTCGCGAAGGGCTTGTTCAGCTTGATCACGAAGACGCGGTCGCTCTCCTCGGTCATGTCGGCGACGCGCGAGAGGAGCTCCTGCCCGAAGGCGTCTCGCCGGCCCCAGCGCTTGATGGAGGCAATGCAGTCCCGCCCGCGCACCGGCGTGCCGTCATGGAACTTCAGCCCCTCACGCAGGGTGAAGCGCCAGAGCAGCCCGTCATTCTCCACCACATGGCCCTGGGCCATCTGCGGCACCGGCTCGAACTTGTCGTTCATGCCGTAGAGCTGGTCGAAGACCAGGAAGGCATGGTCGCGCGCGATGAAGGCGGTGTTGGTGAAGGGGTCGATATTGGGCAGGTTGGCGTGCGGCACGTAACGCAGCGTGCGCGCCGCGGCCGGCTGCGCGATGGCGAAACGCGGCAGCGCAACGACAGCGGCGGCGGCCAGCAGGTCGCGTCGGAACATTCGGGACGTTCTCCGTTCGGTGAAGCTGGCAGGCAGCCTAGCGCCAGCATCGTGCCCGATCCAGATACCGATCGGTAAGGGCCCGCCCGCCCCGGCTGGGCAAGCGGGCCGGGCGGCCCTACACCGCCCCCATGGCGGAGATCCCTCTCATCGGCCCCCTGCTCACGCGCCTGCTGGGCGTGGAGCGCGCGGCACTGGCCCAGGAATTCCTGCGCTTCGGCGTGGTCGGCACGATCGGCTTCCTGGTCGATTCCGGCGTGCTCTACGGCATGATCGCGCTGGGCGCGGGGCTGTATCTCGGCCGGGCGATCTCCTATGTCGCGGCGGCGACCGCGACCTGGGCGCTGAACCGGGCCTGGACCTTCCGCGGCCGGGGTTCGGGCCCGGTGCATCGCCAATGGGCGTTGTTCGTCGCGGTGAACCTGATCGGCTTCGCGCTGAACTACGGGACCTATGCCGTACTGGTCGCGTCGGTGGCGACGGTCGCCGCGCACCCGATCCTCGGCGTGGCGGCGGGGTCCATCGCGGGGATGTTCACCAACTTCGTCCTGTCGCGCCGGCTGGTCTTCCGGGGGTGACAGCGGGGCTGCAAGCCGGCCCGCATCATGGCCAGACAGGGGCGCCGTCGAGCCCCGCGGTCTCCGGCAGACCGCAGATCAGGTTCGCATTCTGGACCGCCTGGCCGGCCGCTCCCTTGCCGAGATTGTCCACCACGCCCATCGCGATCACCAGGTCGCGTTCCGGATCGGCCGCGTAGCTGACGAAGGCGAGGTTCGAGCCGGTCGCCCATTTGGTCTGCGGCGGCTTGTCGGTCACGCGGATGAAGGCCCGCCCCGCATAGAAGCGCCGCGCCGCGTCCAGGCATTGCTCCGTGGTGGCGCGGCCGCGGCAGTAGATGGTGGCGAGCACGCCACGGGTCATTGGCACCAGATGCGGCGTGAACACCAGCCCGGCCGCGCTGCCGCCGCTCAGCCGCTCGATCGTCCTGGCCATCTCGGGCATGTGGACGTGCCGGAGCAGACCGTAGGGCACCAGGTTCTCGTTACTCTCGGCATAGCCGAACCTGCTGTCGGCGCCGCCCCTTCCGGCCCCGGAAATGCCGGTCTTGGCGTCGATCACGATGTTGCCGGGCTCGATCAGCTTGTCGGCCAACAGCGGCGCCAGCGCGGCCAGCGTCGCCGCGGGGAAGCAGCCGGGGTTGGCGACGCGGGTCTGACCTTCGATCCGGTCTGGCCAGACATCAGCCAGGCCGTATGCCCAACCCTCGGCATAGCGGTGGTCGCCGCCGATATCGACGATCTTCGTGCCCCCGGGGACGCGCGCCAGCGCCTCGGCCGAGGCGCCGGTGGGCAGCGAGGCGAACAGCAGGTCGAGCTTCGGCAGGCCGGCAGGGTCCCACTTCTCGATCACGAGGTCGGCCAGCCCGGCCGGCACCCCGGGGAAGCGGTCCACCAGGCGACTGCCGGCGCTGCCCTCGCCCGCGGCGTAGACGAGTTCGAAAGACGGGTGGCTCGCGACGAGGCGCATCGCCTCGCCGCCGCCGAAACCGCTGATGCCGACAATGCCGACGCGAATGCTCATGGTGGTGTCCTTCTGGGGTTCGGGCAAAAGAAAACCCCCGGAGCCGGGGGCTGCGGGGGTTCAGGAAGGCGGGCCGAGGCCGCTCCGGCGGTTGGACCTACCGTGAGGTCGTCACCACGCCGAGGAACGCTGATCGACGCGCAGCCCGAAGAGCCGCCGCTGGGGTGCAGCGGCGTCGGCGTCGGTCACAAAGGTTCCAGTTCCTCGGCATCGCCCGCGACAGTCTCGCTGCCCACAGTGATCGTCAAGCACGATGTCTGCCGGCACCCATCCCGGAGGTCTCCGGTGCATGGGTTCGCGACCTGGACCGCGAGGCGCCGGATGGATACCCCCGGCGAAGGTTCCGGCCAGAGGCGGAGCCCTCCCCGCCACCGCCCTCACCCCCCTGCCCGCATCATCCCCAGCAGCGCGACGAAGAACGCCCCGAAGGCCATCTGCAGCCCGAGCACCATGCTGGTGACCGAGGCGATGGCCATGCGCATCGCCCCCATCCCTTCCAGCGGCCCGAAGCGCTGCGCGCCCCAGATCGCCACCGCCGCCACGCCCAGCCCCAGCCCGGCCAGCACCAACAGCCCGGCGACGATCAGCGCGGGCTCCAGCCCGAAGCGCGCGAGCAGCGCGGCCAGCCGCTTCTCCTCCGGCACCACGCCCTGCTGGGCGCCGTAGAGCTGCGCGAAGGCCCAGAACTGCACGGCCTGGAAGCCCATGATCATGGCCCCCGCGCCATAGAGCAGCGTGTGCACGTCAAACGTCACGCCGCCCAGCCGCAGCGGCCCCGGCAGCAGCAACGCCATGGCGCCGAGACCCGCCAGGAACAGCACCGCACCGGGATAGAGGAACAGCCAGCGCGGACAGAAGACCAACAGGAAGCGCAGATGCCGCCACCCGTCCCGCCAGGAGCGCAGGTGTGGCGGCCGCGACCGCCCATCCGGGGAGAGCGTCGTCGGCACCTCGGTGATGGACAGCCCCTTCACCGTCGCCTTCACCACCATCTCCGAGGCGAATTCCATCCCCGGGGCGCGCAGGTCGAGCGCGCGGATCGCCTCCCGGTCGAAGCCGCGCAGCCCGCAGTGAAAATCCCGCACCGGCGCGCCGAAGAAGACCCGCCCGATGGTCGAGAGCACCGGGTTGCCCAGGTAGCGGTGGAGCTTCGGCATCGCCCCGGGCCTGATGCCACCCCGGAAGCGGTTGCCCATGACCAGCGCAAACCCGTCCCGCAGCTTTGTCACGAAAGAATCAAGGTCGGTGAAATCGTATGAATCGTCGCTGTCGCCCATGATGACGAAGCGCCCCCGCGCGGCGGCGATGCCCGCGATCAGCGCGGCGCCGTAGCCCCGCTCGGCGACCGCGACCACCCGCGCGCCGAACCCCTCCGCGATCGCCTGGCTGCCGTCGGTGCTGCCATTGTCGGCGACCAGCACCTCCCCCGCGATGCCGCTGCGCCGCAGATAGCCCAGGGCCTTGCGCACGCAGACGCCGAGCGTCTCGGCCTCGTTCAGGCACGGCATCAGGATGGTCAGTTCCAGATCCGCCTGGACGTCATCCCCCATCGCTTGCCGCCCCTGCGCCAGATCCATCGGTGACGGTCCCTCCCCCACGACGTCTCGGAAACGTGCTCCGCGTTACCGACGAGAAATAATGCCGTGATATGCCACCGGAATGGCGCTATCCAGCACGGTGCTGGACGCACCTGGAGGCTTTGTACCCGGCCGCAACAGTGGGCATGCATGTAATTTTCCGGGCGGCCGGATTTGCATTCCTCGAACGATGGCGGCATCCCGGCGGCGCACCTGCCGCGCGGGATGAGGTGGGTCCAATGATGGCAGGAACGAAGGCACGATCTGATGGCGGTTGATCCCAGGATCCTCCTCGGCGAGGGCAAGCCGGCCGAGACGCCGCTCGCGCGCGCCCTCCGGGCCTGCCGGTCGCAGTTCATGGCCGTCGGCATCTTCTCCGGCGTGGTCAACGGGCTGCAGCTCACGGTCTCGCTCTACATGATGCAGGTCTTCGACCGCGTGCTCTCCACGCGGAACCTGAACACCCTGCTCTACCTGACGCTGATCGCCATCACCGCGGTCGGGCTGCTCGCGCTGCTCGAAGCCGTGCGCTCGCGCATCATGCAGCGCGTCGGCACCTGGGTGGAGGAAACGGTCGCCCCCGAAGGCTTCGCCCGCGCGGTCGAAAGCCAGCTCCGCGGCCGCCCCTACCGGATGGAGGCGCTGCGCGATCTCGCCACCTGCCGCGGCTTCATTGCCTCCCCTGGCGCGCTCGCGCTCTATGACGTCCCCTGGGTGCCGGTCTATCTGCTGGTGATCTTCCTGCTGCATCCGGTGCTCGGCTTGGTCGCGCTGGTGGGCGCGATCCTGCTGCTGGGCCTGACGCTGTACAGCGAGGTCGCCACCTCCAAGCTGCTCAAGGAGGCCAACACCGCCGCGATGGCGAACCAGCGGCGCGCCGAATCCATCGTGCGCAATGCCGAGGTGATCGACAGCATGGGCATGCTGCCCGCGGTGATGGCGCGCTGGCGCATCGGCGTGGTGGAGATGACCGACCCGATGCACCGGGCCATGGACCGCGCCGCCCCGCTGCTCGCCTTCACCAAGTTCTGCCGCCTCGCCGTGCAGATCGCGATCCTCGGCATCGGCGCCTATCTGGTACTGGGGCAGGAACTGACCTCGGGCGCGTCCATCGCCGCCTCGATCATCATGGGCCGCGCACTCGCGCCGGTCGAACAGATGATCGGCGGGTGGAAGCAGCTCGTCCAGGCGCGCCAGTCCTGGAAGCGCCTGCAGGCCTTCCTGGTCCTGCCGCGGCTGCGCCCGCCCGGCATGCCGTTGCCCACCCCCAAGGGCCGGCTCACGGTCGAACGCGTGACCTATGGCTTCCCCGGTACCAATATCGCTGTGGTGAAGGCTGTCGCCTTCGCCCTGGAACCGGGCGAGAGCCTCGCGGTCATCGGCCCCTCGGCGGCCGGCAAGACCACGCTGATCCGGCTGCTGACGGGCACGCTCGCGCCCTCGTCCGGCGCCGTCCGGCTCGATGCCGCGGACGTGCACACCTGGCAGCGGGAGGATTTCGGCCGCCATGTCGGCTACCTGCCGCAGGATGTCGAACTCTTCGACGGCACGGTGTTCGACAACATCGCCCGCATGGCCGAGGTCGCGCCCGATGCGGTGTACGAGGCCGCGAAGCTCGCCGGCGCGCATGAGATGATCCTGCGCCTGCCCAAGGGCTACGAGACCGAGATCGGGGAAGGCGGCCAGCACCTGTCGGGCGGCCAGCGCCAGCAGATCGGCCTCGCGCGCGCCATGTTCGGCCATCCGAAGCTGATCGTGCTGGACGAACCCAATTCCAACCTCGACGGCGATTCCGAAGCCGCGCTGCTGCGCGCGCTGCAGGAACTGCGCCGGCGCGAGGTCACCGTCGTGCTCGTCTCCCACCGCCCGGTGCTCGTCCAGGGCGTGGAGAAGGTGCTGCTGATGCGCGACGGCGCGGTCGAGATGTTCGGCCCGCGCGCCGAGGTGCTGAAGAAGATCATGAAGCCCGCCCAGCCCACGCCCATCCCCTCCCCCGCCGCGCGGCTCGAAGGCCGGGAGGCCCAGGCATGACCGCGCCGCTGCCCGCCATGCCGCCGCCCGCGGCGAACCAGGACCTGGTCCCGCAGCGGGACGGCCTGCCCGCCCTGAAGCTGACCCTGCCCCAGGCCCCTGAACTGCCGAAGCATCCGCGCACGCGCGGAACCACGCTGTTCGGCTTCGCCGTCATCGCGGTCTTCTTCGGCAGCTTCACCGCCTGGTCCACCCTCGCCCCCCTGTCCGAGGCCGCGATCGCCCCCGGCATGATCAAGGTCGAGGGCACGCGCCGGACCATCCAGCACCTGGAAGGCGGCATCGTGCGGGAGATCCTGGTGCGCGACGGCGACCGCGTGCAGGCCGGTCAGCTGCTGATGCGCCTCGACGACATCCGCGCCGGATCGGACCTCGAGACACTGCGCAGCCAGCGCTGGTCGCTGCTGGCCCAGGATGCGCGCCTTGCCGCTGAGCTCGCGGGCACGGCGCATGTCGCCTTCCCCACGGATCTGCGCGACGCGACCGACCCGCGCGCCCAGGATGCGATGCTCGGCCAGACCGCGGTCTTCGAGGCTCGCCGCGCCGCCCTCAGCGGCCAGGTTTCGGTGCAGGAATCCCGGATCGGCCAGCAGGAGGCGCTGATCGCCGGTGCGACCGGCCAGCTCCGCTCCCAGCGCTCGCAGCTCGAACTGATCCGCCAGGAGGAGCAGATGACGCGCACCCTGGTGCAGCAGGGGTTGCAGCGGCTGCCCACCCTGCTCGCCCTGCAGCGCAGCGCCGCCGCGCTGGAAGGCCAGGGCGATGACCTGCGCGGCCAGGTCGAACGCGCCCAGCAGGCGATCGCCGAGGCGAACAACACCATCGCGAGCATCGTCGGGCAGCGCCGGCAGGAAGTCGCCTCCGAGCAGCGCGACCTCCGCACGCGCCTTGCCGAAGTCGAGGAGAAGCTGCGCGCGGCGCAGGACGTCGCGGTGCGCCGCGACATCGTCGCGCCCGAGGACGGCACGGTGCTGAACCAGCGCGTCTTCACCATCGGCGCGGTGGTGCGGCCCGGCGATCCGGTGCTGGACCTGGTCCCCACCCAGGACCGCCTGGTCGCCGAGGTGAACATCCAGCCCAACGACATCGACGTGGTCCATGTCGGGCTGCAATCCGAGATCCGCCTACCGGCCTTCAAGCAACGGCTGGTGCCCTATCTTCATGGACATGTCACCTTCGTGGCACAGGACGTGACCATCGATGAGCGTACGCGCCAGACCTACTATCGGGCGCAGATCCTGATCGACCAGGATCAGCTCGCGAGAACGCCGGGGGTGCAGCTTGTCCCCGGCATGCCGGTCGAGGCGATGATCCAGATCGGCGAACGCTCTTTCCTGCGCTACATCACGCAGCCCATCCGCGACAGCTTCACCCGCGCCTTCCGCGAACAATAAGGAATACTGCCACATGGCCGATACCCGCCCCACCGTCTTCGCCGACGGCGTGACCGACGCACAGGTCGCGCACGGCGTTGCCCGCATCACCCTCGCGGTGACGGGCTCGGATGGGAAGGCGCAACCCTGCGCGACGCTCTGCGTGCCCATCACGCAGCTTCCGGCGATGGTCAACGGCATGGGCAACCTGCTGAAGCAGATCGAGGACCGTGTGCGCGCGCAGGTGGCGCAGCAGCAGCCCGCCGCCGCGCCGGCGGAAAGCGCGGCACCGGGGGCGTTCCGCTTCCAGAGCTGACGGCACCAGAGAGGGGCTTCGCCCCTCTCCGGACCTCGCCCCACCAAGGGCCCAGAGGCCCTTGGATCCCGTCTTCAGCACTGCCGCGTGGGCGCAACAGCCGCACACGGAACACCAGCGCTGCTCAAGGTTTCCAAAGGCCCTTCGGCCTTTGGCGGGGTGGCTTGGAGGGGCAGGGCCCCTCCAACCTTTCACCGATCCCCATACCCCTTCGGATGCGCTTCCCGCCATGCCCAGGCGGTACGCACGATGTCATCCAGGCTGCCCAGCTTCGGCGCCCACCCCGTCTCCGCCCGCAACCTCTCCGATGCCGCGACCAGCACCGCCGGATCGCCCGCGCGGCGCGGCCCCATGCTGTGCGGCACGGGCTTGCCACCCACGCGCTCCACCGCCGCGATCACTTCCTTCACCGAGGCACCATTGCCGCTGCCGATGTTGTAGCGGCAGGACCCGTGCGTCTCGAGCCGCTGCAGCGCCGCGAGATGCGCCGCGGCCAGGTCCGTCACATGCACATAGTCGCGGATGCAGGTGCCATCCGGCGTCGGGTAGTCTTGCCCGAACACCGTCAGCGGCGGACGCCTTCCGAGCGCCGCATCGATGGCGAGCGGGACCAGGTGCGTCTCCGGCTCGTGATCCTCGCCTGCACGCCCCTTCGGATCGGACCCCGCCGCGTTGAAGTAGCGAAGGGCGGCATAGCGCAGCCCATGGATGCGCGACGCCCAATCGAGGCCTTCCTCGACCATCCGCTTGCTGTCGCCATAGGGATTCGACGGCGCAACGCGGCAATCCTCGTCGATCGGCACGCGGTCCGGCTCGCCGAACAGCGCGGCGGTGGAGGAGAGCACGAAGCGCAGGCAGCCTGCCTTGATCGCGATCTCCGCGAGGCGCAGCGAATGGCCGACATTCTCGGCGATGTAGTGCAGCGGCTCACGCATGCTCGCGCCCACCAGCGACAGCGCGGCGAAATGCAGCACCGCATCGAAGCGCCAGGATGCGAAGACCTCGGCGACGCGCTTCGTGTCGGCGAGTTCCGCTTCCACCAGCGTCACGCCTTCCGGCACGGCGGCGCGATGGCCCTGGCTGAGATTGTCGAGCACGACGACCTCATCGCCGCGGTCGAGCAAGGCAAGCACGGCGTGGCTGCCGACGAAACCGGCACCGCCGGTCACAAGATATCGGGGCAAGAGAATCCTCCGGCAGAGCTGGTCGTGACGCCTGGCGATTTCGTCCAAGGCAGATGTGCTTTAGCAATCGGGCATGGGCAAGGCACTTCTCTGCGCGCTGGTCGCGCTCGTCCTTCCGGTCGCCGCGGCGGCGCAGGACATCTCGCGCGCCGCATCCTGGGGCGCGGTGGCGACACCGGCGCCGGGCCCGGTGCGCCTCATCGGCAGCACGGGGCTCGGCTGCATCGCCGGCGCCGTCGAATTGCCGAACGAAGGCCCCGGCTGGCAATCGGTGCGGGTGTCCCGGAACCGGCACTGGGGGCATCCGGCGATGGTCGCCTGGGTGCAGCACTTCGCTGGTCGCGCCCGCGCGCAGGGCTTTCCGGACCTGTGGATCGGCGACCTGTCCCAGCCGCGCGGCGGGCCGATGACCTACGGCCATGCCAGCCACCAGATCGGCATCGACGCCGACATCTGGCTCGACCTGAACCCCAAGCCCCTGGTGCCGGCCGCGCAGCGGGAACGCATCCCCGAAGTCTCGCTGGTGCTGCCCGATGGCTCGGGCGTGGACCTCGCGCGCTTCACCGAACGCCATGTCGCGCTGATCCGCTTGGCGGCGGAGATGCCGGGCCTGGATCGGCTGCTCGTGAACGCTGCGATCAAGCGCGAATTGTGTCGCCGCCATGCCGGCGAAACCTGGCTGCGCCGCGTGCGTCCCTGGCGCGGCCATGATTCGCACATGCATATCCGCCTGCCCTGCCCCGCCGGCCAGGCTGACTGTCGCGGCATTCCCCCGCCGCCGCCGGGCGATGGCTGCGACGCGACGCTCGACTGGTGGTTCACGCCCGACGCCCGGCGCCCGGTGCCACGCCGGCCGGGGCCCGCGCCGCAGATGCCGGCCGCCTGCGCCGGCGTTCTCGCCGCCCGCTAGGGCCGTTGGCTTTCGCGAGCATCTTCACCCGATCAGGTGATTCCACCTGATCGGGATCCGCTCGAGGGCCATCGACGCACAACTGACGCGAAAGCGTCATCTCTCGGTCATCGCCGGTGGACTACAGGGCGGCACCATGCCCGTGCCGGCCCCCGACATCGCCCTGCCCGAGCGCTTCGGCGGCTATGCGCCCGCCCGCGCGCCGCATCTCGAATTGCGCGAGGTGGGCCAGCAGTTCGGCAGCTTCGTGGCGCTGCACCGGATCAACCTCGCCGTGGCGACGGGCGAGTTCCTCACGCTGCTCGGCCCGTCGGGTTGTGGCAAGACAACGTTGCTGCGCGCGATCGCCGGCCTCGAGCTGCCGAGCAGAGGCCGCATCCTGATGGGCGGCCGCGACGTGACCGCCCTGCCGCCGGCCGGGCGGGACATCGGCATCGTCTTCCAGTCCTACGCGTTGTTCCCGAACCTCAGCGTCGCGCAGAACGTCGCCTATGGGCTGCGCGGCCCGACCTGGCCGAAAGCCCGCGCACGGGAACGCACGGCGGAGCTTCTCGCCATGGTCGGCCTGGCGGACCAGGCCACGAAGCATCCCGGCGCCCTGTCCGGCGGGCAGCAGCAGCGCGTCGCCCTCGCCCGCGCGCTGGCGCGCGAGCCGTCGCTGTTGCTGCTGGACGAACCACTCTCCGCCCTCGATGCCCTGGTGCGCGAGCATCTGCGGCAGGAGATCCGGTCGCTTCAGCAGCGCCTCGGCATCACCACCATCCTCGTGACGCATGACCAGGAGGAGGCGCTCAGCATCTCCGACCGCGTGGTGGTGATGAGCCGCGGCCGCATCGCCCAGACCGGCACCCCCGCCGAGGTCTACGACGCCCCGGCCGATCCCTTCGTCGCCAGCTTCGTCGGCCGCGCCAGCCACTTCGAGGCCGTGGTCGACTCCCCCCCAGGCATGCTGCGCGCCGGGCCGCATCGCCTGGAGGCGGAGGCAGCGCGGCCCCTGCTCTTCGGCACGCCGGTCACTTGCTTCCTGCGCCCGGAGCATCTGCGCCTGAACCGGCTGGCCGATGCGCCGGCGGGCTCCCTGCAAGCCGTGGTCACGGCCGTGGAATTCCTCGGCCCGGTCTGCCGCGTCTCGCTCGACGCGCCGCCGCTGCGGCTGCTGGCCACCGTCACGCCCGATGCGCTGGCAGCGCTCGGCGCGGAGCCCGGCGCGACGCTGGCGGCAAGCCTGCCGGCGGCGCATCTGATGGTTTTTCCGGAAGAAGACTGACGGAGATCGGAGGGGCCTCCGTCCGCCAGGCCGCCGTGTGGCCTGGACCGCCGGGGTGACGATCGAAGGAGGGCTCTGCCCTCCTCCGAGCCTCCCCCCGCCAGGATGCTGGGCATCCTGGACCGCAGTCCTTTGGTGCCGGGCGCGGCAACCGTTCTGCCTGCCCGCTGAACACGCTCGGGGCGCAAAAGCGGGTTCGGGTGATCATTCTGACAGACGGGCAACGCGCCAAGTGGAGGTTTCCAAAGGCCTGTAAGTTGTTTGTGCGTGCCTGAGAGGGTGCGTGGCGTGGCTGGAGCGCGGGCGAAGACCGGCGAGGCGGGCCTGCTCGCGAGCGAGCAGGCCCGCCTCGCGTCGAAGGGCAGGCGCCCAGCCACGCCGCAGAGGTGTTGCTCCGAACAGTCGACCGGGCGGCAGGGTCTGTTCCCGGGCCAGCCCGTTTACAGGACAGGAGGATGCTCATGGCACTCGGTGCGGCAACCTGCCCGGCAGGCGCGGTGGCAGGGCTCGATGTCTCCAAGCGTAGCTTGGATGTGGTGGTGCTGCCCTCAGGCCGGTACAGCCGGCTGCCGAACAGCCCCGAAGCCCACAGCACTCTGGTCGCGCATCTGCGCAAGGCCGGTGTCGGGCGGGTGGTGCTGGAGGCGACGGGCGGGCTCGAATACCCTCCCGCCGCGGCACTGGCAGCCGCTGGCTTCTCGGTCCAGCGCGTCAATCCCGAACGGATCTGGGCCTGGCGGCGCATGCTGGGGCAACGGGCCAAGACGGATCGGCTCGACGCCACGCTGATCGCCCGCTTTGCTGCGGTGATGCCGGTGCCCGAACGCCCCTTGCCCGGCCCTGCCGCCCAGGCCATCCGCGGCCTCGCGGCGCGGCGGCGGCAGTTGACCGAGATGATCGCGGTCGAGAAGACACGGCTGAAGGGGGCATGGGACACTGCGCTCGCGGCCAGCCTGCGCCGCACCATCGCGCTGCTGGAGGGCGAGCGCCGCGACATCGAGGCCGCCCTGGAGGCCGCGATCGCAGCAGATGCCGAAAGCGCAAGGCGGCAGCGCCTGCTGCTGAGCCTGCCCGGCGTCGGGCCCCGCATCGCCGCCACGCTGGTCGCCGAAATGCCGGAACTGGGCCAACTGGACCGCCATGCCACTGCCAGCCTGGCCGGTCTTGCACCGCATCCCCAGCAGAGCGGAACCTCGCGCGGTCGCGACAGCCTGCGCGGCGGCAGGCCCTGTGTGCGCGTCGCCTTCTACATGACCGCGCTCACCGCCTCGCGCCACGACCCCCTCGTCCGCGCCCGATACCTCGCCCTGCTCGAACGCGGCAAACCCAAGAAGCTCGCCCTCATCGCCATCGCCCGTTGGCTCGCCACCACCGCCAACCAGCTCATCCGCAACAATTCCCCCTGGAACCCTTCCCGCTTCCCTTGACACCCAACACAGTCGCCCTTCGGCCCTTGATGAGGTCAGGCCGAGAGAGGCAGAGCCCCTCTCGGTCCGTCATCGGTCGGAACAGGCCGCCCTCAGTTCTTCTCCACGTTCCAGAACAGCGGGATGCTGGACGGGATCAGGTTCCGCAGGTTGTTCCGCCAGGCGGCCGGGGTCACGAACTGCCCCCACATCACCGCCGGGGTGTTCTCGAAGGCGATGACCGAGATCTCGCGGGCGAGGCGCTGCCGTTCCTCGAGGCTCTGTGCCATCGGGAAGGCGGCGAAGAGCGGCTTCAGCCGTTCGTCGCAGCTCCAGCCCGCGTAATCGATGCAATTGCCCGACAGATAGAAATGCGTCGGCGGCTGCGCGAGGTCGAAGCCCGAGGCGGTGACGCCGAACAGCGCCCAACCTTCGCGCCGGCCACGCCGGTTCAGCAGCGTGCCCCAGTCCATGGCCTGCAGTTCCACGTTGAAGCCCGCCTGGGTCAGCAGGTCGGCCGCGACGGCGGAGGACACGCGCAGCGTCTCGATGTCGGTCGCCTGCAGCACCACCACCTTCTCGCCATTGTAGCGGGTGCGGCGCAGCGCCTCCCGCGCCGCGGCGACGGAGGGGTTGCGCGCGCGATCGGACCCGGCAGTGTTCTCAAGCGGCGTGCCGCACATGAACCAGGACAGGCAGCCCGGCTGGGTCAGCCGTTCGGGCAGGCCGAGCGCGGTCAGCACCGTCGACTGGTCGAACAGGTGCCACAGCACCTGGCGGATCTCGGGGTCGTTGAAGGGCGGGGAGGCGTGGTTGAGCCGGAAATAGCCCTGGTAGCTGTTCATCCCGCCCGGGCCGCCGACCGAGATGTTCCGGTTGCGCCCCAGCACGCCCAGCAGGTCGAAGGAGGGGCTCTGGATGTAGTCGATCTCGCCCGATTGCAGGGCGGAGGCGGCGGTGCCGCCATCTGGCATCGTCCGCAATTCGAGACGCTCGATGTTCACGCGCTTGCCGCCGGCGAGGAAGTCCGCCGGCTCCGCGCGCGGGACGTAGCGCTGGTTGCGGTCGAGGATGATGCGGTCGCCGGGGCGATAGAGGTCCTGGCGGAAGGTGAAGGGGCCGGAACCGACGATCTCGGCGATGCGGCCATCTCCCGCGGCCTGGACCAGGCGCTCGGGCAGCATGAAGGGCACCGGCGTGTTGGGCTGGCCAAGCGCTTCCAGCACCAGGCCGAAGGGCTGCTTCAGCTTGAGCCGGAAAGTGCGCGCGTCCACCACCTCGAGCGACTCGGTCGAGCCGAGCAGCAGCCGCCCCATCCCCGCCTTGGGCATCCAGCGGCGCAGCGAGGCGACGCAATCGGCCGCCGTCACCGGCGTGCCGTCATGCCAGGCGAGGCCTTCGCGCAGGGTGAAGGTGTAGGTCAGCCGGTCGTCCGAGATGACCGTGTCCTGGACCATCTGCGGCCGGATCTGGCCCTCGGCGGTCAGGCCGAACAGCGTGTCGAACACCGTGTAGCCGAAGGCCCGGGTGATGTAGGCAGTGCTGAAATGCGGGTCGAGTGTCGCGACCTCGGCCTCCAGCACCGCGACCAGCGGCGCGGCCTGGGCGGGGCGCGCCGGGGCCGCGGCCAGCGGCAGCATGAGGGTGGCTGCGGTCAGCAGGGTGCCGAGGCGTCTTCCGATCATGGCGTCTCTCCGGATGTGCGTTGCAGCATGGCATGGCGGGTCGGAGCCGGCTATGTGACTTGTGCGCCCCTGCGGAGCCTGTCCGCGGGCAATGCTCCGAGGAGACGCAGCCCATGTGCGACACAATGGTCGCCCTGTCGCCCGCCACCGCCTCCGGCGCGGTGCTCTTCGCCAAGAACAGCGACAGGGAGAGGAATGAGGCGCAGTTCCTCGATCATCGCCCCGCCGCCCGCCATGCCCCCGGCGGCATGGTCCGCTGCAGCTACATCGAGATCCCGCAGGTCACCGAGACGCGCCCGGTGCTGCTCAGCAGGCCCTTCTGGTGCTGGGGGGCGGAGATCGGCGCCAATGCCGCGGGCGTCGTGATCGGCAACGAGGCGGTCTTCTCCCGCCTGTTGCCGCCCAGCCGCGAACCGGCGCTGATCGGCATGGACCTCGTACGCCTCGCCCTGGAACGCGCGGATACGGCCGAGGCGGCGGTCGGCGTCATCATCGACCTGCTGGAGGCGCATGGGCAGGGCGGCGATTGCGGGCATCTCAACGAGCATTTCTATGACAACGCCTATCTCGTCGCCGATGCGGGCGGGGCCTTCGTGCTCGAGACGGTCGGCCGCTTCTGGGTGGTGGAGCGTGTGGCGCGCAGCCGCGCCATCTCGAACGCGCTGTCGATCGGGCGCGGCGCCATCTGGCGCGCGAGCCCCGGGCTGATCGCCGACGCGACGGCGCGTGGCCTGTGCAGCGGTGAGGCGGATTTCGACTTCGCCGCAGCGCATCTCGACCCCGATCGCGACGCGCAGAGCCAGGGCCGGGCCCGCTGCTCCCGCGCGACGGAACTGCTGGCGCGCCAGGATGGGCGGGTGACGGTGGCCGACATGATGGCCAATCTCCGTGACCACGGGGCGGCGGCCGAGGGCGATGCCTCCTGGCATCCGGCCCGTGCGGCCGGGCGGACCATCTGCATGCACGCCTCCGGCCACGACCGGCGCGGGCAGAGCACGGCCTCCATGGTCTCGGAACTGCAGGGCGATGGCCGGGTGCTGCACTGGGTCACCGGGACCTCCGCGCCCTGCCTGTCGATCTTCAAGCCGGTGCTGATGGAAGCCGGGTTGCCGCCCCAAGGGCCGCGCCCATCCGATTGCCGGGACCCGGCGACACCCTGGTGGCGGCACGAGGCGATGCATCGCGGCGCGGTGCTGGGCGATTTCGGCGCGATCCTCGCCGAACTGGCGCCGGAACGGGATGCGCTGGAAGCCCGCTTCATCCGCCACATGGCTGAGGCCGCCCCGGCCGACCGGGCGGCGGCCGCGGGGGCGTGCTGGGCGGAAGCGGAAGCGTGGGAAGCATCCTGGCAGCGGCGACGCCTGCCGCGGCGTTTCGTCGCCGATGCCGGACATGAAGCGGCCTGGCTGGAACTGTCCGCCCGGGCCGAAGGCGGCGCTTCCGGACTGCGGGGTGTGGCCGTGGCCTGATTCCGGCGGTTCCCGGACGGAAACGCTGCGCCTTCCGACCGCCAGGCCACGGTGTGGCCTGGACCGTCGGGACTTGGCGGTGGGCGTGGCGTCCAGGCGGCGCCCTCGTAGCGCGCTTTGCGCACAAGCGCCGGTTTCGGCACCGTTCTGCCCAAGGCGCGCGGCGCCAACCGGAGGTCTGGAAGGGCCTTCCTGATGACTGGCCTGGTTGCGCTGGTGAAGGTCGAAGGAGGGCTCCGCCCTCCTCCGAGCCTCCACCCGCCAGGACGCC
>JAYRJZ010000059.1:0-31587 GCA_041906015.1 Roseomonas sp.
TGGGGCGGCGCCCCTCCGGTTCTCCGCCACGTCGCATCATCAGGAACCTCACCGCGCGCCGTATCACGCAACCGGCCAGGCGGCGCGCCGCATCGGTTCCATCGCCGCGACATCCGGTTCCAACGCCGCGCCCAGCCCGACGGCATCGACCACCGATCCAATGTCCAGCACCCCCTCGCGGATCGCGAGGCGCGCGCCGCGCGACGTATCGGCATAGAGATCCGGATGCGCCTCCATGAAGCGCACCGCCTCGGCCCTGGGGCGGCCCGCGAAGCCGTCCACGAAGTGGTGGCCGTTGCGTTCGACATGCGTCAGCCCCATGGCGCTGACCAGCGCGAGGTCCTGCTGCACGCACACACCGGCCAACGTCGTCAGGTCCTCGGCGCTCATGAAGTATCGCGGCGCCGGCAGCGCGGCGTTCCACGCACGGCAGCGCGCGAGGTTGATCACCGACCGCCACACGCCCTTGCACGCCTTGGATGACACGCCCGCATAACCCAGCGCCTTCGCCTGCACGAAGGCGTCCAGCGGCCCGTCGCTCTCGTCGATGATCACCGGGCGTTCGGCGGCGAGCGCACCCATGCCGGCGCTCAGGGCGCCGGCGCGCTTCACCGGCTGTTCGATGAAGGCGACGGCAGCGGCGAGCCGCCGCAATCGCGGTTCCGCCCGGATTGCCCGCCAGAGCGCGAGCGCGCCTTCAGCATCCTCGTACTGCTCATTGCCATCGAGCGTGACGTGGTAGCCATGCAGCCGGTCCAGAACCGCGGCGATGCGGCAGAGCCGATCGACATCCGCCGCGACGTCGCCGCCGACCTTCAGCTTCCACCAGGCGTGGCGATAGGTCGCGACGACCTCTTCCAGCGTCTGTGGCAGGCCGTCATTCACGCGCTGATCCTGGTCGCCGCTGGTGATCGGATCGACCAGGCCGACCGTGTGCCGCGCCTGCAGGCGCCGCGCGGGTGTCAGCGCGGCAAGCATCGCGGCCACATCATATCCGGCGAGGTCGGGCACCGCCGCATGCGGCGCCATGCCGCCGATATTGGCGCGCATCCCCGCAGCGAAGGACAGCCCCTTCGCCTTCAGCAGCGCATCCAGCATCGCGCGGTCGATCAGCGCGCGCCCATAGGCCGCGACCAGCGCGTTCAGCCCTTCCGCTCCGCAGGCAGCGACATGCGCGGCGTGGGTGTCGGCGTAGTGCCCGAAGGCCGTGTTCGCCCCGGCGACGAGCATCGCATCGCAGGCCATCTCCAGCGCGCGGCGGAGCTGATCCTCGTTCTGCGCATCCGACCAGCGCGGATCCTTGTCGAACCACTTGGCCGCCAGCGTCTCCGCCGCGATGCCCTCGTGCTCGGCCCCGTCTTCCAGCGCGATGCGCGCGCGGACCACCGCCTGGCGCCCATGCGTGACGGTGACGACGCCGAAGCGGAACGGCAGGCGCAGGCGGAAGGGCCATTCGAAGCGCTGCACCTCGACCAGGCGGAAGCGCGGCGCGGTCATGGGGCGAACTCCTCCAGCGCGACAACGCGGCCCTCGGCGGCGGACAGCCGCGCGGCATCCAGGATGCGCGCCGGCGCCACGGCCCCGGACCGCAGACCGGCCTCGGGCGGCCGGCGCGTCCGGACAGCGTCGAGGAAGGCGTCGAGTTCGGCGGCGACCACCGCGACGGGATCGGCGGGCAGGATGGCGACGTCCTCGCGCGGCGCGTGCTGCGGCAACCAGGCGCCGCCGGCGGCCGGGGCATGGGCGCCGCGGCGCAAGGTGAAGGTCTCGGCCGCGAAGTCCAGCTCGGCCAGCGCGGCGCGGCCAGCGACGATCACTTCCTTGCGCGTCTCCGCGCCCGGTACCACGGCGTCGGGCCAGCGGCCCGGCAGCACGCAGCCGGCCTCGATCAGCGCCGTGCAGCCGGAGGGGAAGATCATCTGGATCAGCGCCAGGTCCTCCCGCCCGCGTCCGAGCGGGTCGGCAGTGGTGGCGAAAAGGCTCGCCGGCGTTTCCCCCGCGATCCAGGGCAGCAGATCGGCGAAGTGCACCGCATCGTTCAACAGCGCCCCGGAATCCCCACGCGCCCGCTTGAGCCCCGAGAAGCGCGCCGCGAGGTAGTGCAACCGGCCGAACGCGCCCGCCGCCACCATCCGGCGCAGCGCCATCGCCTTCGGGTGAAAGCGGAAATACAGGCCGACCTGGGCGATGCGACCATGCGCCTCCGCCAGCTCGGCCAGCGCCGCGGCTTCGGCCGCCGTCTCGGTCGCCGGCTTTTCGAGGAAAAGGTCGCGCCCGGCGCGCAGCACCGCGCCGGCGATCGGCAGATGCGTGGGCACCGGGGTCGCGACGATGGCGGCGTCGCAGGCGGCCAGGCCCTGTTCCAGGCTTTCCGCCACCGCGCAGCCGGTCGCCTCGGCGGCGGCACGATCGGCGTCCAGCACCATCGGCGCGATGCCCAACCGCCGCAGCGCGGCCAGATGCACGCGCCCGAAGGCGCCGCAGCCGATCAGCAGCAAGGCCGGACGTCCCATGCGCGGCAGTGGGCGGGCTTCGCGTGGCGGCGTCAAGCCGGTGCGCCGGCGTGCCCAGCGGCATGCCGATTGCACAGCCACGGCGCCCTTCCGCCGGAGATCCCGCATGAACCGCCGCGGCCTGCTGCTTGCTGCCCCCGCTCTTACCCTCGCACCGCGCGCCCGCGCGCAGGACGCCTGGCCCACCCGCCCGACCACCATCGTCGTTCCCTATGTGCCCGGCGGCCCCTCCGACATCCTGGCGCGCACCCTGGCGCAGCATCTCCAGGCCCGCCTCGGCCAGCCCTTCGTGGTCGAGAACCGCACCGGCGCGAATGGCGCGGTCGCCGCGCAGTACATCGCGCGCCAGGCGCCGGATGGCAGCGTCCTATTCGTCGGCGCCAGCGGCATCATGACCATCAACCCGCTCCTGCTGGCGCGCGCCGGCTATGACCCGGTCCGCGACTTCACGCCGCTGACCATCGCCATCAGCGCGCCGAACCTGCTGGTCGTGAACCCGTCCCTGCCCGTGACGACCGTGCCCGAGCTCATCGCCTGGATGCGCGCCAATCCGGACAGGGCGTCCTATGGCAGTTCGGGCATCGGCTCCTCGGAACATCTCGGCATGGAGCTCTTCGCGCAGCGCACCGACACCAGGCCGACCCATGTGCCCTATCCGGGCGGCGGCGCGGCGGCCACGGACCTGATGGCGGGCACGCTGTCCCTCGCGCTGCTGAACATGGCGACGGTGGTGCCGCAGGTTCAGGCGGGCCGACTGCGCGCCATCGCCGTGGGCGGGCGCACGCGCCACCCGCTGCTGCCCGAGGTGCCGACCATCATGGAAGCGGGCGTGCCGGATTTCACCTCGGGGTCCTGGCACAGCATCGTGGCACCGCGCGGCATGGCCGAATCCCTCGCCGCGCGCATCCAGGCGGCGCTGACGACGACGCTGCGCGTGCCGGAGGTCGGCCAGCGCCTCGCCGCGACCGGCTTCGGCATCGAAGCGACCAGCGCCGCGGAACTCACCACGACGATCGAGACGGAAACGGCGCGTTGGCGTGCGGTGGTGCGGCGCGCTGGGATCGCCGCCGGATGAGGCGCCCGATGGCGACGGCGGCCGGTCCGGACCCGGCTTAGCGCCGCCGAGGGCCCGGCACCAGGAAACGGCGGCATGGCGCCCGGCCTTCCTGGCAGGACGGCTGACCTTCAGCCCTTCGTCGGCACCTGGTCGCGCCGGAATCGGGCGCTGTCATCCTGGCGCTGACGGCCCCGCGCGCCCCGGCGTCACGCGCCGCGGCGGTCCTGCGCCTTGGCGTACCAGGCCAGGGCATTGCCAAGTCCGCGCAACAAGAGCCACACGCCCATGGCCATCGCCATGACGAGGCCCGTCACTTCCAATCCCGACATCCGCACCTCCGGTTCTTTCGGTGTCATGCTGCGACGCACAACGCAGCGCTTCTTATGACGCTTCTGCGGCGGCGGATGCCACCAACCCCGGCGGGCAAAGCAACGGCGCGAACAGTTACTGTGGCGTGTCGATACCGTCGCAATTCAAGCCAGGTGCGATTTTGATTCCGTTACATCCCCCAGATTGCGTGTATCTGCCGTCTGAGGGATGGCCTGCGGTATCTATCGCGCCTCCGCCATCAATCGTCCGCCATGGATGAAGCCATAGGTCGGGTAGTTGCTCTGCCCCAACGCGCTCACGGGCGGATACCAGACCCGTACCAGCGACCAATCGTTGTTCGGCGAGACATCCACGACCGGCTGATCCCGCGCGATCCGCCCCCGATTGCGGCCGGAAGCCCAGTTGGCGTGATCGACGCGAATCTCACGCGACGACACGACGCGCGTCACGACCGAGAGGTGCCCGGTGCGATTGCGCGAGGTGCGCATGAACACCAGCACTGCCCCGGTCCGCGGGTTGCGGGATCGGTCATATCGCCCCGACTGCGCCGCTGCTTCCCACCACTGCCAAGCGTCGCCCGACAGGTCGATGCCGCTCCGCGCCCGCGCATAGGGCACGCAGGAGGTATCGCCCCCCGCATAGCCCGGTACCCCGGTATGCGGCCCCGTGCCACGTGAACTGCCGCAGGCCGCCAAGGCCAGCGCAGCCAATATCGTGATCATGCGAAGCATGACCCCGAACCCCCTGATTCCCCTCGATTCAGTATAGCGCGAGTCAGGGCAAAGGGGGAATGGTCATGAAAGAGCCGGAGCAGCTCCCGATCAGGGGAAAGCGCCAGGTCGGCTGGCGATGCTCGCAGAAACAACGGGCTAGAGACGTTGCCGTGAGCCGGGGCGAACGGAAGCGGGTCTGGCGGGACGACCCGCGCCCTGCCGCGCGGTGATCTGGAACCCTGTGGCGGGATCGACGTCATTCCCCATGCGGTGGGGATGTGGGCCTAGGCTTGGCCGCGCCGGAACACGGCAAGACCCAGGGAGGAAAGCATGAAGGACGAACCCGTCTATCGCAGGACCGACCTCGTCGGCAGTTCCCAGAAATCAGTGAGTGATGCGATCGAGACGGCGATTGCGCGGGCGGCCAGGACGCTCCGCCACATCGAATGGTTCGAGGTCGGCGAGATCCGCGGCCGCGTCCAGGATGGCAAGATCGCCCAGTATCAGGTGAGCATCAAAGTGGGATTCCGCGTCGAAGACTGACGCGACGCGGCGACCGGGACCCCGTGGCCGGGGTCCCGACGCGTTCGGAGGGGGACGACACAGCGCCCCCAACCCCATCAGACCGGCGTGAACATCGGCACCGGGGCGCCACCTTCCTCGGTCGGCTTGAACACCAGCTTGACCTTCTGGCCGATCTTCAGCGTATCGAGGTCGCAATCCACGATGTTCGTGAACATGCGCGGGCCCTCATCGAGCTCCACATAGGCCGGCGCATGCGGCTCCTTCGAGCGCATCACGGTGAAGGAATAGATGGTCCCCGTGCCCTTCGCTTCCACCAGCTCGACATTGTTCGAGAGGGTGAAGGGCGAGCAGCCGCGCGGATACCAGAAATGCTTGCCGGTATCCTTGCACTTGCCGATCAGGAAGCGGCCCTCGCGGGCGGCGTCCCAGAACGGCTTGGTGGTGGGGTCTTCCTTCGGCGCCGGGATGGCGCGGTTGGCGGCTTGGGTCGCCATGATGATCACTCCCGCTCCATGATGAGGGTCGCACCGCCGTGGCGATGGCCGAGCAGCCCGCCCACGCCGTTCGCCAGCGCCAGCTTGCAGCCCGGCACCTGGACCTTCGGGTGCGCTTCGCCGCGCAGCTGGCGCACCGCCTCGATCACCTTGGTCATGCCGCCGCGGTTCGCCGGATGGTTGTTGCACAGCCCGCCGCCATCGGTGTTGAAGGGCAGCTTGCCGACGCCGGAGATCAGGTTGCCGTCGGCGACGAAGGCGCCGCCCTTGCCCTTCTCCGCGAAGCCCAGGTCTTCGATCTGCATCAGCACCGTGATGGTGAAGCTGTCATAGATCGAGGCGTACTGGATGTCCTTCGGCGTGACCTTGGCTTCCGCGAAGGCGGCCGCGCCGGACTGCTTCACGGCCGAATAGGTCAGGTCGGTGGCGCCGCCGGCCTGGTTCTTGGTGGCTTCGGCGCAGCCGAGCACCTTCACCATCGGGCGCTTCAGCGACTTCGCGATCTCCGGCCGCGCGACGATCAGCGCGCCGCCGCCGTCCGAGATGACGCAGCAGTCGAGCCGGTGCAGCGGGTCCGCCACCATCGGCGAGTTCACCACGTCCTCGACCGTCACGACCTTGGGCAGCATGGCGTGCGGGTTGTACTGAGCATGGGTGGAGGCGGCGACCTTGATCCAGGCGAGCTGCTCGGAGGTCGTGCCGTATTCATACATGTGGCGCTGCGCGACATTCGCGTAGGAGGTCACGACGGTGCGCGCCATCGGGATCTCGAACGGATCGTCCGGGATGTTCGGCGCCCAGGAGCGCGGCACGGTGCCGGTGGCCATGCCTTCCGCACGCGGCCGGCCGGCCAGGGTGATGAGCGCGATGTTGCAGCGCCCTTCCTTGATGGCCTGCGCCGCGTGGCCGACATGCATGACGTAGGAGCAGCCGCCCATGTCGGTGGAATCGACATGGCGCAGCTTGGTCAGCCCCATGTAGTCGGCCTGGTTGATCGGCCCGAGGCCGGGAGCGGCCCCGGTGCAGAAGAAGCCGTCGATGTCGTCCTTGGAAAGGCCCGCATCCTGCAAGGCGCCATAGGCGACCTCGGCATGGAGCTGGGCGACGGACTGGCCCTCGGCCTTGCGCGTCGGATGCTCGAAAGCCCCGACGATATAGGCTGCGCCGTTGATGCTCATGGCGGGGGCGGTTCCTCCTGCTGGTTCAGTCGGGCCGCAGGGAAGCAGCCGAAGCGAGGTCTGTCGAGGGGGCCGGCGGCAATTTCCCAACCGATCGGTCGGCGCAACGCGTGGCGGCGGAAGGGGCCTGGCGCGTGGCCCCACCCCTCACCCCGGGTTGCGGATCATCCGGCTGGGCCCGAAGGGCTGCATGCTCAGCCCGTCGCGGGGCATCGGCGTGCAGAGAATGGGGGCGTCCCAGCACTGGCCGCCTTCGCGCGGCACATTCAGCGGCAGGTCGCCGATGGTCCCGCGCTGTTCCACCGCGACCTCGGGGTAGTGCGGGAAGCCCGTCGCCAGCAGCCGGCGCCAGGAATGTCCGCCGAGGCTGATCAGCACCACCACGGTCACCAGACCCGCGCAAAGCCTGCGCTGCCAGTGTCCCGGCATGGCGTCGAGCCTGCGTGCGGCGCCGGTCGCCTCGCCCCAGCCGGCGGGCGCGAGGTGGGCGATCCCGAGCAGCAGCGGCAGCACCAGCCAAGCCTGCCCGTAGCGCACCAGCGGCGCGGTGAGGAACCAGAAGGCGATCCCGGCCATCGCCACGATGAGCAGATGCAGCGTGTCGCGCCGCGCCGCGGCCAGCGGCAACAGATCGGCGGCGGTGACCAGGCGGCGCAGCGCCAACCGGGCGAGGACCAATCCGAGCGTGACGGCAAGCAGCAGGAGGAAGGCCGGGCGCATCGGTTCGCGGCCCAGCGTCGCGACCCAGTCCGGAAACCAGGACCAGTCGGCCAGGACGATCTCCGGCGGGGTTTCGGGCCGTCGCGCCCAGGACCGCATCCAGTCCATGTCGTAGCGCGCCAGGACGGGGTCGATCCGCCAGGGCACGGGCAGGCAGCTCGCCGGCTGGGGATAGGCGAGGCAGCCCGAGGTCGCGACCCCACGCAGCAGCCAGGGCAGGCCCAGCGCGGCCGCGCCGCCGACGCCACACGCGATGTCCTGCCATCCGATCCAGCCGCGCCGCCGGGCGAGCAGCGGCAGCAGCACCAAGGCCAGGACCGGCAGGGTCGACAGCTTCAGGACCAGCGCCAGCGCCACGACCACGACGAGCAACGCGGCGGTGCCGGAGCCCTCCGGCGCATCACCGCGATCCGACAACCGCAGGGCGAGGTAGAAGGCGTAGAGCACCATCAGCGCGCTCGGGATGTCGCTGTTGGGCGTGCCCAGCCAGGCCCCGACGCTGAGCAGGGGCGAGAAGATGGCGAGCCAGACCGCGAGCAGCCCGAAGACCGTCGAACGCAGGCAGCGCGCCGCGCCATCGGCCAGCGCCCGCTGCAGCACCGCCACGGCCACGAAGCTGAGCAGCAACGCATTGCCCGTCAGCGCCGCGGCCAGGCCGGGCAACCCGCCGGAAAGCAGCGCGGCGGTGGGGAAGACCACGGAATTGTAGCCAAACCGCATATGGATGTTGGCGATGCCGAGGATCAGCGGCTGTTCCATCGCCAGGCGTACCGCCTGGACGTGGTAAAGCCCGGCATCGAAATGCGAGGTGGTCGTCCCTGGAATCTTCGCCCCCAGATAGAGGCAGGCGCTGACCAGCAGCAGCAGGGCCGCCACGGGGGCCCAGCCGAAGGCCCCCGCCCGGGCGGCGAGGGCGCGGTGCTGGAGGCCGGCCAGCGCAACGCCCGACAGGCAGACCGCCGCCGCCACCGGCCCGCCGAGCGGCAGCAGGACATTCAGCAGCGTGGCGACCACCCCGAGCATGCCGAAGCCGAGCAATCCGGCATCGCCCAGCGTGACGCCGGCCGCGAGGCCCGGGCGCAGCCACTGGGCGGCCCGCAGCAGGAGCAAGCCATAACCCAGGCAGACCAGAGCCGCCGACAGGACCAATGCACCAGCCAGCAGCATCCTCGTCGCGCCCCTTTCGTCCCGCGCGGCGGTCAGCCGGCTCCGTCGATCAGCACGCCCGTGCTGCGGCCCCGGCCGGGCTCCAGCGTCTTCATGTAGTAGCGCCCGGCAACCGTCTGGCCGGCCACGCGGGCATAGAAGGGGTGGGTGCCCCAATGCTGGTAGCCGAGGCTTTCGAACAGCGCGATCGCGGTCGTCTGCGTCTCGCGCACATCGAGGTTGATGACGCGGTGCCCCAGCGCGGCCGCGCGTTCCTCGACCTTGCGCACCATCAGCCGCGCCAGGCCGAAGCCACGGGCATAGGGCGCGATATAGGCGTGGGTCAGGGTCGCGGCGAAGGCCTGCGCCTCATTGTTGCGGGGCGGGCGGACCAGCAGGGCGGAACCGACCACATGCCCGTCCAGCCGCGCGACGAAAAGCTCCCGCTCGGGCACCAGCAGCACGCCGCGGAAATGGCGTTCCAGCGCGGCACGGCCCTGGGGCTCCACCCAGCCGAAGCCGCCGCCTTCGATGATGGCGGCGTCCGTCGCCTCGGCGAGGTCGGCGAGGTCGGCCTCCGACAGGCGCTCGACCCGTTCGACGGCGAGGCCGCGGGCGTTCTCGACGACGAGGGGCGTATTCACGGTTCCCACCGCAGGAAGTTGGCGAGCATGGCGAGCCCGACCGGGCCGCTCTTCTCCACATGGAATTGCAGCCCGGCGAGGTTGCCGCGCGCAATGATCGCGGTCACCGGCCCGCCATAGTCGGTGGTGGCGAGCACATCCTCCGGCTCCGTCGCCTCGAAGGCGTAGGAGTGCACGAAATAGACCTGGTCGCCGGGTTTCACGCCGTCGAGAACCGGATGGTAGCCTTCCTCGAAGGACAGGGCATTCCAGCCCATCTGCGGCAGGGGGAGCGGCGTGCCATCCGCTCCGCGCGGATCCATCGGGGCCACGACGCCTGGAATCCAGCCGAGGCCTGGCGTCTCGCCATGCTCGAGGCCCTTGTCCGCCATAAGCTGCATGCCGACGCAGATGCCGAGGAAGGGCACGCCCTGGCCACGGACACGTTCCTCGAGTGCCGCGACCACGCCGGGCAGCGCGTCGAGCCCCCGCCGGCAGGCCGCGAAAGCCCCCTGGCCGGGCAGCACGATGCGGTCCGCGAGGCGCAGATCCGCCGCCGCGGTCACCACCTTGATCACCGCCTCGATCTCATTGTCCGCGGCCGCTTTCTCGAAGGCCCGGACGACCGAGGCCAAGTTGCCCGACCCCGGGTCGACCACCGCGACGCGCTGCACCATTCCCCGCTTCCCCCGTCAGGCCGCCAGACGCGCCAGGTCCGGCCGGCCGGAGGCGAGCGTCAGGAAGGCTGCCTCCGCATTGCGCCCCATCACCACCGCCTCGGTGCGCCAGCCGCGCAGGCCGAGCCACCAGGCCTGCAGGGTGCGGGCTTCGAATCCGATGAAGAGCTGCAGGCCGAGCGCCAGGGCCCCAGCGATCCCGGGCGGCAGCAGCGCGGCGATGAGCGTCTGCGCCGCCAGCGTCAGCCCCGCGAGTGCGAAGCAGCCCTGGGCCAGGAACCACAATACCGGCGCCAGCAGGGCCCAGACCGAGAAACCATCCCGCAGCATCACGGCCCGCGGCGGCTTCCGGGAGGAAGGCGGGCTGACCTGCACTGTCCAGACACGCATGCTCAGGTCTCCAGCATTCCCTTGGTCGAGGGAATGGCATCCCCCGCCCGCGGATCCGGTTCCACCGCCATGCGCAGGGCGCGGGCGGCGGCCTTGAAGCAGGCCTCCGCGACATGGTGCGCGTTGGTGCCCGCCTTCAAGGTCATGTGCATCGTGACGCCGGCGTTGAAGGCAAGGGCGCGGAAGAACTCCTCGAAGAGTTCGGTGTCCATCTCGCCCACCTTGTCGCGGGCGAAGGGCACGGACCAGGCGAGGAAGGGGCGGCCGGAGATGTCGATGGCGCATTCGGCCAGTGCCTCGTCCATCGGCAGCAGGGAGAAGCCGTAGCGGCGGATGCCGCGCTTGTCCCCAAGCGCCTTCTTGAGGCACTGGCCGATCACGATGCCGACATCCTCGGCGGTGTGGTGGAAGTCGATATGCAGGTCGCCGGTCGCCGTGATGTCCATGTCGATCATGGAATGCCGGGCGAGGGCGGTGAGCATGTGGTCCAGGAAGCCGACCCCCGTGGCCACGGCCGCGCGGCCCGTGCCATCCAGGTCGATGGCAACCCGGATATCGGTTTCGGCGGTCTTGCGGGCGATCTCGGCGCGCCGCGCCGGGGTCAGGGGGACGTCCATGGGGCGCTTCCTACGCCCCTATCGCCAGTTCCCGCAATCGTGCCGGCGCGCAGTGCCGGGTCAGGCCGCCAGAACGGGTTCCGTGCCGAGGGCGAGCAGGCGGCGCACCACCGCGAGGCCAGCCGGCGACAGGGGCTGGAAGGCCAGATGCAGCCGACCGTCCTCTACCTCGACCACGGTGGCCGGCAGCAGGCTGGTGTCGAGGATGAGTGCGACACTTGTCCCTGGCACAGCGTCGACCCCCCAGCCCTGGAGCGCCACACCGCCCTCGGAAAGGTCGAGCAGGTTCACCGCGAAGCGGCGCCCGCCGAGTTCCAGCAACGCGCCGCGCCGTAGCGGGGTACGGGGATGGGCCCGCCGGTCGATCGCGCCAGGCGGCACGGCGGCGGACGGTTCCGCCAGCAGGGCTTCCATCATGGCCGCGATTCTGCCGAATCGCGGAAGCATCGGGCGATCCTGGGGGGCATGCAGGGCTCCTGTTGGGCGACCTGGGCCAGCAAAGCACCGCAATCCCTTCCCAATCGTAACCAGGGCATGCCGGCCGGCCCGACGTCCCGTCCCCCATTGAGTCCGCGCCGCGCCGCGCCCATTTTCCGGGCCACCATGAATTCCTCACAACATGATCCCCTCGGGTGGCACGGAACCACCATCCTGTGCGTCCGCAAGGACGGCCGCGTCGCCATGGCCGGGGACGGCCAGGTTTCGATCGGCCAGACGGTGGTGAAGGGCAACGCCCGCAAGGTGCGCCGCATCGCCAATGGCAAGGTGCTCGCCGGCTTCGCCGGCGCCACGGCCGACGCCTTCACCCTCCTCGAACGGCTGGAGGCGAAGCTCGAACGCTTCCCCGACCAGCTCGAACGCGCCTGCGTCGAACTGGCCAAGGACTGGCGCACCGACCGTTACCTGCGCCGCCTCGAAGCCCTGCTCGCGGTGGCCGATGCCAAACGGTCGCTGCTGCTGACCGGCCAGGGTGACGTGCTCGAACCCGAGGACGCCGTCATCGGCATCGGGTCGGGCGGCAATTATGCGCTTTCCGCCGCGCGCGCCCTGCTGCCCGTCCCCGGCATCGACGCCGAGGAAGTCTGCCGCCGCGCCATGAAGATCGCCGGCGACATCTGCGTCTACACCAACGGCAACGTCATTCTCGAAAGCCTGGAATCGCAGGCGTGACCCCCACCCCCGAGTGCGCCCCACGGATCGCGGCCCTGCCGCGATCCGGGAGCGCACAGCGCGACCGCGCCCATCCCATCCATTGCCGCCGGCGCAGCAGCGCATGGCGCGAAGGCAAGGTCGGCGGATGCCGGCCGCCCGCCGTCTGAGGGCAGAAAAAATGTCTGAAGCCATCAATCTGAGCCCGCGCGAGATCGTCAGCGAGCTCGACCGCCACATCGTCGGCCAGCAGGATGCCAAGCGCGCCGTCGCCATCGCGCTGCGCAACCGCTGGCGCCGCCAGCAGCTTCCGGAAGGGCTGCGCGAGGAGGTGGTGCCGAAGAACATCCTGATGATCGGCCCGACCGGCGTCGGCAAGACCGAGATCGCGCGGCGGCTCGCCAAGCTCGCCAACGCACCCTTCCTGAAGGTGGAAGCGACGAAGTTCACCGAGGTCGGCTATGTCGGCCGCGACGTCGAATCCATCGTGCGCGACCTGATCGAGGCCGCCATCACCATGGGCCGCGAACAGGCGCGCCGTACCGTCCAGGCCAAGGCCGAGCTGAACGCCGAGGAGCGGCTGATCGCGGCATTGGTGGGCGAGGCCGCCTCGGGCGAAACCAAGATGAAGTTCCGCCGCATGCTGCGCGCCGGCGAGCTCGAATCGCGCGAGGTCGAGGTCCAGGTCACCGATGCCGGCCCGGGCATGCCGATCGGCATGCTCGACCTGCCGGGACAGCAGGGCGCGCAGATGCAGAACATGCAGGAGATGCTCGGCAAGATGTTCGGCGGGCGCCAGAAGCCGCGCAAGATGTCCGTCGCCGAGGCGCGTATCGCCCTGACGAAGGAAGAGGCGGACAAGCTGCTCGACCAGGATGCGCTGGTGCGCGACGCCGTGTCGCATGCCGAGAACAACGGCATCGTCTTCCTCGACGAGATCGACAAGGTCGCGGCCCGCACGACCGAGGGCGGCTTCCGCGGCGGCGACGTCTCCCGCGAGGGCGTGCAGCGCGACCTGCTGCCGCTGATCGAAGGCACCACCATCACGACCAAGTACGGGCCGGTGAAGACGGACCACATCCTCTTCATCGCCTCCGGCGCCTTCCACCTGGCCAAGCCGTCGGACCTGCTGCCGGAACTGCAGGGCCGCCTGCCGATCCGCGTCGAGCTCGACGCGCTGAGCCGCGACGATTTCCGCCGCATCCTGACCGAGCCGGAACACTCGCTGCTGAAGCAGTACACGGCACTGCTCGGCACCGAAGGGCTGACGCTGGACTTCGCCGCGGATGCGGTGGATGCGCTGGCGGACCTCGCGGCGGAGATCAACGCGTCGGTGGAGAACATCGGCGCGCGGCGCCTCGCCACCGTACTGGAGCGGCTGCTGGAGGAGATCTCCTTCACCGCCTCCGACCGCGGCGGGGAAACGGTGCGCGTGGATGGGGAGATGGTGCGGCAGAAGGTCGCGCCGCTCGCCGGCAACGCCGATCTGTCGCGGTTCATCCTGTAGGGCTGGACGGAAACGGGAGGGGCCTTGCCCCTCCCGGGCCCTCCCCACCAAAGGCCGAAGGGCCTTTGGAAACCTCGATCTGGTGCGGTGCGCAACGGGCCCGCGGCAACCTCGCGCGCCTATGCGGCCAACACCAGGTATTGGTTTCCAAAGGCCCTTCGGCCTTTGGTGGGGTGAGGTTTGGAGAGGGGCAAAGCCCCTCTCCACGTCACCCTCACGGGCCGGCGCTCGCCCCGATCAGTCCAGCCCCTCATCGGGAATGTTCAGCAACGCTCCGCACGCCTTGCAATGCACGGCGTCGGGCTCGTGTCGCTGCAGCCCGCAGGCCGTGCAGGTGAAGCGCACCTTGGCCGGGCGGAACAGCGCCTGGGCGAGCCGCAGGAACAGCGTCACGCCGGCCAGCATGATGACCACCGAGATCAGTCGTCCACTCGTGCCCGGCAGGGTGATGTCGCCGAATCCCGTCGTCGTCAGCGCCGTGACGGTGAAGTAGAGCGCGTCCGCATAGTTCCCGATCTCGGGATTGCCGGCGTGCTGCGTCTCATAGACCAGCGCGGTCATGATGAAGACGAAGACGACGAGGTGCGTCGCGGCGAGCGTCGCTTCCTCGTTGCGGCGAAAGAAGGCGAAGTCCGTCCGCAACATGCCGAGCATGCGGTAGGAGTGCAGTAGCCGCAGCGTACGGACCACGCGCAGGAAGCCGAAGCCTTCCCCGGCCAGCGGGGCGAGGAATGAGGCAATGGCGACCAAGTCGGCAAGCGAGGCGACGGTCAGCGCCTCTCGCCACGGGCGCCGGCTGCCACCCAGGCGCGTGACGAATTCCATCGCCAGGCCAAGGCCGATCAACACGTCGACCACGCCGATGGCGGGATGGCGCGGCAGGAACGAGGTGACGATGACAAAGGCGACGGTGGCGAGATCGAGCGCCAGCACCGCGTAGCGGAAGCGCCGGCATTCGGCCGCATGGCCGTAGTAGAAATGGTGCAGCCGCGCCCGCAGCCGGGTGACCGACGAGGCCATTCAGTCCGTCAGCCCCGACAGCTCCGCCACCAATGCGCCGAGCGAAGCGCAATCGGCACCGCCGCGCCCCGTATTCACCAACGCCTCCATCATCTGCGCGGCCAGCGCCGTCGAGGGCGCGAAGACGCCGTTGTCACGCACCGCGGCGAGGGCAAGGCGGATGTCCTTGCGCATCAGCTCCGCCCTGAAGCCCGGCTTGAAGGCGCGGTCCAGCATGCGCTTCGCGTGGTTCTCGAGCACGAAGGAGCGCGCCGAGCCGCCGAGCAGCGCCTGGCGCATCAGCGCCGGGTCGAGACCCGCCTTGCGGCCCATGGTCAACGCCTCGGCCGCCGCCTGCATCGCGGCGACGATGATGAGCTGGTTGGCCGATTTGCAGATCTGTCCCGAGCCGGCCGGCCCCAGCAGGGTAATGGTCTTGCCCACGGCATCGAAGACCCGGCGGGCGGCCGAGAAACCCGCATCGGCCCCGCCGACCATGCAGGTGAGCGTCCCGTCGATCGCCCCCTGCGGCCCGCCGGAAACCGGGCTGTCGAGCAGGACAACACCGCGTTCGGCGCAGCGCTTCGCGAAGTCCGCCGATGCGGAGGCGGCGATGGTGGAGAAGTCGATCACCACCGTCCCCGGGGCGGCGCCGTGGATGACACCGTCCTCCCCGAACAGCACGGCTTCCACATCCGGCGTATCGGGCACGCAGAGGCAGACGCAGGCCGCGCCATCCGCCGCATCCTGGGCGGTCGGCATCCATTGCGCCCCGGCGGCGAGCAGCGGCTCGGCCTTGGCCCTCGTTCGGCTGCTGACCGTGAGCGCGAAGCCCGCCTTGAGGATGTTCGCCGCCATGGCGGCGCCCATGACGCCCATGCCGATGAAGGCAATCGGCGCCGGTGGGGTGATCGGGGTCATGGCGGTTTCCCTCTGGCGTTGGTTATCCGGGGCGGAGAGTGCCGCGCGGGGGAGAAAAGGCAAGGAAGGCAGGCGCACTCACGATCATGCGCGGCAAGCCTGCCGACGGGCGACGGCCAGGATGACCATCGCAGCGGCACATCCCGGCAGGTTGGTCGGCGTCATCAGCGTCACGATCGGCACCAGCGTGGCAACGCAGAGCCAGCCGCATTCCCCGATTGTCGCGCGAGGGCAGGAGCTCCTGCCTGCCAGGAGCAGCGCGGCAATGACCAGCATCGGCGCATCGTGATTGAAAACGTAAGGCGTCGCGAGAAACGCCGCGGCGATGCCAGCCGCCGCGCGCGCCGCTTCCGGGGCGGGCCGCATGCGCCAGATGGTGACGGCAACGGCCAACGCCCCGAGCGCCACGACGGCATGCAGCGCCGCCGCCACGCCCGGACGCAACCCCGCCGACATCGCCAAGCTGTAGATCGACTGCATGGCCGCGCGACCCGCGCCTTGAAGCAGGAACTGGTCCGTCGTGCCGCCGAGGGAACCGAAGAAGGCAAGCCAGGAATCCCATCCGAAAAGCGAGCCGGACAACAGGATGAGCACTGCCACCGTCGCCCCGGCCACCGCGATGCAGCGCCAATGGCCGCCCGCGGCCAGCAGCACCGGCAGGACGAGCCCGAGCTGCGGCTTGTAGGCAAGGAGGCCGATGCAGAGGCCCGCCAGTATCGGCCTGCGATCGGGCAGCGTGAGCCCGAAGCCCAGGAGCGCGGCGGATAAGAACCCGCTCTGTCCCTTCGCGACGCAGGCGAAGGCTGCCGGCGCAGCGAGTGCGAAGAGCAGGGCGGCACTGCTTCCGAAGGCGTGACGAGCCGCGGCCAGATAGGCGGCGCCGCTCGCTCCGAGCCAGACAAAGCCTGCCGTCTGAAAGGGCAACAGGGCGAGCGGCGCGACGACGAGAAAGAAGATCGGCGGATTCAGCCAGCCGAGCCAATGGCGCGCACCACTCCCGATGAAGGCCGACACCGCGGCGTTGAAGGCCGACCAGTCATAGGCCGCCCCCGCATCCCCCCTGAGCGCGAAGTCACCGGCAACCCGAAGCGCGGCGAAATCGGAGGGCAGGGGCCGGCCATCCGCGCCCAGCAGCCAGCCTTGCCCATACGCGATCCAGGGCTGGGCGAGGAGCGCCGCATAGCCGGCGACCAACAGCATCGCGCCGGCGACGGGCAATGCGGCCACCAATCGGGCCACGCCGCCGGATGCAAGCCTGTCCATGACGCAGTCGACGGCCGGGGCGATGGGTGCGGCTTACGCCGCCGCTTTCATCCCCACCTCGAATTCCGCCTCGGTCTTGGCGCGCATCTCATCGAGGGTCACGCCCGGGGCAAGTTCGGTCAGCACCAGCCGTTCGGGCCCTTTGCGCGCAATCTCGAAGACGCCGAGGTCAGAGACCACCATGTCCACCACCCGCGCGCCGGTCAGCGGCAGCGTGCAGGACTTCAGCAGCTTGGGCTTGCCGCCGGCGGTGTGCTCCATCAGCACGATCACCTTCTTCACGCCGGCGACGAGGTCCATCGCGCCGCCCATCCCCTTCACCATCTTGCCGGGGATCATCCAGTTCGCGAGATCCCCATTCGCCCCCACCTGCAGCGCGCCGAGGATCGACAGGTCGATGTGCCCGCCGCGAATCATCCCAAAGGACTGTGCGGAATCGAAGAAGGAGGAGGTCGGCAGCGCCGTGATGGTCTGCTTGCCGGCATTGATCAGGTCCGGATCCTCCTCCCCCTCATAGGGGAAGGGGCCGAGGCCGAGCATGCCGTTCTCGGACTGGAGCTGCACGTTGAAGCCGGCGGGGACGTGGTTCGCCACCAGCGTCGGAATGCCGATGCCGAGGTTCACGTAGAACCCATCCTGCAGTTCGCGGGCCGCGCGGGCGGCCATCTCGTCGCGGGTCCAGGGCATGGTCCGTTCCTCCTCAGGCCAGGGATTCGGCGCCGGCCGCAGCCGCGGCGGGACGCTGGCGGATGGTGCGCTGCTCGATGCGCTTATCGTAGCCCGCCGGGCACTGGATCATGCGCTTCACGAAGATCCCGGGGGTGTGGATGTGGTCCGGATCGATCTCGCCGGGCTGCACCAGGTGCTCGACCTGCGCGACCGTGATCTTCGCCGCGGTCGCCATCATCGGATTGAAGTTCCGCGCGGTCTTCCGATAGACGAGGTTGCCCTCGGTATCGCCCATATAGGCATGCACGATGGCGAGGTCGGCGAAGATGCCGCGTTCCATCACGTACATCTCGCCGTCGAATTCGCGGGTTTCCTTGCCCTTCGCGACCTCGGTGCCCACGCCGGTCTTGGTGAAGAAGGCGGGGATGCCCGCGCCGCCGGCGCGGATGCGCTCGGCCAGCGTGCCCTGCGGGTTGAATTCGATCTCGAGCTCACCGGCCAGGTACTGGCGGGCGAATTCCGCGTTCTCGCCCACATAGGAGCTGATCATCTTGCGGATCTGCCGCGTCTTGAGCAGCAAACCGAGCCCCGCATCGTCGATACCCGCATTGTTCGAGACGACGGTGAGGTCCTTCACGCCCGATTCGCGGATCGCCTCGATCAGCAGGGCGGGGATGCCGCACAGGCCGAAGCCCCCGGAATGGATGACCATGCCGTCGCGCAGCACGCCGGCCAACGCGGCCTTGGCGTCAGGATAGACCTTGCCCATGGACACTCCCCGTTCCGAAACCTGTTCGAGGATTTCTCCCTACCGTTCCCAGCGCTGCGCCGAAAGGGGGCACACACCCCCTTGCGGGGTCCGTGGAGCGAGGCTATACGGCGCGCCTCTTCCCCGGGGGGCCATAGCTCAGTTGGGAGAGCGCTTGAATGGCATTCAAGAGGTCAGGGGTTCGACTCCCCTTGGCTCCACCAATTTGATGAAGGGCCTAGTCGGTATCGCCTAGGCCCTTTTTCTTTGGCGTTGCCAGATGTTGCCAAGTGCGGGACGCGCATCGGCAACAGCGTCGCCCTCCTCAGCCCTTTGCGGCCGTCGCGGCGGGATGCGGAAACGCCAGTCGCCTGATGGAGTGGACTTCGCTGGAAGGTCATGCCTTGCTGACCCAAGAAGCGGAGGGAGCGCGAGATTGTGGCTTCAAACAGGGAATCTAGGCGTCGTCTCGCGATGATGGCCTTGTCCTCCGCAGTTTCGCTGACCGCATGCGGCGCCTGGAGGTACGGGTCAGGGCCGCTGGAAGTGGTGCCTCAGGAATATGCGGCTCACACGGCGACTTACCGCATCAATGATCTTCCCGATGGCGGGCTTCGCGTGTCTGTCGTGAGATGGTCGTACGCTGAAATGCCGGCGGAACGGTGCCGCGATTTGGTGGTCCGCTTGGCCCACGACTTAGCTTCACAACGGAACATGCGGCAGCCGCCCGACCTTTCCTCACTCCGCGCAAACGCATTCGGGACCATCATTAGCCGCGACTGCTCCGCCACAATTGTAGTGCCTGGCGGCTAGTCATGCTGCGGCGCACAGGCGCACCGCCGGCAGTACGCCTGTGCGCACGATGGCAACCCCGCGTCGTCAGCCGGCGGTTTTGACGGCAGGCAGTTCGAAGACCCCAGTCGCGCGATGCTCATCCTGCGGGTTCATATGGAGGGCCGATGTCATGCGACGTCCCCGGACGTGCCCGATGCGATCTTGGAGAGCCTCGATCGGCAAACCGCTGACGAACACCTGCGCGGCGGCATGGAATTTCCGCAGCATGTGCGGCGTGATCTTCATCGGCTGATCATCGCGCTTCACGCCCGCCGCCTTCACCGCCGCGGCGAGGGCCTTGTCGAAGTCGGTCATGCGCCCCGGCGTCTTCGAGGATGATGCCGCATGGGCTGCGGAAGTGGACGGAGCCTTTGCGGAGATGCCTTCCGCCGTCGAGATGGCCGGCCCTCCCGATCGCAGCAAGCCTGCAGAGCGCGCCGAGAGGCCGCTCAGATGGCCGAATTCGATAACGACCTGCGCTCAACCGGCGTTGATCCTGCCGATTTCCATCGCGCGGCGAAGGAAGGCGTCTTCGCGGCCATCTTGGCCGGAGGCGAGTGATGGAGGGGCCGCCACCCCTTCCCGCGCTTCCGGATTCTTCCGGTTTTGGGCGCGAGGGGGGGTGCGGTTCTATTTGTGCTGCCAAACCTTCCAGGCCGAGATGAGAAGGATGGCCGCGAGCGCGGGCAGTAGGATGGCGTTCGGCACGAGCCCGAGCAGGTGCCCCCCGATGAAGGCTCCAACAATCGAACCCGCCGCCATGACGATCAGGAACGTCCGATTTCGGCCGAGCACGCTGAAGGATTGGTCACGGCTATATCGAGTGAAGCCGACGATCATGGTCGGCAGGCTGACCGCCAAGGATAGGCTTCCCGCGAGCTTGATGTCCGCTCCGAAGAGCAGGATCAGCGTGGGGATCAACAATTCTCCCCCTGCAACGCCCAAGAGCGAAGCGACCACGCCGATCGCGAAGCCGGCGACGACGCCCGCGATGGCCTGCGCCATGCCGGCGAAAAGGGGTTGCCCGGCCGCCGCATCGTGTCCCGCCACAAGAACCACCGCGATCGCGACCAAAAGCCCTGCGATCACCCTGTAGAGCGTTTCCGACCGAAGCCGCGTCGCCCATCCGGCACCGAGCCACGCGCCCCCAAGGCTCCCAGCGAGCAGGTTCACGATGATCGGCCAGTTCGCCGCAACATCCCCGAGGGGCACCGTCGCCGCGCGGAAGGGCAATGCCGTCGCGACCACCACGAGGCTCATGGCCTTGTTCATGATGACGGCCTCCAGCGCGGCGAAGCGAAAGATGCCGATCAGAAGGGGCAGCCGAAACTCCGCGCCGCCTAGGCCGATGAGGCCGCCTAGCGCCCCGATGGTCGCGCCAGCACCGAAGGCAGCAGCGCGGTTTCTCGTAGGGGAAGCGGTGCTGATACTCATGCCCCCTATAGTCCGCCAAATACAGCGCCGCGCAAGGGCGGGAGGGGCCGGCGCTGTTGCCATCCGTTACCAGCCCCCCCCAAGCCGGGGCACAAATCAGGCCCAAACCAGCCGATGTGGCAACGCTGCCGTCCCTGCCACCGCCCGCCATCATCGCCGGAAAGCCAAGGAAAAGGCCGGCCTCTGGAGAGCATGCCATCGGGCGCTTCCGTCTCGTTCTCAAATGGCAATCATGAGGTCAGGGGTTCGACTCCCCTTGGCTCCACCAATTCAGATGAAGGGCTTGGGCGGTACCGCCTGAGCCCTTTTTCTTTGGAATTGCCGGGCAGAAGACACCCGTCGTCGCCGATGATCCCGCGTCAGCAGCGCGCCGCTCGCTTGCATCGGTGTGCCCGTCCCCACCTCGATGCGCCGCGGTTCCTGACCGGGAGGGCAAGCGCGACCAGCCCTCCCGACCCGGTCGCCCCCGCGACGACCGGTCATTTCAGGACCTGGCCGAAGCCGACCGAGTATCCTGGCGACGGCCGAAACACGCAGCAAAGCGCGCACCGTGCCCGGTCGCACCAGAGACCGCCGGCCAGAGGACAGCCCGCAATGGGTCGCAGGCCTCTTGTCCAGCCCCCAGATCTCGCCGGGCTTCCGCCGAGCGAATCGGATAGGCAGGCCGCTGAAAACGAGGACCAGGAGCCGAAGAACGGAGGCCACAGGACTTCGGAGGCAGAGTATTAGGTTTCGCGCAACTTCCGTTCGTAATGCTTGGCGTATTTCCCGGTGATCAATTCGGTCTTCACCAGGACTGCGACATCGGTGGTGTTGAACTGCTCGTCCACCACGGCACCCTCACCCACGAATCCGCCCAGGCGCAGATATCCCTTCACGAGCGGCGGCAGGTCGATGAGCGTACGCTTGACGTCGATCGTCGCCGGATCCTTGCGCATCATCTCGATGTAGCGCTCGGGCAGCGCGCGCGGGCGGATGTCGGCCGGCGCCAGGTGGTTGGCCGCGAGATAGGTGAGTTGATCGGCCAGCGCGTCGAGATCCGTCCCGGGCAGCGAAGCACAGCCGAACAGGATCGCGATGCGGTGCCGGGATACATAGCCCGCGATCCCCGCCCACATGAGTTGCAGCGCCGCGCGCGTGCGGTAGGCCGGATCGACGCAGGACCGCCCGCATTCCACGACCTCGCCCTCGACGGCCAGGATGCGGGAGATGTCGTATTCCGACGCCGAATACCACCGACCGAGCCGCGCCGCGGCCGCGCGGCGGATCAGGCGATAGGAGCCGACGACGGATTCCGGCCCCTCGCCGAGGTCATGGTCGACCACGAGCAGATGCTCGGCCACCGCATCGAAATCGTCGCGGTCACGCTGCGTCGCGATCGTCTCGGCATCGGCATGCGCGCCCATCTCGCCATAGAAGACGCGGTAGCGCAGCGCCTGGCTGGCATCGACCTCGGCCTGGTCCCTGGCCAGGCGCACCCCGAGATTGCCCGCCCGCAGTTCCCCGAAGTCGGGGTCATCGCGATCAGTCACGGTTCGCGTCCGGGCTTCCGGCGCTTGGCCGGGGCCTCGGCCGCGGCGGGTTCGGCACGACGGCCGAAGAGCTCGAGCCTCTGGCCCACCAGTACGAAGCCAAGCCGGCGGGCCATGACCCGGGCCAGTTCCTCGAATTCCTCATCGGCGAATTCGATCACCTTGCCGGTATCGACGTCGATCAGATGATGGTGATGGCCGCGATCGGCCGGGTCGTAGCGGGCCCGGCCGCCGCCGAAGTCGCGCCGCTCGAGGATGCCCTTCTCCTCCAGCAGGCGGACGGTGCGGTAGACGGTGGCGATCGAGACCTTGTTATCGAGGGCGAGGGCGCGGCGGTACACATCCTCGACATCGGGGTGGTCTTCGGCTTCGCTCAGCACGCGCGCGATCAGCCGGCGCTGGCCGGTCATTTTCAGCCCACGCTCGATGCAAAGCTGTTCGATCCGCGACGGGGCGCGGTCCTGTGCGGGCGGGCGGGCCTGGATGCGGGTCTCCATATGGTGATCGATATCCCAGGTCTGGCGCGCGCCAAAATCCGACGCGGCCGCGGACGATAATCCCGGCCGCTCGGCGAAGCCACTGCCAAGCGCCTATCGCCCCGATAGCCCCTCGGAGCGACAGACGCCGGCGCTTAGCCCTTCGACTTTCCGGCGCGGGCGCGCGGCGTCGTGCCGAGGCCGATTTTCTTGGCGAGCGACGAACGATGCTTGGCATAGTCGGGCGCCACCATCGGGTAGTCCGGCGGCAGGCCCCAACGTTCCCGATACTGCTCGGGCGACAGGTTGTAAGCCGTCTTCAGATGCCGCTTCAGCATCTTCAGCTTCTTCCCGTCCTCAAGGCAGATCAGGTAGCCCGGCGTGATCGACTTCTTGACCGGCACGGCCGGCTGCGGCCGTTCGGGCTCGGGCGCCGGGCGGCTGCCGACACCCGAGAGCGTGCGGAACACCTCCTGGATCAGCCCTGGCAGCTCCGCCGCGGGAACCGGGTTGTGTGAAACATGAGCCGAAACAATCTGGGCGGTCAGGCCCAGAAGTTCGCCCTGCGGATTGGTCTCAGCCACGATACAAGCCCCCTGTAACCGAAGCGACACTGCTTCTACCTGTGCCCACGGATCACCGCAATTCCCAGTGGAGTGAAATCCATGACATCCGCAATGCCTACATCAGCAGATGAAGAAATAATCATCAATTCCACCCTGGACATCACCAACGAGACTTGCCCGATGACCTTCGTCCGGGTGCGTCTGGCTCTGGATCGACTGCCGGCCGGATCTGTTCTGGAAGTGCTGCTGCGTGGCGACGAACCGCGCCGCAATGTTCCGCGCACGGCAGCGGAACAGGGGCACTCAATATTGTCGGTCACGGATGGCCAGGCTGGAATCACGCGCCTGCTATTGCGTCGGGCGGGCTGATCGGCAGGCGCAGCACCAGCGCATCTCCTCCGTCGGGGTAATAGCGCCGCCGACGTCCGGCCTCGGTTGCTCCGAGTCCGGTATAAAGTGCCCGTGCCGGCGCATTCGTCTCGGCGACCTCGAGGAAGAGTTCCGTCGCCCCCGCCGCGGCCGCCTCGGCCAGCAGGGCGCGCATCAGGCAGCGTCCGACCCCGCCGCCCCGTGCCTCGGGGCGGACGGCGAGGGTCAGCACCTCCGCCTCCCCCGCCGCCGCCCGGCCCATCACGAAGCCGAGGGGCGAATCCGCCTCGGCCGCGAGCAGGGCAAAGTGTCCAGGGAGATCGAGCAGCAGCGCCATCGCCTCCGCCCCCCAGCGCTGGGGTGGGGGGAAGGCCTCCGCATGCAGCGCCGCGAGCAGGGGTGCGGCCTCGGCCCCGACGCGGCGGATCGTCATGCGGGCTTGGTCACGGCGGGCGGCTCGGCGTAAAGCGGGGCCGCCCCGCGCGCCGGCAACCCGCCCGCCAGCCGCCGTGCGGCGACCCGCGCGACCGCCTCGGCGCGCGGCAGCGCAGGATACGCCTCCGCGATTTCCCCACGGAGCCGTAGCCGTTCGACCACCGCCTCCGCCGCATCGCCCACGACAAGCAGCGGCCCGGCGGCATCCGGCACCGAATCGAGGGAAGCAACAAGCGGCGCGCCGGGGCTCGCGGCATCGGGGGCGAAGGCTTCGATCACCGCCCGGCCGCGCCGGTTGTCGATGGCGGCCCAGAGGGCACGCCCGGCCCGCAGCCCCGCCGGCAGGTCAGCGGCGAGCGCCTCGCCCGTCGTCACGCCGATCAGGGGACGCCCGACGCCATGCGCCAAGCCCTCGGCAAGTGCGATGGCAGCCCGCAGGCCGGTGAAGCCGCCCGGCCCCACCCCGACGGCGACAGCGTCGAGATCCGCGGCGGCGAGGCCGGCCTCGGCCAGGACCTCGGCGGCAAAGCGCGGCAGGAGAGCGGGGTGGCCACGCGCGGCCTCGGCCTGGCGGGTGGCGACGACCGCATCCTGATCGAGCAGGGCGACGGAGCAGCGCGCCAGCGCGCCCTCGATGCCAAGAATCCTCATGGCCCGAGGCTCTAAAGCAGATCCCGATCAGGTGGAATTGCCTGATCGGGCGAAGACGCGCGCAAGGACAAGGGCCTGGAGACGTTGCCGCGAGCCAAGGCGAAAGCCGGGCTCTCCAGGCCGGCATGCGCGGTGGGCCACGGGGCACAAACGGCCCTTCCGCCGCGGCGCCGGCTATGGGCAGGATGGGCGCAACGACAAGACCTGGAGAGGAAGCACCATGAACATCACCCGTCGCGCCCTCGGCGCCGCGGCGCTGGCCGCCCCTGCCCTGATGCCCGCCGGCGCGCGCGCCCAGGCCACCTGGCCGAGCCGCGCCGTCCGCATCGTCGTGCCCTATACGCCCGGCGGTGTGTCCGACATCACGGCCCGGCTGATAGCCGACCCGCTCGCCACCGCCTGGGGCCAGCCCGTGCCCGTCGAGAACCGCGCCGGCGCGGATGGCGTGATCGGTACCGAGGTCGTCGCCCGCAGCCCGGCGGATGGCTACACGCTTGGCCTGGTCTCGGTGGGGCATCCGGTGAATGCGGCCTTCTACAGGCTGCCCTTCGACACCATCCGCGACTTCACCTTCGTGACGCAGACCACCTCGACGCCGCTGGTGATCTGCGCGCCGCGCGCCTTCGCCCCCAACAACCCCGCCGAGTTGGTGGCATACGCCAAGAGCAACCCCGGCGTGACATTCGCGGGCACAGGGGGCGTGGTGCGGCTTGCTCCGGTGCTCTTCGCACAGCGCACCGGCATCACGCTGGAATACGTGCCCTATCGCGGATCGACCCAGGCGCATCCGGATCTGATCGCGAACCGCGTGAACATCATGTTCGACACGGTCCCGGCCGCCCTGCCCCACATCCAGTCAGGCGCGCTGAAGGCGCTGGCGACCACCGGCGCGCAGCGCAGCCCGCAACTGCCCGATGTGCCGACCGTGGGCGAGTCGCTGCTGCCCGGCTTCGAGGCCTCGACCTGGGGCATGATCATCGCGCCGGCGAACCTACCCCTGCCGGTGCTGACCAAGCTGAACACCGACATCCGCGCCGCGCTGCAGAACCCGACGGTCGTGGACCGCCACCGGACGCTGGGGGCGGCGATCGTGTCGAACTCCCCGGACGAGATGCGCAGCTTCGTTCAGGCGGAGATGGAGAAATGGGGCAGCGCGGCACGCTCGGCCGGAATCCAGCCGCAATAGGATCGACGGAACGGTCGAGGCCGCGTCAAGCGGCCTCGGCCAGGGCCGGTTGCGGCATCGTCCGCACCACCAGCGTGGTCACCAGGATCAGCATCAGGACGCCCAGGCTGGCACCGGCGAGCCTTTCGGCCACGGGGAGAATGGAGGCCGGCGGCGCCGGGCCGGCGACCAGCGTGATGATGACGGCGAGCCCGCCCTGCGTCCCGACATAGGCCGAGGGCCCGCCGCCATGATGCAGCACCGAGAACAGGAACAACCCGATCCCGAGCACGCCGAGCCAGAGCATCAGTGACTCGCCCCCGAGTATCATCGCCGTGAGGCCATAGGCCGCGCCCAGCGCGCAGCCCAGCACGCGCTGCCGGCCACGGTGTTCGAGCGCGCCGAGATCCCGGTCGAGCACCACCAGCGCGGTGATCGCCATCTGCATCGGCTGGGGCAGGTCGAAGGCCTGCCAGGCCAGCATCACCGCCACCAGGACCAGGCCGCCGACCAGCGTCACCGCCCGCAATTCCCGTGGCGACAGGGCAGGCGCCAGCGCCGGCGCGGCTGCCGGGCGTCGCGGCAGGATAAGCACCGCCATCGCCGCGGCGGTGATGACCCCGGTGATGATCTCGGCCGTGCGGTTGGCGGCAAAGTCGAACAGGCCAGCGGGCGTGACCGCCGCCTGCACCACGACCATCGTCGCCGTCACCGCGCCCAGCAGCCAGGCATAGGGATAGCCGGCGACGTAGCGCGCGCGCGATCCCACCGCCCCCAGGCAGAACAGCCCGAGCAGGAGAAGTGCGGGCTGCTGGCTCGACAGCGCCGCGATGGCGAGCCCGGCCACCAGGCCAAGTATGGTGCCGAAAACGCGCTGCGTCGATTTGGCCAGCATCGCATGGCGGTCCGGCTGGGCCACCACCCAGGCGGAGATCGCCGACCACCAGGGATCCTCGAGCCCCAGCAGCAGCGCGGCCAGCACCGCGGCCACCACACCCATCGCGGTACTCAGGCCCAGCCGCGCGTTCCAACTCCCCATGGCGTCAGAACCAGATGACGACGCGTGCCGTGGCGCCGTGGAACAATCGTACCTCCGGCGGCAGGTCCGGCAGGGTGATCTCCACCGGGAAATGCTGCGGCAGACGGATCCAGTCCGTCTCGGGCGGGACGATCGGGACCACGGCCTCGGTCGGCACGACCGGGGCGGGCAGCACGGCCGGGGCGATGCTGCGCACCCGCCCGCGATGGATCCGCCACGGATCGCTGCCCAACAGCACCCAGACGGTCTGGCCTGGGCGCAGGCGCTTCAGGTGCCGTTCGCCGACATTCGCCACCAGGCGCCAATCCGCATCGGTCACGAGCACCAGCACTGGCTGTCGGGCGGCGATATTGTCGCCCGGCCGCGTTTCGAAGGGCGCGAGCCGGCCGGCCATGGGGGCCGCTATCTGCGTGCGCGACAGGTTGTAGGCCGCGCTGCCCAGTTCGGCCGCCGCGGTGTCCAGTTCCGCCTTGCGGACATCGACCAGCCGCTGCGCCACGGCGGCGGCGGCCTGGGCGCGGAGAAGCTCGCTCTGCGCCACCACCTGGTCGCGTTCGGCATCCTGCGCACGTTCCACCGGTGCATAGCCGCTGCGCGCGAGGGTCTGCTCGCGTGTGAGCTGTTCCTGCGCATCGGTCAGGCGCGCCTGGGCCTGCTGGATCGCGGCCGCGGTCTCGGCCACCGCCGCCTGGGCCAGGGCGAGCTGGCTCTGCGCGACATCCCGCGTGGCGGTGGCCGTGGCGACGGCCAGCGCGAAGGGACGTGGCTCGATGGTCAGCAGTGGCTGGTCGGCGGCGACCTGCTCATCCGGCCGCACCGGCAGGGCGGATATCGGCCCGGACACCTCCGGCGCGATGGTGACCAGCGCCGCGACGACCCGGACATCGCCGGCATAGGCGAAGAAGACGGCGCTTGCCTCATAGACCAGCCAGAGGGCGAGCGCCGTGCCCAGGACGGCGCGCACGACATGGTCTTCGATCCATTTGAGCATGGGGCAGGCGGACTCTCCGGGGCGGTGGCAGTCTATCGGGCCGCCCGGCCAGCGTGCAGGGGGCTTCGCGTGGCGTGGCGGCCGCCTTGCCACGCCATCGCCGCGAAGCTGGGTCAGGGTGGGGGCATGAACGCCTCCCGCCGCCTCGCCCTGCTGGCTGCCGCCCTCGCCCTGCCCTATGCCGCCGGCGCTCAGGATCTGCCCGAGCATCCCTGGACCATTGCCGCGATCGACGGCACCCGCCTGACCGGCGAATACCCGGCCGACATCACCTTCTCCGACGGGCGCGCCTTTGGCACCAGCGGCTGCAACCGCTTCACCGGGGGCTTCACCCTCGATGGCGCGGCCCTGCGATTCGGGCCGGTGGCCGGCACCCGCATGGCCTGCGCGCCGCCGGCCATGGCGCAGGAACAGCACTTGCACGCCGCTTTCGACCGGGTGCGGGGCTGGCGCACCGACGGCACGGCCCTGCTGCTGACGGACGAGGGCGGGGCAGCGCTGCTGCGGCTCGAACCGAAGCCGTGACCGCCGGGCGCTGCGCCCCGCTGCGGCGCCGTGCCTGACCGGTTGCCCGCCTGACAGGCAGAACAGATCGCCGCGCTCCCTATTCCCGTGCGGCGCCACCTTGCCCTCCGGCGGGCAGCCATGTTCCGTTGCCCGCGCGACAACAGCGATGGAGATGTGTGACGATGGCGCTGCGTTCCCGTGCGCGATGGCTCCCCGTTCTGGGGCTGCTCGGCAGCCTGTTCCCCGCGGCCCCGCAGGCCCAGACCGTGACGGCGGTGCTGGAAGCCGAGATCGTCACCCTCGATCCGCATTTCACCCCCGCCTACATCACCCGCACCTTCGGCTACATGGTCTTCGACACGCTCTTCGCGATGAATGCGGCGGGCGAGGTGAAGCCGCAGATGGTGCAGAGCTGGACCACCTCGCCGGACGGGCTGACCTGGACCTTCACGCTGCGCGACGGGCTGAAGTGGCATGACGGGACGGATGTCGCCGCGACCGACATCGTCGCCTCGCTGCAGCGCTGGTTCACGCGCAGCGCGCTGGGGCGCCGGCTGGGCAATGCCACGGCGTCGCTCGAGGCGCGCGACGCCAAGACCTTCGTCCTGACGCTGCGCGAACCCTTCGGCCTGGTGCTCGAGACCCTGGGCACGACCTCCTCCCCCGGGCCCTTCATGATGCCCGCGCGCCTTGCGCGGACGCCGGGGACGGAACGCATCCCGGAGATCATCGGGTCCGGCCCCTTCGTCTATCGCCGCGAGGACCATCGCCCCGGCGACCGCATGCTGCTGCGCCGGAACGCCGCCTATGTGCCGCGCAACGAGCCGGCGGATCACCTCGCCGGCGGCAAGGTGGTGCGCATCCAGGAGCTCGACATCCGCGTCATCCCGGATGGCGCGACGGTGGTCTCGGCGATGCGTTCGGGCGAGATCGACTACATGCAGTACGCGCCCTTCGACATGCTCTCGGCCCTGGAGCGCGACCGGCGCATCGCGCTGGTGAACTTCCACGGGCTGGAACAGTTCACCGGGCATTACCGGACCAACGCGGCGTCGGGGCCCTTCGCCGACCCCGCGATCCGGCGCGTGCTGCTGTCCCTGGTGGACCAGACCGAGGTGATGACCGGCATGGGCCTCACCGACCGCTATTCGCGGAGCTGCAACGCCTTCTTCATCTGCGGCTCGCCCTATGAAAGCGATGTCGGCACCGAGCCGATGCGCAACCCCTCGATCGAGGCGGCGCGCGAGGCGCTGCGGCGCACGAACTACAATGGCGAGCCCGTCATCGTGCTGGTCGCGAACGACCTCGAAGCACCGAAGATCTCCTCCGAGATCCTGGCCGACCGGCTGCGTCGCGCCGGCTTCACCGTGGACATGCAGGTGATGGACTGGGCCTCGGTGCTGGCGCGCCGCACGCGGCGCGAGGGCTGGAGCGTCTTCGGCGTGCATGCGCTCGGCGTCGACCTGCACAATCCGCTGACCAATTCGGTGATCGGCTTCAACTGCACGGGCGCCACCACCGGCGGCTTCCATTGCCAGGAAGCCCTGACGCCGCTGTTCGATGCCTTCGCTGCCGCGCCGACGCTCGCGGAACGCCAGCGCATCGCCGGGGAGATCCAGGGCATCGTCTATGGCCAGGCGATGGCCGTGCCCTGGGGCCAGTTCGCGCAGCCCGCCGCGCATCGCGCGCAGTTGCGCAACCTGATCCCTTCGGCAATTCCCCTCTTCTGGAATGTGGAGAAGCAGTAGTCGCGATGTATGACGTGATCGTGGTGGGCGCCGGTTCGGCCGGCGCCCCGCTCGCCGCGCGGCTGTCCGAGGATCCGGGCCGCCGCGTGCTACTGCTGGAAGCTGGGCGCGACTGGCGTTCGGCCGAGGCGCCGCACGCACTCCGCAGCGCCAACATCATCCCCTTCATGCACCAGCCCTCGCACCAGGCGGAATGGCAGTGGCCGGGCCTGCTGACACGGCGGACCAAGGCGCAGGAGCCGAAATTCTACTGGCGCGGCAAGACGATGGGCGGCTGCTCCACGGTGAATGCGCAGATCGCCATCCGCGGCGTGCCGGCGGCCTTCGACGGCTGGGCGGAAGCCGGCTGCGAGGGCTGGGCGGCCGCCGACGTGCTGCCGCTGTTCGACGCGATCGAGGATGATTCCGAGACTGGCGCCGCGCCGGGCATCCGCAAAGGTGGCCCCCTGCCCGTGTACCGCATGCCAGCGGCACAGTGGGGCTCGGTGGACCGCGCGCTGCGCGACGCGGCGCTCGCCGAGGGCTATCCCTGGAAGGCCGACCTCAACGCGCCGGAAGGCGAGGGCGTCTCCTGCTACCCGATCAATCTGCGTGACGGGCAGCGCATCACCACCAATGACGGCTATCTGGAGCCGGCGCGCGGGCGCGCCAACCTGACCATCCGGGGCGAGGCGATGGTCGATCGCGTGCTGTTCGACGGGACGCGCGCGCGTGGCGTGCGCGTGCGCTTCGGCAACGGTGCGTGGGAGGAGATCGCGGCGCGGGAGGTGGTGCTGTCCGCCGGCGCGATCCACAGCCCGACCATCCTGCTGCGGTCGGGCATCGGGCCGGCGGCGGAACTCGTCGCACTAGGCATTCCGGTGCTGCACGACCTTCCGGATGTCGGCCGGAACCTGATGGACCACGCCATCCTGCGCGCGACGCTCGCACTGAAGCCCGAGCACATGGCCCGCGGGCGCGATGCTCGCCACACCAATTGCTGCCTGACCTACAGCAGTAGCCTGGCCGGCGGTGCGGACCGCGACATGATCATGATCGCCTTCAACCATCGCGGCGTGACCGAGGATGACGAGCCATCCTCGTCGGGCGCGATCGGGATGGCGCTCTACGACGCCTATGCGCGCGGGTCGGTGCAGTTGACCAGCGCCGATCCCGACGCGAATCCCGTGGTGGACGAGAACATGCTCGACCACCCGGACGACCTGCTGCGCATGCGCGACGGGGTGAAACGCCTGTCGCGCATCGTTGCGCGCGACCCGGTAACCGGCATCGCCGAACGCATCACCTTCGGCGAGACGGATCTCAGCCTGTCCGAGGCGGCGGCGCTGCCGGCCGGCGAGCTCGATGCGCTGATCCTCGAACAGGCCGGCGACATCCAGCATGCCGCCGGTACCTGCAAAATGACGGCGTATGAGGACCCGCGCGGCGTGGTCGATCCGGACCTGCGCGTGCGCGGGGTGGAAGGGCTGCGCGTCGCGGATGCCTCGATCATGCCGACGGATTGCCGGGCCAACCTGCATTTCACCTGCGTCATGATCGGCGAGAACCTGGCGCGGCGGATGCGCGCGGAGCCGGGCGGCCGATGAGGTTTGGAGGGGGGG
>JAYRJZ010000060.1:0-31260 GCA_041906015.1 Roseomonas sp.
AGCGGCGAGCGGACTTGAACCGCTGACCCCGGCATTATGAGTGCCGTGCTCTAACCAGCTGAGCTACGCCGCCATACCAAGCGAGGGCCGCGAGTTAGGCCGCGGCAGGCGCCGTGTCAACCACTCCCGCGCCACGCAGGAAGCCGCCGCCCAGGACGCGGTCGCCCTCATACATCACGCAGGCCTGCCCGGGCGCGACGATACCGGGACTCTCCAGCCACACCCGCGCCACCCCGGCCTCACGGTCCCAGGCCAGCTGCGCCGCGCGCGGCACTTCCCGCGCCCGCAGCTTCACCGTGCAGGGCCGCGGCGCGGCGGGCGGATCGATCAGCCAGTTCACCTCGGCCACCGTTGCCTGGTGGCTTTCCAGTGCGCCGCGCGGGGCCAGCACCACGCGCCGCCGCCCGGCATCCACGCCGGCGACGTACAGCCGCTCATCGCCGTCCCAGGAGGCCTCGCCGAGCCCCCGTCCCTGCCCGACCGTATAGCGCGCGATCCCGGCATGGGTGCCCAGCACGCGGCCATCGGCATGTACCACCTCGCCGGGCGCGACCGCCTCGGGGCGGAGCCGACCCACCAGCGAATCATAACGGCCGGCGGGCACGAAGCAGATGTCCTGGCTGTCGGGCTTCTCGGCCACCGGCAGGCCGAGCCGTGCGGCGACCGCGCGCACCGAGGCCTTGTCGGGATAATCGCCGAGCGGGAAGCGCGCGAAGGCCAACTGCTCGCGCGTCGTCGCCGCGAGGAAATAGGACTGGTCGCGCGCCGGATCGGCGGCGCGATGCAACTCCGCCCCGGCCGGGCCATCCACCCGCCGCGCGTAATGCCCCGTCGCCAGCGCCTCGCAGCCCAGGTCGCGGGCCAGCGCCACCAGGTCGCGGAACTTCACGGTCTGGTTGCATCGGATGCAGGGGATCGGCGTCTCGCCGCGGGCATAGGTGTCGGCGAAATCCTCGATCACCTCGCGCCGGAACACCTGCTCGCGGTCCAGCACATAGTGCGGGATGCCGAGCCGGTCGGCCACGTCCCGCGCATCGTGGATGTCCTGCCCAGCGCAGCAGGCGCCCTTCTTCTGCACGGCCGCGCCATGGTCGTAGAGCTGCAGCGTGGCGCCGACCACCTCATGGCCGGCCTCGGCCAGCAGCCCGGCGACCACGGACGAATCCACGCCGCCCGACATGGCGACGAGGACCTTCATGACGCGTCGAGACCCTGCTGCCAGAAGCGCTGCTCAAGCCGCGCGGCCTCGGCGAAATCGGCCGCGAGCTTCGCGAAGCGCGCCTCCCCGCCATGCGAGTGCCCGAGCGCGTCGATGCGCGCCGCGGCGGCGCGGGCCATGGCCTGGTAGTCCTCGGCCCCATAGGTGTCGATCCAGGACTGGTAGGCATTCCCGCCCGCCTGCCGCGCCGGATCGGCGAGGATGCGCAGCGCCACCTCTCCATACCCGACCGTGCAGGGCACCAGCGCGATCTCAAGGTCGAGGATGTCGCCATGCATCCCGCGATCCAGCACCCAACGGGTGTAGGAGACGGTCTCGGGGCTCTCCGGCGTCGCGATCACCTCGCCCTCGGACAGGCCCCATTCGGCGCAGTACTTCAGGTGCAGCTTGGTCTCGTCGAGGATGGCGAGCACCGCCGCGGCCTTGTCGCGCATCGCCTGCAGGCTCTCGCCCTTGACCACCGCCAGCGCCTTGGCGCGGGCGAAGTGGATCAGGAACAGATAGTCCTGGATCAGGTAGGTGCGGAAGGCCGGCAGCGGCAGCGACCCGTCCGACAGGCGCTGCACGAAGGGATGCCAGGTGTAGCCCGCCCAATCCGTGCCGGCGGCCGCGCGCAGGCGCCGGAACAGCCCGCCCTCGGCGCCGAAATCGGTTTCCCAGCGGGCCACGGCGTCAGCCCCCCGCGTTGCGGCTGCCGGCGGGCAGCTTCACCACCAGGCCATCCAGCTTCTCGGTCATGATGAGCTGGCAGCCGAGGCGCGAGGTCTCCTGCAGGTCGAAGGCGAGGTCGAGCATGTCCTCCTCGTCCTCGGTCGGCGGGACGAGCTTGTCGAACCAGACGGCATCCACGACCACATGGCAGGTCGAGCAGGCGAGCGAGCCCTCGCAGGCGCCTTCGATATCGACGCCGTGGCGATGCGCGATCTCGAGCACCGAAAGCCCGAGCGGCGCGTCCACTTCCTTGCGCGTCCCATCCCGCTCGATGAAGGTCATCTTCGGCATTGCCTCAGCTACTCCGCCGCCCTGCTTGTTCCGGAAACCACCCGGGCCCACCCTTCCGCCAGCATGGCGGCAGCCCGGTCCACATCGGCGGGCGAGGTAAAGCGTCCGATGCCGATCCGCAAGGTCGCGCGCGCCTTTGCGTCGTCCAGGCCGATCGCCCGAAGCACATAGGACGGCTCGATCTCGGCCGAGGAACAGGCCGAGCCGGTCGAGACGCAGACCGCCGGCGCCGCCGCCATGATGTCCTGCGCCGAGACGCCGCCGGGGAAGGCGATGTTGACGTTCCCCGTCACCTTCGGCGCGTCCGGCGCGTTCAGCGCGAGCCCTGGCACAGCGGCGGCGAGCGCGGCGAGGAAGCGGTCCCGCTGCCCGGCGATACGCCCCGCATCGAGCATGCCTTCGATGGCCGCGATGCGCGCCGCCTCCCCGAAGCCCACGACGAGCGGCGCCGGCAGCGTGCCCGAGCGCAACCCGCGTTCCTGCCCGCCGCCCGAGAGCAGCGGCGCCAGCCGCACGCGCGGCCGGCGGCGGACATAGAGCGCCCCGATCCCCTTCGGCCCGTAGATCTTGTGGCCCGAGAGCGACATCAGGTCGGCGCGGATCTCCGCCACGTCGAGCGGGATGCGCCCGGCGGCCTGGGCGGCGTCGGTGTGGAACAGCGCGCCGGCCTCCTTCGCGATGGCCCCGATCGCGGCGAGGTCCTGGATCACGCCGATCTCGTTGTTCACCGCCATGACCGAGACGAGCAGCGTGCGCTCATCCACCGCCGCGCGCAGGGCGTCGAGGTCGAGCAGCCCGTTGCCGTCCACCGGCAGGATCACGGCCTCGAATCCTTCCGCTTCCAGCGCCTTCACGCTTTCCAGGACGCATTTGTGCTCGGTCGCGACCGTGACGATGCGGCGGCGTTCATCCCCCTGCGCCGCGGCGAAGCGGGCCGCGCCCTTGATGGCGAGGTTGTTGGCCTCGGTCGCGCCGGAGGTCAGCACGATCTCCTTCGCATCCGCCCCGATCAGCGCGGCGATGTGGGCGCGGGCGTCCTCGACCGCTTCCTCGGCGGCGCGGCCCATGGCGTGCTCGACCGAGCCGGGATTGGCGAAGTTCTCCTCCCACCACGGGCGCATCGCCGCGAGCACGCGCGGATCAACCGGGGTGGTCGCGTGGCAGTCGAGGTAGATCGGGCGGTTCGGCGGGACGGTCATGGGCGCAAGATGGGCTGGGATGGGCGATAGCGGGAGAGCAACTCATGGTTGAACAAGTCGCCAAAAATGTCGGTTTTGGACAAATTGCCGGTCGGAGCGTGACGGGCATGGCTGAACACATCAATGCCGCGCGGCGTCACGGGTGCCATCCGAGGGCTTCGACGGGGAGGAGCTGATCGCATGGGGTACGCTTCGCTGTTGGGGCAGCAGGGTATTAGGAATTAATACTTAAAGCAACCGGGCAGGAAACCGTTCTGACGGGCCGGGACGGAGGGGCGCGCCATGCCGAGTGAAGCGCGACACGAGGTTCTGCAGTGCTTGCCACGACTTTCTGCAGAGGGTGCGGCCAGCCTCATAGCTTCCTGAGAGCACTCTAAGACCCCTCTCATCGCCTCTCCGCCGGCCGGATCGTGACCTCCCCCAGGGTGCCACACCTGCTGCAGCGGAGGATCTGCCAGAGCAGGCCCAGTGGACGGCTGCCGGCGTCACCATAGACGCCCGGGGGAACCAAGCCTCGATGCCGGCACCGGAGGCACTGCACCTCAAGATGCACCCGCGCCCGGGCCGCCTCGATTGCCGGGGTGTAGGCCGTCAGGGTGATTTCGCGCACCGGCCGCCCCGCCGCTGATCAGGACCTCCCCCACCTTACCCTGGGCGCGGCCGGCGCCGGCGATGGAATAGGTGGTCTCCACGGCCTCGATATCGGCCCAAGCGAACAGGGCGCGGACCTCGGGCCGATCGTTGAGGGACAGCAGGAACCGGCCCTCGATGCCGCGGAGCTGCTCGGCCAGGCGCTCGAAGTCCTCTCGGCCGAACATCCCTGGCCCGTAGTCGCCCTCCGAACCCCAATAGGGCGGATCCACATAAAATAGTGTGCCCGGTCGGTCGTAGCGCCGGAGCAGCTCGCCATAGGGCAGGCATTCGATCACCACGCCCGACAACCGCGCATGCACCTCCTCCAGGACGGCGCCCAGGCGGGTGACATCGAACCGGGCTGGGGCGGCGGGCGCGGTACCAAAGGACCGGCCGCTTACCTTCCCGCCCCAGCTGGTCCGCTGGAGGTAGAGGAACCGGGCCGAGCGCTCCAGGTCGGTCAGCGTGTCGGGGTCCTGGGCGGCCAGGCGCTCGAACTCGTCCCGGCTGGTCAGGCGCCAGCGGATCATGCCCAGGAACTCCGGGTAGTGTCGCTGCAGCACGCGGAACAGGGTCGAGACATCCCGGCTCAAGTCGTTGATGACCTCGGCCTTGGCCCGGAAGGGCCGGCGGAAGAACACGCCGCCCTGCCCGACGAATGGCTCGGCATAGGTCGTGTGGGGGATCGCAGCCAGACGCTCGATGATCCGGGCGGCCAAGCGACGCTTGCCGCCAATCCAGGGGGCAACAGGCGCGGCCGGGCGGGCCGGGATCAGCTCAGGCGGTAACTCCAAGGCAACCTCGCACAGTCTATCCCTGCTGCGCCGGCCGGCGCGGGCGGGGCGGTTATCCGTGCGAGGTGCCCTCCTCGCGGCTCGGGCCGTTGACGCAGCCCAGCCCCCGCCCTGCTGGGCGGGAGATCCGTGATCTTCGCTAGACCGAGTGGCCGAACCGCCCCAGGCGGCCCTTGATCCGCGCGTAGCTGGCCTGGATTTCGTCCTCAGTCGGGATCGCGCTGAACAAGGTCAGCCCCGCCATGTCGAATTCCCGGATCGTGCTATCGAGCGTGTTCCCAGGCCCCTTGCCGACCTGGAAGGTGCTGCCAGCCGAAGGCCGCACGGTGGTGGTGGCAACGGTCGAGGCCGTGCCCGAGGTCAGGTTCCGGATCCGGGCCCGCACGCCGCTGACCGCCTCGGCGTAGAGGCACAGCCAGCCAGCCTTGAGATCCGGGATGTTCGCCAGCGTGACCGTCACATCGTCACTGCCGGCCCCTCCGGCATTGGACACCAGGAAGCTCAGCCGCCGGTTTCCCACCGCCGGCCCGACCGTGGCGTGCAGGTACAGCCCCCCGGTCGCCGCATCGTAGTTGTTGATGAGGCGCAACGTGCGCTCCGCCGTCGTATCGACGTTCGGCGCGCGCACCGCCAGCATCACGGCCCAATCGCCGCCCGGATCGGACACGTTGAGGTCGGCCACCCCCAGCGGCCCGAGGCGCAGATAGCAGTCGCCGGCCGAGGGTGTGCCGATCTCGGTGCCAACCTGGCGCGGCGGCAGCCGGTTGTAGAGGCTCTTCGTGACCGTCCCACCCAGCACATAGGCCGCGCTGGTTGGCCCCGGCGCCGCAGGCAGGAAGGAAATGGCGACGTCTTCCAGGTTGCCCGCCACCGGGAAATAGGCGTTCGTCGCCATGCTCAGACCTCCGTCCAGATCGCCGCCGAATACGGCGGCACGGTGATGACGCTGCCGGCCCGCATGCGTTTGGTGCCCAGCGGCATGTCCGCCGCGTGCTGGTCGTAGAGCCACCCCGCGCAGACCACGTCCGTCGCGGTGTCCAGGGCCAGGCTGTAGGCCGACGCCTCGCGGTTGCCGATCGCGATCACCAGCTTCCCGGCTGGCGTCTTCCACGCCATGGCGAGCACGCCGTTGCGCAGATGCGGCGTCGCCATCTCGACCCGCACCGATCCGCGCGGCATGTGCCTGATCCAGGGCCTGATGGCGTTCCAATTGACCGGGACCGGCTCGAAGTGGCCTTCAGCCAGCGCTGGGTAATCGGCCCGGACAGGCGCGCCGACCGGCCGCCAGATCGTCAGAGCACGCCCCTCGGTTTCGAGCTGCGGCCCGTCGCTCGGCTTGCCGATGTGGATCCAGTACCAGGTCGGCGAGTTGACGAAGACGAACCAGTACATCGGCATCAGGAAGGTGTTCACGAACCGATAGTCGCGGCTCAGATAGCTGGCGCTCGCGGGGTCAAGGAAGGTGTCGAAGTACTCGTTTTCGTCCGTGTAGACGGGCTTTCCCGCGGTGTCCGCATTGAGCGTCGCCGCATTGTGTCGGGGCCAGGAGGCGTTGGAGCCGGTGACGGTGATGACGTGCCAGGACCACCCATAGATCTCAGCCAGCAGGTCCGCGTCCGCTCTGACGAGGGCACCGCCCACGCCGGTCTGCCCATGCTCGCCATCCAAAAAGATGTCGATGTGGTTCGCCACACCGCCATAGGTCCCGAGCACGGCGCTCGCCCGGATCTTCGGCACCATGACCTTCATGAAGTCATACATCTGGGTGTGGTCCCAGATGCAGGCCGGATAGCCAGCGCCGGCGACGGTCCCGGTGTTCGGCTCGTTCTGCGGGCTGAATTTTACGATGCGCCCGACATTGGTGTGGACGTACTCCATGTCCGCCAGGACGGCATTGGCGAAGGCATTCATCCATGCGCCGTAGCCGCTGGGGTTGGTTGCCTTGTCGGGATGGTCCAGCGTCCCGCCCTGGAGCCAGAACCGCAGGTACTCATTCCATTCGGCCGTGCCCTTCGTCGGGATCACTGCCTCGCTGCCGCGATAGGTCACGCCGTCGATGATCTTGCGCTTCCAGTACGGCGCGGGCGACCAGTGCGTGTAGCAGATGCCGGGCACGCCCGACGCCGCGATGAAGTCGGCGATCGCTGCATTCTGGCCGGCCAGGCGCTCGACGAAGTTTCGCCCGTCGGCGCTCACGCCCCGATAGTACAGGCCCATCGCGAGCCGGAAGTCCGAGAAGCCGGCGCCGATCTCCTGCGCGAAGCGCGTGCGTTCCGCCGTGGTGAGCCCCAGCGGCAAGGACGAGGTGTTCGCTTCCTGAATGCCGCCGGCATCGCCCTCGATGCTGTCGGACTGCAATTCGAAGCCGATGCCCATCAGCGTCTGATGCTCGGTCGCGGTGTCGAGCACGTAGATGTCGGGCGCCAGCAATTCCACCAGCATCGGCCCGATGATGCGGTAGAGCGCGGCGACCTCTTCATCCGCGAGGCCACCGCCAATGAAGGCGAAGGCGACCAGGTCCGCGCTGTCGGTGGTGACGGCACCGCCGCCGAGTTCGATCGCGCCGTTGGCCGGCGCGACGGACACCGCCGCCACCGCCGCCAGCGCCGCGTCATTGCGGCCATGCCGATATCCGGAGGCGTCACGGCGCGAGGCCCAGGTCAGCCCGAAGCCCGACTTGATGCGCGGCCCGTAGGCACTTTCGGCCGTGGCCGCGCTATTCAGCCGGGTCGCGATCTGGCCGCTGTTGATGTAGGGTCGGATCAGCGCATTCGCATTGCCGATGGCATCGTAGTTGAGGTTGGTGTCGGACAGCACCCACAGCCCAAGCGACGCGCTGTTCTGGCTGAAGTGCGCCCCGACCGCGGTGCTGGGGTTGAACCCCGTGCTGGAGGAACCCGATCCGGCAAAGCCGGCATAGGGAACGAAGGTCTCGCTGGTCACGAGGTTGTAGCTGCGGCTGATCCAATTCAGCTTTGCCGCCTGCGCGGTGTGCATCGCCGGCACATAGAGCGCATCGAGCTTGCCCCAGATGCCTGCGTCCTGAAGCATGCCGATCGTCGCGCGGACAATGGCCCGCACCCGCGCTGGCGGCAGGACATCCATGCGCGCGAGCAGCGCATCGGCTGCCGGCAGATCGCCCGACGCCGCGTCCACCACCCGGTTGAAGACGGCGATATCGGCCGGCGCGACCGCTTGCTGAAGGCGAATGCCAAGCACCACGGCCTCGACGCTGGCGGCCAGGCTGTTGGTCACGGTCTGATCGTATGGCCGGCCGCGATCATCGGTGATCGGCACCACGTTGTAGTCGGCATCGTACATGGCGAGGCCCACGCCCACCATGCCATGGTCAGCGGTGACCAGGTTGCCGCCGAGATCGATCGCCGCCCCGTCATCCCCGGTCAGGCGGGGGCGTTTCTCGGCATCTCGGCCGATGGTTAGCCCCGCGACACGGAAGCTGCCATCGCTGCGGAGTTCTTCGACAACGCTGCCATCCTCATCGCCGGTCGCCCGCAGGAGCGTGGCGACCGACGATGGCCGGACCATGCCCTCGATCGTGCCAACGCGCCCTTCCACGGCGGGAAGCGTGTCGCTCTCCGGCGTCGCCGGCCAGGCGCCGGCGGTGCGGCGGTAGACACCGCGCTTCCGGGAGCCGCTGTCAGTGATCAGGATCGCCGGCTTCCCGTCGGCCGGCGCGTAGGCGAGCAGCTCAGCCTCTGCCGAGAACACCGGCCCGCCGTCCAGGCTGGCGTTGATGTTGGCCGCGGCCGTGAGGGCTACATCGCGCGCCGCCTCGGCCTGCGCCGCAATGGGGCTGGCGGCGGCGGCCCCGGCATCCGCCCCGGCAGCCGAGCCCGTCACGCTGCCCGCATTGGCGCCGGCCTCGGCCCCCGCTGTCGCGCCGGCCGTCGCGCCAGCGGCAGCCCCCGCATCGGCAGCGCCTGCCGTCGCCGCGATCTCGGCGATGTCCGCGACCGTCGACCGCAGGGTCACGTCGCCGCGGACGACGGGCAGTCTCTCGGCACCCGTCAGCTGACCCGCCGCCGGCAGCGCCGGCACACGCTCGGCTGTGATGGGCAACCCCTGCTGGGTCAGCAGTGCCCACAGATCCTTGGTGACCCACACCGCGCCGGGCTGCGCTGGCGACCGCACGTCGCTGCCTGCCACCGCGATCTGCCGTTCGATGGACGCGGCGCGCGGGCCGGTGCACTCGACCAGGACGCGCCAGGTGCCCGCCTGGTCGAGCACCAGGTCGACACGCGGCCCCAGCGGCGTCGCGGTCAGGCTGCTCCCGCTGTGCTCCAGCACCGTGCCATCCGGCCGCACCGTGGTGACGACGACGCCGGTGATCACCACGGGCTGCCCGTCCTCATCCTGCGGCAGCGCCTGGATGCTCAGGCCCTGGCCCACCACCCACCCGGTGCGCGGGAAGAGCCGCAGGTACAGCGCGACGGCGGGCTCGGGCACGATCAGCCCTCCGCCGGCGCCGCGCTGGACGGGTCGGGCCAGCCGGCGTCCACGTCCACAGCGGCGATGGCCTCGGCATCCGCTGCGGCGGCGATCGCGTCGACGATCTGCCAGTACCGCATGCGCAACGCGGTGACGTAGGCCCCGGCGGCCCGCGCCATGGCGAGCAGCGACGTCGCATCCATGGCCACGGCGCTGTTGTCCGCCATGCGCCAGGTGAAGCCATCGGGCAGCCCGTACTGCGCCATCAGGACGGCGGCCGAGATCCGGCCCTGGCTCGCATCGTCGATCTGGACCGCCGCATCGCCCCACGGCATGCCGAGCGCGATGCGCGCCGCGAAGGCCTCCTGCGCCGCCGACTTCCTTGCGGACTGGAGCGTCGCCAGGGTCTGGGGCGCGATCGGCGGATCGAGCGCCACGGGCAAGCCATCCACGTCCTCGATCTGCTGGCTCAGCGCCTGCGCGGCCAGCAGGTCCCGGTACAGCGCATCCGAGATCTCGACGGCATCCGTCGGCATCGCCGCACCATGCAGAGACGGGTGAAAGAAGCCGCGATGAGAGGGGGACCAGAACATGCGCATCTCCTCAGCGTCCGGTGGCCAACCACATCGTCCCGAACGAGATGCGATTCCCGGATAGATCCCATCCATGCAGCCGGAAGTTCGTCGCCGTGCCGGGGACCGCGCTGTCGACGACGGCGACATAGGGGCCGATGCTGCCGACCGTGACCTGCACCTGGAACACCGCGTTGGGGAAGGCGATCGGGTAGGTGACGGTCACCTGGCCCGACGCGGATGTGTCCTTTGTTCCCCACTGCAGGATCAGCCCATCAGGCAGGCGCTGCCATCCTGTCGTGCCAAGGCTGCCGCCACCGCCGAACAGGACATGCAGCCCCTGCAGCAACTGCGTCCAATTGGTCGCATTCGGCGTGATCCCGGCGGCCTCCACGACCGCCATGATCTCTTCCTGCACCGCATTGCGATCCGCGGCGTCATGCGTCGTGCCCCGCAGGCCGGTCAGCAGGTTCCGGTTCCGGAAGCCGCGCTTGCCGCCGCCGATATCCGCATAGTTCGCGGCGCTGGTGCGATCCATCTAGGCCTCCAGGTCGTAGGCGATGAGCAGGTAGCGGTGGAGCGGCACGAAGGGCGCGAGGGCGCAGGCCAGGTCAGGCCCCTCGAAATCGTTGATCAGCTCCCCGCACTCCGAGGCGCCGCATTCGCCGTCGAACAGCGCGTAGACGGGGGCATGCGCGATCCAGCCATAGGCCTCGTCCTCGGGACCCATCTCGTCGCCGCACTCACCCGGCCCGCACACGTCGGGCCGGTACGTCTCGACCGTGATGGTCACGCCGAGCGTCGCGGCAGCGGCGATCAGGGCATCGGGACCGAGGTCGGTGCTCGGCCCGTTCCAACGCAGCTCGGCGAAGCGCTGCCGCTGGTCGATGCTGAGACTGTCGAGATCGCGCCGGCATGGATCCGGCCCGAGGATCCGCTCGTAGTCGGGCAGCAGCTCCAGCGCGTTGATGGGGCTGATCTGCGCGACCAGGCGCTCCCGCGTCGCCTCGAACGCCGCCAGTTCCTCGGCGATCGGGCGCATGACGCGGCCGACCACGCTGTCCGGATCGGTCGGCAGGGCCTGGCCCGGTGGCAGCCCGGCCAGCAGCTCCTGCTGCATGTCGGCGGTGCTGCGGCTCATGACCAGGCCGCCCAGGTGATGGCGCCCGGGATGAACATCTGCGTCGTGCCGGCGACGACATCCGCAGTGGGGGAGATCAGCCGGTGCCGGTACTCGCCGGAGGCCGAACTGATCGCCTCGCGCAGGCGCCCGTGATCAACGGTGCCGCCGATGCCGGGCTCGGCGGCGAGGAAGGTGGCGCAGCTGGAGGTCACCGCCGCGCGCACCGCCGTCGTGTCGGGGTCGAGTGCGATGGTCAGGGGCAGCGCCGTCACCGTCGCGCCGATCGTCGTGATGGACAGGACGTCGAGCGGTGCGCGCGCGACCAGCTCCGCCTGGATGCGCCCGCGCTCCGTGACCGTCGCGATGCGGCCGGGGAAGGCGACGGCCACGCCGACGCGCCCGAGGCCACCCCACAACGGCAGCTCCTTGATGATCGCCTTGGGGTAGATGGCCTGCGCCCAGCCGGCATAGTCGCCGGGGCCGCCGCCTTTCGGCCGCCGCCGGCGCCAGGCGATCGCACGCTGGCGCAGCTCCTCCAGCGTCTCCCGCTCGCTGCCGCCCGTGATGCCGTCCGCATCGACCGTCAGCTGCTGCGCGGCCAGGCCGCCGATCGGGCTGTCGAAGGCAAGCACGGTGCCGGCGTCCCGATCGCCGGCGACGCCGGCGGTGACGGCGACGATGGGCACGACCTCGGTCCCAGTGCCGGTGATGGTGACGGCCGTCGTGACGCGAAACAGCCCGCCCGCGAGCGTGGCGTTGACGGGAATGATGGTGCCGACAGTGCTGCCGGCGGGCGGATTGGCGTTGCCGCCGCTCGCCTGCGCCGCCGCCTGATACAGCCCGAGCCGTGCCGCCTGCTCGGGCACCAGGGCCGCCACGCAGGTATCGAGCCAGAAATCGTCGACCTCCGCCGCGAAGCCCAGCTGCGTCCCGTACAGCGACTGCGCCGGTGACCGGGCCAGCGCGGACCAGGGCGCGATCGCCGAGGATGCGTCCACGCCCTCCGGCACCTCGGCGGCGAACGCCGCCTCCCAGCCGGCGGCGAGGCGCGCCGCAATGACCTCGGGCGCGTCGGGCGTCCAGGGCATCAGCCGCTCACCTGGACGGGCAGCGTCACCTCGGCGGTGCCGGCCCGCGCGGTCAGGGCGACGCGGTTGGACCCGCCATCGGCGACGGCGGCGCTGGTGGTCAGGCCGCGGCGCTCCAGTGGCGCGAGCGCTTCCAGGGCCATCCCCGCCGCGCGCTGCAACGCCTCGGGCTTCTTCGCGCGGGCGAGCAGCCACAGGCGGCTACCGGTCAGATCACCGCGCGTATCCAGCGCATCGCCGGCATAGCCGCGCCGCGCGTTGAGCGTCGCCGGCACCGCGGGATCCTCCGGCATGCTGGCCGGCAGCCGATCGTCGCGGCGCGCCCGCCGATGCGTCAACAGCCCCCACAGCATCGCCGAGAGCGGCGTCGCATCCAGCACCAGTCCGGCCGGCGTGGCGACCAGGTCGCAACGTCCGGTGGCCGCACGGGGGCGGATGGCGAGGTCGTAGGGCATGCGCGCATTTCGCGCGCGCGCGGCCCTGCGGTGGAGGCCCGCCGGGGCGGGCCAGGGCTACGGCGCGTTGAGCGTGACGCCGTTGACCTTGAGCGTGCCGATCACGTTGACCGTGCCCTGCAGGTCGATCTGCGGGGCGGTGACCGTGGCCTTGCTGGACGCGGTGACCTCGGCCTCGGCACAGGTCACGCTGGCCGTCCCCGTGGCGGTGACTTCCGCCTCGGCGCATTCCGCGGTCAGCTTGTTCGCGGCCAGCACATGCACGTCGCCACCCGGCTTGACGTGCACCCGCGCGGATCCGTCGAGCGCATAGATCGCCGTCTCCCCGACGCCGAGATTGCCGAGGCCGGCGCCGGTCGCGGTGATGATGACGACGGGAATGCCCTGATCCCCGCCCGGCGCGAGCACCAGCGCCGTGACGCCCTCGGTGCCCGGATTGCTGGCGAGGCCCGGCGTCTGCACCACCTGCGCGGATCCGCGCAGCACGCCCTCGGCCGTCTCGACATCCACCACCTGCACGCCGCCGGTGTCGTCGACGCGATGCAGGATGCCGTGCTGGATCAGCCCGCGCAGGGCGGCGAGGGTCTCGTCCATCAGCTGGCCGTCAACCGCGGTGCGGTGCCATCCAGCGCGCGGCCCTGCTGGCGCCGGCGCTGGTGCCGCCGCTCCCGCACCGCCGGATCGAGGTCATAGGCGCCCTTGCGCACCACGCGCAGCCGCGTCGTCGCGCCCTGGTCGCTGTAGCTGTAGGTCAGGCCGCCGATCAGCCGCTCCTCGAGGACCCCGCCGAAGGGGTCGTCGATCAGCACCAGGCTGTTCGGGCGCCAGAGCTGCCGCTGCTCGCCCGCCCGCCAGTCGAGCACGAGCGCCTGGTGCTCCTGCCCCTTGCCGCGGGCAACGCGCGCCATCCAATCGGCCTGCGCCTGTACGGTATTGGTGCCGGACTGCGACTTCGCGGAGCGCACGGTGGGGCGATACAGCGTGATCTCCTCATCCCGCGCATGGCCGGTCATCACCACGGCCGCGCGATCGGCGGCGCGTCCGGCGGCCCTGGCGGCCGGAGTGGCGGTGGGCTGCGGCCCGGTCAGCGGGTTCGCAACGCCGTCGAGCCGCCCCGGCCGCGCCGACGCCCGGCTCTGACCCTTGACGTAATAGTCGGAAAACCGGCCCTGCCAGTCGTCTGAATGATCCAGTTCGGCGAGTGCCTCGCCGAGGCGCAGCGGTGCCGCGGCCGGCGAATTGCCGCCGCGTGTGAGCACGATGGATCCCACCCCGTCGCTGGTGACGATCAACTCCCGCTGGCGCGCCAGCTTCTCGATCGCCGCGAGGGCCGTGTCCGCGACATCGATGCCGATGACGGGGAAAGGCGCGCCGACATCCACATCGGCCCGGGCCGTCAGGCCGAAGGGCTGGCAGATCCGCTGCGCGAACTGGAGCACGGTGAGGTTGCGATATTCCACCGGCCCGGTCGGCGCCGCCGCGCAGTGCACCAGGTGCGCCGCGTCGTCGAGAAACGAGATCGTGCAGGCCATCTCCTTCATCGTCAGCCGATAGCGGAAGGTGGCGACCCAGCCGCGCAGCACCTCCTCCCCATCGATCGAGAGGCTGCCGCGCTGGCCGCAGGCGATGCGATCCCAGGTCTCGGCGAGATAGGCCGAGGTCGGGAAGGCCGCACGCGCCCGCGCCTGGTCGTAGAATTCCAGCGTGGCGCCGGCCGCGAGATCCGCGATGTCGCGCTCGATATGGACCGCCGTCCACAGCTCGAAGCGCTTGTCGGCCAGGGTCAGTGCCACGCGCCGCGTGGCCTTGCCCTGCCGCAGGCGGAGGATATCCCAGGCAGCCATCAGGCCAGGTACTCCAGCACGGTACCGGCACGCACCGCACCGGCGCGGCGGATGCGGTTGCGGGTCAGCAGATCCTCGAAAAGCGGCCGGATCAGCGCGACCTGGTCGCCGGCCAGGTGGTTCGCGACGTGCCACAGGGTGCAGTCGGCCGGGACCGTGATGCTGCGCACGGCCGGCAGGCGCCCGATCTCCGCCGTCATGTCGCGGCCGAGCGCGACGCGGAGATCCGCGAGCGCCTGGTAGAGGGCGGCGATCTCGGCCGGCGCCTCGGCGGCGCTGGCGACGGCCGCCGCCATGCGGTCGGCGATCGCCGCGTCCAGCGTCGCCTGCCAGGCGCGCGCGTCCTGCTGGGAGGCGAATTCGATCCGCGCCCCCGCCTCGACGGCGCCGGCCAGCGCATCGGCCTGCGCGGCGAGCTGCACGGCGGCCGGCACGACAATGGACGATGGGGCCGTCCAGGCCGATGCGGCGATCAGCGCCGTCGCCACTTGGCCAGGATCCAGCACGATGCTGCTGTCCGTCTCCACGTCGCCGCCGGCGGCGATGGCCGGCGACGGGGCGGGCTCGGCGGTGCCGGCCATGACCTCGAACGGCGCCTCCAGCGCATCGGCGACGGCGTCCGGATAGGTGCTATCCGCCGCCGCGCTGCCCAGGGCGGTGAGCGCATCGAGGCTCGTCCCGAGCAGCCCGATCAGCGCGCCGCCATTGGTCAGGCCGCCGGAGAGCGCGGTGATATCGCTCCGCAGCGAGGCCCCGAACGCCGCCACGCCGTTGACGACGCCATAGGCGAGGCGCACCGGCGCCAGCACCCGGCCCAGCAGGCTGCGGATCCGCGTGCGCACGGATGCGACAGCCAGGCGCAGGGCACCCAGCGTGTCCGTCGCCGGCGACGGCGCCTCCCGCCAATAGTCGAAGGTGGCCGTGAAGGTGGCGACGCGCAGGCGACGGCGGTCGAATTCGATCTCCGGCTGGTCGACCAGGATCAGCGTCTGCTCGCCATACCAGGGATGAACGAGCGTGCCGGGGCCAGCCTCGCGGAAGGCCTCCCGCAGCAGGATCGCGCGCTCCAGATAGTCGGCGCCGACGATCAAGCCGGTGATGGTGATCGGGCCGTCCGTCGCGCCGAGATCCTGGTGCACCCGATAGTCGAGCCCGGGGAACAGGAAGGGCAGGACGCGGCGCCCGCCGCCGTCGCGGGCGGTGGGCACGAAGAAGTCGACGCCGCGCCAGCTCGCCGCCTGCAGGGATGACAGGAGGGATGCGAGGGTGTCGGACATGGCTACGGCCGCGCCAGCACGGGACCCTGGCTGCCGGTAACGGCGACGCCGGGCTGCGACGTCTCCGCACTGCGCAGCACCAGGCCGGGCGCCACGTCGATCTGCAGGCGGCCGTTCAACTCGGCGCGGGTCGGGGCCGCGGCGGTGCCGGAGACGGGGGCCGGCTGACCTCGGGCGCTCGGGATCCGGTTGCCGTTCTCGTCGAAGGGCTCTGCCCCGTTGGCGCTACCGCGCACGGAACCCAGCACGGGCGCCTGCGCTTCACGGCGCGCCTGCGCCTCCTGGCCGCTGCGGAAGCCGTTCTGGACGCGCTCGATGATCGCGGCGACCGGGGCGAATGTGTCGCGGATGTAGGTGACGAAGCTGTCGAAGCGCGTCTGGATGCCGTTCCAGAGAGTGTCGAAGAAGCCGGCCAGCGCGTTCCACGGCGCCATGATGGCGGCGATTCCCTGCGACATCGCGCCGCCGCTCCAGCCATCCACCCACTTCACGAAGTGCCGGAAGACGCCCCTGACGATGTCCCAGGCCGCGCTGAAGGCGGTTCCGAGCCCGCTCCATATGGCGATGAGCGATTGGAAGACGGTGAGCCAGTCGCCGCGCACAAGGCCCTGGACGAAGTTCACCGCGCCCATGAAGACGGCCTTCACTCCCTCCCACAGCCTGGTGAAGAACGGCTCGAACTCCTCCCAATTCGACCAGATGATGTACGCCGCTCCGACCAGCGCCATGGTCAGCAGGCCGAGCGGGCTGAGCAGGAGGCCGATGCCGGTGGCGATGGCACCGAGAACCGGCAGCATGACGCCGAGCGCGCCGGCGAGCAGCACGATCCCGGCGACCCAGAGGATCGTCTGGTCGATCACCCCCGGATAGTTGGTGTCCATCCATTCGATGCCGCGCTGCAGCCGGGCCAGCATGTCGTTGAGCGGGCCAAGGCCGGCGGACGCGGCGACGCCGACACGACGGAGCAGCTGATCGGTGCGCTCCATCACGCGCTGGAGCTGGATATAGGCTCCCGCCATGCGCGTGGCGAAATCCTGGTTGATCAGCGACGCATTGGCGCGATGCGCGGCATCCAGAATATCCAGATACTCCTGCGTTCCGCGCAGCATGGGGCGGATGAAGTCCAGCACCTGGCGATCGCCGAACAGCTCGCCCACGCGGAACATGTCCCCGCCGGTGCGCTCGCGGATCTTCTGCAGCACGGCTTCGACCGGGTTGATGCCCTGCCGCGCGGCGTCCTGCAGCACGGCCTGGATGTTCACGCCCATCTCGCGGAAGTTCCGCACGGTCTCGGGCGAGGTGATTTTCTGCAGGAAGTTGGCGAGGTTGTTGGCGGCCTCGGCGCTGCTACCCGCACCCTGCCGCGCCACCTGCAGCATCGCGGCCAGGGCGGTCGCGGCATCGCGGCCCGTCATGCCCAACCCCTGCGCGGCGGCCGTGAGCTGCGGGAATTCCCGCGCCATGTCCCGCAGTTCGAACATGCCCTGCTTGCCCGCCTGCGCCATGGCACCGAGCGTATCCGCCATCGTCTCGGCCGAGGTGATGTTGAGGTTCTGGCGCAGCGCGATGACGGTGCGGGACAGGTCCTCGATGCTCGCACCCGTCGCCGTCGCGGTGCGGGCGATGACCGGCATGAATTGCGCCATGTCCTCCCGGCTGAGGCCGGCCGCGACCAGGTTGGCCGCCCCCTGGGCCAGCGCGGTGCTGCGCTGGCCCGTCTCCAGCGCCAGGCGCTCCCACGCTCGCCCAGCCTCGGCCGCAGCGGCATGCGCTGCCGGGCCGACGCCCCCCGCCGTCATCTGCGCCTGCAGCAGCGCGTCCTGGTAATTGGCGGCGGCCTGCACCGGCCCGGCGAAGCTGATGGCGGCAAGCGCCGCGCCGACCGCGCCGATGCGCCGCGCCATGCCGGCGATGCCATTGAGCTGCCGCTGCAGGGCGCCGAGGCCGGCGCTGATGCCGTCCCGCAGCGTCAGCAGCAGCCTCGCGCGCATGTCCCGGCCAGCGGCCATCAGCTCTGCTCCCTGCGGGCCTCATCCAGGTCCAGGAAGGCCTGGTGCCACCACATCAGATCCTCGCCAGCCAGGGCGAGCACGGCGGCCTCAGACCAGCCGGTGCGCTCGACGACGTCGGCGAGGATTACCGGCCAGTTCGCGGGCCAAGGCCCAAAAAATGGCCGATGACCCGGTCGATCGCCGTCGTGTCCTCCGCATCCATCTGCTCATACAGCGCGTTGAACAGGTCGAGGCGGATGCCGGCGGAGCGCGCGGCGAGCGTCATCACCATCTGATCGTCGGGCTTGCCGGCGGCGACCTTACGGTCCTCGCCATTCAGCCGGCGCATGGTCAGGGCGTCGAAGACCTCCTTCTTCCCCGCCGCCTGGCCGATGCGCACGGTCAGGGTGCGCGGGTACTTCAGCGGCAGGCGGATCCGGCCATCGGCCAGCTTCACCGCATGCTTCGGCAGGCCGAGGCCATCATCCTCCTCGGCCTCCGGCAGCAGCACCTCGCCGGGCTTCGCCGGCGCCTCGGCCAGCTCGTCGCCGGGCAGCACGATCTCGGGCGCGGCCTCGTCGGCCGTGAGGTCGATGCTCTGGGGGGTGTCGGACATTTACCGCTCCGTGCCTTCGCCGAAGAACCACTCCAGCGGCACCTTGCCGCCATCCGTGCTCATCTCCGGCCGTTCGGTCAGCACCGCGTCGGGGTGCGTGAAGACCTGGCCGGTATCGAGCTGGACGATCAGCTCGCCCGGCCCGGCCTGATACAGGTCCAGGAACCGCTGCCCCTTCTTCAGCGCGGTGGTGGCCTTGAGGCTGCCCGGCTGGAATTCGAAGGAGTGGTTCACCTCGGTGCCGAGGATGACGGGGTTCGCCTTGCTGCCGGCGCCCTTGTAGGTCGCGCCCTTCTCGACCGCGATCTTCGCCTGGTTCCAGCTGACGCGGGCGATGCCTGGGGTCTGTGCCATGGGTCAGCTCCTAGACCTCGAATTCCAGCGCCACATCGGTCTGGATGTTGTTGTCGATCCGGCGATACAGCAGCTTCATCTGCAGGCGGTTGCGCGTCCCGTCCGGCGGGAACTGCGCCTTGGACAGGCGGATGGTGCGGTCGATGTCCACGATCCAACCGATCCGCTCATAGACCTTGCAGCGCGCTGCCCAGACGCCGAGGGCGAATTCCGGCGTCAGGGTGTTGTCCGAGGCGTCCGCGGCCGGGCTGCCATCCGGCGCCTGCTTGTGGCGCGGATAGTTGAGCCGCCAGTAGGTGCGGAAATCATACCGGATGCGTGTGGCCACAGCCGCCGCCATGATGTCCTGCCAGGCCTTGGTGGGCACGCCCTGGCCATCCGTGGTGTTGGTCGACACGCAGCGCTCGATCCAGCAGCTGCCATCCGGGTTCGTGTCGAAGGTGGTGCCGCCGGCCTTGACGATCAGGTTGCGCTCGGTGTCCAGGAAGTTCCCGCCGACCGGCTTGCGCATCCCCTTCAGCGGCAGGGTCTTCAGCTGCCGCGCGGGGTCCTCCATCAGGTAGTAGACGGCCTGCGCCGCGAGCATGGCGGCGAGGCGCCAGCGCGGTTCCACCGTGCCCGTGGGGCCGGTCTGCACGGCCAGCAGCTCGCAGTTGCGCAGCGGCAGGTAGGTGGTCAGTGCGGACAGCGTGCCCGTCATGCCCGCGAAGGCGAGCGCGTCCATGTGCCCGGTGGCCGCCCAGCGCCGGCGCAGCTCGGCGATGACGATGCCCATGTTGGTGCTGTCCGTCACCGGCAGCACCCACCACGGATGCCAGTCGGCGGCGATGGCGGCGATCGCGCCGGTCAGGTCCACCGCGCCGGCACCGCCCGACATGGGGTTGATGGTCTGCGTCAGCCCGGCCGGCGTCGCCTCATCGTCGGCGAGGTTGGTCAGGACCGTGATGTCGCTGCCGATGTCGATCGCGTGCTTCGCGGTCAGCACCGTGGTGCCGGCGGTGCCGGCGGCCCAGCTCGCCACCACCGGCATCTCCGGGATGGCGTTGATCGCGTCCCGCATCGCCTGGGCGATGGTGGTGGGCGTGTCGGCCGTGGAGATGTTCACGGCGACGCGGATGCCCGCGATGTAGTCGGCGACCGTGCCGGCCGCTGTGGGGGCCCCGGTATAGACCAGCGACCCCGCCGCCTTGGTGCCGCCACCGGCATCGGCGACCAGCACCATCCACACCTCGGCGAAGGGGTTCCCGGCGAGGAAGTGGCGGGCCATGTCCTCGGCGATCGACCCGGCGCCGGCGCGCGCGGTGACGTCCGCCAGGCGCGTGACGCGGAAGGGAACGCCCGCCGCGCCCGGGGCGCCGGTCAGCTTCACACCGAAGATGACGACGCGGTTCGGGTACTCGAAGACGCCGGCATTCGTGTAGTTCGGCCGGATCTCGACCGCGACGCGCGGCAGGTCCCAGCCGGTCTGCGGGATCTCGTTGAAGGAGATGACCTCGGACATGGGCTCAGCCCTCCTTCGCCGCGCGGGTGGCCTTGGCCGGTTCGGCCGTCAGTTCGACCAGCTCGCCGGCGGCGATGCGGCGATGGATGAAGATGTCCCGCTCCACGCTGGTGCCAGCAGGGTTGACGGCCGCCGTCTGCACGGTGCGGCCGTCCGGCAGCGGCACGGGATGCTCGGTCGCGACCACGGTCAGGCGAGCCATTCAGGCCTCCTCGAAGGTGATGGTGTCATTGCCGCTGGGGCGGTCGGACGGCTCGGGCGGCAGTTCCGGCGCGACGAAGGTCCAGACCATGTCGATGTCCGCCAGGTCATCCAGCGCAGCGACCGCCTCATCCGGGACCAGCGAGGTCGCGATCTCCAGCGGGATCCCGATCACGGCTTGGTTGTCCTGCAGGAAATCGGCGGCGAGCGTCCGAGACGTGCCGCAGAAGACGGTGCCGATGTCCTCGATCGCCCAGGCGTTCAGGCCGAGCACCGCGACCGCCAGCATGTTCACTATGCCGGGTGACTGGCGATCGCCGAGCAGGCGTTGCTCGGGTGTCGTCGCGGTGACGAGCATATGCACCTGGAAGCGCATGGTGACCGCGGGGTTCACCCCCGCGCTTTCCGGGACCACCAGGTCCTGGAAGGCGACACCGATGAAGGGCGTCTTCTGCGCCAGCTTCTGCCAGGCGGCCTTGGTGATCGCGGCCGGCATCAGCTCCAGCACGAATTTCTCGGCCGGAAAGAAGCGGCCCAGGCGTTCCTTGAGAGCGCGGGCGGTGACCGCGATGACGCCCTGCGCGGCGGGGTCGAAGCCCTGCATCAGTACAGCCCCCCACGGCCGCGCGGTTCGAACAGGGCGGGGCGATCGGTGCTGTGCGCGAAGCTGGACGAGGTCGCGACGGGATTGGCATCGAGCAGCGCCGTCGTGCCCGCGGCGACGCTCTCCAGCCATTTGATGGCGTCGCGGCGGCCGTCGCGCATCTGCTCGGACGGCGTGGACTGCCCGCCATTGGCCAGGTCGTAGCGCGCCAGCTTGCAGCAGGCGTCCACGATGACGACGGGAACGGGGCTGAGCGGCGTCGCGTACCGGCGGGCCAAGTAGCTGTCGATGGTGTCGCTGGCGCTGGCGAGGATGCCCTCGACGCGCGGCATGTCCACCGGCCCATCCACCTGGCCGTCCTCCGCCGCGTTGCGCACGATCTCCGTGGCCCCGTAGCGCAGCTTCAGATCGTCCAGGGTGGCGTAGGCCATGGCGGATTACTGGCCGCCTTCGGGCTTGGGCTCGGGCGACGGCGCGTCGACGATCTCGACAGACAGCAGCGGTTCGGTGCGCAGCATGGCGATCTGCTGCGGGTCGATATCGGCCAGCGGCATCTCGTTGCGCCCGGCGCGGAACGCCAGGCCGGCGCGACGGAAGCCGTCGACGCCGCGGGAATGCACGACGAGGATCTTCGTCGGCGCGGCCTCGGCGGTCTTGTCCGCCTCGGCCGGGGTGGTCGGTGCCTTCGCCATGTCGTGCCTCAGCTGAGCCAGTCGTTCTTGAGCAGCTGCACGGAGCCCTTCCAGGGGTTGCTCTCCATGCCGCCGCCGCTCACCGCGACCAGGTCGCTGTTGACGATCCGGCGACCGGCGCCCTCCAGGGACGACGGCACCATCAGGTGCGTCGGGTTGATGGCGATGGGCGCACCATCCGGGCGGTACCGCGACCCCATCAGCGCCTTCGCGGCCTCGAAGTTCGCCGGCGTCAGCTCGGCCTTCGACCGCACCGCCAGGTGCCACAGGCCGTAGCCCGCATTGCAGCGCCCGCGCGTGCCCCACAGGAACTTGTCCCGCTCGAAGACGGTGGGATCCTGCAGGGACTGCCGCGCGACCAGGGAGAAGGCCTCGCGCTTCTGGAAGACGAAGGGCTTCAGGGGCTTCGACAGGTCCAGCAGATACCAGGCGGGCGCGGACCCCGCGATGGAGTTGCTGGCGGACACGGCGGCGCCGGCCGCATCCCAGCTCGGATGGTCCGTGTCGAAGAAATACTGACCGTCCGGCCCGAGTGTGGTGTGGCCGTTGCCGACGATGCCAGCGACGAGCTTGTCCGGGAACTCGCCCGCATTCACGCCGAGCTGCTGGATCGCGATGTTGAAGAGGCCGAAGGTGTCGTCCTCGATGTCATCGCGATCGATGCCGAGCGTCTCCTCCCACTTCTTGTTGCGGATCGCGTAGCTGCTGGCCGACAGGCTGTGCACGATGCGGTCGCCCACCCATTCCCGGATGCCGGGCAGCATGTCCAGCCGCGGATAGGTCTCCTCGCGATGCCGGCTGTCCACCTGCATGCAGAGCGCCTGGTAGTGCCCCGGCGCGGCGCCGAGGAACTGGTTGAAGTTCGTCTGAACGCCCTGATAGAGGCTGGTCAGAAAGCTGAGCGTGACCTGCGGCATCGCGCTTACACCTCCACGTAGGTCTGGCCGGCCTCGATCCCCGCCAGCGTCCCGACCTTCAGGTTCGTGCTGGCAGTGAGGGTCAGCGTGTTGTCATCGGTGCAGTAGACGGCGGCGCCGATATTGGCGTGCGTCGCGGACGGCACTGTCAGCGGGAAGATCCCGCGCATGGGCTCCAGCACGATGGCGCCATCGGCGCCGCCGGTGTTGTTCGCTTCGGTGGGCGCCAGGCCGACCACGGCAACGGCGCCAACGTCGCCAGGCCGCACGACCAGGCCGGTCGCGGTGACCGCCATGATGGCGCCGCGGAAGATCCGCAGGCCGGCGGCGACGCCATAGCCGAAGCGCTTGCCCATGCGCTCCGGCAGGTTGCGATTGGCGGTCAGGTTCGCCATGGATCAGCCCTCCGCCCCGGTGACGATCTCGACCGGCCCCGTGCCCAGCGCGCGCTGCGCGCGGAACTTCTCGGGGTCGATGCCCATCAGCGCGATGACCGCCTGGTCGTCCGCGCTGAGGTCCGCCGTCGCCGGCGTCCCGGGCTTGCCGGTCGGCAGGCCGCCGGAATGGACGGACGGGATCGCGTCCATCATCGCCTTGGCGGCGGCCGGGTCCTGCATGTGCAGGGTGATGTAGTGCTCGCGCGCCGCGTTCACCGCCGCTTTGCCATCGCGGATCGCGGCGTCCACCACCGCCTCCGCCGCCGTGCGCTTCTGCGCCTTCTGCAGATCCGTCACCTGGGACTGCAGTTCGACCACCTGCCCGGCCTCGGTCACGCGCGCCTGCAGGGCGACGAGCACCGCCGAGGCCGGCGCGTCGGCACCGAGCTTCAGCGCGGTGCGCATCTGGCTCTGCAGCGTGCGGTCGCCGATCATCGCCTGCAGCGACGTCCGGATGGCCGTGTCGTCGGCGTCCGCCCCCAGCCCGAGCAGCTGGCGGAGGAATTCCGTGAGATCCATGGAGGGTTCCTGTTCGGATTGGAGGAGAGGCTTGATCGGCAGGTTCGGCCGATTGGTCAGGCTCGCCCGCAGGACGCCGAGCACGACGCCGGTCTTCTCCGCGACAGCGATCGCGGGGCTGATGCCGCGATAGGCCTTCTTTCGCAGGAGCTGGTCGCCGTCCTCGGTCCATTCGACGCGACCCCAGACGCCACCTTCGGCACCGGCGCCACGGTCCTGCAGCTCGACGATCCAGCCGCAAGCGCGGGCCGACTGACCCGACTTCGCGCCGAGGTCGGTCGCGTGCATCTCATCCACCACGGCAGGCAGATGCTGCAGGCTGTCGGCGACGACCCGCGCGGTATTGGCCGTGTAGGGTCCACGCCCGTCGACACCGCGGAACGTGCCCGGCGGCACGAGCTGCACCCAGGCGGGTGGCTCGGCCTCGAAGGCCGGCAGGGCGGTGTGGAGGGTGATGACGGTGCGGGGCATGGAGGCCCGCACAGTGGCCGCGCGCAGCATCGCGGTGGAGGCCCGCCGGGGCGGGCCAGCGCATCAGCCCGCGCCGGTCGAGAGACTGGATGGATGACGCGCCAAGCGCAAGCCGCAGGGAAGCCCGTACAGGGCTTTTCGGTGCCGGGTGCTACCGCCGCAGGATGCGCGACGCAGAGGCGCCTCTTAGGGCTCTTATTCGCCTCTTAATTCGCTGTCCGTGACGCGGGTGGATCACAGGCCGGCGACACGCCACATCACCTGCTCCACGACGTCCTCCACCGCCTGGGCATCGGCCTCGGAGATCCCGAGGTATGGACGCGCCGGCACGAACACCTCCTCCGCCGCGCCCCAGGCATCGCCATTGGCCGTCCGGAAGACCAGCAGCGGGCCGTGTACCGGCCGGATCGTGGCGCCGAACTGATGCACGGCCGAATAGGGCAGCTTGCTTCCGATCGCCAGCGTGTCCGCGTCGAAGGCCGTGGTGATGCTGCTGCGCAGCCGGCCGCTCTCCATCAGCATGCGGCTGCCGCGCTTCTCGGCGGCATACCAGGGCTGCAGCGGCTCCCAGGGATCGCCCTCAGGGTCCACCTCCTGCTGCATGCGGTCCCGCGTGCCGCGGATCAGCACCACGCCGATCGGGCGCAGGAGCATGCCGGGCTCGCGGCCGGCCCGTTCCAGCGCGGCCAGGGCGCGCTGGGCGTCGCGGCTGTCCAGCCTGGCGGTGAGGGTCGCGCCCGACATCAGCCCTTGCTGGCGATCAGGCGCCGCAGGCCCGGCAGCGACATGGTGCGCGCGCGACGTAGCTCGGCATTGCTGGCGCTGCCCGATGCCTCCAGCTGGGCGATTAGGGCGGCGCGCTCGGCTTCCGCAGGAATGGCTGACGGGTCGGGTCCATTGCGCTGGGCCAGCCAGATCCCGTCCCCCTCCTCCGCAGTCGCGGGCGGCGCTGCGGGGCGACGCGGCCGCGGTGCCGGGATGGCCGGTGCGGGCGGCGGCGGTGGCACGGCCTCCGCCCAGCGGGCCTGCGCCGGCACGCGCGGTTCGGCGCGCAGCCAGGCCTCCCCTGGGTTGTAGTCAAAGCCGGGGTCGATCCCGACCGGGACGTGCTCGACCTCACCCGTGCTGGGGTTCGTCCACGGCCTTGTGACGATCGGCGGGGCATTGTCCGGCCCGCGGCGGCCCATCCGCTGCAAGTCGCGGCCGGACACGGGTCGGACGGTACAGCGGCAGTTCCAGCCATTCGGGGGGAAGTGCGTCTTCCAGAACGGGTCATCCGCCCGGAGGATCATGCCGTTCCACGCCAGGTGCTGTTGGCGTGGATGGCGACTGCCCGAATGGACGTACTGCCAGTACGGGAACACCGCGAGCGTGTCGGGATCCGTGAGGCGGGCATATTCGCCTGCCGAGTGCGCCATCGCGATGTTGGTCTCGAAGATGATGCGGGCGCGCCAGCCGGGCTCGCCATTGTGCTCCCAGCCATGGCGGCTGACGATGTCGCGGAAGGACCGGCGGAAGTCGTGCAGGCTGGTCTCGCCGGCGATGCCGCGCGCGACCTCCCGCCGGAAATCCTGCAGCAGCGCGTCCGTGGCGGCGCCGGCGACCATGAAGCCGTGCGAATGCCCGGCCCGCCAGAGGTCGGTGTAGCGCCGGGTCGGGACGTTGGCCTTGCCCGCGAAGAACCGGATCGCCTCCTCGAACGGCAGGCCGATCCCGCTGATCGTCTCAGACACCGCCGACCTCGTCCGACATCAGCGCCTGGCCCACCAGGTTGGCGAGCGCGAGGTTGCGCCCGATCACCGTTGCCAGCTCCGCCGGATCCAGCCGCAGCCCGGCCAGGCGCTGCCCGAGGTCGGCCATGTCCGTTGCCTCCTCCATCTGCAGCAGCACCTCCTCGGACAGGCCGTGCAGGGTGCCGGCGGCGTCGGCCGACAGGCGATCAACCAGCGCGTCCATGGCGTCATCGGCGATGCCCTGCGACTGCAGCTGCACCAGGCGGCGCAGCAGCGGGGCGGCAGAGCGCGGCGGGTCGGTGCCACCCGATCCGCCCGCCGCGCCCATCGGGGGCGCCGCCGCCGGCGCGCGCCCACCGATCACGTCATCCTGTGGTTCCGCGCCCTCCGCCTCCTCGGGCGGCTTGAGGCCGAGGCGGTCGCGGATCTCCGATGCCCGCACGCGCAGACCCATCGGGCCGAGCTTCTGGACGCCGTCGATCACCTGGGCGATCGGCACCTCATCCGGCCGGCCGATCAGGACGCGCGGATAGGCGTCCTGCGGGCCGAAGTTGAACGCGATGATCTGCGGGACGAGCTGGCGGTTGACCGTGGTCGAGAGCATGCGCGCGTCGCTGCGCTCGATGTCTTCCTGCACCAGGCGGTGCGTCTGGCCGGCGGCATGGCTGCCCGGATTGGCATCCGTCGTCGCCGTCTGGCCGAGCACGATCTTGCTGATCTGCTCATCCAGGTATCGGCAGCGCGCCTCGTACAGCTTGGCGCTGTCGCCGGCGTTCTTCACCTCGATGAAGTCGACCTCCATCGACTTCGGGATGATCGCGGCCATGTCGCCGGCGATGTTCGACACGGCGCGCCACAGCACCGCGCGATCCTCGTTCGTGCTCTCCGGCCCATAGCGGCCGACGCGGATCGGGGCGCCATAGTTGTGCACGAAGATGGCCCAGTCCTGCATGGTGAAGGACTTGAACATCCACCCCCACACCGCGACGCGGCCGAGGCCGCTGCGCAACACGTTGCCCGACTTGCTGGGGTGGCGGTGCACGACGAATTTGTGCAGGCCGAGGGGGACCAGGTCCGCGTTGTCGCGCATCATGACGGTGTCGCCGTCGCGCCAATCCACCTCGAAGAAGCGCTGCGGCCGGTAGTTCAGGCGCAGCGGCCAGAACTTGCCCGGCTGCGTCAGCCAAGCGATCTCCAACACCGAGAAGCCCTTCGAGATCCCGCCGAGCATGTCGACCAGGCTGACCGCGAGCGTGTCGGTATCGAGCCAGCGGCGAAGGAAGGCCGCGTGTTCCTGGTGCCGCGCGTCCTCGCTGGCGGCGGTGACCGTGATGGGCAGCTGCGACACCTGGCGCTTCCGCGTGGAAAGCACGGATCCGTAGTGCATGTCCTTCTCCTCGATCTCCTCGAGGAGTTCCATGAACTGCTGCGACTGGCCCTGCGCGGATTGCGACAGCAGCGCCCCGAGCGAGGCCGGCGTCAGGCCGCGCGTGGGCTGATAGGTCGAGTACGGGCTGCGCGGGGTGCCCAGGCGCGGCCCCGCCTGGTGCTGGCGCAGCTGGGCGATGCGCGACGACGGGATCGGGTTGCCCCACTGGTCGATGATCTGGCGGGGGCGCGGCGCCGGGGGGGCGGGTGCCATGGTGATGCCTTTCAGAAGCCGCCGCGCATGTCGCGCGCGAAGTTGCCGCTGGCCGTGTCGAAGTCGTCGTCGTCGCGCATGAAGCGATCGCGGGCCGCGCCCGTGGCCGGCGGTTGCGCAGGCCGATAGGCGTACTCCTCGGCCTCGGCCTGGCTGGCATGGTGCGCCAAAAGCGACGCGATCATGCCGTCGCCATGGCGCTGCTCGCCGTCGCTGCCCTGGACATGCTGGTCGGATACGGTCGGAAAGCCCCGGACCAGGACCGCCAGGCGGTGATCCGCGACCACGTCCTCGCCGGGCGGCAGGAGCCACGATCGATCTTCGAGGGCGGCTTTGTACTCGGGGAAAGCCTCCGCGTACCATTGCGCCGTCGCCTTGATGCACAGAACGCGCTCCACGCCGAAGCGCTGTTGCGCGGCCTCGGCGTGCGACTGACCGTTCCCGCGGGCATCCAGCGCCGCCCGCTGCATGCGGGGCAAGCGCTCCAGGATCTGGAACAACACGTATTGCTGCACGTCGAAGGGGATGCGCCGCATCTCTAGCTGAAAGGCGGTGCTCCAGCGCGTGTGATCGATCGCCTGCGCGACGGTGATGACCGAAAGGTCGCCGTCGCGGGCAAAGTCCTGGCCAAGCGCGCTGCGCCGCTTCGGATCGAGGCGATCCAGCAGCGGGGCGACATGATCCTTGAACCAGGTCTTCGCCTCGGCAAGGCGCTTGTCGTCCAGATACCAGCTCTCCCCCTTCGACCAGCGGACGATGGGGATGCCTTCCTGCTGCGCCTTCTGGACCAGGGCGCGGGGCAGGTAACTGCCGGAACTCTTGCGCGGGATCGCGCCAAGCTCCTCGTCCCGGGCCTCGGTACGCGGCCCATAGGAACGCAGGATCTTGCCGAGCCATTCCTCCTTGCCCTCGGTCGTCGGCGTCCAACCGCGCATGAGGCAGACGCGCTCATACAGCCCGTTCTTGACCGCCAGATCGAAGGGGATGTGGTGGATCTTGTAGTCGTAGAGCCCGGCCCGAGTGTCGTTGATCAGGAGATTGAAGGGATTATCCTCGCCGTTATGCGACGAGATGATGCGGATCTTGCCGCCCCAGATCAGCAGGGCGTTCACCGCGTCGAGAACGAGTGCCACATCCTTGTGGAAGGCGGCCTCGTCGATCACGACCACGCCCTGCAGGCCGCGGATGTTGGCGGGCCGCGATGACAGCGCGACCACCTGGAAGCCACTGGCGAAGCGCACGCGATAGGCGGCGATGTGCTTCGTCTGCCCGTCGTCGCGCTGATCCTCGAAGAGGAACTCCTCGACCTGCGCCAGCTCCTTCGACACTACGCGGGCGAAGTGCCCAACGTAGCGGATGAATTCGAGGCCTTTGTCCTTGGTGTCGCCGATGTAATAGACGTTGTCGCCGCCACCAGAGCGGGACGTCGCTGCGATCAGCGTATCGTCCAGTGCCTCCGCGTAGGTGATGCCGGTACGGCGCCCCTTTGCAGCGAGCTTCAGCGGGCTCTGATCTTCCAGCCAGGCTCGCTGATGCGCCATCAGGATCCCATCGGCCAGAGGATCGTGATCCTCCGGCAGACCGGACGGCCCCAGCAGCTCGACCGGCAGAACGTCGGTCACGCTGTCGCCTTCGGCGCCGGCGGCCGGAGGCCCAGCACGTCGCGTCGGATCTGCGCTGCGGCCTCGGCGGACAGGCCAGCCTCACGGGCCTTCGTCGCAGCCTCCGAGGCGGCCTGCGCCAGAGCGTCGCGACGGGCGCGATCGGCGGCACGTTTCTCGACCTGCCCGATGAAATCGGCATTGTGCCGCGACGCCTTGGTCAGGCGTTCGACGGTCTCGGAGAATAGCTTCATGGCCTTCGGGTCGCGCAGCAGCTCCTTCGCGTCCGTGCCCTCTTCGTCCTCATTTTCCGCCGAGGAGAGGAAGTCGAAGACGAAGCCGTGCAGCAGCTCGATATTCAGGCTGGTGAGCTTGCTCTCGGACGTGTCGCCCATCTGGCGCGCCAGCGCGTCGGCCATGGCCCGCGACCGGCGCATGCGCTCGCCGACCTTTTCGAGCGACTGGACGTGACGGCCGAGCGCACTGCGGCTGACGTCGATCTCCATCGAGCGCAGGTGGTCTCGGATCTCGTCGATCGTCTTCCCGTGCTGGCGCAGTCGCCCGATGATCTCGCGGATCTCGGGGTCCATGCGGTCGATGGTGGAGGGGCGCGTCGCCATGGCGCGCGTCAGGGTTCGACGGGATAGGCGACGCCGGGATGGACCTTGCCGCGCGCCACCTTCACGCCCTCTTCGGTGGCGGTCGCAATCCAGACCGTGCCGTCGCCTTCCTCCCGTACCGTGATGAGGAGCTGCGCGCGCAGCCAGGCGAGGTCGGCCCGAAGCATGTCGCGGTTCACGTCGTGACCGAGCTGCTCAACGGCCCGCTTCAGCACGAATTCATTGACCCTGCGATCATCATCCAGGGCCAGCGTGCGCAGGATCGTGAGGCGCCGATCCTCGGCATGCAGCTTCGCGAGACCAGACATTCAATCGCCTCCTTCGCGCAGCTGGTGCTGCACCAGCAGGCCGGTCTGATGCTCGACCCGCTTCATGATTTCACCGAGGCCGGACACGCGTTCCGCGACCACCGCGACGCCCCGCTCCACATCACCGACGCGGATCTGCAGCTGCTGCAGATCCTGGTGGTTCGGCATCTTCGACAAGCGCTCCTCGATCGAGGTGACGCGGCTGGAGATCGTCACCACGTCGCTGGCGCGGGCGAACCCGTCGCCGCCGGTCAGCTTGTTCTTGATGAACGCCACGAGCGCGCCGATGACGGCGGCACCCACGCCGAAGATCCACATCAGGTCCCGATATTCGAATTGGATCACGCCTCACGCTCCTGGATCTCCGCCGGCGGCGGAGGCGGCGACGGTGCGGTTTCGGTGATACGGCGGCGGATCATCGCGATCGCGACCTGGCGCTCGCGCTCCTCCAGTTCCTGCACGCGGTCCATGTAGTCGGTCATTCGCGGTCCACCGGCCCGATGATCTCCCGCACGCGCGCCAGGCGCTGGCGGCAGTCCTCGCCGGCCTCGTCCAGGTCGACCAGCAACAGCATCAGCTCAGCGTCCTGTTCGATGACCGGCACCGGCGGGCGCGGCCGGCACGTCATCAGGCTGGGCGCCAGCGCCAGCGCTGGCCGTGGTGGCGCCACGGGCTCGGGCGGTGCGCAGGCTGTCGAGACCAGCACGCACAACAGGAGAGGCCACGCAGGCCGTGGTACGAGGCGCCGCATAGATCGCCCTCCGGGTGGGTTCGAGTTCGGCCTGCAGGTCGCGCGTCGCCTGTTCCTGGCGCCCCAGCGCGGCCATGACGTTCGCGCGGTCCTCCAGCGCCGCATTCGCGGTCGCGAGCTGGCCCTGCACGGCGGTGAGCCGCAGCTCGGCGGCGGCGCGCTGCGCGGCCTCGATCTGCCAGAGGGCGACCACGCCGGCGAACAGCAGCACGCAGGCGCCGATCGCCCACGGGATCAGGTTGACGCCACCGGCCCAGGCGAGGATGGCCTTGATCACGGCAGCGCCGCCCAGAGCGCGACGCCGAGGGCCGCACCGCAGGCGACCTCGGCCCACTCGGTCGGGCCGGCAGCGAGGCCGTGGACGTCCGGCAAGCGCGGCAGGTGCCAGGCGAGGGCGTAGATCGGGCCGAACAGTACCCCGGCGAGAAGCAGGGGCCACGCTTGGCCGCCGAGGCACGCAGCGACGATAGCGGCAGGCAGGGCGACCACCACGCCCCAGGCGGACATGGCGATCGCGTCCCCCCACCGACTTCCGGCGACGCGGCCGATGTCCATCGCATCGCCCCAGCCCGCGAGCGCCATGCCGAGCCACAATGGGGCCGCCACCTGCATCAGCGAGACGGTCGGCAGGACGGCCAGCAGGGGCA
>JAYRJZ010000061.1:0-30851 GCA_041906015.1 Roseomonas sp.
AAGGGATGAGGCCCGAGGAACACCGACGGCGCAGGGCACCCATGCTCGCCGGAACCACAGGGGCGCCGGGCACAGCCCTCAGCAATCGCCCCCTGGACCACGCGCCGTGCGCAGGAACGGCTTTCAGCATCCGATCCTGACCGAGGCGCCCGGCCCCAGGTCGAGGTTTCCAAAGGCCTTTCGGCCTTTGGCGGGGAGGGTCCGGGAGGGGCAGAGCCCCTCCCGCGCGCCCTCAATCCGCCGTCGCTCCACTCGCCCGCACCACCGGCACCCAGGTCGTCAGTTCGCTGCGCAGGAAGGCGGCGAATTGCTGGGGACTGCCTTCCATGATCGGCGGCAGATCCTGTTCCTCCAGCCGCTGCCGGTTGGCGGGGTCCAGCACCGCCTCCCGCACCGCCTGGTTCATCCGCGCGACGATCGGCGCCGGCGTGCCCGCCGGCGCGAACACCCCGAACCAGGAATAGGCGCGGTAATCCGGCAGCCCCGCCTCCGCGCTGGTGGGCACGTCGGGCATCAGCGGGGACCGCGCGGCGGTCGCGACCGCCAAGCAGTGCAGCCGCCCGCTCGCGTGATGCGGCGCGATCAGCGCCGGCGTGTCGAAGCACATCGCCACCTGTCCGGCGAGCATGTCCGTCAGCATCGGCCCGCTGCCGCGATAGGGCACATGCGTCGCCTCCGCCCCGATGGCATTGAGGAAAGCCACCGCCCCAATATGCGCCGACCCGCCGGCCCCACCCGTGCCATAGGCGTATTTCCCCGGATAGGCCTTGAGCAGCGCGATCAGCCCGGCAAGGTCCGTCACCCCGAGCGAGGGGTGCACCGTGATACAGATCGGCACCAGCACGGTCGGCGCGACGGCGACGAAGTCGCGCTCCGGATCGTAGGGCAGCCGCGGCCCGTACAGCCCGACCGCGAGGACATGGGTCGAAATGGTCCCCATCAGGAAGGTCGAGCCATCGGCCGGTGCCTTGGCGACCGCATCGGACCCGATCGTCCCGCCGGCGCCGGCACGGTTCTCGATCACCACCGGCTGGCCGAGGTTCTGCTGCATCCGGGGCGCGAGCAGCCGGGTCGAGACATCCGTGCTGCCGCCCGGCGCGAAGGGCACCACGATGCGCACCGGCCGATTCGGCCAGGGCTGCTGCGCCAGGGCCGGTGTGGCGAGCAGGGCGGCGGACAGGCCAGGCAGGGATCGGCGGCGCATCATCGCGGGTCTTTCAAGGTCCGGCGCGGTCTAGCAGGCCGATGCCGTCCGCCGGTAGCCACCCGTCGCATGCGATGGGCGACAGGCGGCATCGCGGCCGGCCGGCGGCGGGCCATGGCGTGACTCGCGGGGCGGTCTATAACTCGCCCCGATGCGCGATCTCCTCCTCACCAATGCCCGATTGATCGATCCTGCGACCGGCCTCGACGGCCCGGGCGCGCTGCTGGTGCAGGGCGGCGTCATCGCCGATCTCGGCCCCGGCCTGACCGCGCCGGACGGCGCCGAGGTGATCGATGCCGGGGGCAGTTGCCTGGCCCCGGGCCTCGTCGACCTGCGGGCCAATCTCGGCGAGCCGGGGGCGGAGCACCGGGAGACCATCGCCTCCGCGGCGGCGGCGGCGGCGGCGGGCGGGATCACCACGCTCTGCGTCCTGCCCGACACCGACCCGGCGCTGGACGACCCCGCGCTGCTCTCCTTCGTGGTTCGGCGGGGCGAGGCGACAGGGTCCGTGTCCCTGCTACCCTATGGCGCCGCGACGGCCGGCTGCGCGGGCAAGGAACTCGCCGAGTTCGGCCTGCTGCGCGAGGCGGGCGCGATCGCCTTCACCGACGGCGCGCATGCCATCGGCAATGCGCGGACCATGCGGCTCGCCTTGTCCTACGCCCGCGCCTTCGGCGCCTTCATCGTCCAGCATCCGGAAGAGCCGGCGCTTGCCGCCGGCGGCGCGGCGACGGAAGGCGAGCTCGCGACCCGGCTCGGCCTGCCGGGCATCCCACCCGCCGCCGAGGCCATGATGGTCGCGCGCGACATCGCGCTCGCGCGCATCACCGGCGGCCATGTGCATTTCGCCCATGTGTCCACGGCCGCGGCGCTGGACCTGATCCGCGCGGCCAAGGCGGAAGGGCTGAAGGTCACGGCCGACACGGCCCCGCCCTATTTCGACCTGAACGAGACGGCGATCGGCGACTACCGGACCTATGCCAAGCTCTCGCCCCCGCTGCGGACGGAAGCGGACCGCCAGGCGGTGGTCGCGGCGCTGGCGGACGGGACGATCGACGCCATCGCCTCCGACCACCAACCGCAGGATGCCGACGACAAGCGCCTGCCCTTCGCCCAGGCAGCGGCGGGTGGCGCGGGGCTCGCCACACTGCTCGGCGTGACGCTGGCGCGGGTGCATGGGGAGGACCTGTCCATGACCACGGCACTCGGCCTGCTGACCTGCAAGCCCGCCGCACTGCTGGGCCTGCCGGTCGGCCGCCTGGCCAAGGGCGCGCCGGCCGACCTGGTGCTGTTCCACCCCGACCGCGGCTGGAAGGTCGAGGCCGGGAAGCTGCCCGGCAAGGCGCAGAACTCGCCCTTCGACGGGCGCGCGCTGGAAGGGCGCGTGCTGGGCACCTGGAAGGCCGGCAAGCGGGTCTTCGGGGCATGATCACCGACCCATCCATCGCCTTCGTCCTCGCGCTGGTCGGCGGCTACCTGATCGGGTCGATCCCCTTCGGCCTGATGCTCACGCGCGCCGCGGGGCTTGGGGATATCCGCGCGATCGGGTCGGGGAACATCGGCGCGACGAATGTGCTGCGGACCGGCCGCAAGGGCCTCGCCGTGGCGACATTGCTGCTGGACGCGCTCAAGGGCGTGGCCGCGGTGCTGCTGGCGCGCTGGTTCCTCGGCGAGCAGGACCTGGTCGCGGGGACGGCGGCGGTGCTTGGCCACACCATGCCGGTCTGGCTCGGCTTCAAGGGTGGCAAGGGCGGGGCGACCGGGCTCGGCGTCTGCTTCGCCGCCATGTGGCCGGTCGGGCTCGTCTGCATGGTGATCTGGCTGGTCGCGGCCAAGGTGACCAGGATCTCCTCGGCCGCGACGCTCACCGCCGTCGCGGCCGCACCGGTGCTGGCACTGTTCCTCTCAGGCGCCGAACACGCGCTGCTCGCGCTGCTGGTGGGGCTGCTGATCTTCTGGAAGCATGAAGGCAACATCCGCCGCCTGCTCGCCGGCACCGAACCGAGGATCGGGCAGAAGGGCTGACCGGCCCGCGGCGCGTCAGCCGGCCGCCAGCAGGAACCCCACCGCGACCAGGATCGCGACCAGGCCCGCGATCCCCTGCGCCACGGATTTCGACATCCCGCGCCGCGCCAGCAGGTCACGCCCGGCCACCGCCACGATCACGAAGAGGGTGATCGCGACGAAGAGGTTGAGCGTGCCGCTGTCGAACATGGCTCAGCCCGCGATGCGCGCCATGGCGGCGTCGAGGCGGGCCATCTCCACCTGCGCGGCGGCGAGGCGTTCACGGTTCTCCTGCACCACTTCCTCCGGTGCGCGGGAGACAAAGACCTCGCTGCCGAGCTTGGCCTCGATCTTCTGCGCCTCGCCCGCGATGCGGGCGCGTTCCTTGGCGAGGCGCGCGCGTTCGGCGCCGAGGTCGATGACATCGGCCAGCGGCAGCATGATCGTCGCCTCGCCGACCACGGCCTGAACGGCGCCCTTGGGGGCTTCGCCAGGCAGTTCGCGGATCTCCGTCGCGCGGCCCAGGCGCTTGATCGCCTCCTCCCACCGCCTGGCGCGATCCAGCGTCTCGCCCGAGGCGCCGGAGAGCAGCAGGGGCACGGTGATGGACGGCGCGACGTTCATCTCGGACCGCACCGTGCGCACCTCGGAGACCAGGCGAACCACCCAGTCCAGCTCGGCGCGCGCTTCGGCCGCGCCCTGGACAGGGGCGGTTTCCGGCCAGGCGGTGCGGATCAGGGAGCCCTCGGCGCCATAGCCCATGCGGAACCACAGTTCCTCGGTCAGGAACGGCATCACCGGATGCAGCAGCTTCAGGATGGTGCCGAGGACGTGCTGGGCCGCGCCCTTCACCTCCTCCTTCTCCGCACCGTCCGGGCCGTTCAGCACGGGCTTGGCGAATTCCAGGAACCAGTCGCAGAAGGTGTTCCAGGTGAAACGGTAGCAGGCGCCAGCATAGTCATCGAAGCGGAAGGCTTCGAGCGCGGCATTCGCCTCGGCGACCGCGGCATTCGCGGCATCGAGGATCCAGCGCGACAGCGGCAGCGTCGCGGAAGCGGGATCGAAATCGGCGCGCGGCGCGATGCCGTTCATCTCGCAGAAGCGCGACGCGTTCCAGATCTTGGTGGCGAAGGCGCGATAGCCCTCGATGCGCTGCTTGGCGAGCTTGATGTCGCGGCCCGGGCCGGCCAGCGCGCAAAGCGTGAAGCGCAGCGCATCCGCGCCATAGGCATCCACCAGCTCCAGCGGATCCATGACGTTGCCGCGCGACTTGGACATCTTCTGCCCCTTCTCGTCGCGCACCAGACCATGGATGCAGACCGTCTTGAACGGCGTCTCGCCCATGAAGTGGATGCCCATCATCATCATCCGGGCGACCCAGAAGAAGATGATATCGAAGCCCGTCACCAGCACGTCGCCGGGATAGTATTTCGCCAGCTCCGGCGTCTTGTCCGGCCAGCCGATGGTGGAGAACGGCCACAGCGCGGAGGAGAACCAAGTGTCGAGCACGTCCTCGTCGCGGCTGAGTTCCACGTCACGGCCGAACTTCGCGCGGGCGAGCGCGCGCGCCTCCGCCTCGTCATAGGCGACGAAGACCTCGCCATCCGGCGCGTACCAGGCCGGGATCTGGTGACCCCACCAGAGCTGGCGGGACACGCACCAGGGCTGGATGTCGCGCATCCAGGCGAAGAAGGTGTTCTCCCACTGCTTGGGCGTGAAGACGGTCTGGCCGGTCTCGACCGCCTTGATCGCGGGCTGGGCGAGCGTTTTCGCGTCCACGTACCATTGCATGGTCAGGCGCGGTTCGATCGGCACGCCGGAGCGGTCGCCATGCGGCACGGCATGGGTGTGGGGCTCGATCTTCTCGACGAGCTCCATCTCCTCGAGCTTCGCGACGATCGCCTTGCGCGCGGCGAAGCGGTCCTGCCCGGCGAGGCCACGCACGAAGTCAAGGTCCGACACGCCCTCGATCGCGGCCATCGATGCCGCGATCTCGTCGAGCATCACCTTGCCTTCCGCATCCAGCACGGATGGCGAGGCGAGCGCGTGGCGCTTGCCCACTTCGAAGTCGTTGAAGTCGTGGGCGGGGGTGATCTTCACCGCGCCCGACCCCTTCTCGGGGTCCGAATACTCGTCCGCCACCACGGGGATGGCACGCCCGGTCAGCGGCAGGATGACATGCTTGCCGACCAGGTCGCGGAAGCGCTCATCCTCCGGATGCACGGCGACCGCCGTGTCGCCCAGCATCGTCTCGGGCCGCGTCGTGGCGACCACCAGGAAACGGCCCGGTTCGCCCTGCACCGGATAGCGGAGGTGCCAGAGCGAGCCCTTCACCTCCTGGCTCTCCACTTCCAGGTCGGAAATGGCGGTGAGGAATTTCGGGTCCCAGTTCACCAGCCGCTTGTCGCGATAGAGCAGCCCTTCGCGATAGAGGCGCACGAACACCTCGCGCACCGCCTTGGACAGGCCCTCATCCATGGTGAAGCGCTCGCGCGGCCAGTCGAGCGAGGCGCCCAGGCGACGGAGCTGCCGCGTGATGGTCCCGCCGGATTCCGCCTTCCACTGCCAGACGCGCTCGACGAAGGCTTCGCGGCCCATGGAACGGCGATCGGCATTGCCCTGCTGCGCGAGCAGGCGCTCGACCACCATCTGGGTCGCGATGCCGGCATGGTCGGTGCCTGGCTGCCACAGCGCGTCCCGCCCCTGCATGCGCCGCCAGCGGATCAGGACATCCTGCAGCGTGTTGTCCAACGCATGGCCGATATGGAGGCTGCCCGTGACATTGGGCGGCGGGATCATGATGGTGAAGGGCTTGGCCGGCGAAGCGGGGTTCGCGGAGAAGGCGCCGGACGCCTCCCAGCCCTCATAGAGGCGCTGTTCGATGGCGGCGGGGTCGAAGGACTTGTCGAGCATGGCCGCATCCCTTCCCCGCCCGGCCGGCCCGCGTCAAGGCCGCAGCGCGCAGGGCAGATGCGGAAGGGCGGAAAACGCGCTATGGCGCGGACAACCACTCCGGGAACCGTCCATGATCCTGCCCCGTCGCTTGGCCCTTGCCCTGCCCGCCGCCGCGCTGGCGCGCCCTGCCCTTGCGCAGGCGCCCTGGCCGAACGGGCCGATCCGCCTGATCGCCCCCTTCCCGCCCGGCGGGTCGGTGGACACGGTCTCCCGCCTGCTGCAGCCGCATCTCTCGGCCGATCTCGGCGTGCCGGTGGTGATCGAGAACCGCGCCGGCGCCTCGGGCTCGATCGGCACCGTCGCCCTCGCGCGCGCCCCGGCTGATGGGCAGACCTGGGCGATGGTCTTCGACACCCATGCGGTGAACCCGTCCCTGATGCCGAACCTGGGCTATGACACGAAGCGGGACCTGTCGACCGTGATGCTGGTCGGCACCTCGCCGATGCTGATCACCACCCACAAGGACCGGCCCTGGCAGACCCTGCCGGAGGTCATCGCCGCGGCGAAGGCACGCCCGGACACCATCACCTATGGCTCCATCGGCAACGGGTCGCTGGCGCATCTGACCATGTCGCTGATGCAGCAGGCCGGCGGCTTCCAGGTGGTGCATGTTCCCTATCGCGGCGGCGGGCCGATGAGCGCCGCGGCCGCGGCCGGCGAGCTCGACATGCCGATGGCGACGAATGCCGGGCTCGGCGGCCAGGTGAACGTCACCTTGCGGCCGCTGGCCCAGACCGGCGGCCAGCGTTCGCCCCATTTCCCCGACCTGCCGACGGTGCAGGAATCGGGCATCCCGGGCATTGATGCCCTCGCCTGGTGGGGCGTGATCGGCCGCGCCGGCGTGCCGGCCCCCATCCTGGCGCGCTTCCACGCCGCGCTGGCCAAGGCGATCGCCGTGCCTGAGGTGCAGGCGCGGCTGAGCGGACCGCTCGGGATCGACCTCGTGGCCTCGACCCCGGAAGCGTTCGGCAGTTTCCTCGATCGCCAGATGGCGGTGTGGGGGAAGGTCGTGCGGGACAACAACATCCGGTCCGAATAGTCCGGGCCGTTCGCGCTCGCCCCGGCTCGCGACAACGCCTCTAGCCCCTTGTTTTCGCGAGCATCTTCACCCGATCAGGTGATCCCACCTGATCGGGATCTGCTCTAGAAATCCCGGAAGGCGGGGGAGACCTCGTCCGGGATGACAGGCCCCTGCCCGCTCCCCCCGATATCGAAGGGGGCGTAGCGCGGCTCGCCCGTCTGGCCCCGTGTACTGTCACGCTGCGTACGGTCGGGCCGCACCACCGTGCCCTGCTGCGGCGCCTCGTCGCCGGGCGCCGCAGCCGGTGCCGCCGGCGGCGTACTCGCAGCGCAGGCGGCCAGCAGCGGCAGCAGGGCGATCAGGCAGGCGGCGCGCATGGGCAATCCTTCGCAAGTCGGGCTCAGCGGTAGAGTAGAGCGTTTTCGATCGAACGGCAGCGCCCGCCCGCCACACGGAAAGGTGCCTTGTCTCATTGTCTTTCCGCACCATATGCTTGCGTCTGCATCTACAACGGACCTCGAAGGAAAGGAGTGCCGGATGACGTCCCATCGCCCGCCCGACACTCCGCGTCTGCTGACACGACGCTGACGCCCCGCGCCGGTGGATCACCGGTGCCCTCCTTCCCCTCCTGAACTTCCGGAGACACGGCCGCGGGCCGTGCCATCGCCATGTCCCCTGATTCCTCCGGGCACGCGGAACCTTTCCGCGCGGCCTTCCGTTTCGTCTTCTCCCGCTGGCGGCGGGAGGGCTCGGCCGCGCCGTTGAGCGCGGGCCTGATGCTCGCCGCCGTGCTGTGCGATGTCGGCACGCCGCTGTTGGCGGGGCGCCTGACCGATGCCGTCGCGACCGGGGCGCCGGATGCCATGACCACGGCGCTGTGGCTGCTTGGCGGCATGGTCGGCCTCGGCGCCGCCATGGCCGTGCTGCGCTATGGCGCCATTCGCGCCGTGATCCGGCTGACGCTGGGCAACATGACCGGCCTCGCGCAGGACACCTTCGCGCGCGTGCAGCGGCTGTCGGCCGACTGGCATGCGGAAACCTTCGCCGGATCGACCGTGCGCAAGATCTCGCGCGGGATGTGGGCGCTCGACCTGCTCAACGACACGGTGCTGATGGCCATGCTGCCCTCGCTGGTGGTGCTGGTCGCCTCGGCGGCGCTGCTGGCGACGATCTCGCCCTGGCTCGGGCTCGTCGTGCTGATCGGCGCGCTCGGGCACATCGCGCTGACGGCGACGCTGTCCATGCTGTGGGTGGCGCCGGCCTCGCGCCTGTCCAACCGCTGGGACAGCCGGCTGGGCGGGGTGCTCGCGGATTCCATCGGCGCCAATGCGGTGGTGAAGTCCTTCGCGGCCGAACCGCGGGAGGATGCCCTGCTCTCCGGGCTGCTCGCCCGCTGGCGGCAGCGCACCGCGCGCGCCTGGCTGCGCGGCACGGCGGCCAATGCGGCGCAGGATGCCGCGCTGCTGGTGCTGCGCGCGGGCGTGGTCGGCGCGGCGCTGGTGCTGTGGAACCTCGGCCACGCCAGTGCCGGCGACGTGGTGGCGGCGCTCACCATGTATCTCGTCGTGCAGGGCTATCTGCGCGACATCGGCTATCACATCAGCAACCTGCAGCGCAGCGTGAACGAGTTGGAGGACGCCGTGGCCCTCGAAGCCACGCGCCCGGCCATTGCCGATGCGCCGGGCGCGGTCCCGCTCGCCGTGGAGAAGGGCGCGATCCATTTCGACCGGGTCGGCTTCCGCTATGGCGGGCATGTCACGCCGCTCTATCGCGACCTCGATATCCGTATCCGCGGCGGCGAGCGCGTCGGGCTGGTGGGGCATTCCGGCTCGGGCAAGTCCACGCTGGTGAAGCTGCTGCAGCGCCTGCACGACCCGACCGAGGGCCGCATCACCATCGACGGGCAGGACATCCGGCAGGTGACGCAGGCCGGCCTGCGCCGGGCCATCGCCCTCGTCGCGCAGGAACCGGTGCTGTTCCACCGCTCCATCGCGGAGAACATCGCCTATGGCCGCCCCGGCGCGACCGAGGCGGAGATCCTGCGCGCCGCGACGCTCGCCCATGCCGATGGCTTCATCGCCAGGCTGCCGCGCGGCCTCGCGACGCTGGTAGGTGAGCGCGGCGTGAAGCTGTCGGGCGGGGAGCGGCAGCGCATCGCCCTCGCCCGTGCCTTCCTCGCGGATGCGCCGATCCTGGTGCTGGACGAGGCAACCGCCGCGCTCGATTCCGAAAGCGAGGCGCTGATCCAGGATGCGATGGAGACGCTGCTGGAGGGGCGCACCGCATTGGTGATCGCGCATCGCCTGTCCACGGTGCGCGCGATGGACCGCATCCTCGTCTTCGATCGCGGCCGCGTCGCGGAGGAAGGCAGCCACGCCGCGCTGCTGGCGCGGGAGGGCGGGATCTATGCCGGGCTGTTCCGCCGCCAGGCGGAAGGGCTGGCCGAGGTGGCGTGAGCCGCCTCGGCGATTGCCCGGCCGGCCGATCGAATGATTCCACCTGATCGGGATCTGCTCTAGGCTGGCCCATCATGTCGCCCGCCCGTCCGGGATGTCTCGACATCGCTCGCTTGGCCGCCCTGCTGGCCATGGCGCTCCTGTTCGGCACCCCGGCCGGAAGCCTGGCGCAGCAAGGGAGCCGCAACGCCATGAAGATCGACACCGCCCTGGCGGAAGCGCTCGGTGCCGCCCCCGATCCCGGCCAGCGTTTCGGCGTCATCATCCGCTTCACGGCCGGCGCCGAGGACGCGGCGGCACGGCGCGGCGTGCTGCAGCGCCTCGGCATCACACCAACCGCCGTCTACGAGAACCTTCCCGGCGCGGCCGCGATGGTGACGCGGGCGCAGATCGACAGCCTGGCCGCCGCGGCGGAGGTCAGCGCGATCGAGGCCGACAGCACCGCGACCACCCTCCTGCCCCGGCGCTGATCGACCGCCCTGTCAGCCCCCCTTCGGTGCCTGGCGGCGGGCAAGCCGCTTATAGGCGCTGCGATCCGCGCGCTTGTCGCGATGCCAGGCGCGCAGACCCTCCTGGAAGTGCCGGGCCGCCGCGCCGCCTTCCGGCACTACGCGGAGTTCCGGCTGGCGGTTCGCCCGGTTCAGGAACACGACCTGGGCGATTGGCTGTCCCGCCGCGACATGCAGCGCCTGATCCGCCGGCGGCTTGCGCAGCACGAGGTTGACGGGGTTGCCGTACCATTCGGTCTCGACCAGCCCGACAGCCACCTGCAACCCCACCCCCGCCCCGGGGCGGTTGAGCGGCGGCAGGAACAGCGCCTCGAGCCCCGCCGGCGTCCGCCAGACATAGGGCAGGTGGAGCTTGAAGAGGTCGTCCTGGTCGTCCCGGTCGAAGAAGCTGAGGCCCGGTTCGCGCAGCCCCGGCCAGGGCGGTGCGGCCGGTATCTCGTAGGCGTTCAGCAGGAATCGCGATTCGGGACGGTCGCACACATAGAAGACGCGCGGGTCGCGCCAAGCCCCATCCGCCCCGAGCCGATCGAGCGGCGACCGGAAGGCATGCGCGCCCACCGGGACCGCTTGCGGCACGCAGAGCCCGAAGCGGATCGGGGCGGGCAACAGGAAGCCCAGCGCCGCGGCGGCCACGAAAGGCAGGCACTGCTCCTCGACGCCATAGCCCTCGGGCACACTCGCCCGCAGCCGGCCGGTGGCCGGGACGGGCAGCGGCAGGCCGGGAACCAGGGGACAGATCTCGACGGCGGGCATGGCTGCCTCCGGCCACGGCGCCCGGCCCCGGCCGGCTGAGCCGCCGGGGCCGGAGCCAGGCTGCTAGATGCCCTTCTTGGCGATGACCGGAGCCGGTGCGAAGGCCATCGCGGCCCGGTCGGCATTCACCCGCCCATAGCCGAAATTGGCGTCCCAGCCCGGCGGGCCGAGATTGTCCACATGGAAGGCGAGCAGGTTCCAGATCTGCTCATTCGTCGCGAAGCGATGCGCGCCCCAGACGACCGCCGCGGCGCCGGACACATGGGGGCACGCCATGGAGGTGCCGCTCATGTTGCCATAGCCGCCGCCCTTCGTCGTCGAGAGGACGTTCACGCCGGGGGCGCAGATATCCACCTCCGCCCCCCGGCTCGAGAAGGACGCGATCGCGTTGGCGGAATCGATCGCCGAGACGGCGATGACGTTGCGGTACTTCGCCGGGAAGAGGACCGTCGACCCCGCGGGCGAGGACGGCGGCCCGCTGTTGCCGGCCGCGGCGACGATGAGCAGCCCCTTCGCCCAGGCGGTGTTGCAGATCGTCTGCAAGGCCGCCGGGGCACCGCCGCCACCGAGGCTCATGCTGACGATGTGCATGCGGTTCTGGATGCACCAGTCGATGCCGGAGATGATCTGGCTGAAGGCGCCGCTGCCCGCGCTGTTCAGCACCTTCACGGCATAGAGGTAGGCGCTCGGCGCCACGCCCACCACGCCAAGGCCGTTGATCGGCGCGGCGATGGTGCCGGCGCAATGCGTGCCATGGCCATGGTCGTCCATCGGCGTCACCGCGCCGGGCACGAAGCTGACCCCGCCCCGGTAGTTCGCGACCAGGTCCGGATGCTTGAAGTCGATGCCGGTGTCGACGACGGCGACGCGCACCCCCTCCCCCTGTGAGGAAGGCCAGGCTTCCCGCGCACGGATCTGCGAGACGCCCGCGGGCACCGTCTCCGCCTGCACGTTCGGCTGGTCCTCGAAGTTCAGATGCGCGAACTGGTCGGCGCCGATCGCGTAGCAGGGCATGTCCTCCTCGACCATCGCGACGTTGCCGTTCTTGGAAAGCTGGTCGATCTCCGCCTGGGTGAGTTGCGCCGTGACGATCGGCGCCTCGTACTGGTTCACATCGTAGCCGATGAGGTCATCGGCCATGGGCGGGACGGAGGTTCCCGAAGCCATGTCCGTGGCCGCGAAGAAGTGGGTCTGCATGCCGTCCGGAAGGACGCTGCGCACGATCGCGACCTTGTCGGTTCCCTTGTCCGGCCGCTTGTCCTTCGGCTTGAAGGTCACGATGACCGAGCGCCGGGTGTCCTGTTTCTGGGCCATGACGTTCTCCCTTTCGCAACCAGGTCGCGAGAGGACATCCAGCCTTCCTCTGCCGCTGGTTGCAGGGCGTTTGTGCGCCCTCCGCATGGCGCGCACAAATCATTTCGACATAGCACTGTTAAGAAGTTGCGCACCGCGCGGCGACCGTCCCGACGGTCACCGGGGCAAGGTTCCGAAGGCCGTTCGAGATGGCCCGCGGCGGCGCCGTCAGCGGGCGGCGTCGCCCCGCAGCGCCATGCCCGCCCGCCCGCCGCCCGGGATCACTGGAAGGGAATGCCGATCTGCGGCACGGCCTGGCCCGGATCGCCGCCGCCGACCTCGAAATCGGTCGAGGGCGTCGGCGTCCCGGCCATCGACGCCGCGTAGGGGTCGGAATCCTGGGCCCGGTCCTGCCGCGTCTCCTGCCGCATGGCGCGGCCGAGCTGACGCGCGGCCTGCTCCTCCGGCGTGCCGGGCGCGGCGGGGACCGCGGAGGGGGATTCGTAGGTGATGGGAATCGGCGCCCGCTGCTCGCAGGCACCGGTCACGAGAATAGCCGTCAGCAGAAGGCGGCGCATGGGCGGTGTCGTCCTGGCGTTCATCGCAGCAATCTTACGCGTTCCGTGGCGCGTCGCGAAGGCGTGCGGCTGAATCATGCGTCGGGGACGCAGGTCCTCGGATGCGTGCCGCACGGCATGATCCCGCCCAGGCGGCGAGGCCCCGCCCATGGAGCAGGGTGCGATCCCGGGGATGCGCGGCGGCCGCTGCACGCAGGGGCGCGTGCGACAGCTATCGCGCCGCCGGCGATGTCGCCACCGTCCGAGCTCCCGGCGCGGGCTTCCCAAGGCCTTTCAGCCTTTTCGGACCCATTCACGTCGCCAGGCAATGCGAAGCGGCAACCCGTGCCGGGCCAGGGCACGGGGGGCGGCGAAGCCCCCCTCCCGTCATTCCGCCGCGCGGGCCGGCGACCAGACCGCCGGCGCCACGCTGCCGACCTGCTCGGTGATGCGGCCATAGGCTTCGGGCCGGCGGTGCTTCTCGAAGTTGAAGATCGTGGTGCGGCCGAGTTCGCACATGCCGAGATCCGCCTCCGCGACGATCAGCTCATCGCCCCAGGAGGTCGCCTGCGCCATGATCTCGCCCTGCGGGTTCACGATGATGGAATGGCCGAACAGCTCATGCCCGTCCTCGGTCCCGGCCTTGGCCGTCGCCACCGCGAAGCAGGCGTTCTGGTAGCAGCCCGACTGGATCGACAGGTGGGAGTGGAAGACGCGCAGGTGATGCGCCTCGAAGCCACGATTATCCATGTTCAGCGACGGCGTGTTGTAGCCGAGCATCACCAGCTCGACCTGCTGGAGCCCCATCACGCGCCAGGATTCCGGCCAGCGGCGGTCGTTGCAGATCATCATGCCGACATTGACCTCCTGCCCCGCGACCGGCGCGCGGACCACGGGGAAGCCAAGGTCGCCGACCTCGAAGTACCGCTTTTCGAGATGCTGCACCTTGCGGATCGGGTCGTAGTCCTTGTGACCCGGCAGGTGGACCTTGCGATACTTCAGCAGGATCTCGCCATTCGGGCTCACGAAGACGGCGGTGTTGTAGCGATGGCCGTCCGGCGTCTTCTCGGCGTAGCCGAGATGGAAGGCCAGGCCGTATTTCCGCGCCGCCTCGAAGATCGGGGCGGTCTCGTTCGACGGCAGGGCGGATTCGTACCAGTGGTCGGCGGCGGCGATGTCTTCCTCGTACCAGCGCGGGAAGAAGGTGGTCAGCGCGAGTTCGGGAAAGACCACCACCTGCGCGCCCATCCGGTGCGCCTTTTCCATCAGCCGGACGATGCGGCCCACCGCGACGTCACGGCCCTCGGCCTTCTGGATGGGCCCCAACTGGGCGGCGGCGAGGACAAGGCTGCGGGTCATGCGCGGGACTCCTGCGGGAAGGCGCGGACCCTAACGCGCTTTGCTGCGCTGCGGGAGGTCAGCGCGGTTCGATGATCGCCGCCCCATGCTTCATCCGCGCCCGCGCCGCGGCAGTGGCGATGCCCTCCTCCCAGGCCTCCAGCAACAGTTCGGCCAGGTCGTCCGCCGCCTTGCGCGTGGTGGTGATCCCGAGCGTCTCGCCACGGAAGGTCACCACACGGAAACGATGCGTCTCCTCGTCCTCGATGACCTCGATCATGCGACCATCCCCAGTTCATGCGCCTTGATCTGCAAGGCCAGCACTTTCGAATAGATGCGGCATTGTGCCAGCCCACCGGCATGGAACCAGAGGCCCTTCTGGCCCGTCGGGCGCCACATGCCGTGCAATTCCCCTTCCGCGTCGAAGCCCCAGACCTGGCCGACGCGATCGGCCACCGCATCGCCGAACAGCCGCCGCGCCGCTGCCGCCTGGCCCTCATAGCCGGTCGCCAGCACGATCAGGTCGGCAGGCTTCACCGAGCCATCCTTCATGATCGCGCCCTGCGGCCCGAAGCGGTCGATATCGGCGAACTGCATCAGTCCGACGCGGCCATCGACGACCATCTGCGAGCAGCCGGCGTCGAAGTAGTACCCGCCACCGCGGGACTGATACATGATCTGCCAGCCGGTGCCGTCCTCGCCCTGGGTCAGGCGGAAGCCGCGCTTCGCCAGCCCGTCCAGCAGCGCGCGATCGGCATGCGCGTTCATCGCCGCCATGCGCTGATGCGCCCGGCGCATCACCGGAAACGGGAAGGAGGTGGCGAGGAGGTCCTTGTCCTCGAAAGGGATCTCCTCATCGTAGAGCGCATAGGGCGCCTGCGCTTCCTTCAGGCTCACGACGAGCGTCGGTCGGCGCTGGATCAGCGTGACCTCGGCCGCCCCCGAGACGGCGAGGTCCTGCGCCACATCATGGCCGGACGTGCCGGTGCCGAGCACCAGCGCCCGCTTGCCCGCCCAGTCGAGCCCGCTGCCGTACTTCCCCGAATGCCGCACGGCACCCGCGAAGTCGCGCAGCCCCGGCAGTGCCGGCATGATCGGCGTGGTCGAGACGCCATTCGCCATGATGATGTGGCGCGGATGCATGATGCGCTGGCTTCCATCCGCGCGCTTCAGCGTGACCGTCCAGCGCTGCGCCGCCTCATCCCAACTGCCGCCGGTCAGTTCCGTGCTGGTCCAGACGTTGAGTTCCATCGCCTCGGCATAGAGCTCGAACCAATTCGCCAGCATGTCCTTCGGTATGAAGACCGGGAAGGATTTCGGGAAGGGCATGTAGGGCAGGTGATTGACCCGCGTCTCATTGTGCAGGGTCAGCGCGTGGTAGCGGTTGCGCCAGGAATCGCCGATGCGCGGGTCGCGATCCACCACCAGCGTATCGATGCCGAGCAGCGACAGCCGCGCCGCGACCGACAGCCCCGATTGCGCGGCACCCACCACGAGCACCGCCGGGTCATGATCGGCATAGGCGACCGCCTTCCTGCGGCGATCGAGCCAGTTCTCGCCGCCGAAATTCCGCTTCCAGTCGACATCCTGCCAGCGCTTGCCATTGGCCGGATCCTCATGGCCGCGAATCTCGTCGAGGCTCGTCATCAGCGTCCAGGCACGATGCGTCCCGGCTTCGGGCACCAGGCGCACCACGCCGTTGCAGGGGCCGGTATCGGTCTCGAAGGTGAAGAGGACCTCAAGGGCATCCGTGCCGGCGCGCCTGACGGCGCGCGGACGAGTGCGGCCTTCCGCCAGGATGACCTGGCGCGGATGGGCGGCGCGGGCGAGCGGCAGGAGGCGAGCGGCGATGGCATCCGCCCCCGAAACCGTCCGCAGGTCCCATTGGAAGGCCAGAAGGTCCCGCCAGTGACACTCCCGGGCGAAGAGGTCAGCGAGCGGTTCGGGCGATTCCGCGGACAGCGCCGCGGCCAAGCGGTCGAGCCAGGCTGACGCGACGGATTCCAGGTCGGCGGCGGTGACGATGCCGTCCATGTTCCCTCCTCGGACGCCTGCACACCGCGCCCCTTGGCGCCGAGTGTGCGGCCAGCCTCCGCAAGGGGCAACCCGAAGCGCGCCGCTGCCCGGGACCGGTATCCTGCCCGCGAGGCTCGTTGGAGATCCAACGAACCTCGCGGGCAGGACACCAGAGCATTTCCGGTGAACTTGCGTTCACCTCCAAAGCTCTAGACTCTTGTTTTTACGAGCATCTTCACCTGTCCGGATGAGTTCATCCGGACAGGATCTGCTCTAGCCGACGAGGAGGCGCCGCGCCGCCTCGGCCAGCACCTCCATCCCGAGCACGAGGTCCTCGCGCTTGGTGTCCTCGGACCAGTGATGGCTGATGCCGCCGATGGAAGGGACGAAGAGCATGCCGATGGGCAGCTTCCGCGCCAGGATCTGGCTGTCGTGGATCGCGCCGCTGGGCATCGCCTGCCAGGCGCCGGGGCACAGCACCTCGGCCGCTTCGGTGAAGGCGCGCACGATGGCGGGGTCGCTGATCGCCGCCTCGGACCGGCCGATCTCCTCCAGCACCGCCGGGCAGCGTTCGCGGCGGTTGCTCTCCTGCACCACGCGGCGGAGGCACTCCTCCATGCGGTCCATGACCGCTCCCGACAGGTCGCGGAAGGAGAAGACGAGTTCGGCCCGCCCCGGGATGATCATGGGCGCGTTGGGCTCCAGGGCGATGCGCCCGGTGGTCCAGACGCTGCGCTCGGCGCAGACCCGGGGGAATTCCTGGTCGATCATGCCGAGCAGCCGCACCGCGGTCAGCCCGGCATCCTTGCGTTCCCGCATGGTGGTGCCGCCGGTGTGGTCCTGCTGGCCGGTCACGGTGATGCGGAACTGCCGGATGCCGACGATGCCGGTGACGACGCCGATGCGCAGCCCGGCATTCTCGAGCTGCGTGCCCTGCTCGATATGCATCTCGAGCGCGCCCTTGTAGCGCGAGGGATCGACGGTCAGCCGCGGGCGGCCGGCGAGCCCGACCTCCTCCAGCACCGGGCGCAGCGGCGCGCCGGTGAAGCGGTTGCGCGCGGCGTCGATATCGGCCTCGGAAAGGTCGCCGACCAGGGATCGGCTGCCGATGAAATCGCCCCAATGCGCTTCCTCATCGGCATAGGCGCAGACATCGACGGGCAGCCCGGCGCGGGCCAATTCCAGCGCGCCGATCACGCCCAGCACGCCGTCGAGCCAGCCGGCGTGGTTCTGCGTCTCGATATGGCTGCCGGCGAGCAGATGCGGCCCCGGGCCGGGATGGCGGCCGAAGACGTTCCCGATGCCGTCGATCGTCGCCTCCAGCCCCGCCTCCTGCATCCGGCCCGCCAGCCAGCGGCGGCTCTCCATGTCCTCCGCGCTGAAGGTCGGCCGGTGCACGCCGGTCCTGTAGGTGCCGATACGCCGCGCCGCATCGAGGTCCGCCAGGAAGCGGCCGGTGTCGAGAGCCATCCGTGATGATCCTTGCCCGTGATCCGCCGGTCAGGCCGGCGGGACCGCGCCCACCTGGTCGATGATCGCCCGGTACCATTGCGGACGGCGATGGGCGGCGAAGTTGAACATCTTCTCCTTGCCTTGGCGGCAGGCATCGAGATCGGCCTCGGCGAAGATGATCTCGTCGCCGAGGGTCTTGGCTTCCGCCACCACCATGCCGTTGGGATCGACGATGACCGATCCGCCGATCAGCCCCGACCCGTCCTCGTCGCCGGCCTTGGCCACCGACACCGCCCAGGTCGCATTCATATAGGCGTTGGCCTGCGCCGCGAGCGTCGAGTGGAAGGTGCGGATCTTCGAATCCTCGCTGGTCCCGCCCATCGGGTCATAGGCGGCGGAATTGTAGCCGATCAGCATCAGTTCCACGCCCTGCAGCCCATAGACGCGCCAGCCTTCCGGCCAGCGGCGGTCGTTGCAGATCAGCATGCCCATGATGGCGCGGTGCCAGGATTCCGGCCCGCGGAAGGCCGGGAAGCCGAGATCGCCATACTCGAAATACCGCTTCTCGAGCTGCTGGAAGCGGTCGCCGACACGCGGTTCCACCGTGCCCGGCAGGTGGATCTTGCGGTACTTGCCGAGGATCGTCCCATCCGGCGCCGTGGTGATGGACGTGTTGAAGTGCTGCCCCTGCGGCGTGAGCTCGGCATAGCCGAGATACATGCCGACCCCGAGCGCCCTGGCACGGTCGAACAGGGCCTGGGTGTTCGGCCCGGGCATCTCGGTCTCGAAATAGCTGTCCACCTCGGCCTGGGTTTCGAACAGCCAGCGTGGGAAGAAGGTCGTCAGCGGCAGTTCGGGGAAGACAACGAGCTGCGCCCCCTTGCCGGCAGCGTCCTCAAGCAGCGCGATCATGCGGTCGAGGATCTGCTTGCGGCTGTCGGCCTTCTGGTTCGGGCCCATCTGGGCACCGGCGAGGCGGAGGATGCGCTGACTCAAGACTGTCTCCTGGCGGCGATATGGTTGCCCATAGACACCCACAGCCGCCGTCGCGCCAAGACCCCGCGAAAGGCTTTCGATTCTTCGCCCGTCATGGATCGTAGGGGAAACCACTCCCGCCATGGCACGTTGGCGGCGCGACACCTCGATTGAGCCCAGCGTGACAGACCAGCCCGATCCCTCGCCGCGCGCCCGGCGCGGTCTTGATGCGATGAACTTCACCCTCGCGGATGTGCGGGACGGGCTCGGGCCCTATCTCGGCATCTGGCTCATCACCGTGCATGGCTGGGAAGCGGGTGCGGTCGGCGCCGTGATCGGCGCTTCCGGCATTGCCGGGCTCCTCGCCAAGGCGCCGGCGGGGGTGGTGGTGGATGCCCTGCCCGACAAGCGTGCCATGCTGATCTTCGCGACCATCGCGATCACGTTGTCCTGCCTGCTCGTGCTGGTCTCGCCGGATTGGAGCGTGGTGCTCGCCTCCCAGGTGCTGGCCGGCGCGGCGGCGGCGGTGATCGCGCCGGCCATCGCGGCGCTCACCCTCGGGTTGGTGGGCCCGGCGGGGTTTTCGCGCCGCATGGGGCGCAACGAAGCCTTCAACCATGCGGGCAATGCCGCGACGGCGGCCGCGGCGGGCCTGGCCGCCCTGGCGATCGGCCCGGTCGCCGTCTTCGTCATCATGGGCTTCATGGCACTGCTGGCCCTCGCCTCGGTCGCGAGCATCCCGGCGCAGGAGGTCGACCCGCGCCTCGCCCGCGGCCTGGTCGAGGGCGAGGATGCGCGCGGCGACTGGCGCGTGCTGTTCTCCTCCGCCCCGCTGCTGGTGCTGGCGATATCGGTGGCGGTGTTCCACTTCGCCAACGCGCCGATGCTGCCGCTGGTTGGCCAGGTGCTGGCCTTGTCCGACCCGTCGCGCGGCACGGCGCTGATGAGCGCCTGCATCGTCGCTGCGCAGGTCGTGATGATCGGCACGGCCTGGCTCGCCGGGGCCAAGGCCGATTCATGGGGGCGGAAAGCGCTGTTCCTGGCGGGCTTCGCGGTGCTGCCGCTGCGTGGCTGGCTCTATACGGTGTGGAACGATCCGTATTGGCTGGTGGGCGTGCAGTTGCTCGACGGGATCGGCGCCGGGCTGTTCGGCGTGCTGCTGCCGCTGATGGTCGCGGACCTGGCGCGCGGCAGCGGGCATTTCGGCGCGGCGCTCGGGGCGCTGGCGGTCGCGCAGGGGCTTGGCGCGTCACTTGGAAACGCCGTGGCCGGGCAGGTCGCGCAGCGCGCGGGCTACGACGCCGCCTTCCTCATGCTGGCCGTCGTCGCCGGCGCCGGGGCGCTGTTCTTCGCCCTGGCGATGCGTGAGACGGGCCGCTTGCCCGCCGCGGCACCGGCCTGAAAGACCTTGTCGAGAGGCGGGCACCGCCCCGCCCCCGCCCCCGCGTCAGTGTCGCCGAATGGGTCGCCGGGTGGTGATGCGAACCGACACCTGGCCGCTACCGGAACAGGTCGCGGAAATCCTGCAGGGTGCCGCCGAAGACCCGCCAGACGAGAATCGTGCCAAGACAGATGCCGCCGCCCAGCGCCAGGCCAGGCAGGCCTTCGCGCAGCCCGGCCTGCGCGGCGAAGCTTGCGCCGAGCAGCCCCAGCACCAGCCCGACCGCGATCGCAATCATGGCCTGGGTGAAGCCCGGCTTCTCCCGCGGTGGCGGTGCGTTGCCGATGCGCGAGGGCTTCGGCTGCCGCTTGATCCAGTGGCCTTCCGGCCGGTCATTCTTCCCCGACATAGGTCCCGTTGTGCTGACGCGGCACGAATTGTCCAGCGCCGGGCTTCGCCAGCACCGCCTTGCCGTCCCAGATGCAGGTGCCGCGCAGGAAGGTCGCCGCGACCCGCGCGGCCATCCGCCGGCCGTCATAGGGCGACCAGCGCGCATCCTCGTCGTCCTGGATCTCGGCCGCATCGAAGGTGAAGTCGCCCGGTTCCATCACCACGAAATCGGCATCGGCGCCGATGCGGATCGCGCCCTTCTTCGGGAACAGGCCATGGAACTTCGCCGGGCGCTCGGCGCAGTATTTCGCCATCAGCGTCAGCGGCAGGGAGCGTTCGGTCAGCAGGGTGAACATCAGCGGCGCGAAGGACTGCATGCCGGTCAACCCGGCGCCGACGGTGAAGATGTCGCCGGTATAGGTCTTCTTGTCCTTGGGCCAGGGCGCGTGGTCGGTCGAGACATAGGCGATCTTGCCCGCCGCGAAGGCGTCCCACATCCGCGACACCTCATCCGCCGTGCGGAAGGGCGGGTTGCACTTGCCGAAGCCTTCGAGGCGGATGATGTCCTCCTCGGTCATGCAGAGATACTGGATGCAGGCCTCGCCGGACGCCTTGCCGCCCATCCGGCGGAAGATCTCGGCGATCTCGAAGCCGCGCGCCAGGGATGAATGGGCGATGTGGACATGCGCGCCCGTCTCCAGCCCGATCTCGAAGATCTCGAGGTCGGCCATGGTCTCGCAGAGCGGCGGACGGGTGCGGCAATGCCAGATCGGGGAGGTGTTGCCGGCGGCCTTCGCCTCCTCCGTCATGCGGACCACGATCTCCTGGTCCTCATTGTGGATGCCGACCATCAGGCCGGTCTTCGCGATCTCCCGGAAGGCGGCGACCATGGTGGGGTGGTCGATGCGCGGGAAGCGCACCGGGTCATACTCATATGTAGAGAGCTTGAAGGAGCAGACGCCGGCTTCGGCCAGGCCCGCGATGGCGTCCACGCCCCCGTTCTTCTTGATGGTGCCGTAGAGCGCCATGTCCACATGGGAGAGGCTGTTCACCACCGCGATCTTCTCGGCGAGGATCGCGGCATCCGTCACCGGCCGCGGCACGTCATAGGGCATGTCGACGCAGGTGGTCACGCCGCCGGCCGCCGCCGTCATCGACGCGCCCTTGATCCCCGGCCAGCCGCGCGAGGACGAGGTATGCATATGCCCGTCCACCAACCCCGGCATCACATACTTGCCGGAGAAATCCACCGTGTCCTTGGCCGGCGGGCTGATCCCCTCCCCGATCGCGGCGATCGTCTCGCCGCGGATCGCGACATAGCCGTCACGCAGGATCCGGTCGGAAAGAACGATGTCGCCGCGGATCACGCGGTCGAAGGGGGCGGCGTCGGACATGCAGGGGGATCTCCCGGGAAAGCGCGCCGCGGAAGCTAGCGCCGACGGGGCGGAATGCCCACCCCGGCCCGGCTTGTCCGTCTTGATGGCCGGCCAGGGGCGGGGGAGCATTCCGGTCATGGAAACGCCCGCCGCCCGGCTTCGCGCCCGCCTCGACACCGCCCGCCCCGCCATCGCCATGTCGGCGCACAACGCGCTCAGTGCGAAGCTCGCCGCCGAGGCCGGCTTCGATGCGATCTGGGGCAGCGGCTTCGAACTGTCCGCTGCCCATGCGGTGCCCGACGCCTCGATCCTGTCCTGGGAGACCCACCTCGCCGCCATGCGCACCATGGTCGAGGTGCAGCCAGCACCCGTGGTCGCGGACATCGACACCGGCAGCGGCAACGCCGTGAACGTCGCCTATCTCGCCCCGCGCTATGCCGCCGCCGGCGTCGCCGCGATGGTGATGGAGGACAAGACCTTCCCGAAGGATTCCTCGCTGCGCCCCGGCGGGCGGCAGGAACTCGTGCCGCTCCCGGAATTCCAGGGCAAGATCGAAGCGGCGCGCATCGCGGATGGCCCGCTCGTCATCGCGCGCACCGAAGCGCTGATCGCGGGCCTCGGCCAGGATGAGGCGCTGAAGCGCGGCGAAGCCTATGCCGAGGCAGGCGCCGATGCGGTGCTGATCCATTCCAAGCAGAAGACGCCGGACGAGATCCTCGCCTTCTGCCGCGCCTGGTCCGGGCGGGTGCCGCTGGTGCTGGTGCCGACCTCCTACCCGCAGCTTTCCTTTGCCGAGGTCGCATCCCTGGACAAGGTCGGGCTGATCATCTGCGGCAACCACGCGATCCGCGCGGCGGTGGGCGCGATGCGCGACACCTTCGCGCGCATCCTCGCCGAAGGCGGCATCGCCGGGGTCGAAGCCCACATCGCCTCGGTCGCCGATGTCTTCGCCCTGCAGGGGGATGCCGTGATGCGGGAGATCGAGAAGCGCTTCCTGCGCTGACGTTCAGCCGTCTTCCCACAGGCGGCGCACCGGCGCCGCGCGGAACATCACCGGCGGGCCGCGATCAGCGCCGGCGCGGGAAGCAACGGTCCAAGGAAAGCCGCTGGCGGCTCGGCGTCGCGATAGGGCAACAGCCGGCAAGGCAGCCCGAACAGCAGAAGGCCGGTGCGAAGGCCACCACCAGCGGGATGGTGCCGGAGAGATGCATGCGCTCCACGATATGAGGCTACGCGATGAGCGCGTGCGCGCGGCGGCGGCCGGGGCCACCCGTCCGGGATCGCGTCAGGCTGGAACCGGAAAGAGACGCTCGGCCAGCGACAAGGCCAGGCGCACCGCCTCGCTCTCACGCTCCTCGCTCCAGGCCAGCGCGACGCCGACGCCACGCACTGGCCCCGCAAGGACGCGAAAGGCCACGCCCGGCGGGTTGAGTTTCGCCATGCCTTCGGAGACCAGCGCCACGCCCAGCCCCGCGGCAACGAAGCCAAGCTGCGCCATGGCCGATCCCACCTCCCGCACCGCGACCGGCGCGAAGCCGGCCGCGCGGCAGGCGGCCGTCATCGCATCGGAATAGGCCGGGCTGATCGCCCGTGGCAGGACCAGCATCGGCTCATCGGCGAGCATCGACAGCGGCAGCGGGTCGGGACCCTCCAGCATCGCATGACTGATCGGCAGCGCCGCGACGAGGCGGTCCTCGCCGAGCGGGCGCAGGCGGATCGGCACCACCTCCCGATCCGCGCGCAGCAGCGCGAGGTCCGCTTCCCCGCGCCGAAGCGCCTCCATCGCGTCGGCCGTGTCCATCTCCCGCACGCTCACCGCCGCTTCGGGGCGCGCGGCCTGCATGGCGCGCACCAGTGGCGGCAGGTAGTCGAACAGCGCCGAGGTGACGCAGGCGATCGCCACCGGCGCGGAGCGCCCCGCCCGCAACTCGCGCGCCAGCGCCTCGAGCTCCGCCGCATCGCCGGCGACGCGGCGGGCGAGCGGCAGCAGCGCCTCTCCCTCCCGCGTCGGCCGCGCGCCCTTGCCCGTGCGTTCGAGCAGCCGCACGCCAAGCTCGCGCTCCAGCGCCTGGATCTGCGCGGTCAGCGGCGGCTGGGAGATCCCGAGCCGCGCCGCTGCCCTGCCGAAATGCCCTTCCTCCGCCACCGCGAGAAAATGCCCGAGGCGGCGCACCAGACGGAAATCCATCGCGATACGGAAATCCTATCGCGCACCGCGGTCAATCGGATTGGACGATCACGCGATCAGAGCGCAAAACACCGCCGCCTTGCTCAATTCCCAAGGGAGGACGCCGCCAATGAAGCTTCACCCCGTCAAGGTCTACCCGTCGAAGGCGCTGTTCAAGCGCGAGGACCAGCTCGCCTGGAAGATGGCCGCGGTCGCGACCGACAAGGTCGCGGTCGAAAAGGACGTCCAGGAGATGATCATCAACCGGATCATCGACAACGCTTCGGTGGCCATCGCCGCCATCAACCGCCGCCCGGTCGTCTCCGCCCGTGGCATGGCGCTCGGCCATGCGAAGAAGGCCGGCGGCGCGCAGGTGATGGGCGTGAAGGCGGGCACGACGGTGTCCCCCGAATGGGCGGCCTGGGCGAACGGCACGGCCGTGCGTGAACTCGACATGCACGACACCTTCCTGGCCGCCGACTACTCCCACCCGGGCGACAACATCCCCCCGGTTCTCGCCGTCGCCCAGGCAATGGAGAAGTCGGGCCGGGACCTGATCCGCGGCCTGGCCACCGGCTACGAACTCCAGATCGACCTGGTGCGGTCGATCTGCCTGCATGAGCACAGGGTCGACCACATCGCGCATCTCGGGCCCTCGGCGGCGGCCGGCATCGGCACGCTGCTGAAGCTCCCGCAGGAGGTGGTCTTCCAATCCATCCAGCAGGCGCTGCACACCACCATCACCTTCCGCCAGTCGCGCAAGGGCGAGATCTCCTCGTGGAAGGCCTATGCCCCCGCCCATGCCGGCAAGCTCGCCATCGAGGCGGTGGACCGCTGCATGCGCGGCGAAGGTGCGCCCTCCCCCATCTATGAAGGCGAGGATTCCGTCATCGCCTGGGTGCTGTCCGGCCGGTCGAACCGCAACGACGTCTATGGCCCGGTCTACTACCATGTGCCGCTGCCCGAAGCGGGCGAACCCAAGCGCGCCATCCTGTCGAGCTATACCAAGGAGCATTCGGCGGAATACCAGTCCCAGGCGCTGATCGACCTCGCCTTCCGGATGCGCGAGCACATCACGGATTTCGACGCGATCGAGAAGGTGGTCATCCACACCTCCCACCACACGCATTACGTGATCGGCACCGGGGCGAACGACCCGCAGAAGATGGACCCGAAGGCGTCGCGCGAGACGCTCGACCACTCCATCATGTACATCTTCGCCGTCGCCCTGCAGGACGGGCGCTGGCACCACGTGGACAGCTATGCGCCGAAGCGTGCCGGCCGCGCCGACACCGTCCGCCTGTGGCACAAGATCGAGACCACCGAAGACCCGGAATGGACCCGCCGATACCATTCCAAGGACCCCGACGAGCTCGCCTTCGGCGGCCGGGTCGAGATCCTCTTCAAGGACGGCACCAGGCTGGTGGACGAGCTCGGCGTCGCCAACGCCCATCCGAACGGTGCCAGGCCCTTCGCCCGTCCGGACTATATCGCCAAGTTCCGCACCCTGACGGACGGCATCATCTCCGCCCGTGAGTCGAACCGCTTCCTTGAGGTCGTCCAGGACCTTGCGAAGCTGAAGGCGGGCGAGCTCGGCGCGCTGAACGTCGCCCTGCCGGCGGGCGGGCTGCTCGACAGCAAGCCGGGCATCTTCTGAGCGTGTCGGCGGCGGTGACGATCCGGTTCGGGGCAGCGGCCGATGCCCCCGCCCTCGCGCGGATCTACACCGCCGCGCGTGCGGCCGCCCTGCCCGGCCTGGTCGAGCCCCATGACGTGACCAGCGTGGCCGACTGGCTCGCCACCACCCTGATGGTGCGCCACAGGGTGCGGGTCGCGACGGCCGGCGATACGCCGATTGGCTATATCGGCTTCGGGCAGGATGCCGTGCACGGCCCGATGGTCCTGCATCTCTACCTCGACCCGGGCTGGCACCGACGCGGCATCGGCAGCCTGCTGCTCGCCGAGGCAGCCGCTGCCCTCGGCCCACGCCTTTCCCTGTTCTGCATTGCGCGCAACACTGGCGCTCGAGCCTTCTACGAACGCCATGGCTTCCGCGTCGCCGCCAGCAGCGACGGCGCGGGCACGGAGGAAGGGGAACCTGACGTTCTTTTCGTCAGGGCCTCCAGCCCCCGGGACACGGACACCAAGACAAGCGGGAGCAGCTGATGAGCGAAACGCCTGAACTCAAGAAGGGCCTGGTCGGCGTGTATGCCGATGAGTCCTCGATCTCCAAGGTGATGCCGGAGACCAACTCGCTGACCTATCGCGGCTATGCCGTTCAGGATCTCTGCGAGAACGCCTCCTTCGACGAGACCGCCTACCTGCTGTGGAACGGCGAACTGCCGAGCCGCGCCGAGCTCTCGGCCTTCCAGGCCGAGGAGAAGGCGAACCGGGCGCTGTCCCCCGCCCTGCTGCGGGTGATCGCCGAATTCCCCAAGGATGCGCATCCGATGGATGCGATCCGCTCCGCCGTCTCCTTCATGGGGATGGAGGATCCCGAGACCGCCGACATCTCGGACGCCGCCCAGCGGCGCAAGGCGATGCGGCTGCTTGCCAAGATCCCGACCGCGGTCGCCGCCGCGCACCGCGCCTCCAAGGGCCTGGCCCCGATCGCGCCCGACGCGTCGCTGCCCTTCGGCGCCAACTTCTTCAACATGGTGTTCGGGAAGGTGCCGCAGCCGGAAGTGCTGCGTGCCTTCGACGTCTCGATGATCCTCTACGCCGAGCACACCTTCAACGCCTCGACCTTCACCGCCCGGATCATCACCTCCACCCAGGCGGACATGCATGGCGCGATCACCGGGGCGATCGCCGCGCTGAAGGGCCCGCTGCATGGTGGCGCCAATGAGGCGGTGATGCACATGCTGAAGGAGATCCCCTCCCCCGAGGCCGCGGCCGCCTGGCTCGAAGGCAAGTTCGACCACAAGGCGCTGGTGATGGGCTTCGGCCACCGCGTCTACAAGACCGGCGACAGCCGCGTGCCGACCATGAAGAAGTACGCCGAGATCATGGCCGAGGTGGTGGGCGACCGCCGCTGGATGAACACCTCCAACGTGCTCGCGAAGATCATGCTGGAGCGGAAGAACATCCACCCGAACCTCGATTTCCCGGCAGGCCCCGCCTACTACCTGATGGGCTTCGACATCCCGCTCTTCACGCCGATCTTCGTGTGCTCGCGCATCACCGGCTGGGCGGCGCATGTGCTGGAGCAGGCGGCCGACAACCGGCTGATCCGCCCCCTTTCCTTCTACACGGGTGTCGAGCAACGCCCGGTCGTGCCGCTCGCGCAGCGCGGCTGACATCGCGTCCCTCCCGCCGCGCAGAGACAGCGCGGCGGGAGAGCAACGCACGCAGCGCCGATGCGTTGCGCACCATCTTCGACACGACGAACGCGACGCCGACGACACACAACGCACATCGCGATGCGCATCGCGCGCATTTTGCGCGCGTCGTCGTGCGGATTCTGTTGACACCGAATATGCGCGTGCAGATAGCGTGCGTTGCGCGAATCATCTTGCGCGATTCGTCGGCTTCGCTCTCTCGCACGTCGGACTCCGAACATCGTGCAGCGAAGATCAGCGACGCATCGCGACGGGTGATCGCCGCAGCAGGGAAGGACGGTCGATGGACCGCGGACTCTTGGGACGGATGACGTTCAGCGTCTTTCATCCCGCATCGCCGGACGGCGCGACTACGGCGCCCAAGCCTGGCGAAGGAGATGTCGGAAGCGAGGCGCGGCGGGGGTTTGCTGCGACCATGGCGCATCCGGCGACCCGCACCCTTACGACCGCCCGAGAGTCATCGGAGCGCGCGACGGGATCCGCGCGCCTGAAGACGGCTCGTCCCCACCTGCTGTCCCCCCGGGGCCGTCGCGCGCAGGCGCGCCGTGCTCCTCTCACCGGAACGCACGGAGACACCAGAGCACCATGACCGATATCATCGAGACCGCTGAGGTCGAGGAAGTGCTGCGCGCCCAGCCGATGGCGATGGCCGCGGCGAAGAAGAAGGCGCCGGCGAAGAAGAAGCCCGCCGCCGCCAAGGCGAAGAAGCCGGCTGCGAAGAAGGCCGCTGCCAAGAAGCCGGCCGCGAAGAAGGCCGCGCCGAAGAAGGCCGCCGCCAAGAAGGCCGCCCCCAAGAAGGCTGCTGCCAAGAAGCCGGCCGCGAAGAAGGCCGCGCCGAAGAAGGCCGTCGCCAAGAAGGCCGCCCCCAAGAAGGCCGCCGCCAAGAAGCCGGTCGCGAAGAAGGCCGCTGCCAAGAAGGCCGCTCCGAAGAAGGCCGCTGCCAAGAAGCCGGTCGCCAAGAAGGCCGTTGCCAAGAAGGCCGCCCCGAAGAAGGCCGTCGCCAAGAAGGCCGCCCCGAAGAAGGCCGCTGCTCCGAAGAAGGCGGTCGTGAAGTCCGCCGCCCGCGTTGAGGCGGCGAAGAAGGCCGCAGCCACCCGCGCCGCGAAGAAGGCCGCCGCTGCCGCCGCTGCCGCCGCGGCTCCGGCCCCCGCGCCCGAGACCTCGGTCGAATAAGACCCGCGCCGATCCCGGCGATGGGGCGCTGTCCGCGATGCGGGCAGCGCCCTTTTCGCTTCGGAGCACCACCATGCCCAGCATCCATCCCCTGCCGCCAGGCGAACGCCATCGCCTGGCGCCGCTGCTCGAAACCTATGCCGCCGAGATGCGCGACACCCTGGCCGGCAGCCGCCCCGCGCGCGGCGAGGACGCCGCCGCGATGCTCGCCGCCGATGCGCGCACCGAAGTGCTCGCCGCCATCGAGGATGACGCGATCATCGCCTTCGCCATCTTCTTCGACCTGCCAGAGGCCGTCTTCGCGCGGCGCTGCGGCGCGCTGGACGACCTCTTCGTGCGACCCGACCGGCGCGGGCGCGGGCTCGCGCGCGCGATGATCGAGGCGCTCTGCGCACTGGGCCGCGAACGGTGCTGGTCGCATCTGCGCTGGATCGTGCCGGAGGGCGACCGCGCCGCCATCGCGCTCTACGAACGGATCGCCGAACGCGCGGATTGGCGGTCCTACGTCATCCGCCTCGACCCGGCAGCCTCGCTGTAGCGGGCCGGCAGGCCGGTCGCCGTTGCGCCGGGAGGGGGTTTGCCGCTCGCTCCGTCCCCCGCACCCATGGGCGTTGCTCGCGTCGCGCATGGGTGCCACTCGGCGAAAATCCTTTCGTCCTTCGCCGCGGCGTGGTTTGAAGAAGGTCAGCGATCCTTTCCCATGCCGGCGCGCGCGGCATGTCGGCACGCCGGCGGCCTGTCGCCCGTCCTGATCCGCCTCCCGCCCTTGACGCCGCGCCCGCCTCGGCACACCAACCGCGCCATCTTCCCGAAAGCCTTCCCCCGATGTCCTTCACCGACCTGCCCGCGCCGCTGCGCGAGGCGCTCGCCGCCCGCGGCTATGCCGAGCCCACCGCCGTGCAGTCCGCCGTGCTGACCCCCGATGCGGCCGGCCGCGATCTTCTCGTCTCCGCGCGTACCGGCTCGGGCAAGACCGTCGCCTTCGGCCTCGCCATCGCACCGGAGCTGCTCGGCGACATGCCGCGCCTGAAGCCTGCCGCTGCGCCCCTGGCGCTCGTCGTCGCCCCGACGCGCGAACTCGCGCTGCAGGTGAAGGCGGAGTTGACCTGGCTCTATGCCTCCGCGGGCGGACGCGTCGTCTCCTGCGTCGGCGGCATGGATCCGGTCGCCGAGCGCCGCCAGCTTGCGCATGGTGCGCATATCGTGGTCGGCACGCCCGGCCGCCTGCGCGACCATCTCGAACGCGGCAACCTCATCCCCGGATCGCTCCGCGCCGTCGTCCTGGACGAAGCGGACGAGATGCTCGACCTCGGCTTCAAGGAAGAGCTGGAGGCGATCCTCGAGGAGACGCCGGCCGAACGGCGCACCCTGCTCTTCTCCGCCACGGTGCCGCGCGGCATCGCGACGCTGGCCAAGAGCTACCAGCGCGACGCCCTGCGCATCGAGGCGACCAGCCAGGCCGAACCCCATGGCGACATCGAATACCGCGCCGCCATCGTCGCCCCGAGCGAGCTCGAACGCGCGGTGGTGAACCTGCTGCGGCTCGAGGATGCGCGCATCGCCATGGTCTTCTGCGCCACGCGGGCCGCCGTCGCCCGCCTGCATGGCAACCTGGCGGAACGCGGCTTCTCGGCCGTGGCGCTGTCGGGCGAACTGTCCCAGGCGGAGCGGTCCCGCGCGCTTCAGAACCTGCGCGACGGGCGGGCGCGGGTCTGCGTCGCGACCGACGTTGCCGCCCGCGGCATCGACCTGCCGGACCTCGGCCTGGTGATCCATGCCGAGTTGCCGCGCGATCCGGAAACGCTGCTGCATCGTTCGGGCCGCACCGGGCGGGCGGGGCGCAAGGGCGTGTCGGTGCTGCTGGTGCCGCATACGCGCCGGCGCCTCGCCGAACGGCTGATCGCCGCGGCGCGGGTCAAGGCGTCATGGGCGCCGGCGCCCTCAGCCGAGGCAGTGCGCGCCCGCGACGACGAACGTCTCATCGCCCAGGCACGCGCGCTGGTCGCGGAGGAACCCGAAGAGGGCGATCGCGACCTCGCCCGCCAGCTCCTCGCGGATGGGGCGGTGAGCGCCGAGGCCCTGGCGGCCGCGCTGCTGCATGTGCTCCGCGCGCCGCTGCCGGCGCCCGAGGAGCTCACCGAGATCGCCGAACGCCCGGCCCCACGGGCACCGCGCGAGGCGGCGCCGCGCGAGGAAGGCGGCGGCCAGGAAGGCGTGTGGTTCCGCATGGATGTCGGGCGCGACGGCCGCGCCGATCCGAAGTGGCTGCTGCCCTTCCTGTGCCGGCGCGGCCACGTCACGCGGCAGGAGATCGGGCGCATCCGCATCCTGGCGCGCGAGACGCAGTTCGAGGTCGCGCCCTATGCCGCGCAACGCTTCGCGGCGGCGGCGCGAAAGGCGGATGGGGACGACGCGCATATCCGCATCGTGCCGCTGCAGCCGATGCGGCGCGCGAAGCGGTAAGGTTGGCAGGGGGGGGGCGGCGGGGGG
>JAYRJZ010000062.1:0-30566 GCA_041906015.1 Roseomonas sp.
ATAGGTGATGCTGTCGCCGGGGGCCGCGGCGCCCAGCCAGGTGCAGAGCGACGCCTCGGTGAGAGGCTTCGACACTGCGCGGATGTCGGTGATGTTGGTGTCCATACTTAGCCCTACCCAGCCCCTCGCCGATGCGTCTCAGGCCGCCGCGGCGATGCCGCCGGCGAGCAACCGCAGGCGCATTTCGCGGATGCGGCGGTACAGAACCGAGCGCGGCATCGGGCCCTGCTGGCCGAGTTCGTGCGGCGTGCACTGCGTCAGGGCTGCGCAGATGCTGTGGTCGCGCTGGTCCAGCACGGTGCCGGCGCGATCCAGATCGAGGCGGCGCTCCAGCGCGGCCACCGCGTCGGTCTGCTGGCCGCACCACGCCGCATACCCCTCCGATTCGGGGATGATGTCGGCGAGCGTCAGCTCCTCATCCTGGCCAGACACCGCGTCATCCAGCGACGCCTCGTGCCGTTCGCGCTTCTCGCGGCGAAGGCGTGTGGCGAGACGGGATGCGCGGTGCTGGAAGCAGACCGTGGCGAAGGCCGCCAACGTCCCTCGCGCCGGATCGAAGCCGGACAACCGCGCCAGGAGGTCGAGCAGCATGTCCTGCTCCATGTCCTCCTGCTCATGGCTGGGGCGCCCCAGGGTGCGGCAGAGGCGCCGCGCGTAGCGCTCGGCGAGGGGGTGAACGACGTCGAGATCGGCGAGGGAAAGCTGGGTGGGCATCGGGCGCGGCTCCTGGGGGACGGCTATGACGTCCAGAAGCAACCACACGACTGGCCGGGGCGGAGAGGCGGAATGGGGCGCAATGGGGAATTGAAGCCGCCTGGGATTTATTCCCCAATGCTAATTCAACGGCTTATGGCCGTTTTCGTCGGAAATCAGATGGATAGCCCGGCGATTTCCGCCCCACCCATGCGGGAACTGCTCCCTCAGCCGGTCGCCTGTGGATATCGGGGATGGGCGAACAGGAAGGGAACAATGCTGTTGACCAATCGCACAGCAATTCGTCATGATCCCGGCATGTCCATCACCGTTGAGTACCCGCATCACGCCGCCTCGGGCGCGCCTCGGCCGTTGTCCGCCCAGACCCTCTGGGCCGTCGCCGCGCAGGTGCGCCGCCAGGCCATGACGGAGCCTGGTGGATTCGCGCTTCCGCTCGCCGCACTGGTCGCCGCCACGCGGACAGTGTCGGCGAACGGTCGGGCCATCGTAGTCGCCTGGGAGCTGGACCATCCTGTGCATGATGGCTCCGGGGAGGCGGTGCTCGGCGTCTGCGAGACGGATCCCGACATGCCAGGCACGGCGCTGGTCTCGGTGAATGCGCGCATGGTGGCCGGCCGGCCGGACCTCGCGATCAGCACCGCGGCCCACGAGCTTGGCCACGTGGTGTTCGACGTGCCTGTGGCACTCGGCGCGCCAGCGCGGCGGTATCGGTCAGTGACGGCCGGCCCGAGCGCGCTGCTCGATCGGACCACAGCGGCCTCCGAGCGTCGGGCGAATGAGTTCATGGGGGCGCTGCTGGCACCGCCGGTGCAGCTCCATCTGCGCATGCTGGCGCACGCGCGGTCCGAGCGGCTGCGCACGGTGCATGCGCCGCATCGGGGACGGCAGGGTTGTCGCGTCCTGGCGGCCGACAACCCGCCCGAGGTGATCGAGGGCGTGGTCGCCGCGCTGGCGGGCGACTTCGGCGTATCGGAGCGCTTTATCGCCGTACGGCTGAGCCGCTACGGCCTGGTGCAAGGAGAGCAACGGTGAGTTTTGGATCGGTCATCCGCGAGCGACGGACTGCGCTCGGCATCGGGTTGAACGATTTCGCGGAGCGATTGGAAATCTCGGCGGCCTATTGGTCGCGCATTGAGCGAGACCAGGAGAATCCGCCCCGCGACGAGCTGATAGAGCGCGCCGCCGCCATTCTCGGCGTGCGGATGGATGATCTGTTCGTCGAGGCGCAGCGGCTGCCGCCCGACATGCGGAAGGATATGGCCAAGGTTGTGCAAGCGTATCGGCGGTTGCGCTTTGTCGGGAAGGGATGAATGTCGTGGGCGGCCGAATTGTGAGGAAGCCCTGCTATGGGCTGGCCGAGATCTGTGAGCGTTGGGGCGTGACGGAATTGGACGTGGCGAATTTCGTCGCGGCCAATGAGCTCACACTCTCCGTCGTCGTCGCGGGCCTCGCTGTCGAGAAGGGCAGCATCGAGGACGTGAATGATCGAGACTGGTGCCACATCCCGGACGAGCGCAGCTATCTCTCGGGCGCCGCAGATCTCCACCAGTCGCAGGCCTGGGCCACCCTCATGAACGGGTCCGAGACGATCAGCAGCTTCAAGGCAGAGCCAGGTCGCTACATCAGTATTGAAGCGCGCGGTGATGACGCGGGCACGATCGTGGTTTCGCGCGAACGGCTGGTCGTCCGGCATGCGGAGCGTTTGCGATTCGAGGCGGAGCAGGAGGTGGGTGCAGCGACGGCCAGCAGCGGAGCCGCTGTCGTGGCGCCGCCACCGGCCGCGCGCGGCGCCGCACCGCGCTATGACTGGGACGCCTTCTGGGCCGAGGCGCTGGTCAGCATGTTCCAGGACGGCCCCCCGGCCACGCTGGCGGAATACGTGCGCCGCATGGAGGCTTGGTTTGCTGATCGTGGCGAGCACCCGGACTCCAGCACGATCAAGAAGAAGCTGAGCCAGCCCTGGCGGCGGATTGCGCCCCAGTTGGAACGCCGCCGCGCCTGATCGGGACGGATCGCCGTCGCGGCGGGTAGGGCTAAGTATGAAGCCATCGCCCGCGGGACTGAACGCTCACCTCCCGCCGCACCTCCGCGAGGTCTGCGGCATCCTGGCGCGTGGCCTGGTGCGGCTCCGCAGCCGCGCTGCCGAGGAAGCTGCGCGCGAGGAGGCGAACCAGGGAGAGAGTTGCCTCCACTTCCCGGCACCCCAGCGCCTCCATGCAACCCGGACCAACCGGAGACCCGCATGACACGCGCCATCAAATCCAAACCCGGCACCCCGCCGGCGCCGACCATTCCTGCCATCCCAAAGCCGGACGTACCCGCGCGCCTGGCGGCGCTGCCCAGCATGCCAATCGGCGAGTTGAAGGCGGAGTGGCGCCGGCTCTTCGGCACCGAGCCGCCGCCCTACAACCGGCGCTTCCTGGAAAGCCGCCTTTCGTACCGCGTCCAGGAGTTGGCCTATGGCGGCCTGAGGCGCGAGACGCTGGAGCGCCTCGAGGCGCTCGGCGAGCAGTTCGACGGCCGAAGCATCACGCTCCGTCGCATCCGCCACGACCAGCGCCCGATTGCCGGCACGCGGCTGCTACGCGAATACCAGGGTGTCGAGCACGTCGTGACTGTGACGCGCGATGGCTACGACTGGCAGGGGCGCCCATACCAGTCGCTGTCGGCAATCGCTCGCGCCATCACGGGGACCCGCTGGAATGGCTGGGTGTTCTTCGGGATCCGGAGGGCCGGCGCATGAGCCGTCGTGACGCCCCCATGCCGGCGAAGACGCGCAAGCTCCGGTGCGCCGTCTACACCCGAAAATCCACCGACGAGGGGTTGGAGAAGGAGTTCAACTCGCTCGATGCGCAGCGCGCCGCGTGCGAGGCCTTCATCACGTCGCAGCGATCCGAGGGCTGGGTGCTGGTGCACGACCGCTATGATGATGGCGGGGTCAGTGGCGGCACGCTCGAACGCCCCGCCCTGCGCCGCCTGCTGGCCGATATCGAGGCCGGCCTCGTGGATGTCATCGTTTGCTATAAGATCGACAGGCTGTCGCGCTCGCTGATGGATTTCGCGAAGCTCGTACAGACCTTCGACGAACACGAAGTCACGTTTGTTTCGGTTACTCAATCGTTCAATACAACCACCAGCATGGGCCGGCTCACGCTCAACATTCTGCTCAGCTTCGCGCAGTATGAGCGTGAATTGATTGGCGAGCGGGTGCGGGACAAGGTCGCTGCATCGCGTGCGCGCGGCATGTGGATGGGTGGCCCGGTGCCGCTCGGATATCGCGTCGAGAATCGCAAGCTCCTGGTGGACGAAGCTGGCGCCGCGACGGTGCGCCGCGTGTTCGAGGGCTTCGCCGAGATCGGCTCCGCCACCAAGCTGCTGCCGGTGCTGCACGCCGAGGGGTTGCTGACGAAGACCGGCCGCCCCTTCGACAAGGGCGCCGTTTACAAGCTGCTGATGAACCGTACCTTTCTCGGTGAGGCGGTGCACAAGGGGACGTCGTACCCAGGCGAGCACGCAGGCATCGTTCCGCGGGAACTATGGGACCGTGCACACGCGATCATGGCTGAGAGCCCGCGCGTGCGCGGCGCGAAGAACCGCGCCAACGCGCCGTCCCTGCTCCGCGGCCTGCTGTTCGGGCCGGACGGGCGGGCGATGTCCCCTACCCATACCCGAAAGAAGGGCAGGCTCTACCGCTACTACGTCAGTCAGGTGGTGCTGCAGGGCGGCGCCAATGACGCGCCGCACCGCCGCCTCCCGGCGGGGGAGATCGAGGGGTTGGTGATGGCCCAGGTCCGCGCCCTGCTTCGCCAGCCGGAGGTCATCGTCGGCATGTGGCGCGCAGCGCGTGCAGATGCGCCCGACCTGACCGAGGCTGAGGTGCGCGATGCGCTCGGGCGGCTCGATCCTCTGTGGGACGAGCTATTCCCAGGTGAACAGGAACGGATTGTGCGGCTGCTGGTCGAGCGCGTCACGGTCGGCGAATCGGGCGCGGAGATCAGGCTGAACCTGGAAGGGCTGGCCGCACTGGCGCGCGACACGGCGGCGAAGCCGGGGGCGATGGCGGCATGACCAGCGTCACGGTGATGGTGCCGATGGCGATTCGCCGCCGCGGCGGGCGGAAGCAGATCATCGGGCCGGATGGGGCACCGATGCCGATGGGCGACGATCCCGCAGGTGTCGCCTCCACCCGCGGGGATCCCGCCCTGGTGAAGGCACTGGCACGGGCCTTTCGGTGGCGGCGGATGCTGGAGGAGGGTCGCTACGCGTCGATCCGGGAACTCGCGAAGGCCGAGGGGGTGGACAGAGCATATGTCGGACGGGTGCTCAATCTGACGCTGCTGGCGCCGGATCTGGTGGCGAATGCCCTCGATGGCTGGCACATGCCGTCGGTCACCCTGGTCGCCCGGTTAGAACCATTCCCCCTATGCTGGCGCAGCCAGAGCGAATTGTTCGGCAATCCAGGGTCGGGAAAGTAACGGCCGCGGCCACATGGCCATTATGCGAAGGCAAAGTCCGTGGCATCTTCGGGGCGTGACAGGCCCCGTGATCGACAACCCGATTCTCAATAGCCCCTTCGCGGAACCGTCCCGCCATTGGGAGCTCGACGAGAACGGCATCCCCACCGGCACACCGGCCCCCGGCCGGCGGCGCAGCGAATTCATCGTCCCCGTCCCTCCGCCGAAGCACAAGGTGAAGGCCCAGGCCACCCTCGACCTGGAGGATGAGTACGGGAAGCGCCAGCCGAACGACTACATCAATGAAATCAGGGCCAAAGTCGCCCAATGGCGCTCCCTCGGCGAACAGGGCCTGCGCCCTGTCACGCCCGTCACTGCCCGCCTGCTGCGCCACTGGCGGGAACAGGGCCGGGCCCGCCCGCTCTTCTTCTGCCAGGTCGAGGCGGTGGAGACCGCCATCTGGCTGACAGAGGTCGCCCCCCGAGCCGAGACCGAGCGCCTGCGCACCCTCAATTCGGAGGCCAACCCGGACCTCCTGCGCGTCGCCTTCAAGCTGGCCACCGGCGCCGGCAAGACCACCGTCATGGGGATGCTGATCGCCTGGCAGACCCTCAACGCCGCCCGCACGCGCAATTCGACCCGCTTCACGGACGCCTTCCTGATCGTGGCCCCCGGCCTGACGGTGAGGGACCGCCTTCGCGTCCTGCACCCGTCCGACCCGTCCAACATCTACGCAGCCCTCGACATCGTGCCGCGGGAGCTGCGCGACGACCTCCAGCGCGCCCGGATCGTCATCACCAACTTCCACGCCTTCAAAAAGCGCGAAACGCTTGAGGCACCGAAGCTGGCGAAGGAGATCCTGGCCGGCCGCACCGGCAAGGTCGAGCGCCCCGAAACCGATGGGCAGATGGCGCAGCGCATCTGCAAGGACCTGCTCGGCCGCAAGCGCATCATCGTCATCAATGACGAAGCCCACCACTGCTATCGCCAGAAGGTCGGCGCCGCGGATGACGCCAGCGCGAAGCTCGACGCCGAAGGCAAGGCCGAGGCCAAGAAGAACAACGCCGCTGCCCGCCTCTGGATCAGCGGCATCGAGGCTCTGCAACGCGTCGTCGGCCAGCCTGTCCTGGTCTACGATCTCTCCGCCACGCCCTTCTTCCTGCGTGGCTCAGGCTACCCCGAGGGCACGCTTTTCCCCTGGGTCGTCTCCGACTTCTCGCTGATCGACGCCATCGAATGCGGCATCGTGAAGGTGCCGCGCGTGCCGGTGCAGGACCTGCCCGGCGCCGACGAGCCGGTCTATCGCCACGTCTATCGCTACATCCAGGAACATTCGGATGTGAAGCTGCCCAAGGCTGGCCGCGCCAAGCAGGGCAAGCCGCTCACGCCCGACCAGCTTCCCTCCCAGCTCACCGGCGCGCTCCAGGCGCTCTACGGCCACTACCGCCAGGTCTTCGAGAACTGGGCCAGCCGCGGTGGCAGCACACCGCCGGTCTTCATCGTGGTGTGCAACAACACCGCGACCTCCAAGCTCGTGCACGACTGGATCGCAGGGTACGAGCGCATCGAGACTGACGCCGAGGGCGCGGAGCGCCGCGTCATCGTGCCCGGCAACCTGCCGCTCCTCTCCAATGTCACCCAAGCCGGCATCGGCCAGAGCAGCATGGTGGAGCGCCCCGTCACCATCCTGATCGACAGCGAAGAACTCGAATCCGGCGAGGCCCTGTCGGACAACTTCCGCAAGCTGGCTGGTCCCGAGATTGACGCCTTCAAGCGCGAACTCCGCGCCCGAGGCAGACACGCAGACGCCGAGACCGTGACCGACAGCGATCTGCTGCGCGAAGTGATGAATACCGTTGGCCAGCCCGGCCGCCTGGGCGAGCCTATCCGCTGCGTGGTCTCCGTCTCCATGCTGACCGAAGGGTGGGACGCGCGCACCGTTACCCATGTGCTGGGTGTGCGCGCCTTCGGCACGCAATTGCTGTGCGAGCAGGTGATCGGCCGTGCTCTGCGCCGTGTCTCCTATGACCCGGTCGGCGTGGACGACGCCGGCAATGCGATGTTCGCGCCGGAATATGCCGAGGTGCTGGGCATCCCCTTCAGCTTCGTGCCGGCCAATTCCAAGGCCGACTACACGCCGCCGAAGAAGACCACACAGGTCCATGCCGTGCTGCCGGAGCGCGCGGCATTGGAAATCCGCTTCCCGCGCGTCATCGGCTATCGCACCGTTCTGCCGCCCGGGCGCATCACCGCCGCCTTCACCAACGAGAGCCGCCTTGAGATCGATCCGACGGACGCGCCGCCCGAAGCCGTAAGTGCTGCCATCATCGGCGCCGAGCACACGCTGACGCTGAACGACCTGCGCCACCAGCGCGACACAACCATCGCCTTTCACCTGGCGGGCCACACGCTGCGCACCTGGTTCCGCGACAGCGAGGACCACCTGAAGCCCTGGCTGTTCCCGCCGCTGCTCACCATCACGCGGCGCTGGATGGCGGAATGCCTGACCTGCATCGGCGGTACCTTCCCGGCCTACCTGCTGTGGCGCGATATCGGCGACAAGGCCGCCGAGCGCATCTTCCGCGCATGCACGCCCGAAGTCGCTGGTCCCGGCACGCTTCGGCCGATCCTGGACCCCTACAACGAGGCCGGCAGCAGCCGCCATGTCAGCTTCGCCACCACCAAGACCAACTTCTGGCCCCCCGACGCGGCCAAGTGCCAGGTCAACCTGATCGTCTGCGACGAGAATTGGGAGGCCGCGGCGGCGCAGGCGCTGGATGGCATGCCCGAGGTGCTGCGCTACGTGAAGAACGACCGGCTGGGCTTTGAAGTGCCCTATGTGGATGGCAGCACCGAGCGACACTACCGGCCCGACTTCATTGTGGTGGTGGATGACGGTCGCGGCCCGGATGATCCCCTGCACCTCGTGCTGGAGGTGAAGGGTCGCCAGACCGCACAGGACGACGCGAAGCACGACACCATGCGCAAGCTCTGGGTGCCGGCGGTGAACGCGCTGGGACGCTTCGGCCGCTGGGATTTCGTGCGCGTGGATGGACCGTTCGGCGTGGACGAGGTTATCCGCCGCCATATCGCCTCACAACAGCCAGCCCTGGTCACCTGAGCCATGAAGCCGACCGCGAAGACCGAACCGCTCCTGCTGGCGCATGTGGTGTGGATGGACCGCTATGCCGGCGACGTCGCCTCCATCGTTCCGAGCTCCTTCAACTGGAAGGGCGTAGGCCATCTCCAGGAAAACTCCGGCGAGCAATTCAATTTCATGCCGGTGGACAGCGTATGCCGTGGTTACACGCCGCGCATCTACGTCGACAAAGATGGCGAGTATCAGTCGAAAACGGTCAACCTGAAGCGCATCAAGGGCACCGCCCAGGGTGCGAGCGTCGCGCCTGTCACGGTCGTCTGGACGGCGATGCGCCCAGACACGCGCGAGCGTGTCGTCGTCGGATGGTATCGCGGCGCTACCGTCTATCGTGAGCCCAAGACGAGCAAGGAGGGACGCTCCTACTACTTCGAAGCGCCAGCCGCGAACTGCGTGTTGCTGCGGCCAGAGAAGCGGCTCTTTCGCATCACCCGGGCCCAGGACGCAACGGATGAGAGTGGCCCCGGCCAGGACAGCATCTTCTACGTCGAGGACAAGGCGCCGAAGCTGGCAAAGCGGCTGAGGGCCTACATCGCAAAGGGCGATCCGGAACACACTGTCACTCCGGCCTCTCCCACCAAGAGCAAGCAGAGCGGTGGAAGCGGCGCACCGAAGCAGCCGGACATCCAGAAGCGCCTCGCGGTCGAGAAAGCTGCGCTCGATGCGGTCGAAGCAGCCCTCGGACATGCCTGGCGCGTGACCGACAACTCCCGCGACAATCTCGGATGGGACCTCACGGCGACCGCCAAGGGCAAGCCTGAGCTGCGTATCGAGGTGAAGGGCCTTTCGGGGATGACCCCGATCGTCGAGGTGACGCCGAACGAGTTCAACGCGATGAAGGCTGCCGACATGCGCGATGACGAGGTCCGCTATGTCATAACCATCGTCACGGAGGCTTTGTCGGATGCCAATCGTCGCCTCCGTGCCTTCGCGTGGCAGCGGCGCTGGGTGCCCTTCGATCTCGCCACGGCGAAGTTCGTCAAGGGTGGCGCCGAGCGACTGAAGGTGACGGAAATCATGGCAGCCCGCCTCACCATCGTTGACGGGAGCGCCGCGTGAGCAAGCGAAGCCCGGGCGGCAGGTCGTCCACGCCGAAGGCCGTGCAGCCACCGACCGCGGTCGAGACGCTGGTGCATCCTGCCGACGTCGCGCGCAGAAACATCCCGACGGCCGAGACGGCGGCGCTGATGGCGGAGGAGGAAGCGCGGGCGGAACCGAAGCTCTATCCTCGCAACCCCGACCTCGACCCGCAACTGGTCTGGCGTGGGAAGGATGCGCAGGACAGCGCGCCGCTGCGCGTCGAGACGGTGCCCATCTACATCCAGGAGAAGCTGTATCCGGAGGCGCTGATCCGCGACCTGCAACGCGTTTCGGCGAAGGAGGCGGCACCGCAGGCCGATCTGTTCGGCGGCTTCGACCGCATCACGGATGAGGCGGCGCGGCTCGAGTTCTACCAGCACGCCGAGAACTGGTCGAACCGCATGATCCTGGGCGACTCCCTGCTGGTGATGAACAGCCTCGCGGAGAAGGAAGGGCTGCGCGGCCAGGTGCAGATGATCTACCTGGATCCGCCCTACGGCATCCGCTTCGCGAGCAACTGGCAGCCGAGCACCCGCAGCCGCGACGTGAAGGAGGGCAAGGCTGACGGCATGTCGCGGGAGCCGGAGCAAATCAAGGCGTTCCGGGATACCTGGAAGGACGGCATCCACAGCTACCTGGCCTACCTGCGTGATCGGCTCGTCGTGGCGCGGGAACTTCTGTCGGAAAGCGGCAGCATCTTCGTGCAGATTGGCGACGAGAACGTGCACGTTGTCCGGGCTTTGCTTGATGAGGTGTTCGGCTCCGATAACAGCATCAGCAATATCGTCTTTGTGAAGAGCAGCAGTTCGACGGGTGAGTTTCTCGGAAGGCAGTTTGACCACCTTCTTTGGTTCGCCAAGGACAAGGCTCGCGCGAAGTTCCGTCCGCTCTACCGCCTGAAGGAGGTCGGCGGCGCAGGCGCGAGCGGTTACAACCGCGTCCGCTTGCCAGATGGCTCGATTGCTCCCCTGACCGATGACAACGTGGCCGACGGACAGATCCTCACTCTCGATAATATCACGAGCCAGGCTTCCGGCCGCGACAAAGGAGAGGGCGCCGCTAGCTGGTTTCCGGTTGAGCTGTCGGGGAAGACGTTCAGGCCCACCGAGACGTCGCGCTGGAAGACGAATGAAGCCGGGATGGCGCGTCTGGGACATGCCGATCGGCTTGGAGCCTCGGGAAACACCCTGAGATACGTCAGGTATCTCGACGATTTCCGCTGTTTCCCGATCGGTCCCTTGTGGAACGACACCACCATCGCTGGCTTTGCGAGCGGCAAGCGCTACGTGGTGGAAACCGATCCACCCGTCATTGAGCGCTGCATGCTCATGACCACCGACCCAGGGGACCTCGTCCTTGACCCCACCTGCGGCTCCGGCACCACCGGCTTCGTGGCCGAGCAATGGGGCCGCCGCTGGATCACCACCGACACCTCACGCGTCGCCCTGGCGCTGGCGCGCACCCGCCTCATGGCCGGGCGCTTCCCCGCCTACCTGCTGCGCGACAGCCGTGAGGGCGCAGCGAAGGAGGGCGAGATCACCGGCCGCCCACCTGAGGAAGGCCCCTTCCGCCACGACATCCGCCAGGGCCTGGTGCTGGAGCGCGTGCCGCACGTCACGTTGAAATCCATCGCCAACAACGCCGAGATCGATGTCATCCACGCCAATTGGGCGCCGAAGATCGAGGCTGCGCTCGCCGCCCTCAACGCCGCTCTCGGGACAAAGCATGCGGAGTGGCAGGTTCCCCGCAACCTGCCCGAAGACGCGAAACCGGCGGTGCAGGAGGCGCATGCGGCATTCTGGGCCACTCGCCGCGCTCGGCAGGCGGAGATGGACGCCTCCATCGCCCGGAACGCCGATACCGAATTCCTGCACGACCGGCCCTACACGAAGAAGAACGCCGTCCGCGTCACTGGCCCGTTCACGGTGGAGAGCCTCTCGCCCCATCGCGTCCTGCCCGCGGATGAGGAAGACCAGGCGGTAATGGAGGCGCTGGCGCAGGAGGCGGGTGAGCCCGTGCCCGAACGCCGCCCGCTCCGCACCCGGCCCGACAGTGGCGATGACTTCGTGACCGCCGTGCTGGACAACCTGCAGAAGGCCGGCGTGCAGAACACGAAGAAGGATGAGCGCCTGACCTTCGCCACGCTGCGCCCCTGGCCTGGCGGCAGCCGCGTCTCGGCCGAGGGCGAATACGAGGAAGCTGGCGTTAAGAAGCGCGCCGCCATCGTCATCGGTCCCGAATACGGCACGGTCGGCCCCGACCTGGTGCGCGAGGCCGCGCGCGAATGCCGTGATTGGGCGGACAGCATGGTGGTCTGCGGCTTCGCCTTCGACCCGCAGGTGGGCGACAGCACGATGAACCTCGGCCGCCTGGTGGTGCTGAAGGCGCGCATGAGCCAGGAGCTGCGCGCCGCCGAAGCCTACAAGGCCGGCGGGGGCAACCTGTTCGTGGTGTTCGGCGAGCCGGATATCGCGCTCGACCAGGCCGACGGTGAATGCGTCGTGCGCCTGAAGGGCGTGGATATCTTCGACCCCACCACCGGCGAGGTCCGTTCCTCCGGCCGCGTCGAGGATGACGTGGCCTGCTGGTTCGTGGACACCGATTACGACGGCGACAGCTTCTTCGTCCGCCACGCCTACTTCCTGGGCGGCAAGGACCCCTTCGAGAAGCTCAAGACCGCGCTGAAGGCCGAAGTGGACGAGGACGCCTGGGCCAGCCTCTACCGCACCGAAAGCCGTCCCTTCGCGAAGCCGAAATCGGGCCGGATCGCGGTGAAGGTCATCAACCACTATGGAGATGAAGCCATGCGGGTGTTCCGGATATGACCGGCATCGGCATCACGCTACGGGACGGGCTGCACGCGACCCGCGACGGCTTATGGAACGCTGTGAACCTCGACACGCACCGCATCGCGGTCACCGGTTTGAGCAGGGCGGGCAAGACCGTGTTCCTGGTGTCGCTGATCAGCAATCTTTTGGCGATGGGCCATGGCGTGGCGGGACGGCGCTTGGACACGCTCCCGAGGCTGACGAAGTTGCTGGAGGGGGCGGCAGACGAAGGCTCGCGCCTGCTGGACGTGGAAATCGAGAACGCCGGCACCCAGGACTTCCCGCTATTCGATTACGAAGGCCTGCGCGACCAACTCGCCAAGGGGGCCGAGGCAACCTGGCCGCCCGTTACAGACCGCCCCGCCATGATCACCTTGCGGCTGACGCTGCGGCGCGCCTCGCGATGGAAGCGCGCCGCGGGGGACCACGTCGTGCGGTTGGAATTGCTGGACTACCCAGGTGAATGGCTCATGGACCTGCCACTTCTGGAACAGTCCTACGAAGCCTGGTCTGCGGAGGTACTCGCTGATCTGGCAAAGCCGCCGCGCTCCGACTTCGCGTCCGAGTTCCTGGCCTTCCTGCGCACACTGCAGTCGTCCGCGCCGGCATCGGACAAAGTCGCCCTCCATGGCTTCCGCCTCTACCGTGATGCGATGCTGCGCGCCCGGCAGGAAGCGGGCCTGCGCTGGCTGCAGCCCGGACGATTCCTGATGCCGGGGCCTGAGGGTGAGATCCCCCTCATGCATTTCTTCCCCTGGACAGATGCACCGTCGCCGGCTCGCGGCACACTCGGTGCGCAGCTGCGTGACCGCTTCGATGCTTACAAGGGATGGGTGCGCACCAGCTTCTTCGAAAAGCACTTCAGCCGCTTTACCCGCCAAGTGGTGCTGGTGGATGTGCTCGGCGCCCTGTTTGCCGGCCGCACTGCGTTCGAAGACACGACGCGCGCCCTCCGCAGCATCGGCGAGAGCTACGCGCGGCGGCTGGAAGGCGGGATGTTCACCGGCAACAAGATCGAAGCCGTCGCTTTCGCCGCCACCAAGTCGGATCACGTCGATGACTTGCAGCGTGACAACCTCAGAGGCCTGCTCCGCCACTATGTCGAAGCCGAGAAGGTGCCGAAGCGTGATCGTGCGACTTATCATGCCGTGGCCGCCGTCAACTGCACCACGGACACCGATGTCACCGACGCGGAGGGCCGGAAGCACCGAGCGGTGATGGGCCTCCCCCTCGGGCAGACGCGGACGCGCCCGTTCCAGGCAGGCTACGTGCCGGCCGGCGAGGTCCAAGCGGCCTATTGGTCAAACGCGTACTTCGCCATGCCCCAGCTCGCACCGCCGGAGTTTCCGGGCGGGGATGCGCACCCCATCGCACACCTCAATCTGGACGCGGTCCTCGTGGAACTGCTGAAGGACGTGTTGTGACCCAGGGGCCGCGCTTCCTTGATGGACCTGCAACGCCGCCCGCAACTGGCCCGACCGTTGTGGCGCCCCCGGAAGCGTCGGTTACGGCCACTGTTGATGGCGCGGAAAGGGAGACGCCTAGCGAGCACCAGGGTCCGCGCTTTCTCGATGAGACCGCGCCTCCCGTCACTTCTGCATCGCTGCACGCTGCTGGCTCGGCTCCGTTGACACTCCCGATAGCTGCACGCCGAGGGTGGGTTGAAAGTGATGCGGGCAGCGAGGGCCCAATCCGACACGATGGAGCCGCATCACTGCCGGTGGCGTCACCTGAGCGTCCGGCGTTCGTCGTCGGCGCCATTGCCCTTGTGCTGCTTCTTGTGGGCCTCGCCGTATTGGAAGTGGCCAACTTCATTGCCGATCAATTCGCGCGGGCGACATGGCTTGGGGTCGTCAGCATCGTCGCGCTTGCTCCCGCCGCACTCGCACTCGTCTGGTCCATCCTGCGTGAATGGCGCAGCTACACCGCCTTGGCGCAGATCGACGGCCTGCGCCGCGGGCTTGCCGGCCAAGATGTGGCCGTCGTGCGTCGGCACGCGGAACGCTGGATGCTGGCCATCGGGGCTTCAGAGGAGGCCCGTCGGGTGGTCAGCAACGCGCCCGATGCCGCGACCGTGCGCGAGTTGCTGCGCGCCGGTCCGCTCGCGGACGTCCAGCAGCGCACAGCTGCCGCGGGACGCGCGGCCGCCGTTCAGGTGCTGGCGGCTACCGCTGTCAGCCCCTGGCCGGGGCTGGACGGGGTGCTGGTCATGTCGCGCGGCTTCCGGCTCGTTCGGCAGGTTGCGCAGCTTCACGGACACCGGCCCGGTGTTGCGGGGACCGTCGCGCTGTTTCGCCGAGTCGCGGTTGATGCAAGCGCCGTCGCCGCATCTGATGTCGCCGTGTCATCGGCGACCGAAGCTCTGCTGAATTCGCCGATGGCAGGCGGCTTGGCTGGCCAGGCAGCAGGCGCAGCAGTAGCGGCGCGGCGCATGCTGCGGCTCGCGTTTGCCACGGCAGAGAGTTGCCGGCCCCTGTGACGTCGGGGCAATTACGGAGGGGAACCGGCAGGGTTCGCTCTGGGTTGCGTTCGGTTGGGCGTGCGAACGCCCAACTCTACCGAAGTCCCGTGGAAGAAAATTGAAGATATCCAGGGCTTTCCGCGTGGCCGGTCAATCGGCCAAGTCGCCAGGTCCAGAGAACGCGGCGCCAGAGAGGGCGATTTCCAGGTGTCGTTGTGCCGCCAGACCCGCCAGCCCGCGCGCAAAAAACCGCGGAACACCTGTGCTTGACGGCGCGGCCGCCAAGCCAAGAGACAGGTTGGTAAGAGTGGAGATGGCGTGGCGAGGGAAACTGGGAACGAACACTCTCTGGGGCCGAGTACCCCACGAAAAGGCAGCGTACCCAGGCATGGGGCGCCGCTTCCCGGCGGGGGCGGAGGGCGCCAAGCGAATTGCTCACAGAGACAGGCTTCGGTGAACGCCCTGGCTGTCTCTCCGGAAGGGGAGGAGTGCATGCCTGCCCACCATCCCAAGCACGATCGATCTGGGACGGACACCAGGTGCTCCGGCCGTGGCGGGCGATCAGTCCACGATGTGGTAACCGCCGTCGATGTAGATCGTGTTGCCCGTGATGTGCCGTGCCGCGTCGGTTGCCAGGAAGGCCGTCGCCAGGCCGACATCCGCAATGCTGACCAGCGATCGCGCCGGGGCCTTCTCCGCGGCGCGATTCAGCAGCGCGTCGAAATGCGCGAGGCCGGAGGCGGCGCGCGTCTTCAGGGGCCCCGGCGAGACGGCGTGCACACGAATCCCCCGCGGACCCAGCTCGGCCGCCATGTAGCGCGCCGCGGCCTCCAGCGCCGCCTTGACCGGACCCATCATGTTGTAGCCCTCGACCACCTGCGTGCTGCCGAGATAGGTCATCGTGATGAGGGTTCCGCCCTCGGGCATCAACGGCAGGGCCAGCTTTGCCATCCGGATGAAGGAATGGCAGGAGATGTCCATCGCCGTCAGGAAGCCGTCGCGCGAACAGTCCACGACGGGCCCCTGCAGGTCCTCCTTCGGCGCGAAGGCGATGGAGTGGAGGACGAAATCGAGGCGTCCCCATCCCGCCGCCACGCGCTCGAACACCGCTTCGAGCTGCCCTTCCACCCGGAGGTCTAGCGGCAGCAGCAGCGGCGCGTCGAGTTCCCGCGCCAGCGGCTCGACATGGGGCTTCGCCTTGTCGTTCAGGTAGGTCACCGCAAGCTCCGCGCCGAGCCACCGGAATGCCTTGGCGCAGCCCCAGGCGATCGACCGATCGTTGGCGATCCCGGTGACGAGTCCTTTGCGCCCCTGCAGCGAGATCATCTTCGCGTCGTACATGGGACGACCCTTCTTCTTCGTTGGAAGGCCGATGCCCCTGCCCGGTGGAGTACCCGCTCAGGCGAGGCCCGTGACGCGGAGCGTGTGCCGGGCGATCATGCGCTCCTCGTCCGTCGGGATGACCCAGGCGGAGACGGCCGAGCCCTCGGCGCTGATGCGCGGCCCGCCGGTGCGGTTGCGCTCGCGGTCCAGCGCCAGCCCGAGCCAGCGGCAGCCCCCGCAGACCGCCGCCCGCGTCGCCGCGTCGTTCTCCCCGATGCCGGCGGTGAAGACGATCCCGTCCAGCCCGCCCAGCGCCGCCGCCAGCGAGCCCACCTCCCGCACGATCCGGTAGGCATAGAGGGCGATCGCCTCGGCCGCCTCCGGCGTCCCTGCGGCGCGCAGCCGGCGCATGTCCTGCGACAGGCCCGAGACGCCGAGCAGGCCGGAGCGGCGGTAGATCAGCGCCTCCAAATCCCGCGCCCCCATGCCGTGCCGGTCCATGAGGTAGATCAGCACCCCGGGATCGAGCGCGCCGCAGCGCGTGCCCATCATCAGCCCATCCGCCGCGGTGAAGCCCATGGTCGTGGCAAGGCTGCGCCCGCCCTGCATCGCGCAGAGGCTCGCGCCGTTGCCGAGATGCGCGGCGATCACCCGCCCCGCGGCAAGCGCCGGGTCCAGTTCCATGAGGCGCGCGGCGATGAACTCATAGGACAGGCCGTGGAAGCCGTAGCGCCGCACCCCCTCGGCACTCAGCGCGCGCGGCAGGGCGAAGCTCCGCGCCAGCGGTGGCTGGGTGCGGTGGAAGGCGGTGTCGTAGCAGGCGACCTGCGGCAGCGCCGGTGCGAGGCCGGCGATGGCCCGGATCGGCGCCAGGTTGTGCGGCTGGTGCAGCGGCGCCAGCGGCTCCAGCGCCGCAAGCGCATCGAGCAGCGCCGCATCCACCCGCTCCGCCGCCGCCGGCCGATCGCCGCCATGCACGACGCGGTGGCCGATGGCGATGACCGCATGATCCCCGAGATGGCCCCGCAGGCCCTCATGCAGGTGCAGCACGGCGGCGCGGTGGTCGAAGCCCTCGGCCGGGAAGCGCCGCTCCTCGAGCACGGCGCCGCTGCCATCGCGCAGCAGCAGGTGCGGCTCCGCGCCGATGCCTTCCACCTGGCCGCGCAGCAGCGGCCCCGCCTCGGCCAGCGGTACGGCATAGGCGGCGAATTTGAGGCTGGAGGAGCCGCCATTCAGCACCAGGATGCAGCCGGCCATGGCTCAGGCCACCGCGGCGGCCAGGGCGGCGCGCCGCGCCGCGGCCACCAGCGCCGCCACCGCGCAGGAGGCGAGATGCGTCATCAGGCTGTCCGCCCGGCTGGTCAGGATGATCGGCACCTTGGCGCCGAGCACGATGCCGGCCGCATCCGCCCCGGCGAGGAAGGAGAGGCTTTTGGCCAGCATGTTCCCGGCTTCCAGATCCGGCACGATCAGCACATTGGCGCGGCCGGCGACCGGGGAGCGGATGCCCTTGGTCGCCGCCGCCTCCGGGCTGATGGCGTTGTCGAGCGCCAGGGGGCCATCGATCAGCCCGCCGGTGATCTGGCCGCGATCGGCCATCTTGCACAGCGCCGCCGCCTCGACCGTGCCGGGGAGCTTCGGGTTGACGCTCTCGGTGGCGGAGAGGATGGCCACGCGCACTTCCGGGAAGCGCAGGGCCTGGGCCAGCTCGATCGCGTTCTGCACGATGTCGGCCTTCTCGGCGAGGGTGGGCGCGATGTTCACGGCGGCGTCGCTGATGATCAGCGGCTCGGGGTGGCCGGGCACGTCCATGACGTAGCAATGGCTGATCCGGCGCGCGGTGCGCAGCCCGGTCTCGCGCGCGACCACGGCGCCCATCAGTTCGTCGGTGTGCAGGCTGCCCTTCATCAGTGCCGCGGCCTCGCCGCGCCGCACCGCGGCGACGGCCGCCTCGGCGGAGGCGTGGCTGTGCGGCGTGTCGGTGATGGGGAGATCGGCGAGGTCGATGCCCGCCGCGGCGGCGGTCCGCCGGACCCGCGCCTCCGGGCCGAACAGCAGCGGGCGGATGAGGCCGAGCCGCTGCGCCTCCACCGCGCTCTGCAGCGAGGTCGCGTCGCAAGGGTGCGCCACGGCGGTGAGGACGGGCGGCAGGTCGCGGCAGGCCTCCAGCAGGCGGCGGTACTTCTCTCCTTTCGGCGGGGGGCTGCTCATGCGGCTCTCTCCTGGGAATGGGATGTCATGCCACCGCCTCGGCGACGGCGGCACGGAAGCGCAGCAGCGCCGCCGCCAGGACCAGCAGGCCGATGCCGCCAGTCGCCGCGAATTGCGGCCAGACGATGCCGAGGCCGGCGCCACGATACAGGATCGCCTGGGCGAAGGCCACGAAATGGGTCGAGGGGAAGGCCAGCATCACCACCTGCAAGGGCCGCGGCATGCTCTCGAAGGGCGTGCTGCCGCCCGAGAGCAGGATCATCGGCAGGACGATCAGGATGAACAGCAGCCCGAGCTGCGGCATGGAGCGCGCCACCGTGCCGAGCAGCAGGCCCACCGCCGTCGCATAGAACAGGTAGAGCGCCACCCCGCCCAGGAACAGCGGGACCGAACCCGCGACCGGCACCCCGAGCAGACCGCGCAGGACGAGCCAGAGCGACAGGCCGGTCATCGCCGTGATGACCAGGCCGTTCGACCAGACCTTCGCCATCGCGATCTCGAAGGGTGCCACGGGCATGACCAGCAGATGGTCGAGGGTGCCGTGCTCGCGCTCCCGGATCACCGCCGCGCCGGCGAGCAGCACGGCCAGCATGGTGATGTTGTTGATGATGGCCATCACCCCGGTGAACCAGGATGTCTCCAGATTCGGGTTGAAGGCAGCCCGCAACTGCAATTCCACCGGCACGGCGGGGGCGGTGCCGAGGAAGGTGGCGATCTCCTCCGCGATGATGCGCTGGATGTAGCCGGCGCCGATTCCCGCCTGCATCACCGCCGTCGCATCCACATTGACCTGGATGGCCGGATTGCGCCCCGCCAGCAGGTCGGCCTGGAAATCGGGCGGGATGTCCAGCACGAAGGTGTCGCGGCCGGCATCCATGCGCCGGTCCACCTCCGCCAGCGGGATCACCTCGGGGGTGCGGAAGAAGGGTGGCCGGAAGGCCTGGATGATGCGCTGGGAGAGCGCCGAACGGTCCTCGTCCACGATGGCGATGGAGGCGTTGTGCAGCTCGTGCGAGATGCCGATGGCCTGGGCATAGACCGCGAAGGTGAAGGCGTAGACCACGAAGCCGAGCAGCACGGGATCGGCCGCCAGGCTCCGCAATTCCTTGAGGCCGAGCCAGAGGATGTTCGCCAGGCGCCGCATCGCCGCTCAGCGCTCCTGCTTCGGCAGCGCCAGGATGGCGAGGGCCGTCAGCACCGGGATGAAGGCCGCCAGCGCCAGCAGCGGCCGCAGCAGGCTGGCGAGGCCGAGCGCCTTGGTGAAGGTGCCGACACTGATGGTGAGGAAATAGGTCATCGGGAACAGCGACCCGATCGCCCGGGCGGCGCCGGAGAGCGAGGAGACCGGGACGATCATGCCGGAGAACTGCGTCGCCGGCAGCATGATCAGGATGGCGGTCCCCGCCAGCGCCGCGACCTGGGTCCGGGTGAAGGCGGAGACCAGCAGGCCGATCCCCGTGGTCGCCGTGACATAGAGCAGCGCCCCCAGCGCCAGCGCGACGAAGCTGCCCTTGAGCGGCACGCCGAAGAGCAGCACGGCGGTCAGCACCAGGCCGACGAAATTGAACAGGGCGAGCACGATGTAGGGGAGCTGCTTGCCGAGCAGGAATTCGGCGCGGCGGGTCGGCGTGACATAGAGATTGGTGATGGAGCCGAGCTCCTTCTCCCGCACCACGCCGAGCGCCATGAGGATGGCGGGGATGAAGATCAGCAGCAGGGCGATGACGCCCGGCACCATCGCGTAGACGCTCTTGAAGTCCTGGTTGTAGCGGAACCGCGTCTCGATGCCGGCCACCGGCGCCGGGGCGCCGCCCGGCACCCTTTCGGCCATGGCGGCCAGGAAGCCCTGATGCACGCCCTCCACATAGCCCTCGGTGGTCTCGGCCCGGAACGGCATGGCCCCGTCCACCCAGGCGGCGATCTCGGTCGGCCGGCCACGATGCAGGTCGCGGCCGAAGCCGGGCGGGATCTCGAGCGCGAGCTGGATCTCGCCCGCCCGCATCCGTCGCTCCAGCGCCGCGGCATCGGCGATCTCCGGCCGCTCCTTGAAGTAGCGGGAGGCGGCGAATTCCTGGACATAGGCCCGGCTCTCCGGCGTCCGGTCGCGGTCGAGCGCGGCGAAGGACAGGCCCTCGACATCCATGGTGATGCCGTAGCCGAAGACCAGCATCAGCAGCGCCGTGCCGATCAGGGCGAAGGCGAGGCGCACGGGATCGCGCCACAATTCCAGGCCCTCGCGATAGCTGTAGGCGAGCAGGCGCCGCAGCCCTGCCGCGCGGGGCGCGCGCTTCGGCGCCCGGGCCGGCGGAGCCGCCACGACCGGCGCGATGGTGGCCGGTTCCTCGCCGGCGGCGTCCTCCAGATAGCCGACGAAGGCTTCGTCCAGCGAGGCGGCGCCGCGGGCGCGGACCAGCTCCTCCGGCGCGCCGGTCGCCAGGATGCGGCCCGCATGCATCAGCGAAACGCGGTCGCAGCGCGCCGCCTCGTTCATGAAATGGGTGGAGATGAAGATGGTGACGCCCTGCCGGCGGGCGAGATCCACCAGCAGTTCCCAGAACCGGTCGCGCGCGACCGGGTCCACGCCCGAGGTCGGCTCGTCCAGGATCAGCATCTCCGGCTCGTGCAGCACCGCGACCGCGAGCGACAGCCGCTGCCGCAGGCCGAGCGGCAAGGCGCCCGAGGCGGCATCCGCATACTCCGCCAGCCCGAAGCGCTCGATCAGCCCGGCGATGCGGGCCTGCGCCCTCCCGCGCGGCAGGCGGAACAGCCGCGCGTGCAGCTCCAGGTTCTGCCGCACCGTCAGCTCGCCATAGAGGGAGAAGGACTGCGACATGTAGCCGACCCGCCGCCGCGCCTCGGGATCGCGCGCATCCACCGGCCGGCCGAACAGCCAGGCCTCGCCCTCCGAGGCGGGCAGCAGGCCGGTCAGCATCTTCATCGTCGTGGTCTTGCCGCAGCCATTCGAGCCGAGGAAGCCGAAGATCTCGCCGCGCCCGACCTGCAAGGTGACATGGTCTACGGCGGTGAAGCTGCCGAAGCGCCGCGTCAGCCCCTTCGCCACGATGGCCGGCTCCTCCGAGGCCGGCATCGGGCGGGGCGGGATCACCACCTGCCGGTGGCCGGCGCGGCGCGCCTCCGGCAGCAGGGCGATGAAGGCCTCCTCCAGCGTCGCGGCGCCGGTGCGGGCCTTCAGCGCCGCGGCCGTGCCGGTGGCGAGCACCCGCCCCGCATCCATGGCGACCAGCCAGTCGAAGCGTTCCGCCTCCTCCATATAGGCGGTCGCGACCAGCACGCTCATGCCGGGGCGGCGGGCGCGCATGCGCTCCACCAGCTCCCAGAACTGGCGGCGGGAGAGCGGGTCAACGCCCGTCGTCGGCTCGTCCAGGATCAGCAGGTCGGGGTCGTGCACCAGGGCGCAGCAGAGGCCGAGCTTCTGCTTCATGCCGCCGGACAGCTTGCGCGCCAGCCGGTCCGGGAAGGGGGCGAGGCCGGTGCTCTGCAGCAGGTCGGCGATGCGCGCCTCGCGCTCCGCCCGGTCCTGGCCGAAGAGCCGGGCGAAGAAGTCCACATTCTCCCGCACGCTGAGATCGGGGTAGAGGTTGCGGCCGAGCCCCTGCGGCATGTAGGCGATGCGCGGGCAGACGGCGTCGCGGTGGCGCCGCTCGGCCATGTCGCCGCCGAGCACGCGGAGCTGCCCGGCCTGCAGCCGCCGCGCCCCGGAGACCAGGGCCAGCAGGGTGGATTTCCCGACGCCGTCCGGCCCGATCAGCCCGACCATCCGGCCGGCAGGCAGGTCCAGCGTCACCCCCTCCAGCGCCGCGACCTGGCCATAGCGCTGCGTGACGCCGGCGAGGCTGGCGACCGCTTCCGCCCGGACCAGGACATCCGCCCTGGTCAAGATGCCCGCCGTCCAGGTTGGAGCCAGACAGGCCAGGCCACGGCCGGATCCAGGCGGACATAGCCGGTACCGGGCAGGCCGGTGCGCACCTGCTCCGCATATCGCCGCAGCAGGTCCGGCTCGATGCGGAGCTTGACGCGGAACATCAGGCGCTCGCGCTCCGACCGCGTTTCCACCGCCTTCGGGGTGAATTGCGCCTGGGGCGAGAGGAAGGAGACATGCGCCGGCAGGACGTAGTCCGGCAGCGCATCCAGCACGATGCGGCCCTCGGCGCCGATGGCGACGCGGCCGGCTTCCTGCGTCGGCAGGAAGACCGACATGTAGACATTGGTGATGTCGAGCAGGGTCAGCACCCGCCCGCCGGCGCCCAGCACCTCGCCCGGATTGGCCAGCCGGTACTGCACGCGGCCGTCGAGCGGCGCGGTCAGCACGCTGTCGGCCAATTGGGCCTGCAGGCGCTCCACTTCCTCGGCCGCGGCCTGGATGGCATGTTCGGCCTCGCCGATCTGCGCCATGGCAGTGTTCAGGGCGGCGGCGGCCACGTCGCGCGCGCTGCTGCGCTGATCCAGGGCCTGCCGAGTGGCATAGCCGCTCTGGACGAGCGAACGCGTGCGCGCGAGTTCGGCCTCGGCGAGCTGCAACTGGCTCTGCTGCTGCGCCACCGCCGCCTGCCGCGCCTCCAGCACCCGTCGGGCCTGGCCGAGCTGCGCTTGGGCGCGGCGGAGCGCCGCCTCGGCCTCGCGGGTGTCCATGCGGGCCAGCACCTGCCCGGCCCGCACCATGGCGCCTTCCTCGACCAGCACCTCGGCGAGCCGGCCGGGGGTCTTGGCCGCGATGTCAACCTGCTCGGCCTCGATCCGGCCATTGCCCCAGGCGATCCCGGCTGGCAGCGCCATGGCCTGCCGCTGCTGCCACCAGTACCAGCCACCGCCGGCGCCGAGCGCGGCGACGACAAGGAGAAGGATGCCGAGGACGAGGCGCCTGGCCCGCTTGCGGCCATGCCCGGGAGGTGGGCCGTTGGTCGGTGGAGCAGGGAGGCGGGCTTCGAGCGGCACCAGGGCCTGCTCCTGCGGCGGGGGGCTGGCCGCAGCGGCCGCGCCCTTTTCCTGCGGCGTATTGCCTTCACTCATGCCCAGTCTCGCTGCGTTCCCTTGTCCATGGATGCGCGCATCGCCGGTCGCGGCAGCGGCGGCGGGCCAGGTGGTCTGGCTCTCGGGGCCAGCCCCGGCTTTGATGCGCCGCAAGCCGCGGCAGGGCTGCGTCGTGGCGGGAAGCGACGCCGGGAGCGGCCGGCGGGTGGCGCATCGCCGTCATTCCCGCACGCCGGAAGCTCAGGTCATCGCTGGTGGACATAGGTGCCGGGCGCGTCCTCCAGCGGCGGCAGGCCGCGCTCCGCCGCGCCCATCGGCGGGGGCGGCACCGGCGCGCCGGAGCGTGCCCCCAGCCATTCCACCCATGCGGGCCACCAGGAGCCGTCCCGCGGCGGGTTCGCCGCCAGCCAGGCCTCCGGGTCGAGATAGCGGTCGCCATGCCCGCGCGTTGCCATGCGGTAGCGCCGCCTCGGATGGCCGGGCGGCGAGACGATGCCGGCATTGTGGCCGCCATTGGTGAGCAGGAAGGTGATCTCGGTATCGGCCATGAGATTGAGCCGGTACACCGAGCGCCAGGGCGCGACATGGTCCCATTCCGTGCCGACGGCGAAGATCGGGGCACGGATGTCGGACAGGGCGATCGGCCGCCCGTCCACCCGGTAGCGGCCTTCCGCCAGGTCGTTGTGCAGGAACAGCCCGCGCAGATATTCGCTGTGCATGCGATAGGGCATGCGCGTCGCATCGGCGTTCCAGGCCATGAGGTCGTTCATCGGCGCACGCTCGCCGAGCAGGTATTCGCGCACCATGCGCGACCAGATGAGGTCGTTCGAGCGCAGGAGCTGGAAGGCGCCCGACATCTGCTCGGCCGAGAGGGTGCCGCGCGCCCACATCATGTCCTCCAGGAAGGCGACCTCGGCCTCATTGACGAAGAGCATCAGCTCGCCCGCCTCGTGGAAGTCGGTCTGCGCCGCGAGCAGGGTGAGGGTCGCGAGGCGGCCGTCGCCGTCCCGCGCCATGGCCGCGGCCGCGATCGAGAGCAGCGTGCCGCCGAGACAGTAGCCGAGCGCATGAACCTTGCTGTCCCGGCCGCAGACCGCGCCGATGGCGTCCAGCGCCGCCATCACGCCGAGGCGGCGGTAGTCGTCGAGGCCAAGATCACGGTCCTCCGCCCCCGGGTTCCGCCAGGAGATGGCGAAGACCGTGAAGCCCTGCCGCACGAGGTACTCGATCAGCGAGCGATCAGGCGAAAGGTCGAGGATGTAGTACTTCATGATCCAGGCGGGCACGATCAGCACCGGCTCCGGCCGCACCTCGTCCGTCTGCGGCGCGTACTGGATCAGCTCGATCAGGTGGTTGCGGAACACGACCTTGCCCGGCGTGGCGGCCAGGTTGCGGCCGACCTGATAGGCCTCGGTCCCGGCGGCGCCGCGCCCGGTCGCGAGCCGTGCCCAGTCGTCCGCCAAGTTCAGGAAGCCGCGGAGGAGGTTGGCACCGCCCTCCTCCCGCGTCCGCTCGATCACCTCCGGATTGGCCCAGGGGATGTTGGACGGCGAGAAGACATCCAGCATCTGCCGCGCGGCGAAGGACACCGCGTTCTCGTGCTGGCGGGTCACGCCGCGCAGGCCGGTGGTCGCCTCGCCCCACCAGTCCTGGGCAGCGAGGAAGGACTGGTGCAGCAGGTCGAAGGGTGGGCGGCGCCAGCCCTCGTGCACGAAGCGGCGGTCCCCGGGCTTCGGCGCGAAGGCAGGCGGAAGCTCCGCGCCCGCCGCGACGCCGGCAGCATAGGCGAGCAGCCGCGCCCCGTTGTGCAGGGCCCGGTCGGCCAGGTGCAGCCGGCGCCCGGGGGCGCTGGCCAGGTGCGCCGCCCAGTCCATCCAGGCGCCGGCCAGGGCGGCCGGGGAAAGGCCCCCGGTCACGCACGCCATGCGGGCGCGGATCGCCCGGTCGAGGATCTCGGCGAAATCGCTGCCGGATGCGCTTGCGTCGGGCGTGGCGGCCGGCCTTGGCGTTCCGGCCCCGATGCCGGCTCGGGGCGGCGCGCCCTCCCGCGGCTTGCCGTGCCGCACGGGTATCGTGGCCTGGTCCATTGTCATCTCCTGGAGCCGGAATTCCGGCCCGGTGCCCGATGCGGTGGGGACGCCCCATTGCCCGCGACGAGGGGGTCGGGCAGCGGTTCGGGGCATGGAACGCCGAGCATCTGACATGGCCTGGCCGGAACCGCCCTACCGGCCGTCCGACCGGCGGGCGAGGGTCGCTTCCCCCCATCCTCGGGGTCGGCGGCCAGTGAGGCGAGAAAGGCACGGATCGCCAGCCCGCCTTCAGCGGCGATGCCGGTGCCCTCGGGCGCGTGCAGCCAACCGAAGAGCAGGCCGACGAACAGGGCGAAGAATACCTGCGCCGCCATCTCCGGCCGCCAGCGGGGGTGCAGCCGGCCCTGGTCAGCCACCATCGAGAAGAAGCGCAGGATCTGCGCGCGCAGAGCATCCCCGGCGCGACGCTGGCGTTCGAGCGCGGGCGCCATCTCGGCGACATACTCGCAGCGGAGCAGCAGGACCGTGAGCAGGCGGCGCTGCCGCGGGTCGCGCTCGAAGCCGGCCAGGAGATCCTCGCTGGCGCGCGCGAGCGCATCGAGCGGATCGGGGCCGGGATCCTCGCCGAGGCGTGCGAGGAGCTCCTCGTGCGGCAGCCGCGCGCGGGCGTCGAGGGCGAGGAAGAGTTCGAGCTTGCCGCTGAAATGCCAATAGACCGCGCCGCGGGTGACGCCGGCCGCCTGGGCGATCTCCTCCAGGCTCGCGCGCGCCACGCCGCGTTCGAAGAACACGACCTCGGCGGCGTCGAGCACCGCCTGCCGTGTCCGCTCGGCATCCTCCTTCCTGCGCCTAGGCACCTGCCCCAAGCCTCCTGTCCGGGTCATATATACAGACAAGATTGTGTGTCAAATAAGGCAATGGACCACTCCGAACCGTCTTCGAGGCGAAACGCGACCGCCACCGCACCGTGCGCCATGCGGCTGCGGAGCCTTCGCCTGGTCTCCTCCGACCGTCGGTGCCCAGCGACGATCCAACTCGAGGCAGCGTGGGGAAGGCCGACCGGCTGCGCCGGGCCATGGCGACCTTCCGGGCGGCGGGCGAGGTGGGCCGCCACCGCGAGCGGCTGGTGGCCGGCATGGTCCGGCGCGGCTACGCGCGGGACTTCGCCGAACGGGTGTTCGCCCAGATCGAGGGCTTCGGCGCCTGCGGCCTCCCGGAGAGCCACGCCGCGAGCTTCGCCCACCTTGCCTACGCCTCGGCCTGGCTGAAGTGCCACCACCCGGCGGTGTTCGCCTGCGCGCTGCTGAATTCCCAGCCGATGGGCTCCTGCGCCCCGGCGCAGATCGTGCGCGACGCGCGCGGGCGCGGGGTGGAGGTCCGCCCGGTGGACGCGAACGCCAGCGACTGGGACTGCGCGCTGGAGCCGGAACCCGCCAGCACCGGCGGCCTGGCCTTGCGGCTCGGCCTGCGGCTGGTGGCGGGGCTGCCGGACGCGGAGGCACGGGCCATCGTCGCGGCCCGCCGCGCGCGCAACGGCGCGCCCTTCGGCTCGGTGGAGGATCTGGCCTGGCGCGCCGGCTGCGGACGCAAGGCCCTGGAGGCGCTGGCCGCGGCGGATGCCTTCGCGGGTCTGGGGGCCGACCGCCGGCGCGCCGGTTGGGAGGCGCGCGGCGTGGTGGATGGCCCGTGGGACCTGCCGCTCTTCGCCATCGCCAGTGGCACGGTGGAGGCGGCGATGGCGGACCAGTCCCCGCTGCTTCCGGAGCCCACCGCCGCCCTGCCCGCCCAGTCCGAAGGGGAGGCGGTGGTGGATGACTACCTGGCCACCGGGCTGAGCTTGCGGCAGCACCCGCTGGCGCTGCTGCGGCCACGGCTCGACCAGCTGGGCTGTGCCGATACGCAGCGGCTGAACACGGCGCGTCCGGGATCGTGGCTCTGCCTGGCCGGGCTGGTGTTGATCCGCCAGCGTCCGGGCACGGCGAAGGGCATCGTCTTCCTCACCGTCGAGGACGAACACGGGGCCGGCAATCTCGTCGTCTACCCGGACGTGGCGGCGCGGGACCGGGCGGCGCTGGTCTCGGGCCGCCTGCTGCTGGCGGAGGGCCGGGTGGAGCGGGAGGCGGAGCGCGCCGAGGTCCCCATCATCCACCTCATCGTCCGCCGGCTGACCGACCGCTCCGACCTGCTGGATGGCCTCCTGCAGGAGGGCGGCACGCCGGATGGGGAGAGCCAGGCCGAGAACGGCGACCTCGGCGATGCTGCCAGGACCGAACGCCGCCCGGGACAGGCGGAGCCGGGCGTCCGGCCACCCAAGGCCAGGCTGCCGGCGAGCCGCGACTTCCGTTAGACCCTCGTCAGGATTGCCAGCTGTGATGCTGCGGATAATCGCTGCCGATCCGTTCCAGCGGCTCTGAGCCTCAGGGGATCCGCCGCTTCGTCGCCGCGACGGAGAGCGTGGCCGGGCCGAGGTCGAAGGTGGCCGTCGGCGAGATGTTGCGCGCCATCACCCGGACCGTGTTGTTGCTCCAGGCCGCGGCGTCGAGCTCGATGAAGCGGGTGGAGGAGGCGAGCGCCGCCTGTGCCAGGTCCCCCTGCCGGCAGCCCGGCACGGAGATGTCCTGCAGCTGGGTCGCGCCCGGGGCCAGGTTCGGCAGGTCCCAGGACATCTCCGCGGCGAACTCCCGCTGACCTACCGGCAGCGCCGGGGTGCCGCAGAGGGAGGCCGGCACGTCCTCCGGCAGCCCGAAGAGCCGCAGCGCCTCGAGCTCGATCTGCCCATCGAAGCCGACGATGCCGATCTGGGCATAGGCGACGCTGGGCCCGAGGCGCACCGTCATGCGACGGTTCAGGGAGGCGTCGGCCATCACCGCGCCGCCGGTCCAGGCCTTGGAGGGGCTGTTCCACTGCATGGTGGTGAGCGAGGCAAGGACGTCGCCGGCGATGTTCTCCCGCACGGTCATCGCCGCATCGAAGCAGCGGACGAAGAGGCGTCCGCCATCGGCGCCGCCCACCAGCCAGTGGGCGAGCGCGAACTCCTTCGCCACCGAGGTGTCGACCACGAAGGCGAAGCCCTTCTGCGCATCCAACAGCAGTCCCCGGCTGGTGGCGATGATCCCGTCCAAGCCGTTGAAGGAGAGCCCGGCCAGGGTGGTGGCGCTGGTGGTCGAGGTGGCGACCGCGGCCAGGCCCTCCACCCCGATCTCGGTGGCGCTGTGCCGGAAGGCGGCGGCGCGCACATTCGGCACCGCAGCCACCAGGCGCGGCAGCCGCGACATCGGCGCACGGTGGCGGTTGTAGACCGCATTGCCGCAGCGGGTGGCCGTGGCCGTGTAGTCGATCCCGACCTGATAGGTGTTGGCCCAGGCGACCTCGTACTCGCAGTCCTGCGCCGCGCCGGTGTGCCGCGCCACGATCGGCGAGCAGGCCTCCATGCGCAGCGCCCGGCCGATGATCGCCGAGCCGTTGGTCTCGTTCAGGAAGGGGATGGCGACGTTGGGGTCGAGCTGGCGCAGCTCGAAGTTCGGCGCATCAAAGACGTGCCGGTTGTGGTTGTTGTAGGCGTCCGCCGATCCGCGGGAGAACCGCACCCCGTAGCGGTCGAGCGCCGGATTGATGCCGGTCGCCACCGCGAAGTGTCCGCCGTAGTAGCGGACCGAGGTGTTCCAGGCGGTCGCGGTGGCGCAGTGGACGTCGAGGCCGATCTTGTTGTTCAGGAAGCGCCCGAGGAAGAGGGTGGTATCCTCGAAGCCGCGGCCATCGCCAAGGGTGCGCAAACCGATGGCGAAGCCCTCGACCAGGCGGACATCGAGCACGCTGGCATCGAGGTTGCGGGCCAGGATGCCGATGTCGGCTTCGCTCGACCAGTCGGATTGGGTTTTCCGCCGCACCTGCAGGTGCATGTAGAGCTTCTCCCCGTTCCGCACCGTGCCGCCGTCGCCGAGGGCCAGCACTGTGGCCGGCGCCGTGCCGGTGTACTGGATGATGCCGCGCATGATCAGGCCGCGCGCGCCGCCGCCGAGCACCACGCCGGCGGAGACGTTCCAGGTGCCGGGTGGGATCAGCACGAACTTGCCGTCGGCCGCGGCGCGGTCGAAGGCCGCCTGGATGGCCGCGCGATCGTCGGCCACGCCGTCCCCGAGCCCGCCGAAATCGGCGGGCAGCACCATCTCTCGGTCGCGGAGGTATTTTCCGAGCTCGGTCTTGGAGATGTTCTGGTTCAGCACCAGCAGGTCGTCGATGCGGGCGGGCATGGCGCCTCCGGATCAGAGCGCGGTGGCGGAGACGGGGCCGGCGAGCGCCGAGACGTTCCCCTCCGCCGAGACGACGCGGAGCCAGTACCAGCGGGTCTGCCCAGCACTGAGGCCGGTGCGGTCGAAGAACAGGCTGGTCGGCTCGGCCGCGAGCTTGCTGGCCGCCGCCAGACTGTTCGAGGCGGCCTCGAAGATCTGCAGCCGCACCGCATCGGCGGGGAAGCCGCCGGAGAGCCGGACGCCGCCGGCGATGCCGGTCGCCGTCGGCGCCGAGACGGTGGCCGGCACCAGGGCCTCGCGCCAGCCGGAGACGGCGCCGCTGCGGGCCACAGCGCGCACCCGGAAGGCGGTTGGCTCGGCGGTGGGGATCGAGGCCGCGGTCGCGCCCTGCCCGGCCCCGTAGCCCTGCCAGGCGGCGACCGAGGCCGGCATGAACTCGACCTCGTAGTTCGCCAGGTGGGCGCTGGCCACGGCCGCCCAGGACACCGCCAGGGCGGCGAAGCTGGTGCCGGTGGGCGTGCCGACCGCGATGCTCGCCGGCGTGGCGATGCGCCCCGGGTTCGGCAGCACCACGGAGGGGCTCTCGCCGGTGGCGCGCTCGTCGACCGCTGGGTTCCAGTCCCACACCGCCGGGTCCTCCTCGGCCAAGGTCAGGTTCACTCCGCCGTCCGGCGCCAGCGACCAGCCGGTGACCCGGGCCGGGAACGGCGCCAGGCGGTCGAGCGCGACCGTCGCCCCTTCCCAGGGGCGCAGCCGCAGGGCGGCGAGGTTGGCCGGGAAGGCGACCTCGCGCTGGCGGCGATTGCGCTCCAGCTCGGCCTTCATGATCCGCTGCACCGTGCTGACCGAGGTGGTGAGCGGGAACTCCATGTCACGGTAGATCGCCTCGCCCCCGTCCTCGGCGACGTAGTTCGCGGCCAGCAGCGGCGGGGCGTCGGTCGGCTGCCAGTTGGCGGCCGGCTCGACATAGACCGCCCGCACCCCGTTGAAGAGGTCGCGCCGCGGCCGGCTGCCCTGGATCGTCACGTCGCCGCGCAGGTCGTCGCTGGTCAGCGTCGCCGCCGGCAGC
>JAYRJZ010000063.1:0-30218 GCA_041906015.1 Roseomonas sp.
GCGCTGCCGCTGCTGCCGCCCGTCCCCGCACCGGCGAACAGTGCCGCCGCAGCCGCGGCCGCCGCGATCCCGGCCGCGGCCAGCGCGGTGGGGCCGGCCAGCGTCTCGCCGGTCGGCGAGACCGCAACCACGCGCTGGCGCGGCGCGCGCGACGCCGGAGCAAGCCGCACGCGCGGCGCCGCTTCGCCGCGCGGCGCGATGACCACGGCGCTGTCGCCGGGCACGACCACGCTGCGCATCTGCGCGCTGGCCGGCGAGGCGCTGAGGAGCACCAGGATGAGGGCGAGGTGAATTCCACTCATGGTTGAATTTTAAGTAGCGACATCGCCCTCACACTGCAAGGGAAGATCCGGACCGCCGGGGGATCTCGCCCGGCCTTCGGACGGCGAAGCCGTGCCGGCGGTCCAGGATGCGTGGCACCCTGCCAGGATGAAGGTCGGAGCCGGACGGCACAGCGCCGCACTCCTCCTTCCGAGCGTTACCAATCCCGCGCCGCGACTTCCTCGGCCAGCAGCGCGAGCACGGCTTCCGTCGCGCGACCCGGCGTCCGGTCGGGTGGCATGGCGAGAACCACATGCCGGCGCAGCGTCGGCCGGATCAGTGGTGCGACAGTCATGCGCCCCTCCGCTTCCTCCCGGCGGATGGCGGAGCGCGGCAGGATGGCGAAGCCCAGCCCGCATTCCACCAGATCCTTCAGCACCAGGTAGGAATCCGCCTCGTGCCGCAGGTTGAGCGTGACACGGGCCCGGGCGGCGCCAGCCTCGACGATGGCGCGCAGCCCGTGCGGCCGGCTCGGCGCGACGAGGGGAAGCCGCGACGCGGCAGCGAGCGTGACCGGGGTATCGGGCGACAGGCCCGAGCCCGGCGGGCCGGCGAGAACCAGGACCTCCATGAACAGGTCGCGCGCCGGCAGGTGGACATCGCTGGCCGGACCATAGAGCAGCGTCGCATCCGTCGCGCCGCGCTGCACCCATTCCATCAGGTGACCGGTATAGCCCTCGACCACCCGCAGCGAGACGCCCGGATGGCGCTGCGCCACGCGACGCGCCAGCGGTCCGGCCAGCACCGCGGCGACTGTCGGCATCATCCCCAGCGCCACCTGGCCGGCGACGGTCCCGGACAGCGCCCGCACATCGGCGATGGCGCGTTCGAGCTGCCGCATCGGCCCCGAAACGCGGGCGAGCAGTTCGCGCCCCGCCTCGGTCAGCGCCATGCCGCGGCCATGGCGGGTGAAGAGCGGCAGGCCGGCCTCGGCTTCCAGCAGCCGGATCTGGCGGGAGAGCGCCGGCTGGGCGATGCGCAGCCGGTCGGCGGCCCGGCTGAGCGAGCCCGTCTCGGCAATCTCGCGGAAGCTGCGGAGCTGGCGGAGGTCCATTGGCCCTGACCTATAGCAAATTGCGATGACTTCTATCGCCGCTTGCGAATTCCGCGAAGCTTCGGCCTCGTTCATAAGTCGCGCTTCGCCGCGCCGCGCGGCCCCTGCCCTTCTTGCCAGCCATCCTCCCCGGGCCTAATCCCGGAAGGAACGGGAGAACGCTCCATGGACACGCATGTGCCGACCGACAGCCACGCCGAAATCCGCGAGGAGGTGCGCAAGCTCTGCACCCGCTTCCCCGGCGAATACTGGCGTGAGCTCGATGCCCGCCGCGGCTATCCCACCGAATTCGTCCAGGCGCTGACCGAGGCCGGCTGGCTCGCCGCGCTGATCCCCGAGGAATATGGCGGTTCCGGCCTGCCGCTCTCGGCCGCCGCCGCGATCCTCGAGGAGATCCACGCCTCGGGCTGCAACGCCGCTGCCTGCCATGCCCAGATGTACACGATGGGCACCGTGCTGAAGCACGGCAATGAGGAACAGAAGCAGAAGTACCTGCCGAAGATCGCGACCGGCGAACTGCGCCTGCAGGCCTTCGGCGTGACGGAACCGACCAGCGGCACCGACACCACCGCGCTGCGCACCTTCGCGAAGAAGGAAGGCGACAAGTACATCGTCAACGGCCAAAAGATCTGGACCTCGCGCGCCGAGCACTCCGATCTGATGCTGCTGCTGGCGCGCACCACGCCCAAGGACCAGGTGACGAAGAAGACGGAAGGGCTCTCGACCTTCCTGGTCGACATGAAGGCGGCCCTCGGCCACGGCCTGACCATCCGGCCGATCCGCACGATGATGAACCACAATTCGTGCGAGGTGTTCTTCGACAACATGGAGGTCCCGGCCGAGAACCTGGTCGGCATCGAGGGCAAGGGCTTCCGCTACATCCTCGATGGGATGAACGCCGAGCGCATGCTGATCTCGGCCGAGTGCATCGGCGACGCCAAGTGGTTCATCAACAAGGCGGTAGAGTATTCCAAGCAGCGCGTGCTGTTCGGCAACCCGATCGGCAAGAACCAGGGCGTGCAGTTCCCCATCGCCAAGGCCTATGCCGCGATGCGCGCGGCGGAAGCGCTGCTGCAGCAGGGGCTGAAGAAGTTCGAGGCGGGCCTGCCCTGCGGCGAGGAAGCGAACATGGGCAAGATGCTCTGCGCCGAGGCGTCGTGGATGGCCGCCGAAGCCTGCATCCAGACCCATGGTGGCTTCGGCTTCGCCGAGGAATACGACGTGGAGCGCAAGTATCGCGAGGCACGGCTGTACCAGGTCGCGCCGATCAGCACGAACCTCGTGCTGTCCTACATCGGCGAGCATGTGCTCGGGATGCCGCGGAGCTACTGAGCGTGACGCATCCTCCGGTGCCGGTGGCCATCGCCTATGACTTCGATGGCACGCTGGCACCGGGCAACATGCAGGAGCACGTCTTCCTGCCGAAGCTGGGGCTCGATGCCGCGTCCTTCTGGAAGCGCGCGAATGCGCTGGCCGAGGAGCAGCAGGGCGACCCGATCCTGACCTACATGCACCGCATGCTGGTCGAGGCGGCGCATGCCGACATCCCGATGCGGCGCGAGGACTGGGCCGCGCATGGCGCCGGCATCACCCTGTTTCCCGGCGTCGAGGATTGGTTCGACCGGGTGAATGCGGCCGGTGCGGCGCGCGGGCTGGCGGTGGAGCACTACGTGATCTCCTCCGGCCTGCGCGAATTGGTGGAGGGCACGGCGATCCGTCGGCACTTTCGCGCGGTGTTCGCCTCGGGCTTCCTCTACAACGCCTCGGGCGCGGCGATCGCGCCCGCCATCGCGGTGAACTACACCACCAAGACGCAGTACCTGTTCCGCATCAACAAGGGCGCGCTGGACCTCGCGGACAATACGGCGGTCAATGCCTTCCTCGCCGAGGCGGACCGCCCCGTCCCCTTCACCAACATGATCTTCGTGGGGGATGGCGACACGGACATCCCCTGCTTCCGTACGGTGAAGTCGCTCGGCGGCCATGCCATCGCCGTACATCCCGCCGGCGACGTCCAACGCGCCGCCCGCACGCGCAAGCTGATCGCCGAGGGCCGCGTCCACTGCGCCGTGCCCGCCGACTACCGCGAGGGCGGCGAGCTCGATGCCCGCATCCTTGCCATCCTCGACCTGCTCGCCGCGCGCGAGAGAGTCACAGCCCCCACGCCGGAGAGCGAAGCATGAGCGGACTGCGCCCCCTCGAAGGACTCCTTGTCGTCTCCATGGAGCAGGCCGTCGCCGCGCCCTATTGCGCCTGCCGCCTCGCCGATGCGGGGGCGCGGGTGATCAAGATCGAGCGCGCCGAGGGCGATTTCGCGCGCGGCTACGACAAGGTCGCGAACGGCCTCTCCTCCTATTTCGTGTGGCTGAACCGGGGGAAGGAAAGCCTCTGCCTCGACATCAAGGATCCCGGGGACAAGGCGTTGCTCGACCGCCTCATCGCCAAGGCCGATGTCTTCATCCAGAATCTCGCCCCCGGTGCCATGGCGCGCGCAGGCTTCGGCAGCGCCGCGCTGCGCGAGAAGCATCCGCGCCTGATCACCGTGGACATCTCCGGCTACGGCGAGGAAGGCGACTACGCCGCGATGAAGGCCTATGACCTTCTGGTGCAGGCGGAATCAGGCCTTGCCTATGTCACCGGCCGCGCGGAAGGCCCGGGGCGCGTGGGCGTGTCGGCCTGCGACATCGCCTGCGGCATGCACGCCTATACCGCGGTGCTGGAGGCGCTGCTGTCGCGCGGCATCACAGGCCAGGGGCGCGGCATCGCCGTCTCGCTGTTCGACGGCATGGCCGACTGGATGTCGGTGCCGCTGCTGCAATACGAAGGCACGGGGAAGAACCCGCCGCGTATCGGCCTCGCCCACCCGTCCATCTGCCCCTATGGCGCCTTCCAGACGAAGGACGGGCACGACGTGCTGATCGCCATCCAGAACGAGCGCGAATGGGCCTCCTTCTGCGCGCAGTTCCTCGATGAGCCGGACCTGCCCCGGAAGCCGGGCTTCACCGTGAACAACGACCGCGTCGCTCATCGGCCCATGGTGGACGCGCATATCCAGGCGATGTTCGCGACGCTGACGCGCGACGACTGCGCGGCGAAGCTGCGCCGCGCGAACACCGCCTATGGCTTCGTGAACGACTGCGAAGGGTTGAAGAACCATCCGGTGCTGAAGCGCAGGCCGGTGCAGACCGAAAAGGGTCCCATCCCGATCGCCCTGCCCGCGGCGCGCCTGTCGGATGGCGAACGCCCCTTCGGCGCCGTTCCGTCGCTCGGTGAGCACAGCGCGGCGATCCGCGCGGAATTCGCCGCCTAAACCCAGCCGGCGCCGAAGAACTGCTGCACCGGATCGCTTGACGCTGTAACGGGAACGCCATGCCACACGAGATGATCAAGACGTCGCGCGACGGCGTCATCGCCACCGTCCTCATCGACCGCGCGGCCAAGCGCAACTGCCTCGACCTGCCGATGTGGGTCGCGTTGGGGGAGGCGCTCACCGCCCTGTCGGCCGACGAATCCCTGCGCGCGGTCATCATCCGCGGCGCGGGGGAGGAAGCCTTCTCCGCCGGGGCGGACATCGCGGCCTTCGCCGCCGAACGCGGCACCCCGGAACGCGAGGCCGTCTATGGGCATGAGCTGCATGGCGCCTTCCACGCCATCCGCACCTGCCTCCATCCCACCATCGCCGCCTGTTCCGGCTGGACCATGGGCGGCGGCTGCGGCATCGCGACCATGTGCGACTTCCGCATCGGCTCCCCGGCCACGCGGATGGGCATCCCGGCGCGCAACCTCGGCATCTTCTATGCCTTCGAGGAGATCGACCCGATCCTGCAGATCTGCGGCTATGCCACCACCGCCGAGATCCTGATCGAAGGCCGCGTGCTGACCGGGGAGGAAGCCTTCCAGAAGGGCCTGCTCTCGCGCCTGGTCGCCGACGGGACCGTGCATGCGGAAGCCGAGGCGCTGGCGGCGCGCATCGCGCAGGGCTCGCCGCTTTCCGCGCGCTTCCACAAGCAGGCGATGCAGAAGCTGCGCGGCGCCCTGCCCATCACGGCCGAGGACCGCGAGCGCGAAGGCTCCTTCGCCTATACGGAGGACTTCCGGAACGCGGCCAAGGCCTTTCTCGCCAAGCGCAAGCCGGTGTTCGAGGGCCGCTGACCCGCCGCACGCATCCAGCCCACCGACGCGCAGGCTGGGCTGGAGGTGGTCATCACCACCCCCTTCGGCGGACCTCGCCAGGCTGGCCGTGATCATGGCGGGGCCCGAGGCGGCCCTGAAGCTGCTCGATGAGCGCTGAGGCGGCGGAGAGGCGCAAAGCCCCTCCCCAATTCCACCCGTCTCAGATCGGGCAGACCCCGCTGGCGCAGGCGAGGTGCGCCATATCCAGCGCCTCGTGCAAGGCGGGGTCGCGGATGGCGGCAACCATGGCCTGGAACTCGGCCTCCGCGACTTCCTCCTCCGGCAGGTATTCGTAGCCCAGCGCCGCATCCGGCGCCGAGGGCAGTACCGCGCAGCAGCGCACATTCGGCTGATGCGCCAGGAGCATCTCCCGGAACGCCTCCAGATCATGCCGGTCGGTATAGACCTTGAGCGTATAGGAGATCTGGTTGCCACGCTCCGCGCCGATCCAATGCCGCTCCATCAGCGCGAGCCAACGATACTGCTCCTCCGGCGTGGCTTCCGGCGCCGTCTTCAGCTTCTCGCCCAGGCCCAGGCGCTGGATCAGCGGCAGGGTCGGGAAGCCGACGATCGACATGCCGGGGAAGGACCGCAGCGAGCGAACCGGATAGCCGCGCGCCTCGTAATCGGCGAGCAGCGGGTCGGAATCCGACAGCCAATTGCCCGATTCGCCCTTGGTGCCCTTGAACTGCACCCAGCGCAGATATTGCCGCCGCGCCGGCAGATGCGCGCCTTCCGTCAGACCGAACAGCTTCGAGGTCGTGCCCGCCGGCTTCACCGTGGTCACCGTGAAGGGACGCACGCGGCCGAGCTGCTCGGCATAGGCATCCGCCTCCTCCTTCGCCGCGTCGGAGAAGCGCGCCAGAGCCTCCCAGAACGGCGCGGACTTCTCCTCGTCGAGCAGGTCGTCGAAGCCGAGGCCGAAGCGCGCCCAGGCCCATTCGTGCAGCCCGGTCGGACCGATGCCCATGCGGTTGGTGCGGCGCACCTCCTCGCCATAGAGCGCATCCATGGAATTGGCCCGCATCAGGAAGCGCACGCCGAGCCGCACGGCGTCCTCCACACGATTGTCCCAGGCCTCGGCCAGGGCATCGGGCATGATGCCGGGCAGCACCGTCGTGGGATCGACCGGGCAGGCCAGCAGCGGCGCGAAATCCGCGATGACGCAGTATCCGCCGGTCACATGCAGGACGATCTCGCCGCAGGGATTGGTCGTGCAGGGGAAATGCGCCTCGGCCGCGCGTGCCGAGAGATCCGCCAGCAGCGCGGCCGCGTGGTCCACCTGATACCGCTGCGAGCGCACGTCGCGCCCATCGTGATGCACGGGCTTTTCCCGCGCGCGGCCCGTGCGGTGGTCTTCCAGCATGTCGCCATTGATGAAGCCGGGCTCGCCATTGACGAAGGCGCAGCGGGTGACTTCCTCGAACACCTCGAGCGCCCGCCTGTCCTCGGCGCGCACCGACCCCGAGCGGGCCGCCTGCACGCCGCGCCAGAACGCCGCATCGACCATGACGGAGTTGTTCGCCGTCCAGAGCCCGCCCTCGGACTTGGCGCGGATGAAACGGATGATGCCCGGGTCACGCCAGTTCTTCGTCGCCATGCGTGCCGCGCGCCGCGCGCCGCCCACCTGCACCTCCACGGACAGGAAGTGATCGACCAGCATCGCCTGTTCCCAGGGGTCGGCCAGGCGGCCCTCGCGGGCCGGCTCGATTACCTCGCGCCGGATCGCCATGATGGCGCGCATCAGGGAGAGCGGGCCCGAGGCCGGGCGCCCCTGCATGCCCCCGATCGGCGCGCCGCGGGGACGGATGGCGGAGAAATCGAGCGCCAGCGTCCGGTCGGCCGCGCCAGCGAAGGCCAGGCTCTCGATCATCTCGATCGCCTTGGCCCAGCCTTCGCGGCTGTCCTCGATCGTCACGCGGATGGCGTGCGTCGGCACCGCCTCCGATGTCGTCCATTCACGCGTGATGAAGGCCCGGATGGCCGCCTCGTCGGTGTCGGCCTCGGCCGCGCCCCAGGGCAGCAGGCCGAACTCCGTGCCGAAGCGATGAAGATCGGCGCGGTCGCGCGGATAATCGGCATGGTTCGGCGACAGGCACAGCAGCACCTGCGGCGCCTGTGCCCAATCCACCGCCATCAGCGCATCGTCATAGGCGCGCCCGACGCCCGAACCGTTCAGCAGCAGGTAGAACTTGGCGAAGGAGGCAATCGCCGTCGCGCAGTTGGTGAAGACCTCCATGTTGCGGGTCGCCTGCTGCGCGTCGCCATGCTGCAAATGCCGTCCGGAGGTAATCAGCGCCCCGGTCGCGATGGCGTTGCGCAGGCGGTCGCGCTCGATGCGGTCCGACGCGGTCAGCGGGCGGGCGAGCAGCGACATGTTGCCTTCGGCGACGCGGTCGGCGACGCGCCCGAAGCATTCCCGGTCATCCGGGCGAAAGACGGTGCGGCGGGCGACGGCCAGGCCCATGCCGGCATCGAGCGGGCGGGGCGGCAGCTTCTCTTCCCCGAAGGAGCCCCCCGGCAGAGGCCGCACGATCCCGTTCGGTGCCCGAAGGTCACCGGCCTGCATTCCGTCCATCGCGTCTGTCCCCGTCGGGGAGGCGCCCCCTCGCGCCGCCCCGGTGTTGCGAGACGCTATCAGGGATTGGGACCTCATGCCACCAGATATGGTGTGCGCGAGGCCACTCAACCACTAGCGATGGTTAATGAGGCGCGAATCGTGGCGCGGGGCCGGGTTGGCCCCACCGATCATCCGCGAACCAGCGGGCAACCTCCCTCTGAGAGCGGGCGGAATGCCTCCTCGGCCGGAACCGTGGCTTTCAGGTGATAGAAATCCCATTCGCCGCGGCTTTCCTCGGGCTTCTTCACCTGGAAGAGATAAGCGGGGTGGATCTTGCGCCCATCCTCCCGCACCCGCCCCGGTCCGAAGGCGTCGTCGTCGGTCGGCATGCGCTTCATCAGGTTCACCACCTCGAGCCCACTCGCCTTCGCCCGCGCCGGGCCGAGTTCCATCACCGCCTTCAGGTAGTGGATGACGCAGGAATAGGTGCCGGCATGCTCCTGCCCCGGCATGTTGTCCGGCGTGCGGCGCAGGATGCGCCGGGCGAGGCCGCGCGTGCGGTCGTTCAGGTCGTGGTAGAAGACCTCGGACAGCAGCATGCCCTGGGCGGATTCAAGCCCGATCGCCTTGATGTCCTGCACGAACATGATCATGCCGGCGAGCTGCGCGCCGCGCCGCGTCAGCCCGAACTCATGGGCCTGCTTCACGCAGTTCACGGTATCGGCCGCCGCCATGGCGAGGCCCACCACCTTCGCTCGCGACGCCTGCGCCTGGAGCAGGAAGGAGGAGAAGTCGGTCGTTCCCGGAAAGGGATAACGCGCCGATCCCAGGACGCGCCCGCCGGCCTTGGCGACGAACTCGCTCACGTCGCGTTCGAGCTGATGGCCGAAGGCATAGTCCGCGGTGATCATGTACCAGGTGTCGCCGCCCGCCCGCACCGAGGCGCCGCCCACCACATTCGAGAACATCCAGGTGTCGTAGGTCCACTGGATGGTGTTCGCCGTGCATTGCGGCCCGGTCAGCGCGGAGGAAGCGGCGCCCGAGGCGAGCTGCACCTTGTCCTTGTCCTTCACCAGGTTCGCGACGGCGAGCGCGATGGCGGAGTTGTTGGACTCGCAGATCATGTCCACGCCGTCCTGGTCGATCCAGCGGCGGGCCAGCGCCAGGGCCGCGTCGGGGCGGTTCTGGTGGTCGCCCTGCAGCACCTCGACCTTCAGGCCGCGATTGGCGACGCCGAGATCCTCGGCCGCCTGCTGCGCGGCCGCGAGGCTGGTGGGCCCGGAGGTCGATCGATACGGCCCCGAGAAGTCGGCGAGGACGCCGATGCGGATCACGGGGTCGCGCGGCTGCGCCCAGGGGCGGCGAGCGGGAATGGCGGCGGCGGCGCCAGCGGCGACACTCCCCGCCAGGACCTGGCGGCGGTTGATACGGCTCATGAGGCGGACGTTTCCTTGCTTGTTGGTCTCGCATCCCATCCGGTTGCATGCGACCGGCCAGGATGCAAGCAGGCCGCCGGCACGACCGGCACGGCGCCAGCAAGGCTGCTGTCAGAATCGGAAGTTCAGGCTGACCCCGGGTGCCGGCGCGACATAGACGGGCGGCGGCGGCGCGTAGTAGGCGGGGGGCGCGTAATAGACCGGCGGCGGACGGTAATAGCGCGGCGGCGGCGGGGGCGGCGGCGCATAGTAATAGGCGGGCGGCGGCCCCCAGCCGTAATAGTAGCCGGGCGCGTAGCCGCCGCGCCGCCAACGGCCACGGCCGCCCTCGCCACCCTCACCGACCGGGAGCAGCGCCGATTGCCGCGCCTCCGGCAGGTCGAGGAGAGGATTGGCCCCCGCCCGCACCAGCGTCACGCCCGTGCCGCCGAGCCCGCCCGCATCGGCCACGCTTGGCGGCGCCGCCTCGGCCGCGCCGCCGAGCGTGACATGCGCAACCCCCAGAAGTATCGCGCTGATCGCCACTGGTCGCATCGGTCCCTCCTATGGTCGGGGTCGGAAGCCTCGCGCTGTGGCGTGCCAGCGTCGCGTGGCAGAGTCGTGGCACGACCCGGCCTCGCAATGACACAAGATCGGGAGATGATCTCGCATGGACCGCCGCTCGCCCCCGCTCGATGTCATCTCGGCCATGCCGGGCATCGCCTGGCCGGCGGTGCCGGTGGCCTCGGGCGCGACGCTGCTGGCCATCCTGTTCCAGCTCGACCAGACGCAATGGTGGCCGCCGGAGCGGCTGGAGCAGGCGCAGCGCCGCCAGCTTGCGGCGCTGCTCGCCCATGCACGCGACCAGGTGCCCTTCTACCGGACCCGCCTGCCGCGCGACTGGCCACCGCCGGAGGACGCCCACGCCTGGGAAGCCGCCTGGCGCAGCCTGCCCATCCTGACCCGCGACGACATCCAGGCGGCCGACGCCGCCGAAGCCATGCTCGCCGACGCCCTGCCCCCCGGTCATGGCGAGTACCGGGAGATCTTCACCTCCGGCTCGACCGGCCGCCCGGTGCGGGCGATCCGCAGCCAGCTCTGGGAACTGGTATGGAGCGCCTTCACCCTGCGCGACCATCTCTGGCACCGGCGCGACGTGGCCGGCACCATGGCGGTGATCCGCGAAAGCGGCGCCGGCAAGGCGGCCTGGCCGGAGGGTGATGCGCAGGATGGCTGGGGCTTTTCCAGCGCCGGCCTGTTCGCGACCGGCCGGCTCGTCAGCCTGAACGTGACGACACCGGTCGAGCAGCAGTGGGAATGGCTCCTGCGGCGGGACCCCGACTACCTGCTCTCGCATCCGAGCATCCTCGCGCGACTCGCCGAGGCAGCGCGCGAGTCCGGCCGCCGCCCGCCCCGCCTGCGCCAGGCCATCGCCATCGCGGAGACGCTGCGCCCCGAGACGCGCCAGGCGATCGAAGCGGGCCTCGGGGTTCCGGTGGTCGACATCTACAGCACGCGCGAGGCCGGCTATCTCGCCCTGCAATGCCCCGATCACCCGCATTACCATGTGCAATCCGAAGGGCTGCGGATCGAGGTCGTGGACCAGGACGGCGCCCCCTGCGCGCCGGGCGAAACCGGCCGTGTGCTGGTGACGCCGCTGCACAACCTCGCCATGCCGCTGATCCGCTACGACATCGGCGACGCCGCCGAGGTCGGGCCGCCCTGCCCCTGTGGCCGCGGCCTCCCGGTGCTCACGCGCATCCTCGGCCGGCGGCAGAACATGCTGCGCCTGCCGGGCGGCGAGCGGCGCTGGCCGCTGCTCTCCTCCGGCGATCTGGCGGCACTGCGTGAGGCGGTTCCGCCGCTGCGGCAGTACCGCATCATCCAGCAGGCACTCGACCATCTGCACCTCGCCCTCGCCGTGGCCCGTCCCATGACGGCGAAGGAGGTCGCGGCCGCTTCCGCCTGGGTGAGCCGCAAATTCGGCACGGGCTTCCGCGTGACGGTGGAGGGGACGGCGGAGCTGCCCCGCAGCGCCGCCGGCAAGTCCGAGGATTTCGTCTGCGCGCTGCCCGACCCGTAGCAGCCCGCCCCGGGGTTCCGCCGCGCGCCCGACGGGTCCATCATTGGCCGCTTACCGTCACTTGGGATCTGCGACCATGGCCTTGCGCTGCGACCTTATCATCCGCGATGCGACCATCTTCGACGGCACGGGCGCACCCCGCCGCCGCGGCGATGTGGGCGTGACCGGCGACCGGATCGTCGGCGTGGGCGACCTCGGCGGCGCAACCGCCGACCGCGAGGTGATGGCGAACGGCAAGGCCCTCGCCCCCGGTTTCATCGACGCCCATACCCATGACGACCGCGCGGTGATGTGCGGGCCGGAATGCATGACCTGCAAGATCAGCCAGGGTGTCACCACCGTCGTCGTCGGCAATTGCGGCGTCTCGCTCTCGCCGGCCACCTTCAAGCGCGTCCCGCCGCCGCCGCTCGACCTGATCGGCGAGGAAGGCTGGTGGCGCTTCGACAGCTTCGGCGACTACGCGCATGAGCTGAAGAAGCGCGGTTCCGAGGTGAACACCTACGCCCTGGTCGGCCACCAGACGCTGCGTGTGGAAGCCATGGACGGCGACGTGATGCGCACCGCCAAGGATTCCGAAATCGAGCACATGCGCCTGCGGGTGAAGAACTCGCTGGCGGAAGGCGCCTCGGGCTTCTCAACCGGCCTCTACTACCCGCCCAACATGCATGCGACGACCGAGGAGGTCATCGCTGTCGCCGAGCCGCTGCGCGCCTTCAACGGCCTCTACGTCACGCATATGCGCGACGAGGCCGACCGCGTTCTCGCCTCGATCGAGGAGACGGCGAAGATCGGCAAGCGTGTCGGCGTGCCCGTCTGGGTCAGCCACCACAAATGCTCGATGCCGGAGAATTACGGGCGCTCGACCCAGACCCTGCCGCTGATCGAGATCTACAACCAGACGCAGGACATGTATTTCGACATGTACCCCTATCCGGCCGGTTCCACCGTGCTGATGCCGGACCGCCTGCGCGACGAGCTCAAGGTGATGATCACCTGGTCGATCCCGCATCCGGAAATGTCGGGCAAATACCTCTCGGACATCGCGCGCGGCTGGAACACCGATATCCGCCAGGCCGCCCAGCGCCTGCTGCCCGCCGGCCAGGTGACCTGGCAGATGGATGAGGAGGACGTCCGCCGCATCATGGCCCATCCGATGTCGGTGATCGGTTCGGACGGCATCCCGCACGACGCGCATCCGCATCCGCGCCTGTGGGGCACCTTCCCCCGCGTGCTCGGCCATTATTCGCGCGAGCTGCGCCTGTTCAACCTCGAGACCGCCATCCATAAGATGACCGGTCGCACCGCGAACCTCTTCGGCATGATCGACCGCGGCGAGATCCGCGAAGGCGCCTATGCGGACCTCGTGATGTTCGACCCCGACACCGTCATCGACAAGGCGACCTTCGAGGAACCGAAGCAGGCCGCCGAGGGCATCGAGGAAGTCTGGGCGAACGGCGTGCCGGTCTTCGTCGCCGGCAAGGGCGCGACGGGCGAGAAGCCGGGCCGCCTCGTGACGCGAAATCGCGTGTGACCGTGGCCACATTGCCGGGTTGTCATATGCGATAGAATGCACTTCGATGCGCCCGGCGTCGTAATGGCGCCGGGCGCCACCCGTTGGTGGCGCGTTCTGGTCACGCGCAATGGGTGGAACACGACACTATGGCCGAAGAACTGATTGCCGATGGCGCCAAGGGCGGACTTTACGGCAGCGCCTTTGATTCCTCAGGCCTCGATCCGAATACGCGCGCGGTGATGATGGATCAGCGCTGGGCCACCACTTATGGCGGCGACGTCCCCGCGACGGTCATCACTTACGCCTTCCCCGATTCGATCGATGCCTATCTCCAGACACCCGGCGGCTATCCCGAGGATGGTTCGGCGGGTGGGTCGGTCGATGACGACGACGACGTGGCCCCGATCACCAGCTTCGCCCCGGCGACCGACCTCCAGAAGGAGGGAGTGCGCGCCGCGATGGGGCTGGTTTCCTCCTACACCAACCTCGTCTTCGTCGAGGTGACGGCAGATGAGGCGGCGACGGCGACGTTCCGCTTCGCGGCCTATGGCAATGGCGGTTCCGAGTCCCGCTTCCCGCCCAACAGCGACGGGAACTACAATCCCAGCGACTATCGCTCGGCCGGCGATACCTGGCTCGGCGGCAACGGCACGCCGCCCAGCGCGGCCTTCTATGGCACCGACCATTTCAACACGATCATGCATGAGATGGGGCACGCCTTCGGCCTCAAGCACGGGCATGACGACGGCTTCGAACGAACGCTGACCGCCGACCGGAACGACAACGAGTTCTCGGTCATGACCTATGCCAGCTACATCGGCGCGGATTCCGAAGGTGCGACCGAGGCGCGGCTCGGCTCCTCGCCACAGAGCTACATGATGTACGACATTGCCGCGCTGCAGGCCTACTACGGCGCGAACTTCAGCAAGGTCGGCACCGAGGCCGTCTATACCTGGGACGCGACGACCGGCCAGCAATACATCAACGGCGAGGCCGCCCCGTACACGGGAGCGAGCGAGACCGGGAAGATCCTGACGACCGTCTGGACCCAGGGCGCCACCGCCACCTACGACCTCAGCAATTTCGCGGAAGGCCAGCTCGCGGACCTGCGGCCCGGCCAGTGGCTGCGTTTTTCCTCGGCGCAGATCGCCGATCTCAACAGCCTTGCTGACGAGGGCACGCCCGAATACCAGGCGCAGGGCAATGTCTACAACGCGCTGCTCTATCAGGGCGATACGCGCTCGCTGATCAGCAACGTGATCACTGGCAGCGGGCATGACCGGCTGATCGGCAACGACATCGCCAACCGGCTGTTCGCCGGGGCAGGCGACGACACCATCGACGGTGGGCTCGGCAACGACACGATCAGCGGCGGCGCCGGGGAGGACGTCATCACCTTCGGCGCCGGGCGCAGCCTGCTGCGCGACCTGCTGGCCGATCTCAATGCCGATCGGGTGCTGGATCTGGGCTTCGACAATGCGGTGCAGATCCTCGGCATCCGTGCGACGCGCGACAATTTCGTCGTCACGGCGGATGCGGACGGCGTGGCGATCGGCCTCGACGGCAGCAGCTTCCACCTGGCCGGCGACTTCTCAGGTGGCGACTTCGTCACGGCGATGCGCGGCATCGGGGAGGATGCCTTCACGCATCTCACCTTCATTCCCTACCTGCCGGCGCTGGCGGAGGAAGTGACGGTCGATGCCGGCGCGATCAACGGCATCGCGGATGACACGCTGCTGCGCGGCGACGGCCTGGTCAATTTCACCGTGACGCTCGAAGCCGCCGTCGCAGGCTACCACAATACCGTCGGCAGCTATCGCATCGCGGCGGACGGCACGATCACCGACGTCTCGATCCTCTTCGACAATGCGATGGACGAGGCGGCCGTGGGCTCCACGCTGACCCTCGACACGCCGCTGGCGGGCGAGAGCATCGCCTTCTTCCTGATCCAGGATGGCAAGCGGGCCTATGACGCGCTGCCGGACGACCTGTCCTTCCGTTGGGGCGGCGACGACACCGGCTGGGTGCTGCACAGCGAGAGCGCCGGCGATCTGGTCGACGCCGCGATCTTCCATTCCATCGCCGCCTTCAACCCGGACGCCTCCGTCCAGGTCCTCTCCGGCGTGCAGCAGGGCAGCGACGGCTTCTGGATCGGGTTCGAGGACAAGATGGGCGAGATCAGCGACAACGACTTCCAGGACGTGGTGCTTACCATCCGGGAATACGACACGCTGTTCGCCTGAACCGGTCCGCCGCTCAGCAGGGTTCGGCGCTGAAGACGCGGGAGGGGGCGACGAACTCCTCCTGCGCCGCGACGGTCAGGATCTCCCGCGACCCGGCCTCCGCCGTCCGCCGCAGCAGCCCGAAGATGGACGAGGCCGCCGCCGACAGCGCCGCATCCGCCCCGCCGCGCAACCGATGGAACAGGAACAGGGCGGCGATCGCATCCCCCGCCCCGTTGACCGACACCGGCAGCATCGGCGTCGCGAGCCGCCAGAAGCGCCCGCCCTCCCCCGCCAGCATGCCGATCTCGCCCTCGGGCGTGTCGGCGAGGCGCAGCGATGTCACCAGCACGCAGCGCGGCCCGCGCGCCTGGAGCTTGGCGACCGCGGCCTTGGCCTGGTCGAGCGTCGTCACTTCCTGACCCGTCAGCCATTCCAGCTCGAACTGGTTCGGCGTGATGATATCGGCCGCCGGCAGCGCCTCGTCGCGCATGAATTCCGGAATGCCGGGGCGGACGAAGATGCCGCGCCCGACATCGCCGATCACCGGATCGCAGCACCATAGCGCCCTGGGGTTTGCCGCCTTCACGCGCCGCGCGGCCTCGAGGATCGCCGCCCCGATCTCGGCCGAGCCCATATAGCCGGACAGCACCGCATCGCAGCGGGGCAGCGCGCCGCGTTCCTCGATGCCGGTGACGAGGTCGTGGATCAGTTCGCCCCCGAAGACCTGGCCGCGCCAGGCGCCATAGCCCGTGTGGTTGGAGAACTGGACGGTATGGATGCCCCATACCTCCGCGCCCAGCCGCTGGAGGGGAAAGATCGCACTGGCATTGCCGACATGGCCGTAGGCAACCCAGGACTGGATGGAAAGGATCGCGGTCATTGGCACGAGACGCCCGGAAGCATGCGGGCGGACGCTAGGAAGCAAGCCGACCCTGGTCAATCCGCGCAAGCCGCTTCACAGACCGGTCGCACCCGTCCATTCTGCTGGCGAATCTCCGGGAGGAACCCGGAAACGCCCCTGAGGGAGGGACCATCCATGACCGCGACCCTGTCGCGCCGTGAGGCGCTTGTTGCCGGCTTCGGCGGCGTGCTGCTGCCGGCCACGCTCTCGGCCCAGCCTGCCCAGAAGCCCGCCGAGCTCAAGATCGGCGTCACGACCTTCCTCTCCGGCCCGGCCTCCGTCTTCGGCGTGCCATCGCGCAAGGCCTGCGAGATGCTGCTCGACCAGATCAACGCCGCGGGCGGCATCGCCGGCGTGCCGGTGCGCGCGACCTTCGTGGACGAAGCACCCGGCACCGACCATCTGGTCGGCGAATTCCGCCGCCTGGTGCAGTCCGAGGGCGTGCACGTGATGCTGCAGTCCATCTCCTCGGGTTCGTGCCTCGCCTGCACGCCGCTGTCGCGCGAACTGCAGAAGCTGACCATCCTGTGGGACTGCGGCACCCAGCGCATCTTCGAGGAGAATCGCTGGGAATACGCCTTCCGCACCCAGGGCTACGGCACGCCGGAAGTGCTCGCGCCGCTGCTGTACCTGCTGAAGCACAAGCCCGACTTCCGCACCGTCGCGGTGATCAACCAGGACTACGCCTGGGGCCGCGATTCCTGGGAGCTGTGGAAGGCCGGCATGGACGCGCTGAAGCCCGGCGTGCGTGTGGTGGCCGAGATGTTCCCCCGCTTCGGTTCGACCGACTTCTCGACCGAGATCACCCGCCTGCTAGCCCTGCGGCCGGATGTGATCCTGTCCACCTCCTGGGGCGGCGAGCTCGTCACGCTGATCCGCCAGGCGACGGAGCGCCGGCTGTTCGAACGCTCGACCTTCGTGCTGCCGGTCGCCGAGGCGTCGCTGCCGACACTCGGGCGCACCATGCCCGAGGGGCACATCATCGGTACGCGCGGCGACCACTGGAACAACCACCCCGCGCCGGCCAATCCCGAACTGTTCCGCAACCTCGTCAATTCCTACCGCCAGCGTTTCAACGAATGGCCGATCTACCCGGTCCATCACATGGCGCAGGCGCTGTGGGCGATGAAGGCGGGCATTGAGAAGGCGGTGCAGGCCAAGGGCGGCGGCTGGCCCTCGGACCTCGAGATCGCCAACGCCTTCCGCGGCCTGACCTTCCCCACCCCCACCTCGACCATCACGCTGCGCGAGGACGGCCAGGGGCTCGAGGACCAGATCGTCGGCCTGTCCACCTTCAACGCCGATTTCGGCTTCGCCGTCCCGAAGGACATGATCCAGTTCCCCGGCGCCCAGGTCTCGGCGCCGGTCGGGCAGAAGTCGGTGGACTGGCTGAAGACGCTGAAGCCGGACTTCATCGCCTCCTCCGGCCGCCGCATCGGCTGAGGAACACGCCATGGCCGAGTGGTTCCAGGACAATGGCCTTCTGCTCGGCCTGGCGTTGCTGGACGGGCTGTCCTCCGCGGGGCTGATCTTCCTCGTCGCGGTGGGGCTGAACCTCGTCTTCGGGGTGCTGCGCATCATCAATGTCGCGCATGGCTCGCTCTATGCGATCGGGGCCTATACGGCGGCCTCGATCGGCATCTTCCTCGGCGGTCTGGGGCTGCCGGACTGGGCGTCGATCCCGACCCTGATCCTCTCCGCCGCGCTGGTCGGCGCGGTGCTGGGGCCGATCATCGAAAGGCTGCTGCTGCGCCGGATCTATGCGCAGGAGGAGGTGGTGCAGCTCCTCGTCACCTTCGCGCTCTTCATGATCCTCGAGGATGTGCAGAAGCTGGTCTGGGGCGTGCAGCCGATCCATCGCGACACGGCGATGAGCTGGCTCGGCACCATCGACGTGCCCTTCGGGCAGGACTTCATCCCCTTCACCAACTACCAGCTCTTCGTCCTGCCGGGTTTCGCCGTCATCACGCTGATCGGCCTCGCCTGGTTCCTGCGCCGCACCCTGACGGGGCGCGTGATCGTCGCCGTGACCACCGACCGGGAGGCGGCGACGGCGATGGGCATCGATGCCGCCAAGGTCTTCCTATTGACCTTCACCTTCGGCGCGATGCTGGCCGCGCTGGGTGGCGCGCTGTCCTCCCCGACCGCCGCGCTGGTGCCGGGCATCGGCGCGCAGACCATCGTGCTGTCCTTCGCCGTCGTCGCCACTGCCGGCCTCGGGCAGATCGAGGGTGCGGCGCTCACCTCCCTGATGATGGGCATGGGCCGGTCCGTCGCCGTCTATTTCGAACCGGAGTTGGAAGTCGTGGTGCCCTACATCATCATGGTGCTCGTGCTGCTCGTCCGGCCCCAGGGCCTGTTCGGCGTGATCGAGACGCGCCGGGTATGAGCGGGCCCGATGACCGCAGCGCCCCCATTCCCCGCGAAGCGACGCTTCGCGGGCTCCCCGAGGGCGGGCGCGGAGGGCTCGCTCGGCCCCGCCAGCCGATGAGGAAGATCGAACCCCTCCTCGCCGTGCTGCTCGCCGCGGCGATGATCGCGGCCGCGATCGCCGCGCCCTGGCTGCGCTTCGTGCTGACCATCGCGCTCGCCAAGGGCATCGCGGTGATCGGCATCCTGCTGCTGCTGCGCGCGGGGCAGGTCTCCTTCGGCCATGCGCTCTACATCGCCTTCGGCGCCTATGTGGTGGCCTTCCTCGCACCCACGCTGAACGATGCGGTGCTGCTGCTGCTGGTCGCGGCGGCCGGCGCCGGGCTGCTCGGCTTGCTGATCGGCCTGTTCGTCACGCGCTACCGGCAGATCTTCTTCGGCATGCTCAACCTCGCCATGTCGATGGTGTTCTATTCGCTGCTCGAGAAGCTCTACCACTACACCAAGGGCTCGGACGGCATCCGGGTCGAGGTCATGCCGGTCGCCGGCCAGGCGCTCGACCGCGTCACCTATGAATGGTGGATCTTCGGCATCGCGATCGGCCTCGCCTTCGTGCTCGGCTTCCTGGTGCGGCTCTACCTGTCCTCCCCGATGGGCGAGGCGCTGGCCGGCATCAAGACCCGCGAGACGCGGCTCGAATTCATGGGCGTGCCGGCGCGCGGCGTGCTGCTCGCCGCCTATGTCATGTCGGCCGTCCTCGGCGGCATCGGTGGCGCGATCATCGCCATGACGTCGCGCCACGTCACGCCGCTATTGTCCTACTGGACCTCGTCCGGCGAACTCGTCTTCATCGCCATCCTGGGCGGAGCCGGCGGGGTGCTCGGGCCGTTCCTCGGGGCCGCGGCCTATGAGCTGGTGCGTATCTACGCCGCCGCCTCCTTCGCCGATGCCTGGCAGATGATCCTTGGCGCGGTGCTGTTGCTGGTGATCCTGTTTGCCCCGGGCGGGCTGTGGGGCATGGCGGCGCGGCTGGTGAAGGGGGGCGCGCGATGAGCGAGACGCTGCTCCAGGCCTCCGGCCTGCGCCTCGCCTTCGGCGGCGTCCGCGCGGCGGATGGCATCGACCTGGCGGTGATGCGCGGGGAGTTCCTCGCCATCATCGGCCCGAACGGCGCCGGCAAGACCACCTTCATCAACATGACCACCGGCTACCTGCGGCCCAATGCCGGCGAGATCCTATACGAAGGCAGCCGCATCACCGGCCTGTCTCCGCGCGCCATCGTCAAGCGCGGCATCGCGCGGTCCTTCCAGCTGCCGCAGCTCTTCACCGAGCACACGGTCGAGCAGAACATCGCCCTGGCTGTCGCCTCGCGCGACGGCATCTGGTCGCCGCTGACGCCGCTGCTGCGCCCCGCCTATCGGGATGAGGCACGCGACCTGCTCGACCGCTTCGGCCTGATGGCCATCGCCGATGCGCGTGCCGATGCGCTGAACGAGGGCGCCCGCAAGCTCGCCGACATCGCCATGGCGGTGGCGCTGAAGCCTCGCCTTCTGCTGATGGACGAACCCACATCCGGCGTCGCGGCGTCCGAGAAGATGGCGATCGTCGAGACGCTGGTGAACGTGCTGCGCGACGCGAAGGTCACCGCCGTCTTCGTCGAGCACGACATGGATGTGGTCGAACGCTTCGCCGACCGCGTGGCGGTCTGGTCCCAGGGCCGCATCGCCGCGCTCGGCCCGCCGCATGAGGTGCTGGCCGACCCCGCCGTGCAGCGCGACGTCATCGGGATCGAACGCCATGCTTGACCTTTCCGGCGTTTCCGTCGCCATCGCCGGCGTGCCCGTGCTGCGCAACGTGTCGCTGCACGTCCCCGCGGGGGGCCGCGTCGCGCTGATCGGCCGCAACGGCGCGGGCAAGACCACCACGCTGCGCACGCTGATGGGCCTCGTCCCCGTCACCGCCGGCCAGGTGATGATCGACGGGGAGGACGAGACCCGCCTGCCCCCCCATCACCGCCCCCGCCACGGCATCGGCTATGCGCCTGAGGAAAGGCGACTGTTCGGCTCCTTCACCGTCGAGGACAACATGCTGTTGCCCGCGCAGGTGCTGAAGCTGGACCAGGGTGAAATCAACCGGCGCCTCGAACGCGTCTATGCGCTGCTGCCGGAGCTGAAAGACCTCTCGGAGCGCAAGGCGGCCGGGCTGTCGGGCGGCCAGGGCAAGATGGTGGCGCTCGGCCGGGCACTGATGGTGGGCACACGGGCGGTGCTGCTGGACGAACCCTTCCAGGGCCTCGCCCCCGCCCTGGCAATGCGCTACGCGGAGGCGTTGAAGCGCCTGCGCGCCGCCCTGCCCGACGTCGCCATCCTGATCACGGAATCCAACCCGGAACTGCTCCGTCCCCTGGTCGAGCAGACCTATGTGATCGAGCGGGGGGAGATCGCGGCGGACTGAGTTGCGTCCGTCCCCCCTCTCCCCTATACGCCCCCTTCCCTGCCCGCCGGTCGGCATCGTCGGGCGTTCAGTCGCGAGTCCAGCCCATGAAGCCCGATATCCATCCCGATTACCACGAGATCACCATCATCATGACGGACGGGACCGAATTCAAAACCCGTTCCTGCATGGGCAAGGCCGGCGACACGCTGCGCCTCGACATCGATCCGAAGTCGCATCCGGCCTGGACCGGCCAGCAGCGCGTGATCGACACCGGTGGCCAGATCGCGAAGTTCAACAAGAAGTTCGCCGGCATTGGCCTCGGCGCCCGCAAGAAGGCCTGACGCCCCCATGCCCCTGGGCGGCGAGGAGGTCGCGACCGACCCCGCCCAGGTGGCCCGCCTCTGGGAGGCGAACGCGCCCGCTTGGATCGCGCTGTCGCGCGCCGGTTGGGACCTCTACCGGGACCATCTGAACACGCCGTGCTTCCTGCGCATCCTGCCGGATGTGACGGGTCTGCATGGCCTCGACATCGGCTGCGGCGAGGCGACGAACACCCGCGCCGTCGCCGCACGCGGCGCGCGCCTGACGGCGTTGGATGTCGCGCCCTCCTTCCTCGCCGCTGCCGCGGCGACCGAGGCCGCCGACCCGCGCGGCATCCGCTTCGTGAATGGCAGCGCCCTGTCGCTCCCCTTCGCCGACGCGACTTTCGACTTCGCCACCGCCTTCATGTGCCTGATGGACGTGCCGCGCCCCGAGATCGCGCTGGCCGAAACGGCGCGCATCCTTCGCCCCGGCGGCTTCCTGCAATTCTCCATCCTGCATCCGAGCTTCACCGGCCCCGGCCGCCGCGTCCTGCGCGACGCCACGGGCCACGCCTACGCCATCGAACTGCGCGAAGCCGCCCTGCCCGACGGTGCGATCGAACGCTGGCGCTTCTCCGGCGCCCCGCCAGCCCTGCGCGACGCCTGGCCAGCCTTCCAGGTGCCGCGCTTCGACCGAAGCCTGGCCTGGTGGCTGAATGCCGTTGCCGGAGCCGGCCTGCGGCTTGAGGCCGCGGAGGAGCCGGTGGCCGACCCGCAGACCGCGGCACGGGTACCGGCGGTCGCCGATACACGGATCGCCCCGCTCTTCCTCATCCTTCGGGCGCGCAAATAGGCCCCGATGACCGGCCCTGCCCGGTGCCGGCCAGGGCCATCACGAGCAGACGCCAAGCATCGCCCATGACCGCGCCCATCACCGTAGACACCGCTCGCGGCCCGATCCAATGTCAGGTCAGCGGCGCAGGGACCGTTCTCCTGGCCGTGCATGGCGGCATGGGTGGGCATGACCAATCCGCGCTGCTGGCCCGCGCCCTCCTCGCCGACCCGTCCGGGCATCGCGTGGTGGCGGTCTCGCGCCCGGGCTATCTCGGGACGCCGCTATCGGTCGGGCAGAGCCCCGAGGAACAGGCCGACGCCCTGGCCGCGCTGCTCGACCGGCTCGGCATCGAGGCCGCCACCGTCGCCGCCGTGTCGGCCGGCGGACCGTCGGCACTGCATTTCGCGATCCGTCATCCGGCGCGCTGCCGCGCGCTGATCCTTGTCTCGGCCTGTACCGGCCGGCTCGAGACGCCGCCCGCCATCCTCAAGCGGCTGCGCGTCATGCAGCGCCTCGCCCGCCTGCCGCTGCTGCCGGCGCTGCTGCGCTGGCGGACGCGCCGCGACCCCGAGGCAGCCGCATCCCGCGCCATCCCCGACCCCGCCCTGCGGGCGCGCACCATGGCGGATCCGACGGCCGGGCCGCTGCTGCGCGCGCTGCAAGCCGGCGTCTTCGAGCATCTGGCGGACCGGCTGCCCGGTACCGTCAACGACATCGCTCGCTTCGGATCGCCTGGCGCGATCGCCTTCGACAGGATCACGGCGCCGACCCTCGTCATCCACGGACAGGCGGACAACGTCGTCCCGCCCGCCCATGGCGAGGCCGCCGCGCGCGGCATCCCCAGCGCCGAGCATCTCGCGATCGCCGGCGCCGGCCACGTCGCGCTCTTCACTCATCTCGCCGCGGTACGGGAAAAGGCCGGCCCCTATCTGGCAGCCTTGCCCCGGGAGGGCACCCTTGAACGGGCAGTCCCGCCCTCCTAACTCTGACCAGCCGGCGGCGCCCCTGAGGGCCGCCGGCGCGGAACGGCAGGGTTGCCCGATCGGGGACCCATCGAGCCCGGATCCGCCCCGCAACGAACCTTGCTACCGCAGGAGGTTCTTCTATGAATGCGATCGATTTCTCTCCCCTGTTCCGGTCCGCCATCGGCTTCGACCGCCTCGCGCGCCTGATGGACAATGCGCGCAATGTTTCCGACGCGACCGGCTACCCGCCCTACAACATCGAGAAGACCGGCGATGACAGCTACGTGCTGACCATGGCCGTGGCGGGCTTCTCCGAGGCCGATATCGACATCACGGCCCAGGAGAACACGCTGACCATCACCGGCAAGCCCCAGGCCCAGCCCGAGGATCGCTCGCGCTTCCTGCATCGCGGCATCGCCGGGCGCGCCTTTGAGCGGCGTTTCGTCCTCGCTGACCACATCGTGGTCGAGGGCGCGGATCTCTCGAACGGCCTGCTCCATGTGCAGCTGAAGCGCGTGGTGCCCGAGGCCCTGAAGCCGCGCCGCATCCCGGTGCAGGCCGGCCGCCCGGCCATCGAAGGCCAGGCCGAGACGACCGCCCAGGCGGCGTAACGTCGAAGAAGTCCGGGGGAGGAACACCTCCCCCGGGCCCCCTCCGTTCTCTGTCGGTCAGCCGGTCGGTCTCGTCACGGCGCGGTCGCCCATCCGGCCTCAGGTGCCGCAGAAGGTCGCCAGGACCTGTTCCTCAGGGCGCGCCGGCTGAGCATAGCGGTCGCGACCCGGCTGCGCCTCGAAGGGGCGCTGGATGACGGACAGCAACGCTTCGAACGGCTCCAGGTCATCGCGCGACGCCGCGGCGGCCAACGCTTCCTCCACCAGGTGATTGCGCGGGATGTAGAGCGGATTGACCGACCGCATCGCCGCGCCGCGGCCGCCCGGCTCGCGCATCAAGCGCGCCCTCCAGGCCGGCGCCCAGGCGTCATAGGCGGAGGGATCCATGAATAGCGCCCGCACCGCCGCATCCGCCGCCGGATCATCGGCAGCATCGGCGAGGTACCGGAAGGTCAGGGTGAAATCCGCCTTGTTCCCCGCCATCCGCACCAGCAGATCCTGCAGCAGTTCCTCGTCGCCCTCTTCCGCCGGGCCCAGCCCCGCCTTGCGCAGCAGCCCGTCGCGCCACGCCGCCCCGAACCGGGCGGCATAGGTCGTCAGCGCGCCCTGTGCCTTTTCCACCGCCGCATTCTCATCGGTATCGATCAACGGCAGCAGGCATTCCGCCAGCCGTGCCAGGTTCCAATGCGCGATCCCCGGCTGGTTGCCGTAGGCATAACGCCCCTGCTGGTCGATCGAGGAATAGACCGTCTCCGGATGATACGCCTCCATGAAGGCACAAGGCCCGTAATCGATGGTCTCGCCGGACACCGCGCAATTGTCGGTGTTCATCACCCCATGGATGAAGCCCACCAGCATCCAGCGCGCGACCAGTTCCGCCTGGCGCGCCGCCACGCCCTCAAGGAAAGCGAGCGCCGGGTTGGCCGCCTCCCCCGCCGCCGGGTCATGCCGCGCGATCGCGGTCTCCAGCAGGATGCGCAGCGCGTCGGTGTCACGCCGGGCGGCGAAATACTGGAAGGTCCCGACGCGGATATGACTTGCCGCGACGCGCGTGAGCACCGCCCCGGGCAGCGCATCCTCGCGAAACACTGGGTCCCCGGTCGCGACAGCCGCGAGCGATCGCGTCGTCGGAATGCCGAGCGCGGCCATGGCCTCGCTGACGAGGTACTCGCGCAGCACCGGCCCGACCGCCGCCCGCCCATCGCCCCGACGGGAGAACGGCGTCGGCCCCGATCCCTTCAACTGGATGTCGCGCCGTTCGCCCGCGGGTGTGACGACCTCGCCGAGCAGGATGGCGCGCCCATCCCCGAGGCTCGGGCTGAAATGGCCGAACTGATGCCCGGCATAGGCCTGGGCGATCGGTTCGCTGCCCGGCAGCACGAGGTTGCCGGCCAGCAGCGCCACCCCCGCCTCGCTGGCGAGCCAGGCGGGGTCGAGCCCGAGTTCTTCCGCCAGTGCCCTGTTCAGCTTCAACAGCCGCGGCGCACTGACCGGCGTCGGCGGCAGCCGCGCGAAGAGCCGCTCCGGCAGCCGGGCATAGCTGTTGTCGAAGACAGGACGCGTGCCGGCCTCGGCCAGTGGAACCATCGTATCCATGTTCTGCACATCGCCCCGCCCAGCCCCGACGACAAGGGAGCATCACGGCGTCGGTGGTGCTCAGCCTCCACACAGCGAGGGCGAAGGGGCCTTCTGGCCGCCCGGCACTTCCGCGGCGGAACCGAGAGGGGCGTCGCCCCTCTCGGGCTCTCCCCACCAAAGGCCGAAAGGCCTTTGGAAACCTCAACCTGGTGCGGTGCGCGGCTGGCGGAAGAGTGCCGAAACCCACTCTTGCGCACGGCGCGCGTTCAAGGGGGGAACATCCCAACGGTCGCGCCCAGCACCAGAACTCATCTCCGGCCAGCATGGTGGGTGGGGTTCCGGGGATGGGCACAGTTCCTCCGCCTCCGCCCTGTTCAGGGCTTCCGAAAGAACGCTTCTGCTGCCGCACGATGATCGTTACGCGCGCCGATCGCCACCTCGGCCCGCGCGATCTCGCTCCTCAGTTCAGCGATATAGTCCTGGAGCTGCGATACGTCCCAACCGTCGAATTTCGGCTTTTCAAGCACTTGCCGCCGGCGCGGCTGGTCCTCTTCATCCGTCGCGGCCATCGCGCTTCCTTTCCCATCAAGGCTTTGACCCTGCCACAGCGCGTCATTATAGGAAGCGCACATTTGTCGCGGGGGTTCGCTCCTGCCGCCCCTCCGGCCAGCCGAGGTCAGCTCATGCCGCAGCCACTCATGCCGAAGGCCACCGCCGTGTGGCTGATCGACAAGACGTCGCTTTCCTTTGAACAGATCGCCGATTTCGTCGGCATGCACCCGCTCGAAATCCAGGCCATCGCGGATGGCGAGGTGGCGCAGGGCATCGTCGGCTTCGACCCCATCGCCTCGGGTCAGCTGACGCGCGAGGAAATCGCCCGCTGCGAGGCCGACACCGGGGCCCGGCTGCGCCTGCAGGAAAGCACCGTCGTCCTGCCGAAGCAGCGCGCCAAGGGCGGCCGCTACACGCCCGTCTCGAAGCGCAACGACCGGCCGGACGGCATTGCCTTCCTGCTGCGCAACTATCCGATGCTCCCGGATGCGGTGGTAGCGAAGCTGCTCGGCACCACCAAGGACACCATCGCCAAGGTCCGCGACAAGACCCATTGGAACAGCGCGAATATCAAGCCGCGCGATCCGGTCATCCTCGGCCTGTGCAGCCAGGGCGACCTGAATGCGGCCATCCAGGCCGCGGGTGGCAGCCTGACGCCGCCCCCGCCGGCCGAAGACGCGGCCTGAGCGGGGAACGGCGTCGTCCTGCTGTCCTTAATGCGGCCGGCTCGACCGCAGGCGCTCCATCTCCTCCTTGAGGCGCAGCTTCTCAAGCTTCAGGCGGGACAGTGCCGTGTCGTCGGGCCGCGGTCGGCGATCCTCATCGAGGATCTGGCGTTCCAGCGCGGCGTGACGTTGCTCGAGGGAGGCGATGCGGGCATTCATGGGCATGCTTGACGCGTCCTCTGCTCTGAAGGCCGGGCGCAGTCGAGGACCACGGCTCCGGGCCGGAGGAGGCAGGACCAGGGATTGGCCTGTCGCGCCCCGGCCCGATCATGTTAAGGGCGTTGACGCTGGGAATGCACCATCAACTTCGCTCCGAGGCCGCCGGCCATGATCGCCGACCGTGACGCCATGCTGCGCCGCTTGCATGAACTGCGCAGCGAGCACCGCGACCTCGACACCGTCATCGCGCGGCTGGACGGCTCGGTGGTGGACCAGTTGCAGCTGCAGCGATTGAAAAAGCGCAAGCTGAAGCTGAAGGACGAGATCGCCTGGCTGGAAGGCCGCCTCGTCCCCGACATCATTGCCTGACCATCGGATGGCGGGCGCGGGACATCCCGGCCGCCCGGCGTCGCGCCGCGTGCTGGCCGGGCCGGGGCCAGGCCTCGATCCGATTTCGTTCCTGTTTCGACTGACGGTGACGTGAATGACAGGTGACAGTTCCCCCGCACCGCTGGTCGGGATCATCATGGGCAGCCGTTCCGACTGGGAGACGATGCGCCACGCCGCCGAGGCGCTGGACCAGCTCGGCGTGCCACACGAAACCCGCGTGGTCTCCGCCCATCGCACGCCCGACCGGCTGGTGGATTATGCGAAATCCGCGGCCGGGCGGGGCCTCAAGGTCATCATCGCCGGCGCTGGTGGCGCGGCGCATCTGCCGGGCATGACGGCCTCCTTCACGCGGCTGCCGGTGCTCGGCGTGCCGGTCGAAAGCCATGCGCTGAAGGGCATGGACAGCCTGATGTCCATCGTCCAGATGCCCGGCGGCATCCCGGTCGGTACGCTCGCGATCGGCAAGGCGGGCGCCACCAATGCAGGCCTGCTTGCCGCCGCCATCCTTGCCACCGCCGATCCGGCCCTGGCGGAGCGGCTCGAGGCTTGGCGCGCGACGCTGACCGCCTCGGTGCCGGATGCGCCGGCATGACCGCCTTCCCCCTGCCCCCCGGTTCGATCATCGGCATCCTCGGCGGAGGCCAGCTCGGCCGCATGTCGGCCATGGCCGCGGCGCGGCTCGGCTATGCCTGCCACGTCTATGCGCCCGAGGCCGATTCGCCCGGCATGCAGGTCGCCGCGCACCGTACGGTCGCGGCCTATGAGGACCGTGAGGCGCTGGCCCGCTTCGCCGCCGCCGTCGCCGTCGTCACCTTCGAATTCGAGAACGTGCCCGCCGCGGCGCTTGAAGCCCTGTCCGGCCTCGTCCCCTGCCGCCCCGGCCTCGCGGCGCTCGCGACCTGCCAGGACCGCGCGGCCGAGAAGGCCTTCCTCGACCGCATCGGCGTGCCCGTGGCGCCCTGGCGACTCGTGGAGTCGGAGGCGGATCTGCGTGCCGCCGTGGCCGAGCTCGGCCTGCCCGCGGTGCTGAAGACGACGCGCATGGGGTATGACGGGCGCGGCCAGGCGGTGCTGCGGGAGGCCTCGGACCTCGCGCCCGCCTTCGCGCGACTCGCCCCCAAACCGCTGATCCTCGAAGCCTTCGTGCCCTTCGTCGCCGAGGTCTCGGCGATCGCCGCGCGCGCCGAGGACGGCTCGATCGCCGTCTTCGACCCGGCGGAGAACCGCCACGCGCATCACATCCTCGACCTGTCCTTCGCGCCGGCACGGATGCCGGCCGCTGTCACGGAGGCCGCGAAATCCCACGTCGCCGCGGTGGCCGAGGGCCTCGAGCTGATCGGCCTGGTCGCGCTGGAGATGTTCCTGCTGCCCGATGGCCGCCTGCTCGGCAACGAAATCGCCCCCAGGCCGCATAATTCCGGCCACTGGACCATGGATGCCTGCGCCGCTTCGCAGTTCGAGCAGCATATCCGTGCCGTCGCCGGCCTGCCCCTGGCGTCGGCAGACCGACATCACGATGCCGTGATGCGCAACCTGATCGGACCGGAGGGACTCGCCGCCTGGCCGCGCCTGCTGCGGATGAAGGGCGTGGTCCCGCATCTCTACGGCAAGGCCGAGGCCCGCACCGGGCGCAAGATGGGCCACGCCAATCGGCTTCTGGCGCATGGCAGCCTGATCGGCCTGTCCGACGAAGCCGCCCTGGACGGCTTGTGACCGAATTGCCACCCCCTGGCGTGGCGTGGATGCAACACCTCGGCGCCTTCCGGCGTCGAGGCCTTCCGCAGCCCGCGCAGAGTGGTAGAAGACGCCTGTGTCGAGCCAGTGGCGCCTGCTTCGGGCGATCAGGCTTCGAACAGATCTTACGGCCCGCAAGGGGCCCGAGCAGGAGAATAACGATGAGCCTGAAGAAGGCGCTTCTTGCCGCGACGCTGCTGTCGCTGCCGATGGCCGCGACCGCGAATGCGCAGAGCTGGGACCCGCGGGTGCAGGGCATCTACATCGGTGCCGGCCTCGGCACCAACTTCCTGCAGGATTCCGACGTCACCAACAGCACCACCGTCTCCTTCGAGTGGGGCTGGGCCGGCGTTCTCTCGGTCGGCTACGGCTTCGGCAACGGCCTGCGCCTCGAACTCGAAGGCAACTGGCGCCAGAACGACGTGGACACCATCAAGGTCCGCGGCCTGAACGCCCCGCGCCCGGGTGGCACGGCCTCGACCTGGGGCCTGATGGTCAACGCCCTGTATGACTTCAACCTCGGCCCGGTGATGCCCTATGTCGGCGTCGGCGCCGGTATGGCGTGGAACGACTACGACAGCATCGGCTTCCGCCAGTCCTACGCGGCGAACTCCGCTTCGCTGAACGTCGGCGGCACCAACCAGGCCTTCGCCTACCAGGCGATCCTCGGTGTGGCCTTCCCGATCCAGTCCGTCCCGGGTCTCGCGCTCACCGCCGAAGGCCGCTTCATGGGCACGACCGGCGACGACATCGACGGCCGCGCCAACGGCAACCTCACCTACAACGGCGTGACGTATCGCGACCGCGAATCGGTGAAGTTCTCGACCGACAACTACAACTGGTCGCTGCTGTTCGGCGTCCGCTACAACTTCGGCCGCACCGCCGCCCCGGTGGCCGCGCCCGTCGCTGCTCCGGCCCCGGCCCGCACCTTCCTGGTGTTCTTCGACTGGAACCGCGACAACCTGACCGACCGCGCCCGCCAGATCATCGCGGAAGCGGCCCAGGCCTCGCGCACCCAGCAGGTCACCCGTCTCGAGGTCAATGGCTACACCGACACCTCGGGTTCGGCGCAGTACAACATGGGCCTGTCGATCCGCCGCGCGAACAACGTGGCTGCCGAGTTGGTTCGCCTGGGCATCCCCCGGAACCAGATCGTGGCTCGCGGCTTCGGCGAGACCAACCTGCTGGTCCCGACCCCGGACAACACCCGCGAGCCGCAGAACCGCCGCGTGGAAATCATCCTCCGCTGATCCCAGCATCAGCGTCGGATACCGGGAAGGGGCGCCGAACGGCGCCCCTTTCTGCGTTCAGGGGGG
>JAYRJZ010000064.1:0-30164 GCA_041906015.1 Roseomonas sp.
CCCCGCCGGCCGCCCGGTGCTGTCCGGGCTGCTGGAACTGATGGGCCGCATCCGGCGCGACTTCACCTACAAGGCCGGGGTGACGGGCATCCATACCCAGGTGGCCGAGGTGCTCGCCGGCCGCAGCGGCGTCTGCCAGGACTTCGCCCATGTGATGATCAGCGCGTTGCGCGGGCTCGGCCTGCCGGCGCGCTACGTGTCCGGCTATGTGCGCACCCGGCCGCCGCCGGGCGGCGTCGCGCGGCGCGGCGCCGACCAGTCCCACGCCTGGGTCGAGGCCTGGATGGGGGAGGGGTTCGGCTGGGTCGGCCTCGACCCCACCAACGACATCGTGGTGCGCGACGAGCATGTGATTCTCGCCTGGGGCCGCGATTTCGCCGATGTCAGCCCGCTGCGCGGGGTGATCCTCGGCGGAGGGGAGCACGGGCTCTGGGTGGCCGTGGATCTTGAGGAAGCCGAGGGCCCCGTCCCGGCCTGAAACGATGCCCGCACCGGCGGCAGGACTGCTCCATTGGGATGCAGCCGGTGCATGGCTTGCGCAATTGTTGCTCACGGCGCGGTTGACGTGACAAGCGTGCAAGATGAGTGTTCGGCAACCCTTCGCGGAGACCAGCCAGCCATGAACGTCGTCAGCCCGCCTTCCGCCCTGCGCGGCATCAGCGAAGAGGAATGGAAGATCCGCTGCGATCTCGCGGCGCTGTACCGCCTGGTCGCGCATTTCCGGATGACGGACTTCATCTACACGCACATCAGCGCCCGGGTGCCCGGTCCCGAGCATCACTTCCTGATCAACAAGTACGGCGTGCTGTTCCACGAGATGCGCGCCTCCGACCTCGTGAAGATCGACCTCGACGGCAATGTCGTGGAGGAAGGCGCCGAATCGAAGCCGGTGAACGCCGCGGGCTTCACGATTCACTCCGCCATCCACATGGCGCGCGAGGATGCGCATGTGGTGGTCCACACCCACACCGAGGCCGGCATCGCCGTCTCCGCCCAGCGCCAGGGCCTGCTGCCGATCAGCCAGCATGCGCTGAAGTTCTACGGGCACCTTGCCTATCACGACTATGAGGGCATCGCGCTGGACCTCGATGAACGCGAGCGGCTGGTGAAGGATCTCGGCACGCACAACGCGATGATCCTGCGCAACCACGGCCTGCTGGTCTGCGGCCAGCATGCGGCCGAGGCGTTCCTCAACATCTACTACCTCGAACGCGCCTGTCAGGCGCAGATCTCCGCCATGGCGGGCGGGGCCGAGCTGGTGCTGCCGCCGGAATCCGTGCGCCTGCACACTGCCGGCCAGTTCAACCGGCCGAACAAGGGCCAGGACGGTTTCAACATGGCCTGGGGCGCCGCGCTGCGTCTCATCGAGGACGGCAAGCCGGACTATCGCTCGTGACCGCTGATCTGCTGATTGCCGGCGGCCGCGTCTTCCGCGGCCTCGCCGGCGGCTTCACCGACGCGGTGGCGGTGAAGGATGGGCGCGTGCTCGCCCTCGGCGAGGATGCGCTGGCCGCTTCCGGGGCGGGGACGAAGCGGATCGATCTCGGCGGGCGCATCGCCATTCCGGCCTTCAACGAAGCGCATATGCATCTGCTGCCCTATGGGCTCGGCCTTGCGAATGTGAACCTGCGCGCGGAGGAAGTGCGCACGCTCGACGAGCTGCTGCGCCGCATCCGCGTGGCGGCGCAGGCAGCGCCGAAGGGCGGCTGGGTGCTCGGGCGCGGCTACGACCATGGCGAGCTCGATGTCGGCCGCCATCCGACGGCCGAGGAGCTGGACGCGGCATCGCCCGACAACCCCGTGCTGATCGTGCGCACCTGCGGGCATGTCGGCGTGGCGAACAGCATGGCGATGAAGCTCGCCGGCGTCGGCCACAACACCCCGAACCCGGAAGGCGGCGTCATCGTCCGCAAGAACGGCAAGCTGACCGGCGAGTTCCAGGAACGCGCCAAGCGGCTGATCATGGATGTCGTCCCGCAGCCCGACCAGGCTCGGATGGTCGGTGCGATCGGCGCGGCCAACGACTATCTGGCCTCGCTGGGTTTCGCCTCGGCGACCGACATGAATGTCGGCATGACGGCGGGCCTCGCCGAGATCGCGGCCTATGAGGCGGCGCTGGAACAGGGGAAGCTGCCGCTGCGCATGTGGCAGGTGCTCGCGGGCAATCCGGAAGGCATCGCGCAGAAGGCCTGGGCTGAGGGCATGCGCCCGATGCAGGGCGACGATTCGCTGCGCTGGGGCGCGGTGAAGGTCTTCGCCGATGGGTCCGCCGGCGGGCTCACCGCGGCCTTCTTCGATCCTTATGTCGAGGCGATGGGCGGCGGCACCGGTGTCTTCACCTTCCCCGACGAGAAGATCCACGCCCTGCTGAAGCTCTATCACGAGCAGGGCTGGCAGCTCGACATCCACGCCATCGGCGATGCGGCGATCGAGCAGGTGCTGGTGGGCATGGAGGCCGCCGACAGCGAGGTGCATCCCTTCATCGGCCGCCGCCACCGCATCGAGCATTGCGGCTTCGTCACGCGCGACCAGCGGCGCCGGATGAAGGCCCGCGACATCCATCCGGTGCCGCAGGCAACCTTCATGTACGAGTTCGGCGACCTTTACGTGAAGGTCCTCGGGCATGAGCGCTCGGACCGCGCCTATCCGATGAAGACCTGGCTGGATGAGGGCGCGCATCCCGCGGCGTCGTCCGACTGCCCGGTCTGCACGGTCGATCCCTTCATCAACCTCTTCACCATGGTCACCCGCAAGACCAACAAGGGGACGGTGCTGGGGGCCGAGGAGAAGCTGACGCCGGAAGAAGCGGTGCATTGCTACACCTGGTGCGGCGCCTTCACGCAGTTCGCGGAGGAGCGCAAGGGCACGCTCGAGGTCGGCATGCTCGCCGACATCGCGGTGTTGTCGAAGGATGTCTTCTCGATCGATCCGGACGAGATTCTGAAGACCCAGGCGGACCTTACCTTCCGCGACGGTGCGGCGATCTTCGACCGGCACGGCGAAGCGGCAGGCATGGTGGCGGCGCAATAACGTGCTGCGTCACGCGATTCATCGCCTGTTGCTCGCCATCCCGGTCATGTTCGGGGTGGTGTTGATCGGTTTCCTGCTGATGCAGGTGGTGCCAACCGACCCGGCGACGGTGCGCGCCGGGCCGACCGCGACGCCGGATGTGATCGCGGCGATCCGGGCCGATCTCGGCCTGGATCAGCCGCTCTATGCGCAGTTCGGGCGCTATGTCTGGCGGCTGCTGCATGGGGATCTCGGCACCTCCATCATCAACAACGTGCCGGTGGTGCAGGAGCTGGGTGCCACGATCGGCCCGACCGTCGAACTGATGGTGGCGAGCCTGTTCTGGTCGATCCCCATCGGCATCCTGCTCGGCACGCTGGCGGGGTATTGGCGCGGGTCGCTGTTCGACCGGGCGATCATGGCGCTGTCCGTCGCGGGCGTGTCGGTGCCGGTCTTCTTTATCGGGCTGATGATGATCTGGCTGGTCGGCTTCCAGTGGCAGCTGTTGCCCTTCACGGGCCGTGCCGGGCCGATCTGGACCTGGGATGGCATGCAGTCGCTGATCCTGCCGGCGCTGACGCTGGGGGGGGTCTTCATCGGGCCGGTTGCGCGCATGACGCGCACGGCGGTGCTGGATGTGCTGTCCGCCGACCATGTGCGGACCGCGCGTGCCAAGGGGCTGACGGAACGGCTCGTCGTCACGCGCCATGCGCTGCGCAACGCGCTGGTGCCGGTGGTGACGCTGATCGGCCTGCAGATCGGCTTCCTGCTCGGGGGCGCCGTGGTGACGGAGACGGTGTTCTCCTGGCCCGGCGTCGGGCGCCTCGCGGTCGGCGCCATCCTGTCTTCCGACTTCCCGATGGCGCAAGGGACCATCATCGTGCTGTCGCTTGGCTTCATCCTCGTGAATCTGGCCGTGGACGTTCTCTACGCGGCGCTCGACCCGCGGGTGCGCGGGGCATGAGCGCGACCGTCGAGACCACCGACGAACCCGTGGCGCCGCCGAGGCCGGGCGTGCTGTCCCGGCTGCTGCGTGACCCCGGGGCGGCGATCTGCCTGGTCCTCGTCGTCCTGCTGATCGGGGCGGCGGTCTTCGCGCCGTGGCTCGCGCCGACCGATCCCTATGACAACGACCTGTCCAAGGCGATGCAGCCGCCGGGCAGCGAGGGGCTGCCGCTCGGTGCCGATGCGCAGGGGCGCAACCTGATCACGCGCCTGCTGTTCGGCCTGCGGGTATCGCTGACCATGGGCTTCGCCGCCGTGCTGGTCGGCGGCAGCATCGGGGCGATGCTCGGCTTCGTGGCCGCCTTCTACCAGCGCTGGCTGGACGGGCCGATCATGCGGCTGATGGACATGCTGCTGTCCTTCCCGGCGATCCTGGTGGGCCTTGCCATCGCGGCGATCTTCGGGCCGGGGATCCTGTCCGTGGTGATCGCGCTGTCGGTCGCGACCATCCCGCTGATGGCGCGCATCGTGCGCGGCTCGGCGCTGGTGGTGATGCGGCTCGACTACATCGAGGCGGCGCGCGCGACGGGGATGACGGATGCGCGGCTGATCCTCCGGCACCTGGCGCCGAACTGCCTCTCGGCGATCTTCGTCTTCGTCACGCTGCGCTTCGGCCAGGTGATCCTGCTGGGTTCGGCGCTGTCCTTCCTCGGGCTGGGTGCGCAGCCGCCGATCCCGGAACTCGGCGCCATGGCCTCCGAGGGGCGCAACTTCCTCTTCTTCGCACCCCACATCGCGGTGATCCCCTGCGTGGTGATCTTCGTGATCGTGCTGGCCTTCAATGTGCTGGGGGATGCGCTGCGCGACGCGCTCGACCCGCGGCTTCGCTTCTGACGCAACGACAATGATCGGGAGACTTTGCATGATCAGGAAGACGATCGGCGCCGCGGCGCTGGCGTTGGCGGCCGTGCTGCCGGCGCAGCAGGCTGCGGCCCAGGCGAACCCACGCAATACGCTGCAGGTCCTGCGGCAGATCGATTCCGACAACTATGATCCGCCGCGTTCGACGGCGCGCGCGGCGAGCGAAGTGCTCTACATGATGAGCGACACGCTGGTGTCGCTCGACTGGGACATGGCGACGATCCGCCCCGGCCTCGCGGAGCGTTGGTCGGTCAGCGAGGATGGCCGGACCTACACCTTCCACCTGCGCCGCGGCGTGACTTTCTGCGACGGGAAGCCCTTCACGGCGCGCGACGTGGTCTACACCATCAACCGCTGGCTTGATCCGGCGACGCGGTCCCCGGTGCGCTGGCGCGCCGGCCCGGTGAAGGAAGTGCGCGCGGTTGACGACTACACCGTCGAATACGAGCTGACCGCGCCTTATGGCGAATTGCTGTACCAGCTCAGCCTGTCCTTTGCCTCGATCGTCGATCAGGCGACGGTGGAGCGGCTGGGGCAGAATTTCGGCGTGCAGGGATTCAACGGCACCGGCCCCTATTGCTGGGTGTCATGGACGCCGCGGCAGGAAATGGTGCTGCAGCGCCACCCCAACTACAATTGGGGGCCGCCCATCTACCGGAACCCGACGCCGCAGGTGGATCGCGTGGTCTGGCGCATCATCCCGGAAAGCCAGACGCGGCTCGCCGCGCTGCAGACCGGGCAGGGCGACGTCACGCAGTACATTCCCTACATCGCCGTGCAGCAGCTTCGGCGCATGCCGAACATCCGCATGGCGACGCAGGAAGCCTATTTCTGGGACTATTTCGTCGGCTTCAAGGTGGACAAGCCGGTGGTCAGCGATCCGGCGATCCGTCGCGCCATCAATCTCGGCGTGAACCGTCCGGCGCTGGTGCAGGCGACGTTCTTTGGTGCGGCGACGCCGATGCGCGGCTACCTGAACCCGAGTGTCGCGGGCTTCGACAACACCGCCGCCGGCCTGGTGCCGCAGTTCAATGCGGATGAGGCACGGCGGGTGCTCGATGCCGCGGGCTGGGTGCCGGGGTCGGACGGCGTTCGCGTGAAGGACGGCCAGCGTGCCAGCTTTGTCATCTACGGCACGCAGATGGAGGCCAACCGTCAGATGCTGGAAGCGATGCAGGCTGATCTGCGCCGCATCGGCATCGACATGCGCATCCAGCTCTGGGATGCGACGGTGGTTTGGGGCCGGCTGGCGACGCAGGAATTCGATGCCTTCATCATGTCCTACCCCTATGTGACGGCATCGGATGCCTTCTCGCTGTATTTCGCGAGCGGCAACCGCCCGACGCCGAACCGCATGAACTGGGTGGATGCGACGACGGATGAGGCGCTGGTGGAATCCCGCACCGCGGTCGATCCGCGCGTGCGCGCAGAAGCCATCGCCCGCGCCCAGCGCATCATCGCCGAGAACAACGTCTGGCTGCCGCTGGCGCATGAGCAGCTCTGGGTTGCCTCGGCGCCGCGGGTCGAGGGAGTGCGCGCGCATGGCCTCTATGGTGTCGCGCTCTACAAGGGCCTCGACATCCGGCTGACGCGATGACGATGGGGGCGGGGCCGTTCGCGCGGCCCCGCCCGTCACGATCTGAGGAAGGCACGCCATGACCACAACGCTGATCAAAGCCGCTGATCTCATCGTCGCCTGGGACGCATCGACCAAGGCGCACACCTATCTCCCCGACGCCGACATGGCCTTCACCGACGGCACGCTGACCTTCGTCGGCCGCGGCTATGAGGGCGCGGCGGATACGGTGATCGACGGCAAAGGCCTCATGGTCATGCCGGGGCTGGTGAACATCCATTCCCATCCGTCGAGCGAGCCGCTGAACAAGGGTTTCCTCGATGAGATCGGCTCGCCCGGCCTCTACAATTCCTCGCTCTACGAATACATGCCGATCTTCCGCGCCGATGCGGAAGCGGTGCCGAGCTGCGTGCGCGTCGCGCTGTCGGAACTGTTGCTGTCCGGCGTGACGACGCTCGCCGATTTGTCCATGGCGCATCCGGGCTGGCTCGACCTGCTGGCCGAAGCCGGCATGCGGGTCTGCGTCGCGCCGATGTTCCGTTCCGCGCGTTGGTTCACCAAGAACGGCCATGTCGTCGAGTATGAATGGGACGAGAAGGCCGGCGAGAAGGCGATGGAGGAGGCGCTGCGCCTCGTCGAACGCGCCGAGCAGCATGAATGCGGCCGCCTCTTCGGCATGGTCGTGCCGGCGCAGATCGACACCTGCTCGGCCGGGCTGCTGAAGGATAGCCGGGCCGAGGCGAAGGCGCGCGGCCTGTCGTGGCAGGTCCATGCCGCGCAGTCGGTCGTCGAATTCCACGAGATCACCCGCCGCCACGGCACCACCCCGATCGGCTGGCTCGATTCCATGGGGCTGCTCGGCGAACGCGCCATCATCGGGCATGGCATCTTCCTCGACGACCATCCCTCGACGCGCTGGCACACTGAGACGGACCTCGATCGCCTCGCGGATACCGGCACCACCGTCGCGCATTGCCCGACCGTCTTCGCGCGGCGCGGCATCGCGATGAAGGATCTCGGCCGCTACATCCGGCGCGGCGTGAACATGGGCATCGGCACCGACACCTATCCGCACAACATGCTCGATGAGATGCGGCTCGCCGCGCATATCGCGCGCACCCAGGCGGGCAATCCGCGCACCATGACGACGACGGACCTGTTCAATGCGGCGACGATCGGCGGCGCGACCGCGCTGGGGCGCGACGACATCGGGCGGCTTGCCGCGGGCTGCAAGGCGGATTTCTCGCTGATCGACATCACCCACCCGATGATCCGCCCGGCCTATGATCCCGTGCGCAGCCTGATCTACGCGGCGGGCGATCGCGCGCTGAAGGCGCTCTATGTCGATGGCCACAAGGTCGTGGAGGATGGCGAGGTCCTGACCATGGATTACCGCCAGGCCGCGGAGCACCTGCATGAGGCGCAGAAGCGCATCGTCGGCCGCGTGCCGCAGCAGGATTGGGCCCATCGCAGCGCGGAAAAGATCGCGCCGCCGACCTTCCATTGGTCGTGATGACGGACGATCTCCTCCGCATCGAGGGTCTGCGCACCGTCTTCCGCACCCATGGCGGCGAGGTGACGGCGGTGGACGGTGTCGATCTGTCGGTCCCGCGTGGCCGCACGCTCGGCATCGTCGGTGAATCCGGCTGCGGCAAGTCGGTGCTCTCCCTCTCGGTCATGCGCCTCGTCGCGCATCCGGGGCGCACGGCGGCCGGGCGCGTGCTGCTGGATGGGCGCGACCTGCTCGCGCTCTCGCCGGCCGAGATGCGCGACGTGCGCGGCAGCCAGGTCGCGATGATCTTCCAGGAGCCGATGACCAGCCTCAATCCGGTCCATACGGTCGGCTACCAGATCACCGAGGCGATGCGGGCCCACGACGCGCGTGCTTCTGCCGCCGAACTGCGCGAGCGCGCGGTCGAGGCCCTGAACCGCGTGCGCATCCCTTCGCCGGAACGCCGCTTCGACGAATACCCGCATCAGCTCTCGGGCGGCATGCGCCAGCGCGTGATGATCGCCATGGCGCTGGCCTGCCGACCCAAGCTGCTGATCGCGGACGAGCCGACGACCGCTCTCGACGTCACGGTGCAGGCGCAGATCCTCGACCTGCTGCGAGAACTGCAGGCCGAGACCGGGATGTCGATCATCCTCATCACCCACGACCTCGGCGTGGTGGCGGAGATGGCGGACGAGGTCGCGGTGATGTACGCGGGCCGCGTGGTCGAACGCGCTGAGGCGGGGGCGATCTTCGGCGATCCGATGCATCCCTACACCCTCGGCCTGCTGGGTTCCGTCCCGCGGCTCGATGAGGATCGCGAGAACCTGCTGGCCATCGACGGCTCGGTGCCACCGCCCTTCGCGCTGCCGAAGGGCTGCCGCTTTCATCCGCGCTGCCCCTTCGCCGCGGCCGAGTGCAAGACCGAGCAACCCCCGCTGCGCGCGGTGACGAGCGGCCACCAGGCGGCCTGCCTGCGCGCGCCCGTGGAGGCCTTCGCCGCATGAGCGAGACGCTGCTCGAGGTGAAAGACCTCGCCAAGCATTACCCGGTGCGCAAGGGCCTCATCCTGGCGAAGCAGGTTGGCTTGGTGCGGGCCGTGGATGGCGTCTCCTTCTCGCTGAAGCGGGGGGAGACACTGGCTCTCGTGGGCGAATCCGGCTGCGGCAAATCCACCACCGCACGGCTGGTGCTGCGGCTGATCGAACCGTCGACGGGGAGCATCGGCTTCGAAGGGGTGGATGTCACGAAGACCACGGGCGCTGCGCAGCGCGCGATGCGCCGGCGCATGCAGATCGTCTTCCAGGACCCCTATGCCAGCCTCAACCCGCGCCTGACGGTCGCGGAGACCATCGCCGAGCCGATGGTGGTGCACGGCATCGGCGATGCCGCCACGCGTCGCAAGCGGGTGGAGGAACTGCTTTCCCTGGTCGGTTTGCGACCCTTTCACGCGCAGCGCTATCCGCATGAATTCTCCGGCGGGCAGCGCCAGCGCATCGGCATTGCGCGTGCCTTGTCGGTGCAGCCGGACCTGGTGGTGTGCGACGAGCCGGTTTCCGCACTCGACGTGTCGATCCAGGCGCAGGTGGTGAACCTGCTGAAGGATCTGCAGCGGCGCTTCGGGCTGGCCTACCTGTTCATCGCGCATGATCTCGCGGTGGTGAAGCATGTCGCGGACCGCGTGGCGGTGATGTATCTCGGCCAGATCGTCGAGACGGCAAGCAAGAACGACCTCTTCGCCGCGCCGAAGCATCCCTATACGCGCGCGCTGCTCGCGGCCATCCCGCATCCGGATCCGCAGCGGCGCGGGCAGGTGAAGCCGCTCGGCGGCGATCTGCCGAGCCCCTTGAACCCGCCCTCGGGTTGTCGCTTCCATACGCGTTGCCCCTTCGCGCAGGAGCGTTGCCGCACCGAGCCCCCGGTGCTGCGCCGTGTCGGCCCGGGTCATGAGGCGGCCTGCCATTTCGTGGAGACGCTGCCGCCCGCGGAGCTGAATTTCAGTGGCGGCCTGTCGGAGAATGCCGCGAAGCGCCTCGCGCTCTACGCTCGCGCCCGCGCCGCCTGAACGGCGGCGTGGACGCGCGCTTCGTCGCGCGGCACTCTTCCTCCCGATGCGGGGAGGGGGAGCCACTCATGTCGGATGTTCTCGTCGTGGGGGCGGGGCCGGTCGGGCTGACCATGGCGTGCGAACTGGCGCGCCATGGCCTGCGCTGCCGGATTGTCGACAAGGCTGCCGCACCATCGCCCTTCTGCCGCGCCATCGGCGTGACTCCCCGCACGCTCGAGATCTGGGAGGATATGGGCGTCGCGCGGGAGATGATCGATGCCGGGCTGTGGCTCACCGGCATGCGCTCGGTCATCTCGGGGCATCCGCCCTTCGATACGCTGCGCGACCTTTCCGACCTGCCTTATGCGAATCTCGGCCTGCCGCAGTACGAGACGGAGCGGCTGCTGGCACGGCATCTCGCGCGATCCGGCATCGCCATCGAGCGTGGCGTCGTGCTGGAGGCGCTGGAGCAGGATGCGGATGGCGTCACCGCCCGGCTGAACGGGCAGGCGCAGCGTTTCCGCTACGTCATCGGCTGCGACGGTGCGCATAGCGCGGTGCGCCATGCCCTCGGCATTCCCTTCGAGGGCGAGGCCATGCCGATGACCTTCATGCTTGGCGATGTGCGGATCGCGACGGACCTGCGCTATGGTCTCGCGCTGCGCGCCGTGCGGCTGCATGAGGATGCACCGCCTGACCTCTTCGTTGCCATCCCTTTGCCTGAGCCGGGGCGCTACCGCGTCTCGATGATCGCCCCGGACGGACTGGCCGAGGGCGGCAGCAGCGCCCACGGGATCCAGGCGGAGATGGCCGGGCCGGGCCTGGCGGAGCTCCAGGCCGTGGCCGACGACTTGCTGCCGGATCGACCCGTGCTGTCCGATCTGCGCTGGTCCTCGATCTTCCGGATCTCGATGCGGCTCGCGGCGCGGTATCGGGAAGGCCGCGTCTTCATCGCCGGCGATGCCGCGCATATCCATCCGCCGACGGGCGGGCAGGGGATGAACACCGGCATCCAGGACGCGTACAACCTGGCCTGGAAGCTCGCGGCGGTCATGGCGGGGCGGGCGCCTGCGGCGCTGCTCGACAGCTATGACGCGGAACGCCGGCCGGTGGGCGCGGATGTCGTCGCGCGGACGCTCGCCGCCTCGATGAATTTCGGGCGCGAGGGCGGGGCGAAGCCGGATCGGCTCGAGGATACCCAGCTTCTCGTCAGCTATCGCGACAGCGGCTGGGTGCGCGACGATGGCGGCCCGGATCACGGGCCACAGGCCGGCGATCGCGCGCCGGATGCGGGCGGGCTGCGCCGCCAGGGTGTCGGCTTCCCGTTGCGTCTCTTCGACATGCTGCGCGGCACCGAGCCTGTGCTGCTGACCCACCCGCCGGCGGTGTCTGGTGGCCTGCCGGCGATCGACGGGTCGCGGGTCGTCGCCATCACCACGGATACACCGGCCGACCACCATGGCGTCGCCGTCCTGCAGGATGCCGAAGGCGCCTTCGCCGGCGCCTATGGCGGGCCAGGTGCCTGGCTCGTGCGGCCGGACGGCTACATCGCCTGGCGCGGGCCCTCGGCCGAGCATGCCGGGCTGCGCGACGTGCTGGGGCGGGTCTTCGGCCTCGGCTGAGGCGGTTTGACAAGCGGGCGATGGGCTACCGACACTGGGGCCAACAATCCCCGGGAGGGACCCGTGTCCAAGGCATCGCCCACCGCCCTGCGCCGTCGCGCACTGCTGTCTTCCGCCACGGCGCTGATCGCCGCGCCGGCCCTCGCGCAGGCGCCCTGGCCCAACCGGCCCGTGCGCATCCTGGTCGGTTTCCCGGCCGGCGGCACGACCGACATCCTCGGCCGCATCGCTGCGCAGATCCTGCAGGAATCGCTCGGCCAGCCGGTGGTGGTGGACAACCGGCCGGGCGCGGGCGGGAACATCGCCGCGCAGGCCGTGCTGCGCAGCCCCGCCGACGGCTACACGCTGCTGCTCAGCACGCCGGGGACGAGCGCGATCAACCCGCATCTCTATGCGAATGCCGGCTTCGATCCGTTGAAGGATTTCCTGACGATCAGCCAGGTCGCCGAGGTGCCGAACCTGATCGCGGCGCATCCCTCGCTCGGCGTGCGCGGCGCCGGCGGGCTGATCGCGCTCGCGAAGCAGCGCACGCTGTCCTATGGCGAGACGAGCATCGGCGGATCGACGCATCTGGCCGCGGAACTGTTCCGCCTGATGGGCGGCTTCGAGGCGACGCATGTCTCCTATCGCGGCAGCGCGCCGATGATGACGGACCTGCTGCCGGGACGGATCGACTTCGGTTGCGACAACCTGCCCTCGATCATGCCGCATATCCGGTCCGGCGCGCTGGTGGCGATCGGCGTCACCTCGGAACAGCGCTGGCCGGCCAATCCGGAAATCCCGACCATCGCCGAGACGCTGCCGGGCTACGAGGTCACCGCCTGGTTCGGCCTGGTCGCGCCGCGCGGCACGCCGGGCGAGATCGTCACGCAGCTCAACCAGGCGCTGCGTGCGGGCCTCACCAAGCCGGAGACGGTATCGCGCATGGCCGAGCTTGGCGCGCGGCCGCTGCCAGGCACGCCGGAGGCCTATCAGGCACGCAATGAACGCGAATATGTCCGGCTGGGGGACCTGATCCGCCGCGTCGGCATGCGCGCGGAATAGAGGGAGGCAGATGATGGCACGCATCGGTTTCGTCGGGCTGGGCCGCATGGGTGGGCCCATGGCACGCAATCTGGTCAAGGCCGGGCATGAGGTCGTGGTCTTCGACATCGTGCAGCCGGCGGTGGACGCGGCGGTCGCGGCGGGGGCGAAGGCCGCCTTCTCCTCCGCGGCGGCGGCGCAGGGGGCCGATGTCGTCATCACCATGCTGCCGGCAGGCGAGCAGGTGCGCGATGCCTGGCTGGGTCAGGGCGGGCTTGCCAAGGCAGCGGCGGCCGATGCGCTGCTGATGGATTGCTCGACCATCGACGTCGCGACGGCGCGGGAGGTCGCGGCGGCGGCCGGGCGGCCCTTCCTCGATGCGCCCGTCTCGGGCGGGGTGATGGGGGCGGAGGCCGGCACGCTGACCTTCATGGTCGGTGGTGACACGGCAGCGGTGGATCGCGCCAGGCCGATCCTGGAGGCGATGGGCAAGACCATCGTGCATTGCGGCGATGCCGGGGCGGGACAGGTCGCGAAGCTGTGCAACAACATGATGCTCGCCGCGACGATGGCGGTGACGAGCGAGGCCTTCGTGATGGCCGAGAGGCTCGGGCTGTCGGCGCAAGCGCTCTTCGATGTGTGTTCGAAGTCCACCGCGATGTCCTGGGCGCTGAACAACTATTGCCCCGTGCCGGGGCCAGTGCCGGGCAGTCCGGCGAACCGGGACTACGCGCCGGGATTCACGGCCGCGCTGATGCGCAAGGATCTTGGCCTCGCGCAGCAGGCCGCGAAGGTTGCCGGGGTTGCCACGCCGGTGGGAGCGCTCGCCCTGTCGCTGTTCGACCGCTTCGTGGAGGGCGGCGGCGGGGCTAAGGATTTTTCGGGGATCATCACGATGATCCGTGAGGGGAAGTAGGGAATGACGACGAGTTTCGTTTCGCCGCGCCTGTTGATGATCGGCGGTGGCGCGGTCGGCAAGCTGGCTGAGGTGCTCGGCCAGTTCGGCTTCTCGAAGCCGCTGGTGGTGACGGATCCGTGGATGGTGTCCTCCGGCACCGTGGAGAAGGCGCTGGTGCCGCTGCGCGCCGCCGGCATGGCCCCCGGCGTGTTCAGCGAGACCGTGCCCGACCCCACCGATACCGTGATCGAGGCCGGCGTCGCGGCGATGAAGGCCGGTGACTACGATTGCCTGGTCGGCTTCGGGGGCGGGTCGCCGATGGATACGGCGAAGGCCATGGCCATCCTCGGCGCGGCGGCGCCGGGCGCGAAGATGCGCGAGTTCAAGGTGCCCGCGCAGGCGAATCGTGGGGCACTGCCGGTGGTCTGCATCCCCACCACGGCGGGCACGGGCAGCGAGGCGACGCGCTTCACCGTCATCACCGACACCGAGCGCGACGAGAAGATGCTGATCGCCGGCCTGGGTGCGCTGCCGCTCGCGGCCGTGGTGGATTACGAGCTGACCTTCTCCGTGCCGCCGCGCACCACGGCGGATACCGGCATCGACAGCCTGACGCACGCGCTGGAAGCCTTCGTGTCGAAGCGCGCGAATGACGAGGCGGACGAATATGCGCTGCGGGCGATGCGCCTGATCGCGCCGAACCTGCGCACCGTGTATCGCGAACCGTCCAACGCCGTTGCCCGCGCGGCGATGATGAAGGGCGCGACGCTGGCGGGCATCGCCTTCAGCAATTCCTCGGTGGCGCTGGTGCATGGGATGTCGCGGCCGATCGGGGCGCATTTCCATGTGCCGCACGGCCTGTCCAACGCAATGCTGCTGCCGGCGGTGACCGAATACAGCCTGAACGCGGCGTTGCCCCGCTATGCCGAGGCGGCGCGGGCGATGGGTGTCGCGACGGCGGCCGAAGGCGACCAGTCGGCCGCGGCGAAGCTGCTGCAGGAACTGCGCGACCTGAACCGCGACCTTGCCGTACCGACGCCCGGCGCCTTCGGCATCGATGAAGCGAAGTGGGAAGGGCTGCTGCCGACCATGGCCGACCAGGCGCTCGCCTCCGGCAGCCCGGCGAACAATCCGGCGGTCCCCGGGCCCGAGGAGATCGTCGCGCTGTATCGCCGCGCCTGGGCGGGGTGAAGAAGGAAGCCCGATCCGTTCCAGTGACGGCGAAGGCGTGCGTGTCTGTCCCGCCCCTGGCATGATGGGGCGGCACAGGAAAGGGAGTCGGCACCATGGGAACGGGGCCCGTGATCGTCGATCCGCGTCGGAGCAGGGCGGTGGCATGGGCTGCCGCCGCGCTGGCCTGAGGCCATGTCGGCGCGCGTGATGGCATTTGCCCGCGGGCCGTTGCTGGGGCTCGTCGCGTTCCTGTGTCTGGCACTGGCGGGTGCGACGGCCCCGCGCGCGGCCCTGCTGCCGGAGCTCGACACCTCCAGCCCGGCCGCCACCTACGGGAGCTTCCTATCCGAGACGCGACGGATCCAGGGGCTCTACGATGCCTATGACGCCGCGCCGAGCCTGTCGGCCGAGCTGGATGTGGTGCGGGCGATGATCCGCCTCGGCCAGGCGGTGTTCGACCTCGACGACTTCGCGCCCGATCATCGGTGGAAGGATGCGACGCGGTCCGTCGTGCTGATGATCGACATCCTGAACCGCATTCCCCTGGTCCCGCCGGATGCCTTCCCCTCGGTCGCCGGGCCGAACCCGCCGGAACACTGGACCATTCCCGGCACCGAGTTGCGCATGGTGCGCGTCGCGAGCGGGCCACGGGCGGGGAGCTGGATCTTCTCGGCCGGGACCGTCGCGCGACTGCCGGAGTTCCGCGCCATGGTCGCTGGGGACCCGGTGCTGCATGGCCCCCCTGATTCGAACTGGGTGCTGACGCAGCAGCACTTCGTCGGGCCGCTGCTCACCTGGCTGCCGGTGGATCGCTTTCCCGCCTGGACGCTTCGCACCGTGCTCGGCTCGCCGCTGTGGAAGCTGCTGCTGATGGCGGTGATCATTGTCGCCCTGGTGGCGATCTTCGTCGCCTGGCACCGCTGGATGCTGCGCGCCGCGTCACGGCGCCGCGGCCATCGCCTGCATGCGCTGCGCATGACGGGGCCGATCCTGCTCGCGCTGCTGACCGCCGCGGCGCATTTCATCGCGTCGCTGCAGCTTGTCCTGCCGAGCCCCATCGGCGACTGGGAGACGACGCTGGCGGTGATCCTGTTCTACATCGCGGCCGCCTGGGCGGCCTGGATCGCCTGGTGGCTGCTGGCCGAGGCGATGATCGCCTCGCCCATCTTCCCCGACGATCTCTACGACGCGAACCTGCTGCGGCTGCTGGCGCGCGTCGGCTCGCTCGCCTCGGCGGCGACGCTGATCATCTACGGGGCGAACGATATCGGCGTGCCGGCGCTCGGGCTGCTCGCGGGCGTCAGCGTCGGTGGCATCGCGCTGGCGCTCGCGGCGCAGTCGACGGTGGAGAACCTGTTCGGCGGCGTGTCCCTCTTCGCCGATCGGCCCTTCCGCGTCGGGGATTTCATCCGCTTCGGCACGGATAGCGGCACGGTGGAGGCGATCGGCCCGCGGTCAAGCCGCGTGCGCGGGCTCGATGGCACGCTCACCTCGGTGCCGAATGCGGAACTGGCCAAGATGCAGCTGACCAATTTCACGCGGCGCGACAAGAGCCTGTTCCACCACAAGATCGGTGTGCGCTACGAGACGACACCGGAACAGATCCAGCAACTCCTCGCCATGCTGCGCGAGAGGGTGGCGGCGCATCCGGAGGTGGAGAAGACAGCGACACTGCCGCGTATCCGCCTGGTCGGGCTCGGGGCCTCCTCGATCGACATCGAGATCTTCGCGAAGGTGCTGGTGGCTGACATCGCCAGCTTCCAGCAGGTGCAGGAGGAGCTGATCCTCGAGGTCATGCAGGCGGTCGAGGCCTGCGGGACGAGCTTCGCGTTTCCGTCGACCACGACCTATCTCGCCCGCGATCCGGGGCTTGATCTGCCGGCGGTGGCGCGATCGGGCGAGGCGGGGGCGGCCTGAGCGGGGCAGTGTTGGAGGTGGAGGGGCTTTGCCCCTCCAAGCCACCCCACCAAAGGCCGAAAGGCCTTTGGAAACCAATACCTGGTGATGGGCGCTGCCGGCACGAAGGATGCCGAAGGGCCCGCTCAGGCCGTCGGCAGCGCCTCCGCCTTGCGCGGCTTGTTGCCCGCGGGCGGCGGCGGCTCATCCGTCCGGCGCAGCGTTTTCCGCCCCGTGAACAGCACGATCGGCGCCGCGATGAAGGTCGAGGAGGAGGTCCCGATGATGATGCCGGCGACCATCAGCCAGGCGAAGCCCGCCAGTGTATCCCCGCCGAACAGCGCCAGCGGCAGGGCCGAGAGCAGCAGCGTCACCGAGGTACCGAGGGTGCGGTTCATCGTCTCGTTGATCGACAGGTCAACGAGCTGGTCGAGCGCCATCGTCTTGTACTTGCGCAGGTTCTCGCGCATGCGGTCGAACACCACGACCTTGTCGTTGGCATTGAAGCCGATGATGGTCAGGATCGCCGCGACGGTGGTCAGGTTGAACTCGATGCCGGTGACGACCATCACGCCAACGACCTTGGTGGTGTCGAGCATGAGCGTCGCCACGCCCGCGATGGCGAACTGCCATTCGAAGCGGAACCAGATGTAGAGCAGCATCGCCCCGAAGGAGAGGGCGAGGGCGATCAGCCCGCCGATGAAGAGCTCATCCGAGACGCGGTTGCCCACCGCCTCGACGCGCAGGATGCGGGTGCCGGGGGCGACCTGTTCCAACGCGCCGCGCACGGCGTTGACGGCATTCTGCACGGCGTTCTCGTCGCCCTGCGCGGGCAGGCGGATCGCGAAGGTCGAGGCATCGCCGAACTGCAGGAGGGTGGCATCGCCGAGGTTCAGCCCATCGATCGCGCGGCGCAGCGTGGTGATGTCGCCGGCCTCCGGCGTGCGCACCTCCATCTCGATGCCGCCCTTGAAGTCGATGCCCTTCTCAAGGCCGGGATGGAAGGCGAGGATCACCGAGGCGGTGGACAGGATGGCCGAGGTCAGCAGGCCGATCCGCGCGCCGCGCATGAAGTGGATGCGCGTGCCCTCGGGGAAGACGCGGAACAGCGGCCGCCGGAGACGCTCGCCGAAGCTGAGGCCTGGGCGCTGGATGACCGGCAGTTCCTTCGGCCGGGTCCGGCGATACCACCAGGAAACCATGAGGCGCGTCAGCACCGTCGCGGTCCACATCTGCACGACCGTGCCGATCGCGACCGTCACTGCGAAGCCCTTCACCGGCCCCGATCCGAAGCCATAGAGGAAGACCATCGCGATCAGGTTGGTGAGGTTCGAGTCGAGAATGGTGCCCGAGGCCTTGGTGTAGCCGGCCTCCAGCGCATTGATCGGCGTTCGTCCGAGCTTGGTTTCTTCGCGTATGCGTTCGTTGATCAGGATGTTGGCGTCGAGCGCGGTGCCGAGGGTCAGCACGATGCCCGCGATGCCGGGCAGGGTGAGTGTGGCCCCCAGCAGCGTCAGCCCCGTGATCATCAGCACGATGTTGAAGATCAGCGCGATGTTGGCGAACCAGCCGAGCAGGCCGTAGGCGAGGCCCATATAGAGGAAGACGAACAGCGTGCCGGCCGCCAGCGAGAGCATGCCGGCCCGGATGGCGTCAGCGCCGAGCTCGGGCCCGACGGTGCGTTCCTCGACCACGGTCAGCGGGGCAGGGAGCGCGCCGGCGCGCAGCAGCACGGCGAGGTCGTTGGCGGAGCGCGCGGTGAAGGAGCCGCTGATCTGGCCCTGGCCGCCGGTGATGGGCTCGCGGATCACCGGGGCGGTGATCACCTTGCCGTCGAGCACCACGGCGAAGGGCCGGCCGACATTCTCGCGCGTGATCTGGGCGAAGCGGCGCGTGCCGGTGGAGTTGAACTGGAAGTTCACCACCCATTCGCCGGTGCGGCTGTCCTGGCCGGCGCGCGCATTGGTGAGGTCGGCGCCGTCCACCTCGACGCGGCGGCGCACGGCGAAGCGTTCGCCCTCGCGCTCGCCGGGCAGATAGACCACGCCCGGCGGCGGCGTGGCGCCGAGGGCGGGGTTGTCATCGACCAGATGGAAGGTCATGCGGGCGGTCTGGCCCAGCAATTCCTTGATGCGGTTGGGGTCCTCGACGCCCGGCAGGGTGACGAGGATGCGCGACTGGCCCTGGCGGGCGATCAGCGCCTCGGCGACACCCGTCTCGTCGATGCGGCGGCGCACGATCTCGATGGATTGCTCCACCGCGCCGCTGGCCTTGGCGCGCAGGCCGGCCTCGGTCAGCGTGGCCCAGATCTGGCCATCCGGGTTGGAGGTCACTTCGATGTCCGGCACTTCCTGCCCGGTCGAGACCGTGACGGGGTTGGACAGTTCGCGCAGCGCAGCGACGGCGGCCGGGATCTGGGCGGTGTCGAGCACGCGCAGGCCCATGCGGCGGTTCGCCGTGTCGGCACTGAGGTTCACATACCGGACATTGGCCGTGCGCAGCTTGGTGCGCGCCGCATCGACCATGCTGTCGAGCCGTTCGCGCACCACCGTGTTCAGATCGACCTCGAGCAGCAGGTAGGAACCGCCGCGCAGGTCGAGCCCGAGACTCACCCGCTGATCGGGGAACCAGCTTGGCAGAGCCGAGCGCGGCACGAGGTTGATCGCGGCGACGAGCGTGCCGGCGAGACAGACCAACAGGATCGCGATGGTCTTCCAGCGCGCGAAATGCAGCATGGGCAGAAGGAACCCCAGTGTGAAAGCGGGCGGACAATGGCGATGGGGGGCAGGGGATGCAACCCCGCAGGGTGCCGCACCGCTTGACGAATTTGGACGTTCATCCTAATCATGAATTAGGTCAAACGACCTACAGGAGCGTTCCAGTATCACTCCCATGGGAAGCAGCACGACACGGGATGATATCGTCGCGGCGGCAGACCGTCTCTTCTATGAGCGGGGCTATGAACACAGCACGTTTTCAGACATTGCGAATGCGGTAGGGATTTCCCGCGGGAATTTCTATTATCACTTCCGTATCAAGGATGAGATTCTCAGCGCGGTGATCGACCGGCGTGTCGTGAATACGGAAGCGATGCTGGCGCGCTGGGAGGCGGAATCGCCCGATCCGACGGCGCGCATCCGCAGCTTCATCCATATCCTGCTGATGAACCGGGTGAAGATCCTGCGCCATGGCTGCCCGGTCGGGACGCTGTGCCAGGAGCTCGCCAAGCTTGACCACGCGGCTCAACCCGACGCGGCGAGGCTGTTCACGCTGTTCCGCGACTGGCTGGCGCGGCAATTCGCGGCGCTGGGCCGGGCAGAGGATGCCGCGGCCCTGGCGCTGCATCTGCTCGCCCGCAGCCAGGGCGCGGCGACGCTTGCCAATGCCTTCCATGACGAGGCCTTCATCCATGCCGAGGTGGCGTTGATGGAAGCCTGGCTCGCCAAGGAGACCACATCATGTTCGTGATCCTGCTGCGCTTCGCGGCCAACCGGGCCGAGGCGCCACGGCTGATGGAAGCGCACAATGCCTGGCTGCGTCGGGGCTTCGAGGAGGGTGTCTTCCACCTGGCCGGTACCATCGCACCGAAGGCAGGCGGGGCGATTCTGGCCCATGGCACGGATCGCGCGGCGATCGAGCTGCGCCTGGCCGACGACCCTTTCGTGGCCGAGCAGGTGGTGCAGGCGGAGATCATCGAGATCGCGCCCTCCCGCGCTGATGATCGTCTCGCCTTCCTGGCGGCCTGATCCATGAATGACCGTCTGATCGCCGGCCCTGATGGCCGCCCGCGTTGCCGCTGGTGCGCCGCGGCGCCCGACTACGTAGCCTACCACGACACGGAATGGGGCTTCCCGGTCGTCGATGACCGGCGCCTGTTCGAGAAGATCAGCCTGGAAGGTTTCCAGTCCGGCTTGAGCTGGCGGACCATCCTGACGAAGCGCGAGAATTTCCGCGCCGCCTTCCACGGCTTCGATATCGAGAGGGTGGCGCGCTTCACGGAGGCGGACGTGGCCCGGTTGCTCGCCGATGCCGGCATCGTGCGCCATCGCGGCAAGATCGAGGCGGTCATCAACAATGCGCAACGGGCGCGGGAACTGCTGGCCGAAACCGGTTCGCTCGCGGCTTATTTCTGGCGCTACGAGGCGCAGGCGGTACCCGGTGTGCGGGCGACTGCCCCGGAATCCGTCGCGCTGTCGAAGGATCTGAAGAAGCGGGGCTGGCGTTTCGTCGGGCCGACCACCGTCTATGCCTTCATGCAGGCGATGGGGTTGGTCAACGATCACGATCCGGGCTGCGCGATTCATGCCGAGGTGGCACGTGCCCGGGCCTCCTTCCGGCCGCCCGCTGGTGCTAAAGCGCCGGCATGAATGCCAGCGACACACGACTCGCCCTTGCCATCCTCGGCGTCGGTCACTTCGGCCGTTTCCACGCGCTGAAGGCCGCCGCCAATCCGCGGGTGCGGCTGGTTGGCCTGGCCGATGCCGACGCGGCCCGCGCCGCGACGGTGGCGGCCGAGGCCGGCACGGCCGCGCTGGCGCCTGACGCGGCGATCGCCGCCGCCGATGCGGTGATCGTCGCCGCGCCGACGCGCTTCCATCACGGCCTCGCCATGGCGGCGCTCGCGGCTGGGAAGCATGTCTTCATCGAGAAGCCGATCGCGGCGACGCTTGAGGAGGCGGATGCGCTGATAGCAGCGGCGGCCGGGCGCGTGCTGCAGGTCGGGCATATCGAGCGCTTCTCGGCCGCCTTCCGCGCCGTGGTCGGCGCCGAGACCGGCGGACGCGCCCTGTCCTGGGATGCCGTGCGCGCCGCGCCCTTCCGGCCGCGCAGCCTGGATGTGTCGGTCGTGCTGGACCTGATGATCCACGACATCGACCTGATCCTGGAACTGGCCGGCGGCGAGCCGGAGACCGTCGAGGCGGTCGGGTCCGCCGTCGCCTCGGAACGCCCGGACTTCGCGGTGGCCCGGCTGCGCTTCGCCGGCGGGCGGGCGGCGGTGATCTCGGCGTCGCGCGTGTCGCTCGCGATGGAACGCCGCCTGCGCGTGCTCGGCACCGAAGGCGAGATGAGCGTGAACTTCCTCGACCGCTCGCTGGCCGTGCTGCGCCGCGGCGGCGCCGAGGCCGTCGCCACCATGCCCGGCTCGGGCATCGACCGCTTCACCTGGACCGACCACGACAGCCTGGAGGCCGAACAGGCTGCCTTCGTCGCCGCCTGTCTGGACGGCGCGCCGGTTGTGGTGGACGGTGCGGCCGGACGGCGGGCGCTGAAGGTGGCGCTTGCGGTGGAGGCCGCGATCGGCGGCCCCTAGCTTGTGGTTGATCGCGTGGTTCAGACCTCTGGTGCCGTCGCACCGGCGGTCATCGCGCTCGGAGGGGAAACGTTCAGAATGGACAAGCCACGCATCGCCATTGTCGGCGCCGGTGCGGTCGGGGGCTATGCGGGGTCCTACATGGCACAGGCGGGCCATGATGTGACCTTCATCGACCCCTGGCCCGAGCATGTGGAGGCGATGCGGTCGCGCGGCCTGACCATCCAGCACCTGAAGGACGTGCCGGAATTCACCGTCCCCGTGCGCGCGCTGCATCTGACGGAGTTGCAGGGCCTGGCGAAGGAACGCCCGATCGACATCGCCTTCGTCTGCATGAAATCCTACGACACGGCCTGGGCGACGACGATGATCGCGCAGTATCTCTCGCCGGGCGGCTACATCGTCTCGCTGCAGAACTGCATCAATGAGGAAACGATCGCGGGCATCGTCGGTTGGGGCCGGGTGCTCGGCGCGATCGCCTCGCTGATCACGGTGGAACTGTCGGCCCCCGGGCTGGTGAAGCGCGCGGCGGGCAAGTCCGGCGCGAAGCACACCGTCTATCGCGTGGGCGAACCACATGGTCGCGTCTCGCCGCGGGCGGAATACATCACCTCCCTGGTCGCGCTGTCGGATTCTGCGCTCACCACCACCAATCTCTGGGGCGAGCGCTGGTCAAAGCTTGTCGCCAACGTCATGGGCAACGGCATCGCCGCCGCGACGGGGATGGTGGCGAAGGACGCGACCGCCGACGACGCCATCCGCGCCTTCGCCGCACGGCTGGGCTCCGAGGCGATCCGCGTCGGCCAGGCGCTGGGCTACGACCTGGAGGAGATCCTGCACCTCGATGCCGAGATCATCGCGCGAGCGGGCGAAGGCGATGCCGAAGCGCGCAAGGCGTATGACGCGCAGCGCCTCGCGGACACGCAAGGGGCGGGCGGTGGCGCGCATCGCGCCTCGATGGGCCAGGACATGGTCAAGGGCCGGCGTACCGAGATCGAGTTCCTCAACGGCTTCGTGGTGGACAAGGGTAAGGACGTCGGCATCGCCGCGCCGGCCAACGCCGCGCTGACCGAGATCGTCAAGCGCGTGGAACGTGGCGAGGCCGCACCCTCGCCGGATCTGATCCGCGCGCTGCGGCTGAACTGAACGGGCGCGCGCAGAGGAGGGACCGCACATGAAAATCGCCGTGATGGGGGCCGGCGCGATCGGCTGTTACTATGGCGGCCTGCTCGCCCGCTCCGGCCTGCCGGTCACGCTGATCGGGCGGCCGCAGCATGCGGAGGCCGTGAACCGGCAGGGGCTGGTGCTCGAGATTGGCGGCGAGCGGACCGCCGTGCCGATGGACGCCACCACCGAGGTGGCGGGTGTCGCCGGCGCCGATGTGGTGCTGTTCTGCGTGAAGTCCGGCGATACGGAAGCGGTGGGCCAGGCCATGGCACCGCATCTGCGGCCCGACGCCACGATCCTCTGCCTCCAGAACGGCGTGGACAATCCGGAGCGGCTGCGCGCCGTGGTCGGCTGCACGGTGGTGCCGGTCGCGGTCTATGTCGCGACCGCGATGGCCGCCCCGGGCCATGTGCGGCATTTCGGCCGCGGCGATCTGCTGATGGGGCCGAGCGCACGGGACGAGGAGATCGTCGCGCGCTTCAAGGTGGCGGGGATTCCGACGACGGTGTCCGCCAATGCGATCGACGCGCTGTGGGGCAAGCTGATCGTCAACTGTGCCTACAATGCGCTGTCGGCGCTGACGCAACTTCCCTATGGGCAATTGCTGGCGATGGACGGCATGGCGGCGGTGATGACCGATGTCGTCGCGGAGTGCGTGGCCGTGGCGAAGGCCGCGGGCATTACGGTCGCCGCGGACGTCCTGGCATCCGTGCTCGGTCTCGCCGCGAGCATGCCGGGGCAGCGCTCCTCGACCGCGCAGGATCTGGCGATGGGCAAGCCGACCGAGATCGACCACCTCAACGGCTTCGTCATCCGCCGCGGCGCCGCGCTTGGCGTTCCCACCCCGGTCAACCGCGTGCTGCATACGCTCGTCAAGGCCGCCGAGGCCACCCGCTGACCGATCGGTCGGGGCGCCCCTTGCCAGCGCCCCGGTCCCGCGCGACGCTTCCCGTCAAGAACCGACAAGGGAAGGAAGTGTCATGCGCAACCCGATGGATCTTTCGGGCCGGACGGTCGTCGTTACCGGAGCGGGGCAGGGGATCGGCAAGGCCATTTCCGAACTCGTGCTCGATCTCGGCGGCAACCTCGTCATGGTCGAGCGCAACCCGGAAACGCTGAGGGAGACCGCCGCCGCGCTGGCCGGCGAGCGCACCCTGGCCGTGCAGGGCGATGTCTCCGACGAAGCCTTCTGCGCCCGCGTGGTGGACGATGCCGCCGCAAAGTTCAGGGCCGTTCATGGCCTGGTCAACAATGCCGGCATCACGCGCCCGGCGATGATCGAGAAGATGACCCTGCCGCAATGGCAGGCCGTGATCGACGTGAACCTGACCGGCGTGCATCTCATGCAGCAGGCGGTCGGACGCCACATGATCGCGCGGGCCAAGGCCGGCGAGCAGAACCCGGGGGCGATCGTCAACATCTCCTCGACCGCCGGCAAGCGTGGCTCGATCGGCCAGGTGAACTATTCGGCGGCGAAGGCGGGCGTCTTCGGCATTACCATGACCGGCGCGGCGGAATGGGCGCGCTATGGCGTCCGGGTGAACAGCGTGGGTTTCGGCACGGTCGAGACGCCGATGACCGAGACCATCCGCTCCGACCGCTTCCGTGACAGGACGCTTGCGCGCATTCCGCTGGGGCGCATCGCCACGCCCGCCGAGGTCGCGCCGCTGATCTGCTTCCTGCTGTCCGACGGCGCGTCCTTCATTACCGGTCAGAACTGGCTGGAGGATGGGGGAAGCGTCATGCACGTTTAGCGGGAGCGTCATTGTATTCATTCGCCAGGGAGTTTCATTGGCTGCGCAACGCCTTATACAATGCCGGGGCGAGCATTGAAGGCGACTGCGCACCATGACGAGCGAGCCCACTCGTCCTCAGCTTTCGCAGAGGACGGTCCATGTGAACGCCGCAAGCACGGCGACCCAACCCGATGGCAGCAGCTGGACGAGTGCCTTCCAAGGCCTGCAGCAGGCGCTGGCAACCGATGCCGCCGAGATCTGGGTCGCGGCGGGCACCTATTCGCCCGGCACCACCGCCGACGCCACCTTCCAGCTCAAGGCCGGCCAGGCGGTGTATGGCGGTTTCGCCGGCACCGAGTCGCAGCGTGAGGCGCGCGACGTCGCGCGCCATCGCACGGTGCTCGATGGCGGCGGCGTCGCGCATCACGTCGTCGTCGGCGCGGATGACGCGGTCCTCGACGGCTTCACCATCCGCGGCGGCCATGGCGAGACCCAGCACGAAACCACCCAGGGCAATGCCGGCGACCCGCTGCACCTGACGCCCGAGACGATCCTCGCCGGCACCAACACCGATGCCGGCGCCGGCATGCTGAACTTCCAGGTCGCCCCGGTGATCCGCCACTGCATCTTCGAGGACAATTCGGCCGCCAAGGGCGGGGCCGCCTACAATGCCGGCCATTCCTCGACCGGGTCGGACCGCAAGACCCGCGTGCCGCTCTTCGCCCACTGCACCTTCCGCCGCAACACGGCCACCGCGCGCGGCGGGGCGATCAGCAACGATCTTGGTGTCGACACGATCTTTCTCGACTGCGTCTTCGAGGCCAACCGCACCGATGAGAAGGGCGGTGGCATGTACAACGACTTCGCCTGCTCGCCGCTGCTGCTCAACTGCCTGTTCACCGGCAACGAGGCGGCGAGTGCGGGCGGCATCGGCTGTGATGGCGGCTCCTCCCCGGTGATGCGCAATTGCAGCTTCACGGCCAACCGCTCGACCGATTTCGGCGCGGGCGTCTATCTCGGCACCGGCCCGGCCAACGACCCGGTGCTGGTGGATTGCGTCATCGCCGACAATGTCTGCCCGTGGGACCCCTCGGTCATCTATTTGTGGCACGACAACCGGCCGCGCAGCGTCACCCTGTCGGGCGATGCGGGCTACCGCGCCGGCCGCTGGACCGAACAGGACATCGACCGCCTGCGCACCGAACTCGACGCGCTGCGGGTGGCGCCCGAGCCGGCCGTGACCCCGCCCTCGACAACCACGCCGCAATCCACCCGCGTCGTCTTCGTGGACGGCTCCCGCCCGTCCGGCGGCGACGGCACCGCCTGGACCAGCGCCTACGCCTCGCTCTCGGCGGCGCTGGAGGATGCCGGCAAGGATGGCGCCGAGATCCGCGTCGCCGCTGGCGTGTACTCCCCCGGCAGCGATCGCAACGCCTCCTTCGTGCTGCAGCCGGGCGTGCGCGTCCAGGGCGGCTATCGCGACGGCGTGCGCGACGTGGCCGCACACCGCACCGTGCTTGATGGCCAGGGCGTCTACCACGTCGTCACCGGGGCCAATGGCGCCGTGCTGGACGGCTTCACCATCACCGGCGGCCGCGCGGATGGGCAGGGCTATGACGGCAAGGGCGGCGGCCTGGTGAATTATCGCCGCGGCCCGCAGAACGCGCCGCGCCATTCCGTCGCCACCGGCTATTCGACGACGGTGCGGCACTGCATCTTCATCGGCAACAGCGCGCGCGACGGCGGCGCCGTGTACACCTACGACCGCGCCGCGCCGGTCTTCGAGAACTGCACCTTCACGGCCAACGGCGCCGAGAATGGCGGCGCCGTGCTCGACCGTGTCGGCGTCACCTCGACCTTCAGCAACTGCACCTTCGACCAGAACCTCGCCCGGTGGCGCGGTGGGGCGCTGTATCTCGACTACGGCGCCCGCGCGAAATTCTCCGGCTGCAGCTTCACGGGCAATGCCACGGGCGGCCATGGCGGCGCGCTGTTCAGCGTGAGCCGCGCCTCGCAGCTCGAATACACCGGCGCCGAACTCACCGGCTGCAAGCTGGACAGCAACGCCGCTGCCGGCGATGGCGGCGCGATCGACGCGACCGACTTCACGCGTATCACGCTCACCGATTGCAGCTTCGCCGGCAATACGGCCGGACGCAGTGGTGACGATATTCTGACCGACAGCAGCAGCTCGCTGACCCGAAGCGGGTGACGACGGGCGGGCAGGCGATGCTGTTCAACGCCTTCACGCAGTTCGGCTATCCGAACGCAATCGGGTCGGGGTGTGGGGCATCCATAGCCCGCGCGTGCCGGGGGGCGGAGGAGATGGCGGAGCCGCCGCGCATCGCCCGCGCGAAAGGCCGTGGGTGAACCCCGGTTGCGGCTGCAGGACGCGTGGCTGGGCGGAGGTGAAGCCGGCCATGCGTAACCTGCCGGCAGCGGCGCGGCAGCTGCGCACGGACGCCGTATAGGAAGGGTCGGCAGGAACGCCGGGAGCAGGGGGCGCTCGGCATTCTCTCCGCGGCGGCATTGGAGGGGCGGTGCCCCTCCCGTCTTTCACCCTTGGATCTGCTTCAGCACCGCGATCGCGGCAGCTTCCGACGGCAGCCCCTCCGGCGCGCGCAGATGCCCAAGCGCTTCGGCGAAGCCCGCGCGCTGCGCCGCGGCGATCGCGGGGTCCAGCATCGGTGCGACCAGCGCTTCGGCCAAGGCTTCCGGCGTGCAGGTCTCCTGCAGCCGTTCCGGCACGACCTCGCGCTCGGCGAGCAGGTTCACGAGCGAGGCATGCGGCACCTTCACCAGCCGTCGGGCGATCGCCGCCGTCACCGCGTTCACCCGATAGGCGACGACATGCGGAATGCCCGCCACCGCCATTTCAAGCGAAGACGTCCCGGACTTGATCAGCCCCGCCCCGCCGGATTGCGCGACGGCGGCGAAGGCGTCGTGCTTGGCGTCCAGCCCGTCGATCAGGATCGGCGCGACGGGCCAGCTGGCCGCGGCCTGGCGCACCATGTCCGCGACGATGGGGGCCACCGGCAGCACCGGCCGCAGCCCCGGGACGCGCAACGCGGCGAGGCGTAGCGCCTCGGCGAAGGCGGGCAGCAGGCGAGAAGCCTCCATCCGCCGGCTGCCGGGCATGACGATGATGGGGCGTTCCTCGCCGCCGATGCCGTGCTGTGCCCGGAAACGTGCTGCATCGCCGCGATCCGCCCCGCTTTCCAGCACCGGATGGCCGACGAAGGTGACCGGAATGCCGGCCCGTTCGAAGAAGACCGGTTCGAAGGGCAGCAGACAGAGGATGCGGTCCACCTTCCGCTGCAGCTTCAGCACACGCCCCGGCCGCCAGGCCCAGACCTGCGGCGCGACGTAATGCACCACGGGAATGCCGAGCGGCTTCACCTTCTCGGCGACGCGCAGCGTGAAGCCGGGGCTGTCGATGGTCACCAGAACCGCGGGCTTGCGCGCCGCGATGTCGGCCACGGCATCGCCGATCAGCCGCTTCAGGCGGAAGATCTTGGGCAGGACTTCCATCAGGCCCATCAGCGCCAGCTCGCGATAGTCGAACAGGCTGGTCACGCCCTGTTCGGCCATGCGCGGCCCGCCGATGCCGGCGATCTTCAGATCGGGTCGCCGGGCGTGCAGGGCCGCGATCAGCCGGGCGCCGAGCACGTCGCCCGAGGCCTCGCCGGCCAGGATGTAGACCAGCGTCATGCGAAGGCCGCGACGGGGGGACGGATGAAGGGGCGGGTCGGCCAGTCGCGATGGTTGAACACCTGGCCATCCGCGCGCGCCGCCATCATCCGTGCCGGATCCAGCGTGCAGAACACCCATTGGTCCTGGTCGAGCGCGCCGCGCGCCAGCACGCCATCTTCCGGGAAGCCGCGATCGACGGGGCCGAACACCGCCGCATGGCCGCGATTCACATCCAGTGCGGCGGACCACGGCGCCACGCCCACGGTCGGCGTGATGGCGACGTAGCACTGGTTTTCCATCGCCCGCGCCGCCGCACCCACACGCACGCGGTTGAAGCCGTGCATGCTGTCCGTACAGCTCGGCGCGAGGATCAGCCAGGCCCCGGCCTCCACCTGCACCCGCACATGCTTGGGGAATTCCACATCGTAGCAGATGGAGATGCCGATCCGCCCCCAGGGCGTGTCGAAGACGTTCGGGTCCGCGCCCTGGGAGACCCCCCAGCGCTCCTTCTCGAAGCGCGTCATGCCGCGCTTTTCCTGCACCGCCATCGTGCCGTCGGGCGCGATCAGCGGGGCGCGGTTGACGATGCGGCCATCCGGCGCGCGGACCGGCATGGTGCCGGGCAGCAGCCAGACGCGCTGGCGCCGCGCGGCCTCGCGCATCGCCGCTTCGATGGCGGGCGCGGCCGCGACCATGGCGGCGAGTTCCGTCGCCTCGTCGGTCGCATCGGCGCCGACCAGGCCGGCTCCGAGCTCGACGCAGGCATATTCCGGCATGACGAGGAGATCGGCCTGCGCGCGGCCGGCTTCGATCCGGGCCTCCAGCGCGCGGGCGTATTCTGCCACCGAGCCCGGCCGGCCGACGCCGTATTGCAGCAGCCCCAGCCGCAGCGACCTCGCCTCCGGCGCGCTCACAGCGGGTCCTTCACCCAGAAGCCGAGGGCGTGCGGCGTCTCGCGATCGTCGTCCACCTCCTGCCAGTCGAAGATCACCGAGATATCGGCGCGGCGCGTGTAGCCGCGCTTGCGCCAGAAGGTGTCGAGCGGGGTGTAGTCGCGTGGCCGGCGCGGGTCATTGTCGTTGCGCGTCACGGCGCAGAACGCCGCGGCCTCCAGGCCGAGCGCGCGCGCATGCGCCTCGCGCAGCTCGAAGAAGCGAACGCCGGCGCCGCGGCCGCGATACCCGGGCAGCAGAACGCTCTCGCCGAAATAGCACCAGCGGGCAGGGTCCATGCCGCGGGCGCGGAAGGCGTCCTGGACGCGCGCCGTCGCCTCGGTCATGGGCTGGCAGGTGGCGCAGCCCACCGCGCGCTCCCCGTCGATCGCCGCGATCACCGCGGCACCGGGGCTGTCGGCATAGGCGGCGAGGTACTTCTCCTCATAGGTCGCCTCGCCCTCGTAGAGGTAGGGCCAGTCGCGGAACACCGCGATGCGCAGCCCGGCGAGCCGCGGCAGCCAGGCGCGCAGCGCGTCGCCGCGCAGGGTCTCGAAACGCAGATCGGTCGTCGCCATGCCCGTTGCATAGGGGCAGGGCGCCGGGCAGGGAAGGGGGCGCCTAGCGGTCCCGCACCACCCGGAAGCCGGCGAAGGTGTAGCGGTCCACTGCCTGGCCGCGCACGCGGTTGCCGGCGCGGACATACCAGGGCAGGTGGCCCCA
>JAYRJZ010000065.1:0-22956 GCA_041906015.1 Roseomonas sp.
CAGGGCCGAAGCGGCCGGTCTCCACCAGCATGGCCGGCAGCGCCGGCCCTGCCCGGCGCAAGGGTGCCGCCAGCACCCGCGGCATGGCCGCAAGGCGCCGTGCCTGGGCACGATCCGGGCCAATCATCGGGTCATAGGCGATCACCGGCAGGGGCGCGAGGTCGGCCCGGCGCAGCGTCATCCCAGCGTTGCGCTCCGGATCGAACTGGCGTTGGGCACGCGGGTCGCGCGGCATCACCGCCGGGTCGATGGAGAAGACCGGCGCCAGCGCGACGGTCGCTCGCGCACCCAGCGCACGGCCATGTTTCAGCGCAGCATATCCGCCCATCCCGACGCCGTAGGTGACGCGCGGCCCACGGGGCAGCGCGGCGAGCGCCTTGGGCAGCAGCTCCGCCATCTCGGCGGCCGGATACCAGCTCGGTCGATGCGCGGCGAAGACCACCGTGGTCCAGCCAAGCTGCGCGGCCTGGTTGCGCCCCCACCAATCTGCCGGCCCGGCGGGCGCCGCCGAGGGCGGAGTGAAGATCGCCAGGCTGCCCGGCCCCTCCCCGGGCCAGAACCACAGACGCAGGCTCTCGGTCTCGCCCAGCAGTTCGGGCGCAGGGCGGGCCCGGCGCGCAGCGGCCGGGTTGCCCGACGCTGCCCGCACCGCGGCCTCGGCTTCCTTCAGCGCGCCGCGCAGCCGGTGGTCGGTGACGCCGGCGGCGATCGCCTCGCGCGCCGCCGCGGCGGAATCGGCCGGACGGCCGAGCAGCCGTAACCGCTCGACCAGCCGCAGCCGTGGTTCGAGGTCATCCGGGACGGCGTCGACCCAGGCCCGAAGCGCGGCGATCTCGGCCGCCGGCCGGCCCATGCGCTCGAAGGCGCGGGCGCGCGCCTCGATGGCCCGGCCCGGATTCACCCGGCGCCGCTGAGCGCGCTCCAGAGCCTGCGCGGCCCAGCGCGGATGCCCGTGCGCCTCAAGCAGCGCGGAGGCGGCGAGCAGCACCGTCGGGGCCTCCCGCCGGGCCTGCCGGATGGCGGCGATCGCCGCCTCGGTGCGGCCGGCCACCAGATGCTCGCAGACCGGAACGAGCTGACGGGTCTCGGAGAAGACCGCCGCCGTCGCATGGCCCGCGAGGCGCAGCTTCACCGCCCGGATGCCCGGCAGGGCGGCAATGGCACGGGCATGCTGGTCGTCCGTGCCGGCCTCGGGGTCCCACAGCACCATCGCGCCATCTGGAAAATCCCCCGGCTCCAGGCGCATCTCGGCATGGCGGTCGGGATCGAAATAGGTCATGCCCCGGTCGCCCGTCGTCCCATCCGCCGGGTCGATCGAGTACTGCGCCGACAGGCCGAGACACGCCCGCGCGCCCAGCGCCGAGGCGTATTTCAGCGCCCCATAGCCGCCCATGCTGAAACCATAGGTGACGATATCCGGCTTCGCCGCAGCACGGATCGCCGGCAACAGCTCGGCCATCAGTTCGCGCGGGAACCAGTCGAACTCGGTGGTCGAGATGCCGATGAGGTCGAGCCCCTCCCGCCGGCCGAGGGTCGATCCCCACCAGCGATCCACGCTCACCTGCGTCTGCCGCGGCCCGAAGGCGACGAGGGTCCAGGGGGTGGTGCCGGGGCGGTGGAAGACACTGATCGCGCCGGCGCGAGCCAGCAGGCGTGTCTGAGCAGGCATCGTCATGCGACCGGGTTAGCGCATGACGGCCGGGCAAGGAACCGCCTTGGCCTTCCGTTCCGGCCCTTCCGCACCCATTCTGCGCGCCATGTCACTGATCCTGCGCTGGTCGGGCCGCCTGGCCGCGGGCCTGATCCTGTTGGCCCTGGCGGCTGCCCTGCTGCTCACCGCCGCGGTCTGGTGGAGCCTGCCGGCACGCCAGGGGCGGCTGGTGCTGCCCGGCCTGACCTCCGCCGTGGAGGTGGCCTTCGACCGAACCGGCATCCCGCGGATCAGTGCCGCCAACGAGGCGGATGCCTGGACCGCCCTGGGCTGGCTGCATGCGCGCGACCGCCTGTTCCAGATGGAGACGATGCGCCGCGGCGCCTCCGGGCGCCTCGCGGAGATCACGGGCAGCGCGGCCCTGCGGCTCGACCGCTACATGCGGCTGCTCGGCCTGGTTCCGCGGGCCGAGGCCGACTATGCCACCCTGCCGGCGCATACGCGCCAGGCGCTCGAAGCCTATGCCGTCGGCGTGAATGCCTGGATCGCCCAGCGCGGGCGCTTCGCCGGGCCGGAATTCGTGGTGCTCGGCGCCCCCGAGCCCTGGCGGCCGGGGGACAGCCTGCTCTGGGGCAAGGTGATGGGGCTGTGGCTGTCCGCGAACTGGCGGACGGAACTGGAACGGGCACGGCTGGAGGGCGTCCTTTCCCCCGACCTCATCGCCGATCTCTGGCCCCCCGACGCCACGCCGGGCCGGCCGGACGAGCCACTGCAGCGCAGCGGGGCGGCAGCGGGTCCCGAGGCGGACAGCGCCCCCGCCGGCACGCCACGCCTGGCTGGACTCGAGGGGCTCGCCGCGCAGATCCCAACCTTCCCGGGCGACGCACCGCTGCCCGCCATGGCCTCGAATGCCTGGGCGGTGGGGCCGGCGCGCGCGGCGGGGGGCGCGCCGCTGCTCGCCTCCGACCCCCATCTCGGCTACTCGGCGCCGATCCTGTGGTATCTCGCGCGCATCGAGCTGCCGGGCGGGCAGGTCCTGGCAGGAGCCACCGCGCCGGGCGTGCCGGGCATCGTCATCGGGCGGAACGAGCGCCTCGCCTGGGGCTTTACCACCACCCATTCCGACACCCAGGACGTTTTCGTCGAACGCCTGGCCGGGCCCGACGCCTATGAGACCCCCGACGGGCCGCGCCCCTTCAGCCGGCGCGAGGAGGTGATCCGCGTCCGCGGCGCCGATCCCGTGACGATCGTGGTGCGGGAGACGCGGCACGGCCCGGTCATCTCGGACCTCGACGCGCCGCAGGGGCGCGCGGACGGCACCGTGCTCGCGGTCGCCATGGCCAATCTCGCACCCGGGGACACGGCGGCGGCTGGGCTGCTGGCGCTGAACGCGGCAGCCGACATCGGTGCGGCACGCGAAGCGGCGCGGCTGATCACCAGCCCCGCCCAGAACATGATGGTCGCGGACGCCGAGGGACGCATCGCGCTCTACCTGACCGGGCGCGTGCCGGTCCGGCGTTCAGGCGACGGCTCCCGCCCGGTCGCCGGCTGGGACGGGCGGGCGGATTGGACCGGCTTCATCCCCTTCGACGACTTGCCCCATGTCGAGAACCCGGCGAGCGGGCTGCTCGCCAATGCCAACAACCGCATCGTGCCGCCGGGCCATCAGGCATTCCTCGGCCGCGACTGGCCGGGCGACTGGCGATTTCGCCGCCTGGGCGAGATGCTCGCTGCCCGCCCCCGGCATGAACCGGCCGATTTCGCAGCCATGCAGGCCGATGTCGTTTCGCTGTTCGCGCAGGAGGCCCTGGCCGCGCTGCGCGCCGCCCCGCGGCCGGAAGGCGCCGGCGGCGCGGCCTTCGATCTGCTCGCGGCGTGGAGCGGGGAGATGGAAGGCCCGCGGCCGCAGCCGCTGATCTTCCACGCGACCATGGGGCGCTTCGCCACCGCAGTGCTGCGCCGCGCCGGCGTGCCCGAGGATGTACGGCGCGCCAGCCCCGAATTCCTCCATCGGTTGCTGTCCAACCCGGAGCGGGGCCGCGCCTGGTGCGGGGAGGCCGGCTGCGCGCCGCTGCTCTCGGCTGCGCTGACCCGGGCGGTGGCGGAACTCGGGCTGACGCACGGGCTCGATCCTTCGACCTGGCGCTGGGGCTCGGCGCATCAGGCACGCTTCGAGCATCCGATGCTGCGCTACATCCCCGGCCTCGACAGCCTGACCCGCATCGCCACCCCTTCGGCCGGAGATGGCGAGACGGTCGCCCGCGCCGGCCTGCGGGACGAGTTGGAAGGCCGCTTCGGCAACATCCATGGCGCGGGCTTCCGCGGCGTCTTCGACCTCTCGGATCCGGCCGGCGCCTGGGTGGTGATCGCCACCGGCCAATCCGGCCATCCAATGAGCCCGCACTGGTCCGACCAGCTCGACACCTGGCGGGACGGGGCACTGCTGCGGCTCGGCCCGATCATGGGCGAGCCTGCGGGCCGCATTCGGCTGCTGCCCTGATGCTACCGTCGGATGGTTGATTCCCGACGCGCGGACGCCGACACTAGGGCCAATCCGATGCACCAGCGCTCCGCCCGCCGCCCGCAATTCTTCTACACCACCGCGCCCCTGCCGTGCCCGTATCTGGCCGGGCGGACGGAACGGAAGGTCGTGACCGAACTGTCCGGCACCGATGCCGAGACGCTGCACGACCGACTGTCGCGCGCCGGCTTCCGCCGTAGCCACAACATCGCCTATTCGCCCGTCTGCCCCGGCTGCCAGGCCTGCATCCCGATCCGCATCGTCGCCGGCAGCTTCGAGCCCGACCGCACCCAGCGGCGCATCGCCCGCGCCAATCTCGACATCTCCGCGATCGAGATGCCGCCCCGCGCCACCGCCGAGCAGTTCGCGCTGTTCAACCGGTACCAGAAGGCCCGGCACGCGGATGGCGACATGGCGGCGATGGGCTTCTACGACTACCGCGCCATGATCGAGGACACGCCGATCACCACCACCGTGGTCGAATTCCGCGATCCCACCGACAAGCTGATGGGTGCCTGCCTGACGGACCGGCTCTCGGACGGGCTGTCAGCCGTTTACTCCTTCTACGAATCGGGCGAGGACAAGCGCTCGATCGGGACCTTCATCGTGCTGTGGCTGGTGCAGCGGGCCCGCGAGCTCGGCCTGCCCTATGTCTATCTCGGCTATTGGGTGCCGGAGAGCCGGAAGATGGCCTACAAGGCGCGGTTCCGGCCCAGCGAGGTGCTCATGGGCGGGGCATGGCGCGTGCTCGGGGAGAGCGTGGGGAATCCCTCGGGCGCGCCGACGATGAGCAGCGTGGAACTGTAGCAGGCGAGGATGCCGCGTTGCGGTGCGACGGAGAAGGGCAAAGCCCCTTTCCGGTCCCAACCTGCGCCGACCCAGCCCCCGCTACGCCGCCTTGCGCACCATCTCCGCCGCGCGTTCCGCCAGCATCAGCACGGCCGGATGAATGTTCGAGGACGGCACCAGCGGAAAGACCGACGCATCCACGACCCGCAACCCCGTCACGCCGCGCACGCGCAGTTCAGGGTCCACGACCGCGCGATCGTCCGCGCCCATCCGGTTGGTGCCGCAGGGGTGGTAGACTGTCGCGCCGTTGGCGCGGATGTAGTCCAGCACCTGGTCGTCGGTCTGGGTGTCGGGGCCGGGGAATTCCTCCTGCGTGATCAGCCCGGCGAAGGGTTCGGTCTTCGCGATGACGCGACCGAGCCGGTGGCTTTCCAGCATGATGCGGATGTCCGAGGCGGCGGAGAGATAGTTCGCGCGGATAATCGGCTTGATCTCGGCATTGGGCGCCCGCAGCGTCAGCTCGCCACGGCTGTCGGGTCGGCAGACACAGTAGTTGAAGGTGAAGCCAGGGTATTTCGCGAGGGAGCTCGCCCCCTTCGACTGGTCGCCGAGGCTGAAGTTCACGAACTGGAACTGGACCTCGGGCTCCTCGGACCCAGGCAGGACGCGGGCGAAGAGGCTCGCCTCCGAGGCCCCGACGGCCATCTGGTTCCTCCCGCGCGTGAGCCAGCCGAGGCCGAGACCCGCGGCACGGATCGGGTTCGCCATGATCTCGTTCAGCGTCCCGCAGGGTCTGGTGCGGAAGGCGTAGCGGACCATGAAGTGATCCTGGAGGTTCTTGCCGACCTCTGGCGCATGCGCGGTGACGGGGATGCCCATGGATTGCAGCGCGGCACCGTCACCGATGCCGGACAGCATCAGCAGCTTGGGACTTTCGATCGCACCGGCGCAGAGGATGACCTCGCGTCGGGCGAGCCAGGTCTCCTCGCCATCCTTGCCACGCACGACGACGCCGATGGCACGGCCGTCGCGGAACAGGATGCGCTGGCCGAGGCGCTCCACCTCCACCGTCAGGTTCGGCCGGCCGAGGGCGGGCTTGAGGTAGGCGGTGGCGGGGGACCAGCGCCAGCCGCGATGGACGTTGAGCTGGTTGGGCGCGACGCCTTCGAACCACTCGGCATTGTTGTCAGGGTTGCGGGCGAAGCCGAGCTTTTCGCAAGCCTCGACGAAAGCGCGGCAGCCGAGCGACGGTTCCGGCACCTCGCCCACCTGCACCGGGCCGTCCTGGCCACGCCAGTCGCTGGCAGGGCCGTGGAAGGTCTCCAGCTTGCGGAAGGCCGGTAGGCAGTCGTCATAGGACCAGCCGCGCGCGCCGGATTGCGCCCAGCGGTCATAGTCGCGCGGGGAGCCACGCAGGAAGACCAGGCCGTTCACGCTGCCCGATCCGCCGATGACGCGCCCGCGGGGCCAGTAGAGGCTGCGGCCGCCGAGCTCGGGCTCAGCTTCGGTCTGATAGTTCCAGTCGAATTTCCGCGTCACATAGAGCCGCGCGAAGCCCATCGGGATGTGGATCCAGGGATTGCGATCCCAGGGTCCGGCCTCGAGCAAGGCGACCTGCGCGGTCGGGTCCTCCGACAGCCGCGCCGCCATGACGCAGCCGGCCGAACCGCCGCCCAGGATGACGTAATCCGCTTCACGGGTGACCACCGCGTTTCCCCCAACGTCCATGTTCTTGCGTGTATCGAACACGATATCGCGGCGTTGGGTAAGGGTCGGACCCGGTCTAGGCTGACGGCATGAAGCCCTGCCTGCCGCCTGTCGATGTCGCCCCCACCCCGTCCTGGGCTTCGCCGCCGCTCGGCTGCGACTGCCATTTCCACATCTTCGGGCCCTATGATCGCTTTCCGCTCGATCCGGGCCGGCACTACGACCCGCAGGCGGCGCTGATCCCGGCCTATGAGCGCGTGGCCAGGGCGCTGGGGCTGACGCGCATGGTGGTGGTGCAGCCGTCGGTCTACGGCACGGATAATCGCTGCACGCTGGATGCGGCGACGCGCTTCGGGCTCGATCGCGCGCGCGTCATCGCCGTGGTCGATCCGGGCATCAGCGACGCCGCGCTGCGCGCGCTGCATGACGGCGGCACGCGCGGCCTGCGCTTCAACCTCGTCAGCGGCAATGGCGCGCCGCTGGAGGCGCTGGAAGCCACGGCGCGCCGCATCGCGCCGTTCGGCTGGCACCTGCAGCTCTATACCTCCGGCGCCGTGCTGGCAGAGATCGCGCCGCGCCTCGCGACGCTGCCCGTCGAGGTGGTGATCGACCACATGGGCGGCGTGCGCGCTTCGGAAGGCACCGACGCCCCCGGTTTCCAGGCGCTGCTGCGGCTGCTCGGGTCGGGACGCGCCTGGGTGAAGCTGTGCGGCTATCGTATCTCGGCCGGGCCACCCTTCGCCGATGTCGCGCCCTTCGCCGCGGCGCTGCTGGCCGTCGCACCCGAACGCTGCGTCTGGGGCACCGACTGGCCGCATCCGTCCCTCACCGCCTGGATGCCCGAGGACGGCGCGCTGTTCGATCTGCTCGGAGCCTGGGCGCCGGATGACGCAACGCGCCGCCGCGTGCTGGTGGACAATCCGGCGCGACTCTACGGCTTCTGATGACCTGTCACGCATCGCCGACGTGCCGGAAATGGACATCGGTTCGGTCGTGAGGCCCCCTCCTGCCCAATGAGCGGCGCTGCTGCAGCAGATCCGCGGCTTGCAGCCAGATCCAACGGCGGTGTTGCGATGACGCCGCGGGCAGCCGTGAACGGATTGGCGATGGATCGGCCCTACCCTGCCGCGCCACCGGCAGATGGTGGGTCGATCATGCCATGCGGGCGGGCTAGGCTCCCGCCGCGCCCAGCACTCCAGTCACAGGGACATCCATACCATGCGTTTCCTGGCACCAGCCCTTCTTGCCGCCTGCCTCGCGACGGCGGCTTCGGCCCAGCAGCCGCCGGCGGGACTCACCGTCGAAGGGCTCGACCGCGGCCTGACCAATCTCGGCCTGATGGCTGGCCATGCCATCCAATGCCTCCCGGAGGCCGAGAAGCCGCAGGCGCAGCGCGCCCTGCTCGCCTTCAACTCCGTCCTGATCGCCGAGATGGGCGCGAATGCCGCCTTCCGCTTCGCCTCGGCCTATGGCGCGGGCTCCTCGCACGAACCGGACCGCGCCTTCTGCGAGCGCAGCCTCGCCGACTGGCGCAAGCTGCTGCAGGACCACAACCTCAACCGCTGACGGGAAGGACGCGACGATGCGCAAGCTTCTGACGATCGCGGCGCTGGCGGGGCTCACCGCCCTTCCGGCGGGTGCGGCGCCGCTCGATGCCTCGGGCACGGTGCGGCAGGCTGTCCGCGCCGCCATGCCGGGCACGACGCTGGTCTGGTGGCATGCCGGCGGGACCACGGCGTGGGGCAACCACTGGCAGGCCGGCGGGACGGGCGCTTACGGTGCCCATCCGGCCTATGGCTACCACGGCTATGCGGGTGGCGCCTGGTATCATGGGCCGGTGGCAGCGCCGGTCCCCTACTACCATCCGGGTGGCGCCTTCGCCGCCGGGGCCGTCGTGGGCGGCGTGACCGGTGCGGTGGTCGGTGCCGCGGCGGCCGATGCGTCGCGTCCGCCGCCGCCCCCCTATCCCTACCCTCCGCCGGTCGCGAGCACGGTTTACGGCTATGGCCAGCCCTCGACGGTGATCAACAACTACTACAGCCAATGACGCTGCCGATGCGGCCGGGCCCCGGCCCGGCCGCATCAATGGTGGTTCTGCCAGGATTGCTGGATCATCGCGAACAGGAAGGCGGTGCTGAGGCCGATCAGGATGACGCCGTTCAACGCCTCGATCGCCCCCAGCATCTGCCAGCGCGGATTGAGGAAGACCTCGGCGTGGCCATAGCTCGTCATCGCACTCAGCGAGTAGAGCATGGCGTCATGGCCGCTGCGCGCCGCGCCGACCAGGACATAGGTCGCGGCCCAGATCGCCGCCTGAAGGATGTGCAGCAGCGTCACCATGAAGGTGATGACGCTCATGATGACCGCGAAGTTCAGCACCTGGTTACGGATCACATGGGCGCGCCGGCCCATTGCGAAACGATGCGCGGCGCGCGTCGCGCCAAGGCCCATGACATGGACCACGACGGTCAGCATGATGAGTGGCCCGCCCACCAACCAGGACGGGGCCCAGGAGCCCAGCTCATAGGCCGTCTGCGCCGCTTCCATCACGGTCTCAGGGGCCGAGCGTGACCGTCGCACCTTCGGCCGGCACGCCGAGCGCGAGGCCGGCAGGCGCCGAGCGCAGTTCGATCAGCACCAGGTTGTCATTGCCCAGGCGCAGCGCCGCGCCGAGGTCTGAGGCCACGCCGCCCACGTCGCGATAGGTTCCCGCGAAGTCGCCGGTGCGCTGCAGGCCGAAGACCCGCCCCGTGACGGTGGCCCGGGCGGGCGCGCCGTCCTGCACCGACAGCCCGGCGATCGTGAAGCGGAAGGTCTGGGCGTTGGTCTGCAGCACGCCCTGCGCCGTCGGCGCGCCGCGCCGCAGCGTCAACCGCAGCGTTCCGTCGACCGGCGTGCCGGGTGAAATGGCATAGAGCCCCGGCGCCGGCACCGCATCGGCCGGCGGCGGTGTCTGGGGCAGGTCGGCACCCCCGCAGGCGGCGAGGCCGAGGGTCAGGGACAGCAGCGCGGCCAGGCCGGCCGGACGACGAGCGGAATTCATGGTGGCGTCCTCGTTGCGATGGCCCGGGCGCGCGAATCGCCCCCGGCTTCGGGCCGTTCGAGGTTACAGGCGCTGCGGGCCGCGGTCAGGAGCGGACGCGAACCTACCCCTTCCGGCGGGACCGGGCAGCGGGCGGGGCATGTCCGAAATCGGCAGCGGGGCCGTTGCGGAAACGGCCTGGACTCCATTAGAGGCATCACGCCCGGCGCGACAGCATGGGGGTGGCCATTGGACGCTCAGGAGTTCCTTGAGAGAGAATGCGTGGCGGCCTCCGCGCAGCGCGTGGTCTTCGCCGATCCCGACCATCTCACCACGGCCCTGCGCGATGTGGAGGTCGACTACCTCCGCCTCTCCCCCGGTGCCTACACCGCGACCTTCACCGCCCTCGACCTCGGGCCGCTGCGCATCCAGCTTGCCATGGACGACGCGCATATCGCCCGCGGCCATGTCGCGCCGGGAACCTCGCTGCTGCTGCTCGGGCTCTCATTGCCCGAGGATCTCACGCTGGTGAACGGCTTCACGATACGCGACCACGACGTGATGCATCTCGGGCCGGGCTCGCCTCTCTTTGCCCGGGCGGGCGGGCCGCTGCACTGGTCCGGCATCAGCTTCCACAGCGATGCGCTGCGGGAGGCGATGGATACCGACAACCTCCCGCAGGCCGAGCAGTTCCTCCTTCGGCGCAATGCATCCGGCCACGCCAGCTTGGCCGCCTTCGCGCGCGACGCCGAGTGCCTCGCGGCGGTCGATCCGATGCGCGTGAGCCTCGGCACGGTCCGCCGGGCCCTGGTCGAGGATGCGATGCGCCTCACCGCGGCCCTGATGCAAGACCCGGCGCAAGGCGACGGCACGATCCGCGCGGTGCATCGCCGGGTCCGCCTGGTGGCCGAGGCCGAGGAATTCCTCGCCGCCCATATGGGCCGGCCGGTCTATTCCGAGGATCTCCATCGGGCGCTCGGCGCGCCGATGCGCACGCTGCACAACGCCTTCGTCGCGGTGCATAGCATGTCGGTGCACCGCTATCTGCGGCTGCGGCGGCTGCACTTGGCACGGGCGGCGCTGCGCGCGCGCATCGGCAGCCCGGCACAGGTCAAGATCGCCGCGCTCGACCATGGCTTCTGGCATTTCGGTCGGTTTGCCCAGGACTACCGCGCCCTGTTCGGCGAATTGCCCTCGGAGACCTCCTGCATGGGCGGCCGAACCGCCGTCGCCGAACGCCGCTGACATGCCGGCACCGACGCCGACGACCCGCCGGCGCCCGAGTCGCGCACGGCCGGGGGGGATGACCAATCCGCGGGGACCTTCCTCCGGCCCCTGTCGCCCCCGCCGGTCCCGGCGGGGCGAATCGGTCGCGTCATTAACGGGGCGCGAATGCAACCGTGGCTTGTTAGGCTGTGCCTCTCAGACGGATTCGGCAGTACGGCAACAACGTGTATTCTCGTCACGCATCTCAGGCTCGGGGCTTCATGACACGCTCGGTCTTCCTGCGAATCCGCGCGCCGGTGCTGGCGGTGCTCCTGCCGCTTGCCGCCTGCAAGGTCGGGCCCGATTTCACGGAACCCGGCGCCACCCTCGCCGACCGTTGGCTCCAGGCCGGCGATCGCTCGGTCGTCACCGACCGCACGACCTATGAGCGCTGGTGGACGGTCTTCAACGACCCCACCCTGAACGACCTGGTCGAGACGGCCTACCGGCAGAACCTCACGCTGCTCGCCGCCGGCACGCGCGTGCTGGAGGCCCGGGCGGCGCTGGGGGTCGCGACCGGTGAATTCTATCCCCAGTCGCAATCGGTGGGCGGCAGCCTTTCCTATATCCGCCCCAGCGAGGCCGATCCGAGCGGGGTGACGCAGGCCAATCTCGGCGAGTTCTGGCGCGGTGCGCTGGCGGCCAGCGCGGCCTGGGAGCTGGATTTCTGGGGCCGCTTCCGGCGTGGAGTGCAGGCCGCGGATGCAGCCTATCTCGCCTCCATCGCTACCTATGACGACGTGCTGGTAACGCTGGTCGGCGATGTGGCGTCGACCTATGTCGGCATCCGCACGCTGCAGGTGCAGATCGCCATCGCGCGGGCCAATGTCAGCCGCCAGCGCATGGCGTTGCAGATCGCCCGGGACCGCTTCGCGGGGGGCGTCTCGACCGGCCTCGACGTGGCGCAGGCCGAGAACGTGCTGGCGCAGACCGAAGCCTCCGTGCCCGCGCTGACCGCGCAGCTCGAACAGGGACAGGCGGCGCTGCGGGTGCTGCTCGGCCTCGCGCCGCAGCCGATGGAGACGCTGCTCGCCGGCCGCGCGGATATCCCGGTCCTGCCCGATACGGTGGCGGTCGGCATTCCCGCCGAGCTGGTCCGCCGCCGCCCGGATATCCGCGCGGCGGAGTTGCGCGCCGCCGCGCAGAGCGAGCAGATCGGCATGGCGCTGTCCGAGCTCTACCCCGCCTTCACGCTGAGCGGCGTCTTCGGCAGCCAGGCGAGCAATATCGGGCGCAACCGCGTCTCCGACATGTTCAACTCGAACGCGATCCAGTTCGCCTTCGGGGCGAGCTTCTCCTGGCCGATCCTGAACTACGGGCAGATCACCAACAATGTCCGGGTGCAGGATGCGCGGCTGCAATCGCTGCTGATCGAATACCGCAACGCAGTGCTGAACGCGCAGCGCGACGTGGAGAACGGCCTGTCAGGCTACATCCAGGGCGGGCAGCAGGTGACGCTGCTCCAACGCAGTGTGCGCGCGGCGGAACAGGCGCTGACCATCGCCATGGACCAGTACCGCATGGGCACGCGCGACTTCACCACCGTGCTGACCGCCATGCAGAACCTCTATGCGGCGCAGAACAGCCTGGCCACCGCGCGCGGGCAGCGTGCGCGGGCGCTGACGGGGCTGTACCGCGCGCTCGGCGGCGGCTGGCAGCTCCGCCAGGGCAACGACTTCGTCAATGACGCGACGCGCGACCAGATGCGCGCGCGCACCGATTGGGGGCGCGTGCTGCCCCCCACCGGCCAGCCGCAACCCGCCGCCCCCGGCCTGCCCGGTCCTGCCGACCGCGGCCCCGACATCCGCGCGCCGCAATGGTGATGATCATGCATCAGGCTCTCTCCCGTGGACTCGCCTTCGCCCGCCGCGCCGCATCGCGGCGGACGGCGCTGGCCGCCACGCTCGCCCTGCCGGCGCTGATCGCCGCGGAACGCTCCGGCGCCCAGGGGCTGGTCGAACGGCTATGGGACGATGTGACGGGGCGCGGCAGCTCGGCCCAGCAGCCGGCACCATCCGGCGCGGCCGCCCCTGCGGCGCCACGCCCGGCCGCGCCGCCGGCGCAAGCGCAGCCAGCCCAGGCGCAGCCAGCCCCGGCGCCCGCGCCGCAGCCAGCGCCACCGGCCATTCCGATCGTCACACCCCGCTCGCAGTCGGTCGGCGAGACGATGACGCTGACCGGCAATGCGGCGCCGGTGAACAAAGTGAACCTCGTCGCGCGCGTCATCGGCTATCTGGACCGCATCCACTTCGAGGACGGACAGATGGTGAAGCAGGGCGACCTGCTCTTCACCATCCAGCAGGACCAGTACCAGGCGCAGCTCCGCCAGGCTGAAGCGCAGCTCCAGCTCCAGCGCGCCGCGCTCCAGCATGCGACGACCGAGGTCGCGCGCTACACCGCCCTGGTGCGGCGCAACGCCGCCACCCAGGTCGAGGTGGACAACTGGGTCTATCAGCGCGCCGCGGCCGAGGCGAACATCATCGCGGCCCAGGCGCAGATCGACCTCGCCAAACTGACGCTAAGCTACACGGAAGTCCGCGCGCCCTTCGACGGGCTGATGGGCCGGCACCTCATCGATGTCGGCAACCTGGTGGGCAGCAGCAGCCAGAACGCGGTGCTGGCCGAGATCCTCCAGCTCGACCCGATCTATGTCGAAGTGAACATCGCGGCCTCCCAGGCGCAGCAGGTGCGTGCCAATCTCGACCAGCGCCGGATGACGCTGGCCGACCTCCAGCGCGTGCCCGTCGAGGTACAACTCCAGAACGAATCCGGCTTTCCGCATCGTGGCGTGCTGAACTACGTCGCGCCGCAGATCGACCCGCAGACCGGCACGCTGTTCGTCCGCGGGCTGCTGCAGAACCCGAACCGCACGCTCCTGCCGGGCATGTTCGTCAATGTACGCATCCCGATGGGGCGCACGCTGCAATCCGCGATCCTGATCCCGCAACGCGCGCTGCAGGAGGACCAGGGCGGGCGCTACCTGCTGGTGGTCGACCAGAACGACACGGTGCAGAAGCGCTATGTCCAGCTCGGCCCCGTGGTGGGGTCCTGGCAGGTCGCGACCAGCGGCGTGACGGCGAGCGACCGGATCGTGGTGGGTGAGCTCTGGCGAGCCTCGCCCGGGCTGCGCGTGACGCCGCAACCCACCACCCTGCCGAACTGAGGCAGCGCCGATGTCCAAGTTCTTCATCGAGCGGCCAGTCCTCGCCAATGTGCTGGCGATCGTGCTGGTCGTCATCGGCGCGGTGTCGCTGTTCCGCCTCCCGGTGTCGGAATTCCCCAACATCGTGCCGCCCACCGTGATGGTGACGGCGAACTACCCCGGCGCCAGCGCGCAGACCATGATCGACACGGTGGCGCTGCCGATCGAGAACCAGGTGAACGGCGTGGACGGCATGATCTACATGTCCTCCACCTCGGCACCCGACGGTACCTATCGCCTGACCGTCACCTTCCGGATCGGCACCAACCCCGATACGGCGCAGGTGCTGGTGCAGAACCGCGTCCAGCTCGCCATGGCGTCCCTGCCCACGCCGGTGCAGGCGCAGGGCGTGAACGTGCAGAAGAAGAACACGGCCATCCTGCAGATGGTCGCGCTCGATTCCGCCGATAACCGCTATGACAGCGCCTTCCTGTCCAACTACGCGACCATCAACCTGGTCAACGTGCTGTCCCGCCTGCCGGGCGTCGGCTCCGTCACCGTTTTCGGCGCCGGCCTCTACGCGATGCGCATCTGGATGGATCCGGAGAAGATGTACTCCCTGGGACTCGAGCCCTCGGATGTCATCAATGCCATCGAGCAGCAGAACCAGATCATCGCGGCGGGCCAGGTGGGCGCGCCGCCCGCACCCTCGACCCAGCAGTTCCAATACACGGTCAACGTCCAGTCGCGGCTGAACGAACCGGAGCAGTTCGCCAACATCGTCATTCGCGACCAGACGGCGCAGGGCGGGCGGCTGACTTACCTTCGCGACGTGGCGCGGATCGAGCTCGGCGCGCAGAACTACGCACAGGACTTCCATCTGGATGGTCGCCCCGCGGCCGGCATCGCCATCTACCAGACGCCGGAGGCGAACTCGCTGCAGGTCGGCGAGACGATCCGGCGCACCATGACCGACCTGTCGCGCCGGTTCCCCGAAGGGATGCGCTTCTCCATCCCCTACGACACCACGACCTTCGTGCATGATTCGATCAACGAGGTGTACACGACGCTGTACCAGGCCGGCCTGCTGGTGCTGGTCGTCATCCTGCTGTTCCTGCAGAACTTCCGCGCGACCCTGGTGCCGGCGACCACCGTGCCGGTCACCATCATCGGCGCCTTCGCGGGCATGGCGGCACTCGGCTTTACGGTGAACCTGACAACGCTGTTCGGCATCGTGCTCGCCATCGGCATCGTCGTGGACGACGCCATCGTCATCGTCGAAGGCGTCACCCAGCATATCGAACGCGGCAAGAATGGCGTCGAGGCCGCGATCGAGGCGATGCGCGAGCTGTTCGGCCCCATCATCGGCATCACGCTCGTCCTGATGAGCGTCTTCCTGCCGGCCGCCTTCGTGCCAGGCCTGACCGGGCAGATGTTCGCCCAGTTCGCGCTGGTCATCGCCGCGACGGCGCTGATCTCCGCCATCAACGCCGCGACGCTGAAGCCGACGCAGTGCGCGATGTGGCTGCGCACCCCGACGCCGCCCGAGAAGCGCAACTTCTTCTATCGCGGCTTCAACCGCGCCTACGACGCCTTCGAACGCTGGTACACCGCCATCATCGCCCGCATGGTCCGCATCAGCGGCGTAATGGTGATCGGCGCGCTGCTGGTCTCGGGCGGGGCACTCTATGGCCTGTCGCGCATCCCGACGGGCTTCATCCCCATCGACGACCAGGGCTATCTGCTGCTCTCGGTCGCGCTGCCGGAAGGGGCCGCGCTGGGTCGCACCACGGCGACGCTGGAGCAGGCGCGCGAGATCGTTTCCAAGGTGCCCGGCGTCGATCAGGTAATCGCCCTGGCCGGTGTCTCCCCGCTCGACAACTTCGCCGACCTGTCGAATGCGGGTGTAGCCTGGGTCATCCTGAAGCCCTTCGCGGAACGCGACCAGCATCCCGAACAAGGGCTACTGCCGTTGTATGAACGGCTGACGCGCGATCTTGCCGCCCTGCAGGACGGCCAGGCGGTGGTGCTGCCGCCCCCGCCCGTGCAGGGCATCGGCAATGCCGGCGGCTTCCAGATGCAGCTCGAACTGCTCGGCGGCAGCTTCGACTACGCGAAGCTCGAGGCCCTGACGGCGCAGATCCTGCAGCGCGCGGCACATGAGCCCTCGATCCGCTCGGCGCTGACCACCTTCCGCGCCAATGCACCGCAGGTGACGGTCACAGTGGATCGCGAACGCGCCCAGCAGCTCCGCGTGCCGGTGGGCGATGTCTTCGCCATGCTGACCGAGTATGTCGGCTCCTCCTACGTCAACCAGTTCAACAAGTTCGGCCAGTCGCTGCAGGTCTATGTGCAGGCGGATGCGCCGTTCCGGCTGAACCCCGACGATCTGCTGCGGCTGCATGTCCGCAGCCAGGATGGGCAGATGGTGCCGCTCGGCGCGTTGGCCTCGCTCGGGCAGGTCTCGGGACCGCCGCTGGTGACACTTTACAACCTCTATGCGTCCTCGACGATCGTGGGCAGCCCGGCCGCGGGATACAGCTCGGGCCAGGCGATGGAGACGATGGAACGCATCGCACGGGAAGTGCTGCCCTCCGACGTCTCCTTCGAATGGACCGCGATGTCCTATCAGGAGAATGTCACGGGCAACACGCTGATCTACGTCTTCGCGCTGTCGCTGCTGCTCGTCTATCTCTGCCTCGCGGGCCAATACGAAAGCTGGATCCTGCCGCTGTCGGTGCTGGCGGCGGTGCCGCTCGCGCTGGTCGGGCCGGTCGTGGCACTGACGGCGTTGGGCGTGGCGAACAACCTCTACGTCCAGATCGGCCTGATGCTGCTGATCGCGCTGTCGGCGAAGAACGGCATCCTGATCGTCGAGGTGGCACGCGAGCAGCGGCTGATCCATGGCAAGCCGATCCTCGAGGCCGCGGTCGAAGCGTCCAAGACGCGTCTGCGGCCGATCCTGATGACCTCCTTCGCCTTCATCCTCGGTGTGCTGCCGCTGGTGCTGGCGACGGGCGCGGGGGCGAATGCACGGCGCTCCCTCGGCATCAGCGTGTTCAGCGGCATGCTGGCCTCGAGCTGCCTCGCGGTGCTGTTCGTGCCGTCCTTCTTCGTGGTGCTGCAACGCCTCGATGAATGGAAGAAGAAGGGGAAGGCGGGCAGCGCGCCGGCGCCCGCGGCGCAGGCCTGACAATCGGTTCGGCCGTGGGCTGAAGGCCGGCGCGGCCATTCTCTGCGCCGGCCCTGCCCGATCCGCGGGCAGGTGCTGTCCGGCGGGCGCGGAATTCCGCGCCAGGGGCGGCGAAGAAGCTTGGTGCCGCCCCTGCCCGGCCGATAGGAATGGCGGGCCAACAGCAGGATTCGCATGGCCCTGGACGAACGCATATCCGCCCACGCGGCGCCGTATCGCCGGCGCGGCGGTCGCGCGGCGCCATGACCGCCACGACGCAGGACAGCGCCATCCCGGCGTTGCTCCGCCATCATCTGGTCGAAGACCTGCTCGCGATCGCGATGGGCTCGCTGCTCGTCTCGATCGGCCTCAGCTTCTATGCACAGGCACGGCTGCTGACGGGCGGGGTCGCCGGGGCGGGGCTGCTGTTGCACTACGCGACCGGGGTCGGCTTCGATGCGCTGTTCTTCCTGATCAACCTGCCCTTCTACGTCATGGCCGTGCGGCGACTCGGCTGGACGGCCGCCATCCGGACCTTCTGCGCCGTGGTGCTGGTTGCCTGGCTGGTGCGGATGGAAGCGGAGTGGATGAGCTTCGGCCATCTCTCGCCCCTCTTCGCGGCCATGGCCGGCGGCGGGGCGATGGGGGTCGGGCTGCTGATCCTGTTCCGCCACCGCACGGGGCTGGGCGGGGTGAACCTGATGGCGCTGGACATCCAGGAGCGATTCGGCTGGCGGGCGGGCTATGTCCAGCTCGGCATCGATGCCGTGATCATGGTCTGTGCGCTGTTCGTGCTGCCGCCGGGCAAGGTCGCCCTGTCGCTGCTGGGTGCGGCGATCATGAACATGATCCTGGCGATGAACCATCGCCCCGGCCGGTACATGGCGATCAGCCTGTAGCGGTTGCCGGTCGGTTGACCCGGCAGAGCGGGACACCGCATGGTCGGCCGAACCTGCCCAGGATGCGCCCTTCCGGCGCCCGCCCCAACCGATCGCGAGCCGCATGGACGAGGACATTCTGGCCCTGGACCCCCCGGGCGATTCACGAGGAGAGGCGCGCTACGCCGTGCTGGCCGCCCTGGCCGGTGCCATGGCCGGGCTTCTCGGCTCCATCTTCCACCTGGCGATCAACTACCTGATCCAGTGGCCGCAATGGCTCGGCCAGCAGCTTCAGGGCTGGGCGTTGGTCGGCGCGGCGGCGGCGGTGACGATGGCTTGTACCCTGCTCGCGGCCTTCATCGTGCGCCGCGTTGCCCCGGAGGCCGGCGGCAGTGGTGTGCAGGAAATCGAGGGCGCAATGGAGGGGCTGCGCACGGTGCGCTGGCGCCGCGTACTGCCGGTGAAGTTCTTCGCCGGCGTCACGGCGATCTCCTCCGGCCTCGTGCTCGGCCGCGAAGGGCCGACCATCCATATCGGCGCCTCGGCCGCGGCCGCGGTCACCCAGGCCTTCCGTGTGGACGAGTTGGAACGGCGCGGGCTGCTCGCCGCCGGCGTGGCGGCGGGGCTTGCCTGTGCGTTCAACGCCCCGATCGCGGCCGTGCTCTTCATCATCGAGGAGACGCACCGGGAGTTTCCCTATACCTTCCGTACCTATCTCGGCGTCGTCTTCGCGGCGATCGCCTCGACCATCGTGACGCAGCTCATGCTCGGGGGCGGTCCCGCCCTGCCCTTGGCGGCCGAAAGCGCGCCCCTGCAATGGCTGCCGGCCTTCCTGCTGCTCGGTGCCGTCCTCGGCGTGGCGGGCGCGCTGCTGAATGCGAGCTTCCTCAAGGCGGTGGATTTCAGCGCCCGCTGCCATGCTCGTCTGCCCTATGCCTATCCGGCGATGGTCGGTCTCGCTGTCGGGGCGCTGTTCATCCTGTTCCCGCAGGGCGTGACGGGAGGCGAAGGCGTGATCCGCGAGCTTGCCGCGGCGAGTCCGGGCCTGATCGTCTTGCTCGCGCTGGTGGCCGTGCGGTTCGTCACGACCGTCGCCAGCTATTCGAGCGGCGTGCCGGGCGGGATCTTTGCGCCGATCCTGACCCTGGCCATCTGCATCGGCCTCGCTTTCGGAGAGGCCGCGCAGATGCTGTTGCCGGATGCGGGCCTGGTGCCGCTGGCCTTCGCCATCGCGGCCATGGGCGGACTGTTCACGGCATCGGTCCGCGCACCAATCGTCGGCGTCGCGCTGACGCTCGAGCTGACCGGCTCCTATGCGCTCGCCCTGCCGGTAATGGTCACCTGCGGCGTCGCGGACCTGGTCGCACAATGGAGCGGCGGACGCCCCATCTACAGCCAGTTGCTCGATCGGACGCTGGCCCAGGCCGGCGTGAAGCGGACGACCACGCCCGCGGAGCCGACAGGGCTGGCCTGACGGAGAGGCCGCCGCGGCCGCACGTCGGGGGTCGCGTCGCGGCATCCGGCACGAGCGCGCAGTCCCCGATGCCGCAACACGGCTCGTCATGGGACCAGCCTGCGGAGAGGGGCGTCCTGGCACGCTTGCCGGCAAGACCGCCTGCGTCAGCTCCTGGCGCCGCTTGTCAGATCATCGCCAAACAAGGCGCGACACGGCAGCGGGAGCGCATGGGCATGCGCCTGCCGTCCGTCTTACGGGCTTCTGAAAGCCCTGGCTTCCCTGGGGCTTGATGGTGCTGTTGGAGAGGATTGAACTCTCGACCTCTCCCTTACCAAGGGAGTGCTCTACCACTGAGCTACAACAGCGCCGGGCGCGAACGCGGCGCCCTCTCTAAGCGGATGGCTGACGTAGTGCAACCCCGTCCTGCGCATCCCTCTTGCCGCGGCGCCGCCGCCCCGTCACCTTCCCTGCCATGACCCGCCCACCCGCGAAACCGCCAACCCCGGCCGAGGACCGCGCCACGCGCCTCGCCGCCGCCCTGCGGGAGAACCTGAAGCGCCGCAAGGCCCAGGCCCGCGCGCGGGAAGCCGAGGCCACTGCTGAAGCGGACCCGCCCGCCCCCAAGGTTGCCCCTCCTCGGCCCATGGGCTAATCGAACGCCCCCGGCGCGCCCCGGGGCGCCGCCGCCGCGTCGCGCCCCTGGCGGATCCGCCTCAACGCCCCAGGCCAGGCTCGATTCCCATGCCCATCATGCCCGACCACTGGATTCGCCGCATGGCGGCCGAGCACGGCATGATCGAGCCCTTCGTCGAGGCCCAGCGGCGCGAAGGCGTCATTTCCTACGGCCTCTCCTCCTATGGCTACGACGCCCGGGCGGCCGACGAGTTCAAGATCTTCACCAACGTGGACAATGCCCTGGTCGACCCCAAGGCCTTCAATGAGGACGGCTTCGTCACGCGGCAGGGCCCGGTCTGCATCATCCCGCCCAATTCCTTCGTCCTGACCCATACGGTGGAATACTTCCGCATCCCGCGCGATGTGCTGGTGATCTGCCTCGGCAAATCCACCTATGCCCGCTGCGGCCTGATCGTGAACGTCACGCCCCTGGAACCCGAATGGGAAGGCCAAGTGACGATCGAGATCAGCAACACCACCCCGCTTCCCGCCAAGGTCTATGCCAATGAAGGCGTCTGCCAGTTCCTCTTCCTGAAGGGGGAAAGCGCGCCGGAGGTCAGCTATGCTGACCGGAAGGGCAAATATATGGGCCAGCGCGGCGTCGCCCTGCCCAGGCTGTAAGTCGCATGGACCGTATCCGCATCCGCGGCGGCAAGCCGCTCTCGGGCACCATCCCCATCTCGGGCGCCAAGAACGCGGCGCTGCCGCTGATGGCGACGGCGCTGCTGACCGACGGGCCGCTGACGCTGACCAACGCGCCTGACCTCACCGACGTCACCACCATGGCAGGGCTGCTGACCCAGCACGGGCTGACCGTCACGCGCGACAAAGTCGCGCGCACCATCACGATCGCGGGGGCGGCCAGCAACCTGGAAGCTCCCTATGACCTAGTGCGCAAGATGCGTGCCTCGGTGCTGGTGCTCGGGCCCCTCGTCGCGCGCTTCGGCCAGGCCCGCGTCTCACTGCCCGGTGGCTGCGCCATCGGCACGCGGCCGGTCGACCTGCACCTCAAGGCGCTCGAACAGATGGGCGCGGAGATCGAGATCACCGCCGGCTACATCGAGGCCCGCGCCCCGCAGGGTCTTAAGGGCGCGCGCATCATCTTCCCTCAGGTTTCAGTGGGGGCCACCGAGAACATCCTGATGGCCGCGACCCTGGCCCAAGGCACCACCGAGATCGTCAACGCCGCGCGCGAGCCCGAGATCACCGACCTCGCTGCCTGTCTCATGCGCCTCGGTGCGCGAATCGAGGGCATCGGCACCGACCGCCTCGTGGTCGAGGGCGTGAAGACGCTGGGTTCGGCCGTGCACCCCATCATCCCCGACCGCATCGAGGCGGGCACCTATGCCTGCGCCGCCGCCATCACCGGCGGCCAAGTGCTCCTTGGCGGCGCGCGGCTCGACCATCTCGGCGCCGTGGTGCGCATCCTGCGCGATGCCGGCGTGGACGTGGCCGAGGCGCCGGGCGGGCTGAAGGTCTCGCGCCTCAACGGCCTGCGCGGCACCGATGTCGTCACCGAGCCCGTCCCCGGCTTCGCCACCGACATGCAGGCGCAGTTCATGGCCTTGATGTGCGTGGCCGAGGGAGCCGCGATGATCACCGAGACAATCTTCGAGAACCGCTTCATGCACGTCCCGGAACTGGCACGCATGGGAGCGCGGATCAATTTCCACGGTGCCTCCGCCATCGTGCGCGGCGTGCCGAAGCTGGCCGGCGCGCCGGTCATGGCGACCGATCTGCGCGCCTCGGTCTCCCTCATCCTCGCCGGCCTCGCCGCCGAAGGGGAGACCATCGTCAACCGCGTCTATCACCTCGACCGCGGCTATGAGCGGGTGGAGGCGAAGCTCGCCGCGGTCGGTGCCGACATCGAACGGTTGCCGGGCTGACATGCAATGGCGATGACGCCCGCGCGGCTATTCCTGGTGTAGACACCGCCATGGATCACGCCCTTCCCACCCCGATCACCCCCGCCACCCCCGAGGATGCCGGCCCGATCGTGCTGGCCTTGCCGAAGGGGCGCATCCTGTCGGAGCTCGGGCCCGTGCTCGCCCGGGCCGGCGTCTCGCCGGCGGCGGATTACGCCGACGAAAGCAGCCGGCGCCTGCGCTTTCCCACCGACGATCCGGCGCTCGACGTCATCCGCGTACGCTCCTTCGACGTCGCAACCTTCGTTGCCCATGGCGCGGCGCAGATCGGCGTCTGCGGCGCCGATGTGCTGATGGAATTCGACTACCCGGAGATCTATGCGCCGCTCGACCTCGGCATCGGCCGTTGCCGCGTGTCCATCGCTGAGCCTGTCGCCGCGGAGCCCGACGATCCCTCCCGCTGGTCGCGCATCACGGTGGCGACGAAATATCCCAATATCGCCCAGCGCCACTTCGCCACCCGCGGCGTCCAGGCGGAAATCGTGCACCTGAACGGCGCGATGGAACTCGCTCCATCGATGGGGTTGTCGCGGCTGATCGTGGATTTGGTGCAGACGGGGTCCACGCTGAAGGCGAACGGGCTCAAGGAAACCGAGGTGATCGCGAATGTCACCTCACGCCTCATCGTGAACCGCACGGCGCTGAAGACGCGACCGGAAGCGATCGGCGCCTGGATCGCGCGATTCCGGACGGCGCTCGCCGGACGCGACGCGCGGTGACACGGAAGGTGATGGGGGGGGGGGGGGGGGGGG
>JAYRJZ010000065.1:22965-29771 GCA_041906015.1 Roseomonas sp.
CTTTGCCCCTCTCCGCACCTCTCCCCCCCAAAGGCCGAAAGGCCTTTGGAAACCTCAACCGGGCACCGGGCACTGCTGGCAGCACGTATGCCGAGGCGCGCGCCTGGGCGTGGAACGCGCTGTGCGGGGTCCGTAGGACCGTCGGGTCTGGCGCCAGGTATTGGCATTCCAAAGTGCACGGCACGTTGTCGGGGTGGCCTGGAGGGGCAGAGCCCCTCCAACAGCATCCGATCCAAGGTCTTTCCCCATGAAGCGCCTCTCCACCACCGACCCCGCCTTCGAGCTCGCCTTCGCCGCGCTGCTCGACGACGCCCGCGAGACCACCGCCCGGGTGGATGCCACCGTCGCCGCCATCATCGCGGATGTCCGTGCCCGTGGTGATGCCGCGCTGGTGGACCTCACCGCACGCTTCGATGGCTGGAACCCGGCCGACGCCGCCGCGCTGCGCGTCACCGAAGCAGAGATCGAGGCCGCCGACGCCCGCATCGATCCGGAGCGCCGCGCCGCCCTGAATCTCGCTGCCGAGCGCATCGAGACCTTCCACCGCGCGCAGCTCCCGCGCGACCTCGAGATGACGGATACCGCCGGGCTGACGCTCGGGATGCGCTGGGGCGCGATCGACGCCGTGGGCATCTATGTCCCCGGCGGCAAGGCGGCCTATCCATCCTCGGTGCTGATGAACGCCATTCCGGCCCGCGCGGCGGGGGTACCGCGCATCGCCATGTGCGTGCCGACGCCGGAAGGTGAAACCAACCCGCTGGTCCTCGCCGCCGCGAAGCGTGCCGGAGTCAGCGAGATCTTTCGTGTCGGCGGGGCACAGGCCGTCGCGGCGCTGGCCTGGGGCACGGCGTCGATCGCGCCGGTAGACCGCATCTGCGGCCCGGGCAACGCTTATGTGGCCGAGGCGAAGCGCCAGGTCTTCGGCCGGGTGGGCATCGATTCCATCGCCGGCCCGTCCGAGGTGGTGGTCATCGCCGATGGCACAAACGACCCGCGCCACGTCGCGATCGACCTGCTGGCCCAGGCCGAGCATGACGAAAGCGCGCAGTCCATCCTGATCACGCCCGATGCAGCGCTGGCCGAGGCGGTGGTCGCCTCGGTGGAGCAGGAGCTGCGTCATCTGCCGCGCGCGGCGATCGCGGGCGAATCATGGCGTCGGCACGGCGCGGTCATTCTGGTGCGGGACTTGGTCGAGGCCGCTGAACTGACGAACCGGCTCGCCCCGGAGCACCTGCAGCTGATGGTGGATGATCCCCGCGCGTTGCTCGCCCAGGTGCGCCATGCCGGCGCCGCCTTCCTCGGCCGCTTCTGCCCGGAGGCGGTAGGCGACTACGTCGCCGGTCCGAATCATGTCCTGCCCACCGGGCGGACCGCGCGATTCGCCTCGGGGCTGTCGGTGTTCGACTTCCTCAAGCGCACCACTTGGGTCGAGGCCGATGAGGCCGCCTTGCAGGTCGTGGGGCCGGCCGCTGTCACCCTCGCCGATGCCGAAGGGCTCAGTGCCCATGGACGGAGCGTGGCGATGCGGCTGGGGCAGCCCGGCGGCCGTTGAGCGGGGCGCAGGCACACCGGAACCCCAGGTCCGAAGCACCCGGCTGAGACAGCCGCCATTTTGATGTTGGTGGCCTCCTGACGTGCCTGATGGGTCTGGAGCAGGCCGGCGCCGCAACGTCGCTCGCCCTATGAGCCCGGATCATCCGCGTCGTTACGGCGAAAGAGCGTGCCGTGCACGCCGCGCCGCCGATCTGGAGCCGCCGTGCCAGCGCCCCTGCGCCGCGCAGGCGTGGTGGTTCGCCCCCGCCCGGCCAGGACGGGCCGAACACGACGTCCCAGCCGCGCGGCGATGGTTGCTGCTGGCTGGCGCAGGCCTGGCTCCCTGGCTGGCGGCTGGCGGCTGGCGGCTGGCGGCTGGCGGCTGGCGGCTGGTGCCGTAAGATTGCTATGGTGTCGGTTCCAGCGCCGCGCGCAACGGACCCGCGCGCGTCGCGCTTGACCCGAAAGGGTCGCAGGACCATGTTCCGGCCGCAATTTCCAGGCGCATCCCCTTGCGCCGCACCCTGATTCGCGCCCCTGCGGCGTCCACATATGAGGACCGATGTCGAAGGAAGACATGATCGAGTTCAGCGGCCAAGTCGTTGAACTCCTCCCCAACGCCATGTTCCGCGTGAAGCTGGACAACGACCACATGGTGCTCGCGCACACCTCCGGGAAGATGCGCAAGAACCGCATTCGCGTGCTCGCTGGCGACCGCGTGAATGTCGAGATGACGCCCTACGACCTGACCAAGGGCCGCATCACCTTCCGCTTCAAGTAAGACGGCCCGTGACCGCGACGCGCCCGCCGCTGGTGCTGGCGAGCGCCAGTCCACGGCGCCTGGACCTGCTTGCCCGTCTCGGCATCGTGCCTGACCGGGTGATCGCCACCGATATCGACGAGACCCCGCTGAAAGGCGAGATCCCTCGCCCGCATGCAGCGCGCCTGGCGCTCGCCAAGGCCGAGGCGGCGGCTGCGCAGGCACCCGGGTGCTTGGTGCTGGCCGCCGATACCGTGGTCGGCCTGGGCCGCCGCATCCTGCCGAAGGCCGAGACCGAGGAGCAGGCGGGCGACTGCCTGGAGGCGCTGTCGGGCCGCCGGCACCGCGTGACCACGGCCGTGGTGCTTGCCCTGCCCGATGGGCGGCGGTTGAAGCGCCAGGTGGAAAGCGCGGTCACCTTCCAGCGCCTGACCGGCCAGCAGATCGCTGACTACCTCGCCAGCGGGGAATGGCGGGGCAAGGCGGGCGGCTATGCCATCCAGGGGCGTGCCGAGGCCTATACGCGCTTCCTGTCGGGCAGCCATTCCAACGTGGTCGGCCTGCCATTGTTCGAGACAGCGCAGCTCCTGCGCGGCATCGGATGGCTGCGGCCGTAATCCTCGTCAGCGCTTCGCCCGGCGAGGTGCGCACGGCGTTGCTCGAAGGCGGCATGCTGACCGAGGCCTGGGTGGAGCGCCCGGCCCGTCCGGACGGCGTGGGCGACCTGCAGCGCGGCCGCGTGAGCGCCGTGGCCCCAGCCATGGCCGGCGCCTTCGTCCTGCTGGCCGATGGCGAGACCGGCTTCCTGCCCGAGAGCGAAGCGAGCCCCGAACGTCGTCCCATCGCCGCCGTGGTGCAGGAGGGGCTGGCCCTGCCCCTGCGCGTGACCCGGGCCGCACAGGGCGGCAAAGGCCCGCGCGTCACCGCACGGCTCAGCCCGCCCGAATCGGCCATCGTCGCCGCGGCACCAGCCGGGACGCCGATTCTGGTCGCGCGTGGGCCGAGCGCGGCCGAGCGGCTCGCCGCGCGGCATCCCGCCGCGGAGTTGCTCGTGGACAACGCCGCGCTGCTGGCGAGGCTGCGCGTGCGGCTGGGCGGCCGGGCGCGCCTTGTCCCCATCCCCGCCTTCGACGATGCGCTGGAAGCCGAGTTCGATGGCCTTGGCGAGGCGGAAAGCCCGCTGCCCGGCGGCGGCCGGCTGCTGATCCATCCGACCCCCGCATTGACCGCGATCGACATGGATGCCGGCAGCGCGGCCGGTGCGCGCAGCCCTCAGGCGGTGACCACGCTGAATCGCGAAGCGCTGCCGGAACTCGCGCGGCAGATCCGTCTGCGCAATCTCGCCGGGGCCATCCTTGTGGATTTCGCCGGTCTGTCGCCCAAGCGGCGGGAGGCGCTGGCCGAGCCCCTGCGCACCGCTCTCGCGGCTGATCGGCATGCCCGGCTGTTGGGTTTCACCCATCTCGGCCTGGCAGAGATCGTGCGTGATCGGGTGCACCCACCGCTGCACGAGGTGCTGGGGCGGCCAGCGGCACCGCTCACGCGGGGGCTGGTCGCGCTGCGCCAAACGGCACGAGAGGCGGCGGCGCGGCCCGGCGCACGATTGGCGTTACGGGCGGCGCCTGCCGTGATCACGGCCTTGCAGAGCCTACCCGGCGCGTTGGATGAGTATGCAGCCGGGGCCGGCACAGCTTTGGCCCTGATACCCGACGCTACGGCGACCGAGCCTCTCATCGAGGAGATGCCGCATGGTGGATGAAGCTTCTCCGCCCCGTTCCTTGCCACGCTGTCCGATCTGCCGCCGGCCTGCACGGGAGGCGACGCGGCCCTTCTGTTCACCGCGTTGTGCCCAGGTGGATCTGGGACGCTGGATGACCGAGGGCTACGCTATCCCAATCGGCCCCGCCGATGATGAAGAAGAACGCTGACCCGTCTGGACAGGCGCGGCCGTGTCCGCTATTTCCCGCGGCCTCGCCGGGTTCCTTCGGGAACCTCCATGGGCCCAGGTAGCTCAGTTGGTAGAGCATGCGACTGAAAATCGCAGTGTCGGTGGTTCGATTCCGCCCCTGGGCACCATTCCCTTTCGGACATTTTCGAGTCTCCCAAGAGCCTGAACGGCATGGAGATTTGGGCGGTTCGATAGCCCTCTCCGCGCACGTATGGCAGACGGTCTGTAAAGACCAGTTTGAGCATCGCACGGCGGTCCTCGATCAACCCCGTATCCCAGAGATTGCAAGGGTTTTCGAGGAACCCAAAAGCGGTTCGATAAGTTGCATTGAAGGACCGTAGCGGCTTGCTGCAATGCCTGAACCGCCCCGGGTTTGTTGGAGGCTCCAACTCCTGAGAGGCTGGAGCGATGACGAGCAAGACGACGAACAAGTTTTCGCCTGAGGTTCGCCAGCGGGCGGTGCGGATGGTGCTGGAGCATGAGGCACAGCACCCGTCGCGCTGGGCGACGATCCTGTCGATCGCGGCCAAGATCGGCTGCACGGGCCAGACGCTGAACGAGTGGGTGAAACAGGCGGAGCGCGACACCGGCCGCCGGCCTGGCCCGACGACGGAGATGGCGGCCCGCCTCAAGGCCCTGGAGCGCGAGAACCGCGAGCTGAGGCAGGCGAACGAAATCCTGCGCAAGGCGTCGGCGTATTTCGCCCAGGCGGAGCTCGACCGCCGGTTCAAGCCATGATCGGCTTTATCGATGATCATCGCGAGGTTTATGGGGTCGAGCCGATCTGCAAGGTCTTGCCGATCGCCCCATCGACCTATCGCGTGCAGGCCGCTCGGCGGTGCGATCTGGCCAAGCTGCCGGCCCGGGCGCAGCGCGATGCGGCGCTGATGCCCGAGATCAAGCGCGTGTTCGAGGAGAACTTCCGTGTCTACGGCGTGCGCAAGGTCTGGCGGCAGATGAAACGCGAAGGCCATGACCTGGCGCGGTGCACCGTCGCGCGCCTGATGCGCAGCATGGGCCTGCAGGGCGTGATCCGCGGCAAGCCGGCCAGGACCACGATCAGCGACAAGGCGGCACCTTGCCCGCTGGACCACGTCAACCGGCAGTTCAAGGCGCCGCGCCCAAACGCGCTGTGGGTCTCCGACTTCACCTATGTCGCGACCTGGTCAGGGTTCGCCTACGTCGCCTTCATCATCGATGCCTATGCGCGGCGGATCGTCGGCTGGCGCGTGTCTCGGACGGCACATACGGGCTTCGTGCTGGATGCGCTGGAACAGGCCCTGCACGAGCGGCGCCCGATGCATCGCGGCGGCCTCGTACATCACAGCGACAGGGGCAGCCAATACGTCTCCATCCACTACACTGAGCGTCTCGCTCAGGCGGGAATCGAGCCCTCCGTCGGCAGCGTCGGCGACAGCTACGACAACGCCTTGGCCGAGAGCATCAACGGTCTCTACAAGGCCGAGGTCATTCACCGGCGAGGACCCTGGCGCTCGCTCGAGGCCGTAGAATTCGCCACCCTCGAATGGGTCGACTGGTTCAACCATCGGCGCCTGCTGGAGCCCATCGGCAACATCCCGCCGGCCGAGGCCTAAGCACTCTACTACGCCGCCCAGCAGGACCTGCGCGTGGCCGCATAACTCAAACCAAACAGCCTCCGGCGAACCCGGGGCGGTTCAGTCTCGCGGACGCCGGCGGCCTTCTGGGCCGGCAGGTTGTCCATGATCACGACATCGCCTGGCGTCAGGGTGGGTGCCAGAACCTGCTCCACATAGGCCCGGAATACCGTGCCGTTCATCGCACCGTCGTAGACGAAGGGTGCGGTCATGCCGGACGGGCGCAATGCGCCGGTGAAAGTCGCGGCCTTCTTCCAATGTCCGTGCGGCACGCCGGCGCGGCAACGTTCACCGCACAGCGCCCGGCCTCGCAGACGGGCCATCTTGGTGGACAGGCCAGTCTCATCGATGAAGACGAGCCGCCCGGGATCAAAATTGGGCTGCCCGTCGAACCAGTCCTGGCGTCGCTTCAGGACGTCCGGGCGTTCCTGCTCCAGTGCATGTGCGGACTTTTTTTGAGCGTCCAGCCGGGCCCGCCCAGCCAGGCGCTCAGCGCGCTGCGGCCGATCTGAAGGCCTCGCTCCGCGCGCAGCTTGATGGCCATCTCGTTGAGCGTGATGTCCTTGGTCTCGCCGATCATAGCGGCAATGAAGGCCTCGTGCACGTCGAGGCAGAAGCCGCGCGGCTTGCCTTAGCGCCGGGCACAGCGTTCGCCATCCTGACACGCACGCCGGATCCACACGATCGCTGTCGATACCCCAATTCCGGAACGCGCCGCGGCCGCGCGAGCTGACGCGCCCGCTCCGGCCATATCGATCACCCTCGCCCGAAGATCGTCCGAGTATGCCCGCGCCATCGCCGTCCCCCGACAAAGACGGTGAATCACACTCAGCCTCGGCCGTCACTCAGATCGTGAATCGGTGTTCCGCGGACGTGCTCTAGGGGGGGGGGAGAAAAGCGAAACCCGCCGCGGTTGCCCGGGGCGGGATTCAGGAGACGCTGGCTGCGG